>CAWHPT010000062.1:0-100772 GCA_963831225.1 uncultured Alphaproteobacteria bacterium
CGACATACGGATCGAGCCGCCCGAACTGCACGTGAAGACCGGGCGTAATCACACCAAGCACCCGCATGTCGAAGCCGCCGGAAATTCTAGGAATGGCTTACGAAAACCATCCACATCAACGGCATCGAGAAGGTGGCGCGCGATACCACCTTCGACGGTACGCATTTATTCAGTGGTGGCATCCGCCTCACGTGCAACAGCATCATGCCGAAAGTTGAGGACCTGCGAGAAGGCGTTTTGCTCGAAGCCGGCTTTGACACCGTAACGCCGAATACGGCCATGGACATCAGCTCCTGGGCCTATGACTATGCCGCTTCCAAGATCGAAATCATCGACAACCGCGCCAAGGCGGTCCCGTGCTACGACCCACGCTACACCTTTGTCGAGACGCACGCCGAAACGCGCGCTGCCTGCGAAAAGGCATACAACGCGACGAGCGCTCTCTATTACGCCGGCAAACCCACGCTCGATGAAATCCTCGTCGAAATCGGCAAATGGACCGATCGCCTCTGAGGCACCTTCGGCTCTCGTAACCTTACGACACAGCATGCTCAGTCCCGGTGGGCCTCTCAGCGTCCACACTCCAATCCGCCGATCCGGCCATCCACGAGGCTCCGAACAGACATCGGTCTGCAGCGTGATCGTCGTGGAGATCAAGTCCGGCGATATCAAGCCGTTCGAGCGCTATCGCCCGTAAGAAGATGTTGGCGATCTTGTCGCCATAGACCACGACGATGACGTGGCACCGCCACCCTCTCGGCAGATGGCTCACCGTCCGCACCACCTGGCCAATCGCCTTGTACCGTTTCTGCTCCGGTTGGCCTAACGAGGCTCCCTCCACCTCGGCGATGAATGCAGGACTTCGACACATCATGGTAGGCAACAATGTCGGGGTCGCCTTCGAGATAGGGTAGGCCTTGCGCCGTGCACCACCGCTTGCGATCACCGAGGTTCACGCCGAACCGTCAGAATTCGGGTCCGCGCCGCCCCGTTGCAATTCATTCGATCACCTCGTCGGCGCGGGCGACCAGTGCATTACGGAACTCATCGACGCGCTGATCCCGGGCCGCAGCGTAATTGAGGATGCCCACGCGAGGGGTCCGACACACTCGACCGGGCTGCTGCGCGCGCGCCGCGAGCGGCCAACCCACCGCAGCGCCGCCGAGAAACGTGATGAACTCGCGCCGCTTCATTCGATGACCTCGTCGGCGCGCAACAGGAGCGCGGTCGGGATTTCAATGCCGATTGCCTTGGCCGTTTTCAGATTGACGACCAACTCGTATGTGGTCGGCTGCTCGATTGGCAGATTAGCGGGTTTTGCGCCCTTGAGGACTTTGGCGGCATACGTGGCCAATAAGCGGATGTTTGCGGAGCGATTTGCGCCATACGACATGAGCCCTCCGGCGATGACGTAGGCTTTGAAGATAAACATCGTGGGGAGACGA
Organism: uncultured Alphaproteobacteria bacterium; assembly: GCA_963831225.1. Taxonomy (GTDB): domain Bacteria; phylum Pseudomonadota; class Alphaproteobacteria; order Rhizobiales; family Xanthobacteraceae; genus VAZQ01. The sequence goes on from CAWHPT010000062.1 coordinate 1,446, forward strand.
TCACGGATTGCGAGTTCGATAATTTGTGACCTGTATCGCGCGAACACCGGGCTGGATAAGACAAGGAGCATTTGCGCGCCACTCTCGCCAAGGGTACGGAAGGCCGGGCCGATGTCATCAGGGAAATGCCGGAGCTGTACTGAAGTCACACTCAGGCCCAACAACTTTGCCCGTTGCTGTGCTGCATTGAGCTGCTCACTGGATTCGGTATTCCAGAACAATGCCACCCGATTCGCCGTCGGAAAGGCCTGTGTCAACAATTCGACCTGCTTCTCCGCCAATTCCGGCTGGCGAGTGAACACGCCCGTGATACTGCCGCCCGGCGATCTGAGACTCTTCACGTACCCACGTTCTATGGGGTCGTAATTGTTGGCATACATGACGATAGGGATGTTGGGTGCTGCCGCGACAGCCGACTTCAGCCCGATCTCGCTCGCCTCGACCACGATTACATCGACTTTGGCTTGCACAAGCTCTGCTGCGACCGCTGACGGCGTGCGGTCGTGTTCATCTATCCATCGCATCAAAGAGACCAGATTATCACCCTCGACGAAACCGTGCGCGCGCAGCTCAGCGAAGAACGCTTCATAGGCTGGCGTCGTCTCGGGCGAGAGTCGAGCCACGGCCATAACGCCAATTCTCACCACTTTCCCCACCGGCTGAGCACGCGCCGCGAGGGGCCACGTTGCGGCCGAACCGCCGAGCAGTGTGATGAACTCTCGTCGCCTCATGGAGCTTCTCCAGTTTATGCGACCATCTCAGCATAGCACGCTCCGGTTCGGTGGTGGGGCAGGCCCGCCGGAGCGCGATGGGCCTCAAGGAGCTTGAGAACCACCAGTCCTCAGGAGCCCCTAGATTTGTCGCGGCAAGCCTTGCGAGTGCGCTCGCTTCCCACACCGTCCCTAAGAGCATAACGCGACGCGCGTGGTTCCTGCGGGTTCATCACGGCCGCCGCCGAGCCAGCTTGGGAATGCATTTGGGGAGTTTTTGGGGAGTAAGCCGCGCGAAAAATCGACTCCTGGGACTGAAATACCGGGCTTGGCATTCGACTTTTTGTGATGGCCGTCACATTGTCCTCGACCCATCCCGTGCATCCTCCCAACTGCGGCAAAGGCGGTCGCTCCCGCGGCCGCCAAAGCCGTCAGACAGGGAAACGGGGAGGCAACAATGTTCGGCCTCGACAACCTCAAGCTCAATTTGGGTTGCGCTTGTGTGGCGGCCAGTCTGGTCGTCCCGCTAAGCTTCGGATCGGTGCGTGCTGCGGAGCAGGCTCCCGCGGCGGGCGAGGTCGGTTTTGTCGAGGCAGTAGTGGGACGAGTGGTCGCCTTCGCCGAGCGCACACCGGTCCTGCTGGATGTTCTCGATTCCATCCGCGATCGAACCCGGCTCGACCTCCAAGCGGACAGCGAGTTGAGCATCTGCCATTACCGAAGCCATCGACTTCTGACGTTGAAAGGTCCCGCGCGGGCCTTCATTTCAGCAGACGGCGTTGCTGCAGAAAACGGCAAGCCGGTCGTTGCCTCAGGAGGAGGTTGCACCACACCGAGGGTCTCGAACTTCCAGGGCGGTCTGGTCACGCGCGGCTTAGCGCGTCAACAAGCGAACCTAACGCACCAATGACGAGCGCCGCGTTTACTGGCAAGCCACCGTTGGCGAGACCGCTGGAAAATGCGGTACTGTAGGGCGACGTCGCTTTAGCTGCACGATGTAGAACGCCGCCGCCGCTGACGGCGCGGTCGCGGTCTGCGCTTCATTCGGTGCTGCTGTCCTACGGACCGCGAAGCTTCGCTACTACGCGCCTAAGGAGACCTGGAACGGCAATGCGCTCATCCGGCGCTGCTCCAACAGGCGGAGGTCGCGCAGGCTCTGGGCGCGCGCTGACGCCGATTGAAACGAGGGCAACGGCGTCAGCAATCCCGAATGTCGGGATAAAGAGTGCGGCCGGTGTCGGCAACCTGCGACGGCATCGCACCCCCCTTGCCTGGGAAGCAGCCAGCGGGCCGGGCTCGTTCAGATGCGCTGGAAAATCTCCGTGCCTCGCACCCTTACCACGCGGCCATTCGGGGCGACGTATGTCGCGACCCATCTTGCGGCAACCGTCGTCGGGCTGACAAAACGCCCGGACCAGATCGTGGTCACCCTGCAATCTGGTGTCCACGTCCTCGACGTCTGAAATACGACCCGAGGGCCTCGAACGCGTCCTGCCAGGTCATAGGGAACTCCCGGGCATGGGCCCGCCGGGCTACTGATGAACACTCCGGAAAAATTTCCCGCGTCGCCCCACAAAGCCTTCAGGATCGAACCCCGCTGACCTTGCCAAACGGAAGGTAACAATTGGGCCGAAGACGCGGAAACGGATGCGACAAGGAAAAACAAAGCGGCGATGAGACGGAACATATTCTTCCCCCCAGCTGGTGGTGATGTAGATTGTACCCCCATCATGAGAAAATCACAAGGCTGCTGGCAGGCTCGAGCGTCTGGCAGGCTCGACCGCCCGGTCTGCACCGCATTCGCACATCAGTCCGGCATCGCGCTGCGCATTGCTTCCGCCAGCTCCTGCTCGCTCATGTCGCGAAGATGCGTGGCAACGGACCAGTTATGACCAAATGGATCCTGGATGACGCCGTACCGGTCCCCCCAGAACATGTCGGCGACGGGCATTTTCACCGTAGCGCCCGCTTTGACGGCGCGTTCGACGAATGCATCGACGTCATCGACGAAGAGGTGGATAGTTACCGGCGAACCGTTGAGCGATTTCGGAGAGAGTGCGCCCCATTCCGGAGCTTCGTCGACCAGCATGACCGAAGAGCCGCAAATCTGGATCGAGGCATGCATCAGCTTGCCGTCCTTGCCCGGCATGCGGACCATCTCGACCGCATCGAAAGCCTTTTTGTAGAACGCGATGGCTTCCGCCGCGCCGGCGCAAACGAGATGCGGTGACAGGCGGTTCATGCCGGTGGGGATCGATTTGGCTTTTCGCGTGGTCATTTCAATTGCTCCTGTTCCGGGGCGGTCAGTTCAATCCGATCCTTTGTATGGCTCGTCCGCTCGAAAGTCAGGGGGTCTTTCGGCGACCGGCGTTCGCTCGCAGCCGCTCCTCCTGCTTTTTCAGCTCGGGCGTCAACGCCTCGCCGAAGTCTTCGGCCTAGAATACCGGGCGGATCTCGATGTCGGCATCCTCCTCGGTCGGGTTCGGGCAGCGCTTGACCCACTCGATCGCCTCCTCCATCGAGCCGACCTCCCACAGCCAGAAGCCGGCGATCAGCTCCTTCGTCTCGGCGAACGGCCCGTCGGTCACGGTGCGGTCTTGCCCGAGAAGTGGACCCGCGCGCCCTTCGAGCTCGGGTGCAGGCCCTCGCCGGCGAGCAGAATGCCCGCATTCGCCAGCTCCTCGTTGAACTTCCCCATGGCGGTCAGCAACTCGGTGCCCGGCATCTTGCCCGCCTCGGAGGCCTTGCTGGCTTTGACGATGATCATGAATTTCATGGCTCGAGCTCCTTTCAAAGCATCAACTTATTCACCTTCAGCTGCTCTGTTGGCGTGTCTGTGTCTTGAAGACGAACGTGCCGACCTGACTCCGACAAGGAATCGGAAAAAATTCTCATCCGGCCGTCGTACCCGGGCGCGACTGATCGAAATCATTTAAGGTCTTTTTTGACCGTTCGTGCGGACTGCTTCGCCGATGGCATGGAACGTGTGCGCCATGAACAACTGGACCACCCCGCTCGCATCGCTTGCGCTGTTGGCAGCCCTCGTCGAGCAAGCGTCCGCGCAGTCGCGGCCGGCACCGAGCGCCATCAGGACGATCGGTACCTGCGTCGCCATTCAGACGAACGGTAATACCGTTGAAACGCCTATCGGTTTGCGGGCGGTGGGATCGTGTGAGACCGCCGAAGGGGGCACGCGAAACTGCTCCGTCGAGATCGTCCCCACCGGTCCGGATATCATGCTCGATGTGAACGACAACGATGGCATACCGCAATGCCTGAGATTGGCCGGCGACGATCCATGCACCTTTGTGCAGAACGGGCCGCTGATATTTCAATCGCAGAGACACGCGACGCAATCGTTCAGCGCCAGTTCGGATCGGGTGCGGATGACGGCCATGATCCGACAGAAAAAGGTGATGCAAACGACCGCGGATCTGCCACCCACCACGAGGTTTCCATTGAATGCGGGGCGATTGTTCGATGTGCTCAGAAACCGCTCATCCGTCGCCGCGCGGCTGGAATGCTCCATGGCCGACGGCGATCATAGGATCTTTCCAATCGTCGGGGAGGCCGACCTGAGCCAGCGCATTCGGTTCGTCTCGAAAAATTCGTCCGAGCCTACATTCGACATTCTGACCTACCGTGTGATGCCGTAGCCAGCCCAGTGGCTCGATCCGCCGAGTGCGGCCGCGTCATCCGCCGATATAGCGGTCGATGCCGAGGTCGGTCGCAGAAATGCGACGATGAGCATCCATCAGATATGGCAACAGGCGCTCGTTGCGGGCCTTGATGACCTCGAGGTCCTCGCCGAGGCCTTTCATCAGATCGGCGATTTCCTGGCGGAGCGATCGCTCGTCGATGGTCGTGACCTTTCGATCGCGGACGACGACACGGCCATCGACGATAACGGTTTCCACGCTGCGGCCGCACTCGCTGAACACGAGTTGACGAGCCGCGCTGTTGAGCGGGACGAAAGAAGGATCGCTCAGGTCGAGAATCGACAGATCTGCCGCCATTCCAGGCCGGATTTCCCCCAGGCGTCCGGCGAGGCCGGCCGTGCGGGCACCTGCGATCGTTGCGGCACGCATCGCCTCTCCGGCGGTGGGAGGGCCGGGCTCAGGATCGCAGACGGCGGCGAGCGCGGCGAACATCTTCATGGACTGGAACATGTTCTGGGCATCGTTGCAGCTGCAATTGTCGCATCCCAGAGCGACATTGACGTGATTTTTCAGGAACGCGGGAATCGGGGCAACCCCGCCGCGTGTCTTCAGGTTGCTGACCGGATTGAGGACGACGTTTGCGCCTGCGGACGCAAGCGTCGCTACTTCGCGCGGAGACATCCAGATGCTGTGCGCGAGACTCAGGCGTGGAGACAGCAGCCCCAATCGCTCGAGGTAATTGATCAGCGAGCCGCCGTCCGCCCCATGATGTCGTCGTGCGCTCAGCGTCATCGCCTTCGAATTCGTAAATGTGAGTGTAGATCGGCAGATCGTCGCTCTTCGAAATGTCGGCGAGCTCCGCGAGCAGAGGCTCGCTGCAGCTTCCCGGGCTGGACGGTCCGAGCGCCCAGGTGATGCGCCTGTGGCGGCCTCGTTGCGAAGACACGATGTCGCGCACGAAGCTCGGGAGATCGATGCCCTTGAGCGGCTCGGTCGCTCCCGAGAGCAGGTGGCGCTCGCTTTCGGGGACCACCTCATCCCAGTACGGGACCAGCTTCACACCGGGGATATCGGCAATCTGCAAGGCAAAGACGCAACGAATTCCCACGTCGTCGTACGCCTGCAACATGGCCTCGAGATGGTCTTCGTCGAACGGGTAGAGGGTCGCAAGATCCTGAACGGTGGTGATTCCGCTGCGCAGGCATTCGATTGCGCCGAGCAATGTTCGCGCGCGGATTTCTGCGGTGCTGCGCTTCGGATAGTTCGGCGGCAGCGCACTCATCAGCCAGAGCTCGAGCGGGATCGTTTCAAAGCAGCCTTTGAGCAGCACATCATGCGAATGGTAGTGGGCATTGACGAAGCCCGGGATGACGAGCTTACCGGTCGCGTCGATGATTTCGTCGATCTTGCGTCCGCCGAGCCCGGGCGGCGAATGCCCGTGCAAGATCCCACTGGCCATCCCGGTCCCGAGAGCGACGATCAGGCCATCGACAATCAGAATGTCTTCGATCGGCGGTGAGTCGATATCTCGCTCATGATCATAGACGCGCCCTCCCTTTATGAGCAGGACGCCACTGGTAATCAGAATCTCAACTCATTGGATTGCACCCCCGACGCTTTGCCTCGCGACGCGAGTGCAGCTCGCGAGCTTTATAACAGTCTCCAGCGGTAGGGATGCAACGGCGGCTTCGCCGTACCAAGCTCGTTGTAGCTGTCGAAATTGAAGGTGCCGATGTTTTTTGGGCGAGAGGGTGAACGGGCCGGGCTGCAGAATTTTGACGCCCTGTTGCCCTCGAGCGCGCTCAGCGATGATTTTGGGGCAGGTGATTGGAGACGTGCGTTGCCGCCGTCGCTGCTTGGCCCGTTGCTACGCTCAGTTGATGCAGGTCGGTGGTTACATCGCCGATGGCGTAAACCCGCCGCCGCCAATTACGGGGTTGCGGATTGCGCTCTGCGCATCCGCCCTGCGGCGTGACGCTGCAGGAATGAACCCCGGGGCGATTTCGTGCGTTACGTCGACTGATGCTGAAAACAGGAGTAGCCCGATGTGCGATTACAGCTTGATGCATGTCAAATCGCGGCCCGCGAGCGTTGGCGACAAACTTCGAAGTCTCGAATTTTGGCACCGGCACGCGCGGATTCTCGGCGCCAGGCGACCCCACCACCGCAGTCTGCGTTCTTCCGGGCACAGAAATCGCTTTCAGCTCGGAGGTCAGTGCCTACGGTGCTTCCGGACCTACCCCGCACAAGACCGCCATCTTCCGTCAGATCAACAAAGGCCACCTCCATATGCACCATGATGCCCTCGAGCTGCCGGACGGTCAGACGCTTCTTCTGACATTTCTGTGCGAGGGCCAGGAGGCGACCGTGCTGCAGTTGCCGGCCAAACCAAGCACCGAGGCCGAGCACCGGGAGCAAAAGCGAGCGGTTTACGCGGGCTAGCTCGGGACAACCCGGCGTGCCGCATGCACGCGGCAGTTGCGTTGAAGAAGAATGACGGGCCGGCGGTCACATTTGACCGGCGGCCCGACTTTCGTTGCCACGCGGTATTGCCGGACCTTTTTCCAGTTGGCTTTGTTCGGCCCAAGATGCTCGACGTGCCCCCTGGTTAATTTGTCGCGCGCATCTTGAATGGATACCTGCGAGCTGCCGCTCAAGATGTGGTAGTTCCTGAGCTTTCGCCGGTCAGCGCTTCACCCGGGTGCGCTCCGCGCCTATCGTGAGCTGCCCTGCCGATGACGGCAAGCGGGCTAATCATCGCGGTTCAAATGATCGTCCGGCGTCGGTGGCGGACCCCAGCCGGCGACCGCCCGGTTGTCCCGGCTCCAGACCTTCGGCCGCTGCGGGCGGTCGGCATGCCATGGCCGCGGATCGAAGTAGCCGAGCTCCTCGTCGAGCACCTGATCCAGCTCGGCGAAGAGCTCGACCACGTGCTGGCGTTTCGAAGGTCGCATGCGCAATGCGTCGCACCTTGATCATGGTACCTTCTCACCCGTAGGTTTCGAGCACGTGACGGGCAATGACCATCTTCATGACCTCGCTCGCGCCTTCGGTGATGCGATAGCTGCGCTGCTGCCGCCACATCTTCTCGATCGGAAGATCGGTCGTGAGCGCGATCCCGCCGTAAATCTGCATGCAGTGATCCGCGGTCTTGAACGCCATCTCGTCGGCGAAGTATTTGGCCACGTAGGCATCCTCGCGCGCTTCCTCGCCCTGGTCGAGGCGCGTGGCGGTCTTGTAGACGAGCAGCCGGGCGGCTTGCAATTCGATGAACATGTCGGCGAGCATCCACTGCACCGCCTGGCGATCGGACAGCGGGCGGCCGAAGGTCGAGCGCTGCTTCGCGTACGAGGTTGCCATTTCGAGGCATCGCTCGGCGACGCCGAGCGCACGCGCGCCGTGCTTGACGCGACCGATGTTCAGCCATTGCTGGCCGAAGCGCATGCCGTCGCCTTCTTCTCCGACCCTGTGGCTGACCGGCACGCGTACGTTCTCCAGGACGATTTCCCAAGGCCTGTCGCCCATCATGGTTTCATAAGAGGTGCCGAGCTTCACGCCCGGCATATTCATGTCGACGATGAAGCAGGAGATCCCGCCGCGCGACCCTCTGGCGCGATCGGTTGCGACCATGAGCTGCATGAAGTCGGCGTGCCCGGCGCCGGTGATGAAGCGCTTGACGCCGTTGATCAGGTAATGCTCGCCATCGCGCACGGCGGTGGTGCGCATGCCGCCGGGATCCGATCCGGCATCGGGCTCGGTCTGCGCGAAACAGGTTTTTTTCTCGCCGCGCAGCAGCGGCAGCAGGTACTTCTCCTTCATCTCCCCCGTCAGCGAATAGAGAATTCCGCGGGCGGACGGACCGGTGATGCCTTCTCCGCGCGCCGGGATGGCGATCGTGCGGGAAAGCTCCTCCCAGACCACGGCGCGTGCCAGGACCGACATGCCGCCGCCGCCGTATTCTTCCGGCACGTCGAGCTGCCAGATGCCCAGGTCCCGGGCGCGCTTCTCGAAACGCTCGAGATATTCCGGCTTGATATACTCGCCCTCGGTGGTATGGCGCTCGATCGGAATGAGCTCACTGTCGACGAAACGCCGCAGTCCGGATTTGAGAATGCGCAATTCTTCCGGCAGCTCGAAATCCATCGCTCAGGCTCCCTGCACGTCCCGGTGCCACAGCACGCGGACGTCCACGGCGACGGCGCCCAGCCCGTTCGATCTCACCACGAGCGGATTTATCTCGATGTCGGCCAGGCGTATGCGATGGTCGAGAAAGAAGCGGCCGAGACCCAGCGCCGCATGTTCGAGGGCGGCGCGATCCGCCTCCGGCCGTCCGCGAAAACCGGCGAGCAGCTTCGAAAGCTTCAAGCCGGCGACCATGCGCCGGATTTCCTGCTCGTCGACGGGAAGCAGCCGCAAGGCAGTGTCGTTGGCGAGCTCGACCAGCACGCCGCCCGCGCCGACGAGCAGCATCGGGCCGTAATGGGGATCGCTGCGCGCGCCGATGATCGCCTCGACACCCGATACCATTTCCTGCACCAGAAAGCCGTCGATGCGCACCTGCGGCTGCGCCGCGCGTGCCGCAGCGACGAGCTTGTCTGCGGCGCAAGCGACAGCATCGCGATGGCGCAGATCGAGGGCGACACCGCCGGCCTCGGTCTTGTGCAGGATGTCGCTGGAACGGATCTTCAGCGCGACCGGAAATCCGATGCGCTCGGCCGCCATCCCCGCTTCGGCGGCACTCGTGACCGCTTCGCTTTTCGCAAGCGCGATGCCGTAATGCGCGAGCGTTGCCTCCAAGCTCGCTGGAGAAAGCTCGCTCGGCGGAGCGGGCGGCGGCGTAGCCGGCTGGCGGCCCCGGCGCGCGGCGTGGAACCAGAGGCCATTGAGCGCGCGAATGGTCGGTTCGATCCCTTGCAGGAACGGAAAGCCGGCTGCCTGCTGCGCGGCGACGTGCTGGTCGCCGACCTGATAGATCATGCGGCCGAACGCGACGATCGGCTTGTCGGTCTTGTCCAGCAGCGCCCGCAGTGGCGTGACATCTCCCCAGGCATCGGTCTTGCGCGGAATGGTCGAGGCCCATGCCACCATGTCGATATTGGGATCGCGCGCCGCGGTCGCACAGATGTCGGCGGCCACCTGCAGGGTCGAGGGAATGCCGACATCGAGTGGATTTTTCGGTGCGATACCTTCCTGCATCATCGGGACGAGCGCGGCCTTGGTCGCCTCGCTGAAGTCCGGCATGGCCGCGTCCTCGGTTTCGGCATAGTCGTGGAGGAGGTCGACAGTTCCTCCCGAAGTCGTGACGAAACCCATGCGCGGACCCTTCGGCAGCCGTCCGCCCTCGAAGGCCAGGGCGGATTCGACGAGATCGTCGAGGGAGCGGCGATTGACGATGCCATAGCGCTCGCACATGGCGAGGTAGGCGGCATAATCGCCCGCAATGGCTCCGGTATGGGACTGCGAAGCGGCCTGCGACTGCGCAGTCGCGCCGGTCTTGATGGCGAGTATGGGTTTTCCCATGGCGAGTGCACGCGCAGCCGCATGCATGAACGCCTGCGGCCGGCGGATGCCTTCGATGAACAGCACGACCTGGCGCGTCTCGGGATCGTCGATCACGAAGTTGAGATAGTCGGCCAGGCCGAGATCGGGCTCGTTGCCGCTGGTGATGCAGTAGGAATAGCGCAGGCCGCGATCGGCAGCCGCCTTCATCCAGAACTGGATGGTGCCGCCGGATTGGAAGATGCAGGCAACCGAACCCGGTGGCAGCCGGCACAAATCGGTGTTGGGATAGCCGAACAAGCGCTCGCGGTAAGAATAGGCCCCCATGCAATTCGGTCCCGCGACGCGCAGGCGGCTGTTGGCGACGAAGTCCTCGAAGCCAGGCGCCGCGCGCCTTCAATTCCGGCTCATCGCCATCGCCCATCATCGAGGCGTAGACGGTAGCCGACTTGATGCCAGCCTCCTCGGCATCGACCAGAACGCCGGGCACAGACGGCGCCGGCACGATGACCAGCGCATGGTCCGCCGGTGCGGGTAAATCGCGCAGCGAAGGATGGCAAGGCTGGCCGAACACCTCCGTCTGTCGCGGATTGACGAATGCGATGCGATCCGGGATAGCCGAATTCGCTCAGGTTCCTGGAAATCTCGCTCGGCCAGCGGGCGCGCTCGGATGCGCCCACGATGACGAGCGACCTGGCTTGCAGGGTGCTCACTGCGCAACGGAACAGACCGTTCCCGGCTGTCGCCGCATCCGAACCCGGCACATCGCGCTGCACGCCCCGCATCGGGTGATTTCTAGGACCTCCCCGCGAATGGGTCAAAGCCCCGGACGGCGCGAGCTGGAGCGGTCGCGCTCACACCGAAGGGATCGCCTTCATCACGGGAAGCCATTGCCCGAGCAGCGTCGGCGGCCAGGGCACCGCCATGAACACGTCGAACACGACATAGATGCCGAGCACCAGCACCAGCGCATAGGGAATGACCAGTGACCAGCGTTCCTGCCCTTCGAACCGCATGAAGAACACCACCAGCAGCGCAACGGTGGGGATCAGTCCGATCAGCCACATCACTCCCATGAAGACGATGAGATAGCCGAAGAAGCGCGAGGCGCCTCTCACGATCTCACGCAGCGGCAGATGCTCGGTATCGGAGGCCAGATCCATGTGGATCTTGGCGTGGATGGCCGCGGCGACGTCCTGCTCCGCCTGCTCGGCCAGGCTCCCGGTCCGGACCGCGGCGGGCTTGCGGCACATGTCGTTGAACAGGCTCAGCCCTGCCATGAGCAGGCCGGTGGTGCCGATCACGACAGGGACGATCCTGGCGCTGAAGTCCCATCGCAGCGATACCAGCAGCGCCGAACCGATCAGCCCGATCATGAACATCGTGAACAGTTGCGATGGCCGGAACCGGGGCGACTGGAAGCTGCCGAGCATCTTGCGCAGGCCGCCTTGGGCGCGGATGTCCTGCACGAACGGCCGCACCAGACCGATGATGGCCATTGTGAACAGAATTGCCACGATCGGCCGGGCAAGCCAGCTGATGCCGTAGCGTTCCACCGAGATGAACATGTAGCGCTCGATGGTATCGCCCAGCACGACGCCGAGAATGAGCGGCGGCCGCGGCCACTTGAACTGTTTCATGATCCAGCCGATCAGACCGAAGAACAGCAGCGTGAAAAGATCGCCCCATTGTCGGCTCGCCTCGAATGCGCCGATGTAAACGATGCCGAGCACGGCTGGGAGAATGAGCGTGTACCGCAGGGTTGCGATGCGGGCGAACTGCGGGCTGAAGGCGTAGCACAGGCCCGCGCCCAGGATGTTGGCCAACGCCACCGACCAGACCATGGAATAGGTGATGCTGAGGTTCTTGGTCAGCATGTCGGGGCCGGGAACCAATCCATGAATCAGAAAGGCGCCGAGCAGGATAGCCATGGTGGCGCTGCCGGGCACGCCGAAGGCGACCGTCGGCACCAGCGCGCCGCCTTCCTTGGCATTGTTCGAGCTCTCGGAAGCGATCACGCCGCGCACGTCGCCGCTGCCGAAGGTCTGGCTTGCGCCCTTTTCGGTCTTGAGGGCATGGCCATAGGCGAGCCAGTCGACCACCGATGCGCTGATGCCGGGGATCGACCCGATGCCGCCGCCGATCCATGAGCAGCGGACGATCAGCCACCAATTGTCGAAGCAATCCTTCACGCCTTGCCATTGGCCCTTGTAGATGTTGGCCGTGGCGCTTTTCGAAGCGATCGCGACGCGGGCGATCAGCAGGTCGCACAACTCGGGCAACGCAAAGATGCCCGAGCAGGAGCGGCGTCAGCGGCAATCCGTCCCACAGATAAAGCGTGTCGAAGGTCCAGCGCAGCGTGCCGGTTTGCGGATCGGTGCCGATCATCGCGATCATGATGCCGAGGCAGCCGGCGGCCACGCCGCGCAACGGCGCGTTGCCGGACAGCACGTGCGACCATGGAAATTCCGAGAATGGAAAAGGCGAGCAGTTCCGGAGAACCCAGGTAGAGCATCACCGGGCGCAGGATGGGAATCGAGATTGCGAGCAGAGCCGCGCCGAAAATGCCGCCCATCAGCGAGGACATGTACGCGGCGCTGAGCGCGCGCCCCGCCTCGCCACGCTTGGCCATCGGGATGCCCGTCGAGCACGGTCGCCGCCGAGGCGGCGCCTCCCGGCACCCCGAACAGGACAGCCGGGATCGGGTCGCCGGTTGCAGTGGTCGAGCCGAGACCGAGCAACAGCGCAAAAGCCGAATACGGGTCCATGGTGAAGGTGAACGGCAGCAGCATCGCCGTTCCGGCCAGTCCACCGATCCCGGGAACGATCCCGAGGACGAGACCCATGATGCAGCCGAGCCCGAGGAACATCAGGCGATGCGGCTCCATCAGCAACAAGAAGGCTTGGCCGGCCGAGCTCGCCATGAAGCTCAGTTCGCCCGCGAAACCTTCCATCTCCTCGCCTCCCCGAGATGATGCCGCTTGCAAGTGAGCTGACGAGATTGACGTGCGTTACAAGGCGCTTTCGGCTCGACCGTCGGCAGCGCACGCAGTCGATGACCGACGGCCGAGCGCGCCAGGTGCTCGCATTCCGATCTTCCTCACCCTGGGTCGCCGCGGCCGGCTCGGGAGCCCCGCTGCCGCTTTTTGGTGTCGTTATGGGTTGATGTAAGCAGAAGATTGCAAAAGGGGAAAGCCGCCCGTCAACGACGTGTCGCCACGAGGGGAGCCGGGTTGGTCACGGCTCGATGTTGTTGATGCGGGTCACCCAGGCTTTCACGGCCGGCAGCACCTGCGGCAACACGGCGCGCACCTCATCCGGCTTCATGCCCGGGCGGATGCGAGGATCGTAGAGAATATTGAGGATGTATTGGTCGTAGACGCCGAAGAACCCCATCCGCACGTCGTCGTTGAACATGGTCCACGGCACCGTCTTGGTGTCGTTGATCGGGCCGAGCGCCTGCAACAGTTCCTCGTAGATGCAATCGTAGAAGATGAAGCTGCCGGCATCGGCGACGATGAGGACGTTCGAACGGGTGATGCGGAAAGTGTCGTTCCTGCTGAAGCTCGAGAGGCATTGCGGCGCGAGCGAGCGCTGGATTTGTCTTGTCCGCTCACGTCCGTACAACCGGACGATGGCGCGTGTGAGGTCGCGATCGCGCACCAGCCGCACGGTCACATTGGCCTCGGCGGCACGGTCCGCCATGGCGATGTCGAGGTGCCGAACGCGCTTCCTTATGTCGCGCACGACGCTTGCGACCTGAGAGCGGCGGTCGGGCTTGGCGCGGCTCTCGACGGCGACACGCACCGGGCCGTCGAACTTGCGGATGCGTTCGGTCGAGCCGGCGAGATCGAGCTCGGCGCCGAAAGCAATCTTGAAAAAGCCGTCGATGATCTCGGCATCGCTGAAGGCCGTGCGTTGGACCTGGCCGCGGCTTGCGATCCCGTGTCGCTGCTCGGCCGATGCCGCCATCGCAGCAGCGGCGGCAATCACGAATGCGACCACGGACTTCATGAGTGCGATATTCGGTCGGGTCCGCGACGGTATCATGGCTTGCCAGGCGCAACAACGCGGCTGGCGCCGGGAACGAAGCTGGGCTATGAGGTCGGGCAAGGGAGCCGGACATGAACGAGGCCGCGCCGCCTTGGCCGACGGAGTTGCGTCTGCGTAAGGATCGTAAGGCGCTGAGCGTGGTCTTCGCCAATGGCGACAGCTTCGAGCTGGATGCCGAATATCTGCGGGTCAAAAGTCCAAGCGCCGAGGTTCAGGGCCATTCGCCGGACGAGCGCAAGACGGTCGCGGGCAAAAGGGACGTCGCCATTCTCGAAGTGCATCCGATCGGAAATTACGCGGTGCGGCTGGTTTTCGACGACATGCATTCGACCGGGATCTACAGTTGGGACTACCTGCTCGGGCTCGGCCAAGACCGGGAGGCCAACTGGCAGGAGTATCTCGACGATCTCGCCGGCAAAGGGCTTTCGCGGTAGCTGGACGGCAAAGCCGCGGCACCGATTGCACGTCGTTCGCTCTGCATTGCTCCCCAGCCTCGGCAGTGGGCGCCCACCCTCCGACATTATAATCCATCGACACGCTCGACATTATCATGGCTAGTATCCATTATGTTGGAAGCTATTCATGGACAGCCGCTCGAATTGCGGCGCACCTAACACGTTTCCGGGAGACACGGCACTTTCCCCCAGTGAGCTTGTCTGGTCCGTGCCGAGCGCCGAAGCCCACCATGATGATGCCCAACATGATGATGCCCAACATGATAATGAGTACTGCCACTTTAGCGTGCTTGCCTTTCGATTGAATTGAGCTATTAAGCCGCAACCACACCATCCACGGGAGAATCCTATGCCGGCGATGAACTTGAAAAGCATGGACATTGACGCGTTGCTTTCGCTTCGCGCAGATGTCGACAAAAGGCTCGCCCAAAAACGCAGCGAGCTGGAAAAGCAGCTTTCCCGATTGGGCGATGGCGTCAGCCGTGCCGACCATGGGCGTGCCAGCGCACGAACAGGCCGCCGAACGAGCGTCATGAAAGGGCGGAAAGTCGCGCCGAAATTTCGCGGGCCGGGCGGGGAGACCTGGGCCGGCCGTGGTGCCAGACCGCGCTGGCTTTCGGCACTCGTCAAGCAAGGCCGCAAGCTCGAAGAGTTCGCCATCAATAAGACGGCGACAGCCCGCAAGGGGCGCCGCCGCAAACGGAAGTGATCGGTGAGCCGCCCCCTTGGTTGATACCCTGCGTGGGCAGGGTTGCTGGCTCAGCTCAATAACGCCAAGGTCGAGATGGCGGGCGATCATGCCACCAACAAAGACCTGGTCCGCGACCGAGCTGCGCATCGGCGACGGCTGGCCAGCATGCGCGGCGCCATGAGCGGCGCTATAGCGCGACGGTCACGAAGATGCGATGCGCGCGCCTTGATCAGTTTCAGTGTAGGCCGGCCGAGAGGCGGCGACCTCCTTCTCGCGGAGAAGCTGTTCGACATAGTAATCCAGGACGAACAGGCGGATGGCTGATGAGAGGTTGCTCTGGGTCCGCGTCGAGTTGATCGTGGCGACCAGGTGCCCCAGGGTCATGTCGCGCTCGGCGGCGATTTCCTTGAACCCCTTCCAAAAAGCGTCCTCCAGGCTCACGCTCGTCTGGTGATCAGCGAGGATGATTGAGCGTTTGATAACCGCAGATTTCATCGGCCATGCCAATAATCACATCTTTTCGGGGCACACTTCCCGAAAGAGGTGGTGCACTCAACGCGATTTAAGCGGGCGGGGATATTGGGTTAAGGAAGGCAAAAAATCCATCGTTCGTCATATGCAAATCGCGGCACTCACCCATATCCGCGTCGCATGGATGGGCGGGCCGGGGTCGCGATTTTGGCGGTATTCCTTCACCGCCGCCGGTATCACGAGCGTCCATGCCGCGTGATCCGTTCGCCCGTCGGTTGCCCTACCGTTTCTGCAAGCATCACGAACTCGGGCGCATTGGCCCCGAATTCTTTTGCTGTGACGGTAACTCCTCTCGAACACACGACGGCTTCCCGCGGCCTTACTTGTCGGTCATGTTGACGAGCTGAACGCGGCGATTTTCAGCTGCCGATGGATTGGATGGAGTCTTCAGCTGAGCCTTGCCGTATCCGACCGTCACCAATCTGCTCGCTGCGATCCCGTACTTTGCCGATAGAAAGCGTTTCACGGCATCCGCGCGTCGCTCCGACAAGGCCTGGTTGTAGGCTTCTCCGCCTTTGCCGTCGGTGTGCCCGGCAACGAGGAAGGTCCCACCTTTCAAGTCATCGCTCGCGAGCGCCTGGCCGAGCGCCTTAACCTGCGACATCGCCTGTGTTGCAATCGTGCCCGAGTTGAACTCGAAGTTGATCTCGAGATCGATGCTCGGCTTCTGCTTGGCGATGGAAGTGATCTTCTCACGATCGTCGGACGTCAGCGAACGGGTGCTCCTGTTGCGCAAGGTATTTACGAACCGGGTTTCCTCGTCGGCGCGAGCTGTCTCGGTAGCTGTCGTGAGGCCGCGCGTGGCCCTGTCCGCGGGCCGCAACGCCTCGATGATCTTTTCCTTCGAAACTTCTTCCGCAGCGAGTGCGGAACCAGTGCCTGCGGGCGAGCCCAGGGCAGCGGCCAACACCACCAAAATCAATTTAACCATCCGCGGATTGCAATTTATTGACATCGTTTTCTCCATTGTTTCAGGATGCTCGCCTGGCCATCCGCGTACGCCATGGCTGCGATTGGCTGACCAGCGCGGCGGCGATATGAGAGGCTACACGAAAGCATTTCGGGGCGATATACCGGAGGTATTGATCGCGTTCGCGCATGGACCGGCTCACCGTTACTGCGCACCCTCACACTCCTTCGCGCTGCGTTCCAACGCATCCTTCAGACCTCGCAATCGATATCGATCTTCGGTCCGTGCGCCGTTCTCTGATAAGCCCTTGACGAGTAGCGTGTCGCCTGAACGCATGGCTTCGGCCAGGTCTCGTTCGTCGGCGACGTTTCTAACCCACGCTTTGTCCCCCTGGGTGAACAGTGAAAACTGCCTTGCGCCGATTTCGATGCTGGCTTCGCCGCCCGCCTTGAATGTGTACCCGATGAAAAGGGATACTTCCTCGTTTACCCGTTGGGCCGGACGGTTCGAGACCAGAAGGAATATGTTGCCGCGCTCGAATTTTGCGGGGATGCTTCGAGAGCTGTGCGGTTTGCTCAAAGCATAGCAGTTGAGAACAGACTGCGACCTGCCCACATACACCCCCCAATTCTCATAGCGTCCCAGCAGTGCCGGAGTCGGCCCGATCGCGGCCCAGCGCTTTTTTCGCTCCTCGCCCTCGCGTAGCTGCTTATCGCGCGCGGTGGCTTCCGCTTCCTTTCGTTTGCGATCCAATTCGTTCTGCTCCGCCATTGCGCGGTCGAGCGCGACCAGTTTTGCCCGCGCCAGACCCGCGAACGTGCAATTCGGAAAGCGAGCCAGGTGCTCCTCGAACGCTCCCTTGCTTCCGATCGCCTCCGTGCTGCGCCAGTGATCGCCGGCCAATGCGCAGGGATCTTGCCGCACCACCGGCGCCATTACCGGATCTCGCTTTTTCTCCTCCGCGGCAGCGTTGCGGCCGGCCAGGAAGACGCGGCCGCCAATCGTCTGGTCATAATAGGCCGGCGTCTGCTCGTGTGGATCTGGCTCACCGTGCGTGTTCTTTGCCTTCAGCGCAAGTGCAGCCACTTTTTCCCGCACTTCGATCGCAAGCTCCCCGAGGTGCACGTTAGGCTTATCCAAGTGCTCCACGAAGACGCGCGTGAACACCGAATTACGATGAGGGTCGCTCGGCTCGAGCCGGTCGAGCGCTGTTTGGCCAATGCCTGCCGAATACACGGTGAAGACGCCGCGAGCGGGCTTCGCATCTGCAAGCCCTCGCGTGTTTCCGACAGTCCGCGTTCCCGCGCGCGGAAACGGATTGTCGCGGCAGGCGTCCAGCACGAGCACCGCCACACGTGCCCCGCGCGCCTGGATCTCTGCAATAACGTCCCCTTCTGCAATCGAGGCGCCGCGCACGCGCGCCTCTGCTCCCGAGCTTGCCGCCGGAGCATCGATTGGCACCAGGTAGTTGACGCCACCTATGGCGACCCCGTGGCCGGCATAGAAGAATAACGCAGTGTCGCCGGCATCGAGGCGGGATGTAAGCTCAGCGAGCTTGTCGATCATCGCTTGACGGCCGAGGTCTCGGCCGCGGACTACCTCGAAGCCAACTCGCCGCAGCGTATCACCAACAACCTGCGCGTCGTTAACTGCATTCCGCAGCATAGGTAAGTTTGCATAGTTGTCGTTCCCGACAACGAGGGCCACCCGCTTTTCAGCTGATGCCTGCAGCACCATGCAACAGACGAACAGGTGCCCGCTCAGAAGGGTCTGCGCTAGTCGATTGCAGCGGAGCCACATTCTTCCCTCTTCGCAAATGCATTCTGAGCTCGGTCGCAAAGGTTGCACGCAAGGCCCGCCCCGTTCAAGCGGACTCGTGACGCTGGCGACGCACCTCGTTGTAGTGCTGCCGCCACGTCTCGATGATCACTTTCGCCTCCGCACGCGTCGTCGCGAGCAACCTTAAAACGCTTGCTTTTGTGGTGGGCGCTGCAGGGATTGAACCTGCGACCTCTCCCGTGTGAAGGGAACGCTCTCCCGCTGAGCTAAGCGCCCGGGCCGACGGCAGGTTTAAGGAAGCTGTGGGCGGTGTCAAGCGACGCCGGCATTCCGGCAGCATTCCGGCGGCTGCGGGCGGTTCTCCCTGGGAACGCTGCGTTATGAGCTCGCATGATCTTTGTCATCCGACGAGGCTGCAGCTTTCCGAGATCGTGCTCTAGGACGGCTCGGCTGGGGCGACGCGCGAGGCTCGGCTTTGCAGCTCGCGAATGCGGTCGGCGAGCGTGCCTTTCAATTCTCCACCGCTCGGGGCCAGAGGCGGGACTTCGTTGCCCGCCCCGTTGACTGCGGCCGCGGGGTGGACGCCGTCTGCTTTCAGAATTGCGTCGATCGGTGAATCCGGACCTTCGAGCGCAGCGGTAAGGCGAGCGACCTCGGCGGCCACGTCATTGATACGTTCGCGCAACACGGCATTTTCCATGCGCTCGACGCTCCACGGTGCTTTCGTGGTCGCTTTTCATCGCCGCGAGCTCGCGCTGCAACTCGGCGCGTTCATTCTGCGCTTGCTCGAGCTGATCTTCGACCTGCTTCTTCTCGGCACGGATCGCGTCCGTTGCCGAACGGTGGCGGCTTTCCGCCTGCGCGAGCTCGGCTCGAGCATCGGCGTGGGTCTTTTGCGCGGCTGCCGCCTCGTTGCGCAGACGGTCGGAGGCGAATTCGCCATCCGCGAGGAAACGCGCCTGCTCGTCCAGCCTCGCGTTCAGCTCTTGGACGCGACGGCCGAGCACCTCCGATTCCGTTGTTTGCACGATCAGTTGCCGCTCGAGCTCGCCGCGAAGGTTGCTCAGATCTTCGGTCCTGCCGCGCTCCTCGGTGATCTGCTGGCGTGCCGTCTCCGCATTGGCGGTTTCGCGCGCCGAACGATCCCGCAGCTCCTTGATCTCTTTCTCGTAGCTGTCGATCTGTGTCTTCAGGATTTCTGTTTGGGCCCGCAAGGCGACCAGCTCGACGCGCTGGCTATCGCCAGTGACCGAGTTCTTGTCGAGCCTGGAGGCCGATTCCGCGAGTTGTGCCTGTATGCTCGCGAGCGACTGCTCCGCCGCTTCCAGCGCGCTTGCCTTGGCCGCAAGCTCGGTCTGCGCTCTCTGGACGTCGTCGGCCAGCTGTGTTTCCTTGGCTTCGAGCGCAAACAATGCTGCGGTCTTTTCGCCCAGCTCGAGCTTCAGGCGGCCGATCGCCTCGCTCTTCTTGCCGATCTCTGCCAGCTGGCTGGTCGTCTTGGCCTTCATCTGCTCGACGCTGATCTCGAGCCGCCGCGTGGACATTGCGAATTCGGCGCGCAATTGATCCTTATCGGCCTGGATTTCTGCCATCGAGAGCGGGGTAAGGGCTTCGAGACGACGCGCGGTGAGGCGTACGGCGCGCGCATGCACCAGTGGGATGACGCCGATCACGAGCAATCCCGCGACCAGGAACCCGATCCCGATGAACATGATCGGTTCGATCATCGAATATGTCTCCTGATCCGCAGCAGCGAAATCCTTACCACAATGCCACCGCGGGACGGCGGGCTTCCAGCAGGGAAGGAGGTCAATCCTGAACGATGCAAGCGATATGATTTTGGTGACAATTATCGGCTGCTGGCCAGCCGGTGCCGTTTCGGTGTGGCGCAGACCATCAAGATCGTCGCGGATCGTGCACGATCGTCAAAACGGATTCCAGGTCGCGGACGGGCGTAAATTTGACATAACCGACGCTTGCGCCCAGACGAAATCCTATGCCCGAGCGGATCGGAACGACGACGATATTGTTCGCTGCCAGTGCCGTCATTCCCAAACCGCCGATAAAATAGGCCGAGCCATCGATGCCGGCGAAACGCTGGTAAATCGCATCGGTGGCCGGCAGGGAGTAGATCAGCATCATGGTGCGGGCGCCCTCGCCGCCGAAGTCGAAACCAACCGTTGGGCCTTGCCAATAGACCCGCAGGTCCCCGGCGTTCTTGGTGTAGAGGACACCCTCGCCGTAGCGCAGCCCCGCGACCACGGCGCCGCCGGCCTCCTGCCCCAAAACATAACCATTGGGCAGACCCCATTGACTGCCCGCCCGTTCGACGATCTGCGCAAGCCCGCGCGATACGGTGCCGAAAAACCTGTGGCCGGCGTCGAGAATTTCGTTGGAGGAGAATTGCCCGCCGGGATTGTGACCAGGCGGAGGACTGTCCTGAGCCGCCAAGGGCCCGCTGCCGAAGCCGGCAAGGACCAGAAGGAGAGCGACGGTCCGCATCACGTCGCGCATCGAGTGCTCCATGGAAAATTCAAGGCAGATTCAACCCGTTGCATAGATCGTACTCTAGCTTTGCGGCCAAACCGCAACCGAATTTTCAAATTATCGGCAAGACTGTGACCGTAGCGCGGCGCAATTGGAAATCCCCCTCACAAGGGTACAGGAGACAAATCGGAGCGTCTGCAGCTCACGTCGGTCCCGGTGTCCGGGTGCTTTGCTTATTAGAGACCAAACCTCGCCGGCGCGGCCGGATCGCCCCAGGCCACGAACGAGGCAACCCGGAAACCGGCGGAAGATCGGCCATAACGAAGCGGCGCGCCGTCTGGCGCGGTGACGATGCCGCCGGCGGCAGCCAGCACAGCGTGACCCGCAGCCACGTCCCACTCACAGGTCGTCGAGAGGCGCGGATAGACATCGGCGGCTCCCTCGGCCAGCCGGCAGAACTTGAGCGCCGAGCCGCACGTGAGCCGGCGGCCGATCGGCAATCGGCTCAACAGCGCCTGGGTCGCAGAATCGAGGTGCGAGCGGCTCATGGCCGCGACCATGCCCGAACGAGGGCAGGGGCGGGTACGAATGACAGTGCGCTCCTCGATGTCACGGGCCGGAGCCCCAGGCGTGAGCCGAAGGCGCTCGGCGCCGCCGGCCTCGCTGCCGCGCCAGATCAGTCCATGCGCAGGCGCGGCAACGATGCCGAGAAGCGGATCGCCACCGCTCATGATGGCAACATTGACGGTGAATTCATCTCGCCCGGCGAGCAGTTCGCGCGTCCCGTCGAGGGGGTCGACCAGGATGAAAGTGTCGCGAAGCGTTGCCGGCGGCATCTCCGCTGCGGCCTCTTCGGACACGACCGCAATGCCGGGAAGCACGCGGGCCAAGCCTTGGAGGATGACATCCTCGGCGGCATGGTCGGCCGCGGTTACCGGGGAAAGGTCAGGCTTGCAGCGGGCATCGAGCGGGCGGGTCCGGGCTTCGAGGATGGCTGCCGCGGCAGCGGAGACGATGCTCGTGAGCTCCTCGACCAGCAGGCTGTCCACTGCTTGCATGCGTCCAAAGCCTGTCAAGCCTGCCAGCTCCTTGCGCGCCAGTTGCGGTCCGGCACACGACCCTTGTCACGCGAACCTCGTCACACGACCCCGGTCCCGCGGCCTTTGTCGTCAACACTTGGCAGATCGAGCGGCTGCGGTGTATCACACCGCCACAGCGACGCCATGCTTTCGAGTCGCGCTCCAGCACTCACGTTCCGCTTATCCTCGAGTTCCCGCCCACGGAGACGTCCCCATGTCCGCAGCCGTCGCCCTCGATGCACTCGATCTGGCCGCGCTCCTGTGCTCGCGCGTTTGCCACGATCTGATCAGCCCGACCGGTGCCATCGTGAACGGGCTCGAAGTGCTGGAGGAGAAGGAGAGCGACGAAGAGACCAAGACCTTCGCGCTCGATCTCATCAAGAAGAGCGCGAAAACCGCCTCCACGCGCCTGCAATTCTGCCGGCTGGCATTCGGCTCCGCCGGCTCCGCCCGCGCGCAAATCGATCTCGGCGACGCGCGAAAACATGGCGCGTGCGTTCATCGAGGATGACAAGACCAAGCTCACCTGGAACCTGCCGCCCATTCTGTTGCCCAAGAACCGGGTCAAGTTGCTGTTGAACATGCTGATCATCGCCGGCCAGACGATCCCGCGCGGCGGCATGTTGACCGTCGATCCAGTTGGGGAGGCGGAGAGCACCGGCTTCCGCATAACCGCCACAGGTCTCAACGCCCGTATCCCGCAAGCGGTCCCGGCTCTGCTCGAAGGCACCTCGGAGAGCGGATCGGTGGACGCACACGCAATCCAGCCGTTCTACGCGGGTCTGCTTGCCCGCGCCTGCGGGCTCAAGGTCGATCTCGAGGCCGAAGGCGACGCGATCATCATCGCGACGTACTGAGAACTCCTGCAGGTCGCATGAATGGTCGTTAGGGCGGCGGACGTCCGCGCCGTTTGGTGCGCTTGCAGCATCCGCCCGATCAATCCCAAGCCGGTGCGCGGCCGCCGGGGTCGGCGATCCTGCCGTCGGTCCGCCTGAGCGCGGCGATCCGCGCCATCTCGTCGGGCGTCAGCGCGAAATCGAAGACGTCGAGATTCTCCGCCATGCGCTTGGGATTGGACGATCGCGGGATCGGGACGATGTTGCCCTGCTGGATCAGCCAGCGCAGCGCGATCTGCGCCAGCGGTCGCCCCTTGTGCGCGGCGATGTCGGCGAGGACGGGGTCGCGCAGCATGCGTCCGCGGCCGAGCGGGCAATAAGCCGTGAAGATCATCCCGCGCCGCCGGCACGCCTGCGTCAGCTTGGTCTGGTCGAGATAGGGATGATACTCCGCCTGCAGCGTGACCAGCGGCTCCGGACATAGCCCGATCGCCTCGTCGAGCAACGCGATGTTGAAGTTCGCGACGCCGATGTGGCGGGTGAGGCCTTGCCGCTTGGCCTTTGCGAGCGCGGCCATCGGCTCATCGAGCGGGATTTCCGGATTGGGCCAATGCACGAGCAGAAGATCGACGAAGTCGACGCCGAGATTCTCCAGGCTTTCGTCGACCGAGCGCGCGAAGTCGTCGGTGCGCAGATATTCGTGCGACACTTTGGTCGTCAGGAAAATCTCCTCGCGTGCGACGCCCGACGCGCGGATGCCTTCGCCGACGCCGCGTTCGGTGCCGTATTTCCAGGCCGTGTCGATATGCCGATAGCCGAGCTTGAGCGCGTCGGCGACGATCTCGCCGCAATCGCTCAACTGCGACGTGCCGAATCCGATGGCCGGCATCTCGGCACCGTGAGCGGACAGTCTTGGAATGGACGGAGAAGCCATGGACTGCGATGGCCAGCGAGGGTGGGCGGAAAAGTCTCACGGCCGCAGATTAACCGTCGCCCTCGCGCCGCGCCTGAGGCAAGCCGGTGCACGATCGCTGTCCGTGCCGTGGCGCATGCCGCTCCATGGGCAGGCGGTGCCACCCGTTTCCTGGCGCCGGTCCCCACGCCACGCAAACAAACCCCGCCTGGCGGCGGGGGCTGCAATGCTCGAAGCTTGCAGGAGCGCGTGGCTCTCGGGAAATTCGATCAGGCCGGGAATCCTGGCCTCGTCTTCGGAGGGCTCGCGCAACACGTAGCCGCGGCCCCACACCGTCTCGATGTAGTTCTTGCCGTTCGAGGCATTTGCCAGCTTCTTGCGCAGCTTGCAGATGAAGACATCGATGATCTTGAGCTCGGGCTCGTCCATTCCGCCGTAGAGGTGATTGAGAAACATCTCCTTGGTGAGGGTGGTGCCCTTGCGCAGGCTCAGGAGCTCCAGCATCTGGTATTCCTTGCCCGTGAGGTGCACGCGGGCGCCGGTCACTTCCACCGTCTTGGTGTCGAGATTGACCACGAGGTCGCCGGTCTGGATCACCGACTGGGCATGGCCTTTGGATCGCCGCACGATGGCATGGATGCGGGCTACCAGCTCGTCCTTGTGGAACGGTTTGGTCATGTAGTCATCGGCGCCGAAGCCGAGACCCCTGACCTTGTCCTCGATACCGCCAAGTCCGGTGAGGATCAGAATGGGCGTCTTCACCTTGGATACGCGCAACGACCTCAGGACTTCAAAGCCGGACATGTCCGGCAGGTTCAGGTCGAGCAGGATGATGTCGTAATCGTAGAGCTTACCGAGATCGACACCCTCTTCCCCCAGATCGGTGGTATAGACGTTGAAGCTTTCGGACTTCAGCATGAGCTCAATGGATTGAGCGGTGGCGCTGTCGTCCTCAATCAGCAATACGCGCATGCCAGTCCCCTTCCTCGCCGCTTCGGGCTCAGGTCGGCACGCCGCAGCGGCGGCCCTCGAAAACGCTTTGGGACAAACCGAGTCGGAACATTAACGACGCTTGGTTAACAAAACCTGTTCCAACGTGCGCGCGCCGTGTAGGCAAGCTCGGACAAATCGCCCTAACATGTTGCACGGGAGTGGTTTTTTTGCCAAGCGGCATCTCAATTGCGACTTTAAGATTCGGTTGTAACCGAGTCAGAGACCGTTCCCTCGATCCCCGTAGGCGAGGGGCGACCTGAAGTCCCCACGTCGATGACGTAAATCATTAACGACCCGGGTAAACACCAAGTTAAAAACCCGGATTCTGGAGATGGCCCAGCGCTGGATCTTGGAGCCGACGTCCGCCGCGCTGGATCCCCGACGCCCGAGCCGGCGCCGGCGGCGGTGGTGCTCGAATGCAACGTCTTGGATAAATCGTGGCCGGAGTGGAAACCGAAAACTAACGTTATGGCGCCAGACTGCGGCTTGGCTCGGGTCAGCGGCCCAGGCCGGGGGAACACCGCCTCGCGTCGAACGTGATCCGTGATTCCGGGGCTTCAGGGGGAGTGCGAGTCGATGAAGTCACGCGAGACGCTCATTCGTCTGAAAAAATTTCAGGTCGACGAGAAGCGCCGGAGGGTTGCCCAGATCGAGCGTATGATCGCGGAGTTCGAGCGCATCGCCGGCGACCTCGAGCGCGAAATTCGCAACGAGCAGGATCGCGCGGGCATTCACGATCCCGCCCACTTCGCCTACCCGACCTATGCCAAGGCAGCGATGGCACGCCGCGAGAACCTGAAGCGATCAGCCGACGAGCTCAAAGCCGAGCTCGACGAAGCCAAGGCTGCTCTCGGCGAAGCCTTCGAAGAGATGAAGAAGGCCGAGTTGCTCGACGAGCGCGACCAGTTGCGCGGGCGGGCCGAAGGAGACGCTCGCGCGCAGGTCGAGCTCGACGCCATCGGCATGATCGGCAATGGCGTCAGGGCATAGGCGCTTCCCGCCTTCTTCCCGCATGTTCGAGATTGCTTTGGTCCCGCTCGCGGGTTATGCGGCACCCCTGCGCACTTTGTGTTGCCGGTCATCCCTTGACGGCGCCTCGAACAGACGCTGCCTCGGCGTCGGGCGCAATCAAGCCTCGACGAACGGCGGTGTGGGCGGCCATAATCGGGTTGCAATGTCGACACCGGTTGAGATCACTTGGCTGCTCGCGGCCGTCACCAAGGGTGACGGGACGGCCTTCGAGCGTCTTTACAAGGCGACCTGCGCAAAGCTTTACGGCGTGGTGCTACGCATTTTGCGCCGCCATGACCTGGCCGCCGAGGTCATGGAGGAGGCGTATCTCCAGATTTGGCGAACCGCCGGCGAATACAATCCTGCCAATGCGACGCCCCTCGCCTGGATGGTGGCCATAGCCCGCCGATTGGCGATCAACCAGTCGCGCCGGCCGAGCGCGGGAGACGGCGAGCCCGAGGTCATCGACGAGAACGAGGGGCCGGGCACCGTGCCCAGGCATCAGCTGACCGATGACCTCAAGCGTCTGCTCACCTGCATCGGCCGGCTCGAGCCGGATCGGCAGCGCATGTTGTTGCTGGCCTATTATGGGGCGTTCAGCCGCCAACAGCTGTCCATCAAGCTCGATATGCCGGTCAATTTGCTCAAGGCCTCGCTGCGACGAAGCCTGGTCGAGGTCGAGCAATGTCTCAAGTCATGAGTGGCGGCGAAGCCGATGCGTCCCCCGATGCGCTTGCTGCCGAATTCGTGCTCGGCACTCTCGACTCCGACGAACGCGCGCATGCGCAGTCTCTGCTCAGCGCGGATGAAGAATTCCGGGCCAAGGTGAAGGTGTGGGAACGACGGTTGGGGGAGCTCCACCTGATGGTGGAGCCGGTCGAGCCCGACGGGCAGATCTGGGAGCGCATCAAGGCCAAGATGCCGCCGCCGCCCACTCCCGCGCTGGACGAGCCGGTCGCCGCGGTCCCGGAACCTGCGCCCGGCCAGCCGGCGACAGTCGAGGCGCCGGCCGAGATCCCCGCCGCCACTCCGGAAAAGCCCAACGAGGCAGCGACCGAAGGGAGGCTGGACTTCTCGACCGAAGCGACTGCCTCACCTGCACCGGATCTGGTGCCCGCGCCTGATCCAGCGGCGGCGTCCAAGCCAGCGTCCACTGATCTGCTCGTGGTTCCCGGCGTAACGCGGTCCATTCCGTTCGAAACACGGGATCGAGCTGCGATCCTGGGGCGGCGGCTCGGCCGCTGGCGCGCATTCGCGCTGTTGATGACCGTCCTCGTTGCCGCCGTCGCGGCGCTTCTCGGCCTGTGGCGGTTCGCACCGCAGCGCCTCCCGGCAGAAATGCAGCCGCGCGAAGTGATGCGCCGCATCGGCGTCGAATTGCCGAATTCGCCTCCAGCGCCGGCCGCGCGCCGCGCGCCGCCGCCAGCATCCCAATTTGACGAATAGAGTGCCAAGGAAAGTGCGCCGCAGTGGGGCGCAGACGTTGGGAAGCGTTGTCTCAGCGGACCGCGCGGTCGTTGCCCACTGCAGCCGTCATTGGCTTGCTGGCCTTGATAACGGTGGCCTCGAGGCCGCTCGCGCTGACGGAGCCATCGGAGACGCGGGCGGCCACTCCTAGGGCGGCGACCAGCGTCGCAAGAACCAGCGAAACCGCCACGATCTTCAGATGGGTCATGCGATCGGCGGTGAACAGCGAGAAATTATTCATCACACCCTCCCCCGGGCTCTCTCGCTTGTTAGTCGCGGCATGCGGGATGAAGGTTCAGAGACGGGGCCTGAAAATCGCGGCTGTCCCTGTTCATGTTCAGGAAATCAAAATTGAGCTGTTCGCCTGAAGATCATGGGCCTCAGGCGCGCCGTTCCAGGCGGGCGGGGCCGCAGATAGGGTCCGCTCCGGCGCGCCAGCCACCGGGTGTTGGCCATCGGCCGCTTCAAGGGGCTTGGGCGGAGTTAACTACGAGAGCCGGTGGCAATGTTTCCGACGCCGAGCTTGCGGGGGATCAAGCTTCGTACTTGAAGGAGAGTGACACGCGGGTACGGAACGCCGCGACCTTTCCATTTTCAACCTTCATGTCCATTTGTGTCACTTCTGCCACCCGCAAGTCACGCAGCGAGCCGGCCGCCGTTTCCACCGCGATCCGGCCCGCGTCTTCCCATGACTGATCACTCACGCCCACGACCTCGACGATCTTGTAGACCGTGTCCGCTCGACTTTTCTTCGCCAATCTCTCCTCCCGATCGTTTATCGCTGGTGTCGAGAACCCCCTGCGATGCTAGCAGCATCCACGGTTCGAACCAGCGGCAATCGGCCGAAATCGCCGGGCAGCGCTCGCCTCGCGATCGATCCTTCCGCTAGCGGCCTCGCCGTCGGCCGACGAAGTATACCCGGCACTGCGGGCTCAAATAGCGCCGCTTCTGGGACATGCAGGCGGTGATGCGCTGAACGTCGGGGACGAATTCCTGGCACAACCGCATGGCATCGTTCTCGCAGGCGGCCCGCTGTTCCGGGGTGCCCTGCGCGGCTGCCGGCGAGAACCCGAGCCACAGCGCAATGCCCGCGAGCACGGCAAAACTAGTGAACAGCCGCAGGCGCACTCGTGCGGTTTGCATTCCCATCACTGATCTCCTTCGTTTCCTTCGTTTTTCTGTTTCAATTCTGCAGTAAGGTGAGGGCAGATAACCTGAGCGGCGCAACCGGGGCCGAAGCACCAGAGCTGGTGCCTGCGTGACGAACATCACGATCATGCCGGGAACGGAACCGGGGGATCAATACCTGTGGCTGATCGGCAGCTCCTCTGCCGGAAAAAGCGTTATGACGCGACAACCCTTGTCCGTCACGACGACCTCCTCCTCGATGCGCGCGGCGGAGTATCCGTCGGTTGCGGGGCAATAGGTCTCGAGCGCGAACACCATGCCTTCCTTGATCTCGGTTGGGTGGGTCAGGGAAATGACCCGCGAGATGATCGGCCGCTCGTGCAGAGCCAAGCCGAGACCGTGGCCGAATTGCAGGCCGAAGGCGGACATCTCGTCCGGGAAGCCGAAGCCCTGCGCCTTTGGCCAAACCTTGCAGATCGTGTCGGTGGTTACGCCGGGCCTGATCAGCGCGATCGCGTTGTCGAGCCATTCGCGCGCCTTCTTGTAGGCATCGTGCTGCACCGGGGTCGCGCGCCCGACATTGAAGGTGCGGTAATAGCAGGTACGGTAACCCATGAACGATTGCAGGATGTCGAAGAAGGCCTGGTCGCCCGGGCGCAGCATGCGGTCGGTGAAATTGTGCGGGTGCGGGTTGCAGCGCTCGCCCGAGATGGCGTTGATCGCTTCGACGTCGTCGCTGCCGTGGCGATAAAGGAACTCGTTGACCTTGGCGACGATGTCGTTCTCGCGCACGCCCGGTTTGAGCTCTTCGCTGATCAGGTGATAGGCCCCGTCGACCATGGCGGCGGCGCGATTGAGGAGCGCGATCTCGTCGATGTTCTTGAGCTCGCGCGCCTCCAGCATGGTCTGCTGGCCGTCGACGATGTTGAGCCCGGCCTTCTGCAATTCGAACATCATCGGCGGCTCGATGATGTCGACGCCGACAGGCATTTTTTCACAGCCGGCTTCCTTGATCAGCGAGGCAATTTCCTCGGCGTGTTGCTCCATCAGCCCGAACGCGGGATTGACGGTGCCGCGCAGCCCGATCAGCCCGGCCTTGCAGTTCTCCGGCCGAAGCCAGGGCGTATAGAGCCGGTGATGCACCGCGGCCGAGCCGAAATCCCATAGGATCGGATCCCCGTCACGGGTGAGCAGCGCCCAGCGGCAGAGCTTGTCGCGTTCCCACTCGCCGATCTTGGTGGATGTGATGTAGCGGATGTTGTTCACGTCGAAGACGAGCAGCGCGCCCAGGTCGGACTTCTCCAACGCCTCTCGGACCCGCGAGAGGCGATAACGGTGGAGGCGTCGATAATCGACCCGCTCCTCGAAATCGACGCCCATGATGCCGAGCGCCGGGAGTGCGCGATCCCAGTTGTAGCGCGGGTCGATGTCGTCGGCGCTGATCTTGCGGACGGTTTCGTCCATGACACTCTCCTGGACTTTGTTGGTGGCGGGCAAGGCACCGGGCGGCGTGTCGGGACTATAGCCCAGGAAACACCACTGGTGCATGCCTGCGTAATGCGGACCTGATCCGAGGGTCCGCCGTCGCTCGGCCGAATGTCGCCGAGTGCATCTCGTCATGGGGCATCGTCGAGACCCCTTGTCGAGACCGCGGCCTTGTTGCAGCCGGACTTGGCCGCCTGCATAATCGAGCAGCAGGAAGATCTTTGCCTGGAGGCGCTCGAGGGCGAACGATTTCAATGGCACTGACAGTCGATGCCCAGGTGCCTGTTTCGCCGTCGTGGCAGTTCGATCCAGACGCCGCGATCGACGCCATTCCGCTTGTCTACAATTTCACTGCCGACATCGTCGGACGCAATATCAGCGCTGGCCGCGCCGACAAGCCCGCCTACATCGATCCTCTCGGAACCTGGACCTATGGCCAACTCGCCGATCGGGTAGAGCGCTTCGGCCGCGTGCTGCGCTCGCTCGGAATGAGGCGAGAAGAGCGCATCATGCTTGCGCTACTCGACACCATCGATTGGCCCACGGCCTTCCTCGGTGCGATCAAGTCCGGAATCGTTCCCGTTCCGGTCAACACGCTGATGACGCAAGACGACTACCGGTTCATGCTCGCCGACAGCCGGGCCAGGGTGCTGGTCGTCTCGGAGGCTCTGTTTCCCAAATTCGCCGACCTGCTCGGATCGAGCCCCGATCTGGTCCAAGTGCTCGTCTCGGGCGCGAATGCGCACGGCTATCATCGGCTCGAGGACCTGATGGCGGCGGCGGGGAGCGAACCCGATCTCACCACCGCGCCAACGACCCGCGACGATATTTGCTTTTGGCTTTACACGTCGGGCTCGACTGGCAAGCCCAAGGGCGCGGTGCATACCCACGCTAATTTGCGGCTCACCGCCGATCTCTATGCAACGGGCGTGTTGGGCCTGCAGGAGAACGACGTCTGCTATTCGGTTGCGAAGCTGTTTTTCGCTTATGGCCTCGGCAACGCCTTGACCTTCCCAATGGCGGTGGGCGCCACCACCGTCCTGCTGCCGGAACGGCCGACGCCCGAGCTGGTGGGCGCGCTCCTGCTCCGGCATCCGATCACGGTGTTCTACGCGGTGCCCACCTTTTATGCCGCGTTTCTCGCCAGCCCGGATGCGCCGAAGCGCTCCGACCTGAAGGTGCGATGCTGCGTTTCCGCCGGAGAGGCATTGCCGCCCGACGTCGGGCGGCGTTGGAGGGAGCGTTACGGCGTCGACATCCTCGATGGCATCGGCTCGACCGAGATGCTGCACATATTCATTTCGAACTATCCGGACGACGTGAAGTATGGAACCAGCGGCAAGCCTGTGCCGGGTTACGATATCCGCCTCGTCGATGATGATGGTCTCGCGATCGAGACCAGGGGCTCGATGGGCGAGCTGCAGGTGCGCGGCCCAACCAGCGCGGTCATGTACTGGAACAATCGCGAAAAGTCGCGCGACACGTTTCTCGGCGAGTGGACGCGCTCCGGCGACAAATACATCGAGGACGAGGCGGGCTATTACGTCTATTGCGGGCGGCGCGATGACATGCTCAAGGTCGGCGGCATCTATGTCTCGCCGTTCGAGGTCGAAGGTGCCCTTTGCACGCATCCCGATGTGCTGGAGGCGGCGGTCGTGGCTTGGCCGGACCAGGACCGGCTGATCAAGCCCAAGGCGTTCGTGGTGCTCAAATCGGCCGACAAGGCCAGCGAGTGATCTCGCGCTCGCATTGCAGGAGCACGTCAAGACCGCACTTGCCCCCTACAAGTATCCCCGCTGGATCGAGTTTCGCACCGATCTCCCGAAGACTGCGACCGGCAAGATCCAGCGCTTCAAGCTGCGGGCGGAGACCGCGCCATGATGCAGGTGCGCCGACCCGCAGCAGCACAAGTCGCGCAGCCTGACGGGTGCGAGGGGCGGGCGAATGCGCAAGACGGCGTTCGGGACGCACCGGGCTGGAAATTTCCGAGCTCGCATTCGGCGGCGGCGTCACCGGCGGGATCCTGATCAATCCGAACGAGGTCACCCGTTATTCCGCGCTGCGGCGCGCGGTCGCGGCCGGGATCAATTGGATCGACACTGCGCCGGCCTACGGCAACGGCGCCTCGGAAGAGACGATCGGGCGGCACTTGAAGTCGCTTTCGCCGCAGCCCCATGTCTCGACCAAGGTGCGGCTGGAAACCGAGGACCTCGGACGACATTCCTGGAGCGATCGAAAGGAGCCTGGAGCAGAGCCTCGAGCGCCTTCGTTCCGATGCGCTGGCATTGCTGCAATTGCACAACCATCTCGGCCGCGGCGTCGGCGAGCGGCTCGCATTGACGCCCGCGCAGGTGCTCGATCGTCATGGCGTCGCCGACACCTTCGATCGGCTCAAGGAGCAGGGCCTCATTCGAGCCTCCGGCATCACTGCGGCCGGCGATACGCAAGCCTGCCTCGACGTCATCAACAGCGGGCGCTTCGATACTGCGCAGGTCTACTACAATGCCATCAATCCGAGCGCGGCCTGGCGGCGTGTGCCGTCCGGCTGGCGCGGGGGCCAGAACTTCTGCGGCATCCTGGCGGCTTGCTTCCATCAAAACATGGGCGTCTTGAACATCCGGGTCTGGGCTGGCGGGGTACTGGCGAGTCCGGAGCCGCCGCAAGAACCTGTTCGTGATGACCGCCGATACCAGTTTCGCCAACGAGATGGATTGCGCCGCCGCGGTGCGGGCCGCGCTCGCCGATGGCCACGGCACGCCGGCGCAGGCGGCCTTGCGGTTTGTTCTGGGCAACCGGGATTTGGCGACCAGGGTGGTGGGAATTGCCGAGATCGAGCAACTGGGCGAGGCGCTTGGATGCGATCGCCCGCGGTCCGCTGCCCCCGGCCAGCGGTTTCCAAGCTCAAGATGCTGTGGGCCAACGAATTCAATCCGGGTTGACGCCGGTCCGTTGGCATGCACTATAATGCATGAATTATAGTGCAGCAGCAGGCCGACGGTATGACCGGAAGCAACGAAAGACCGCAATTCGGCGACGGATCTTCAACCGCGGAACGATGGGATGATCATGCGTTCGCCGCAGCGGTCGGGCGGCTGGTGCGCATCGTCGCGCGCCAAGCGCGGCATGACCCGTCGGCAACTGGCCGAGGAATCCGGCGCCTCCGAGCGCTATCTCGCGCAGATCGAGAGCGGGCAGGGCAACCCTTCGGTGATCATCTTGAAGTCCATCGCCGAGGCCCTCGACATTCCGATCATCGAGCTGCTGCCGCGCTCCTAACGGGCACACCGCGGCGATGGCTCACATTCTCGATGTGCTCGGGCGTCTTCCGGCGGCCGAGCTGCCTGCGATCGCGGAGCAGATCGAGCGCCGTGCTGCGCACGCTGCCGCGACCGACCGCGCTCGCCGATTCGCGCTGGTCGGGCTGCGCGGCGCCGGCAAATCGACGCTCGGACGCAACCTGGCCCAGCAGCTCGGCTGTCCGTTCATCGAGCTCGACCGGCTGGTCGAGCAGGATTACGGGGCGCGCATCCCCGACCTGATCGAGATGGCAGGACTGGCGACCTTTCGCCGTTACGAGCGCACCTGCCTCGAGCGCGTCTCGGCGAGCACGAAGCGGCGGTGATCGCTACCGCCGGCGGGATCGTGTCCAACGCGGAGACCTATGCGCTGCTGCTGCGCCGAACCCACACGATCTGGATCAAGGCTCGTCCCGACGAGCATATGAGCCGCGTGATGGAGCAGGGCGACTTCCGCCCATGGCGCAAAACCGCGAAGCGATGTCGGACCTCGTCGCCATCCTCGACGCGCGGCGCGCCGACTATGCGCGCGCCGGCGCGCAGCTCGATACCTCGGGCGATACCGTGGAGCGCAGCTTCGAGAAACTCCAGGACATCGTGGCGCGTTACCGGACAGGGCCGGACCTGCATGACCGACGCTCGCCGACCAGGGCTTTCTGGATCTCGCCGACATGCGGCTCGAATACCGCATGATCGGGCCGCGGCCGGACGCGGCGGCGACCATCGTGCTGCTGCACGAGGGGCTCGGCTCGGTCGAGGTCTGGGGCGGCTTTGCCGGACGAGCTTGCGGCCGCGACCGGCTGTCGGGGTGTTCGCCTATTCGCGCGCGGGCTATGGCCAGTCGTCGCCGGCGAAGCTGCCGCGCCCGGTTTCGTTCATGCATGACGAGGCGCGCGACGGTGCTTGCCGCGCGTGCTCGAAGCGATCGGATTCCGCCGCGGCCTTTTGGCCGGTCACAGCGACGGGGCATCGATCGCGGCCATTTACGCCGGCAGCATCCAGGATCACCGCGTGCGCGGGCTCGCACTGATGGCGCCGCATTTCTTCACCGAGGACATGGGGATCGCCGAGATCGCGCGTGCCAAGGCCGCCTTCGAGGCCGGACCGTCTGCGCGCCAAGCTGGCGCGCGCTGCACGCCGATCCCGACAACGCTTTCCACAATTGGTGCGGTCCCTGGCTCGATCCCGAATTCCGCAAATGGGACATCAGCGATGCGCTCGCCCATATCCGCGTGCCGATCCTGATCGTGCAGGGCGAGAACGACCAGTATGGAACGCTGCGGCAGGTCGAGGTGGCGCGAGCAGGAGTGCTATTGCCCGGTCGAGGTGGCGTTGCTGCCGAACGTCCGGCACGCGCCGTATCGCGAAGCCCCGGCCGAAACCCTTGCGCGCGGTCGCCGGATTCGCCAACCGGCTGTTGCGTGATCACGACGAAGGCAATATCGCCGCCCACGCGGCCGAATGAGTGTTGTGAGGAAGCATGTCATGGCCGACGCCGAGCGAAAATTGACCAACGGCAAGAGCCGGATCGATTTCCAGACCGATCCGTCGAGCTACCGGCATTGGCAGCTCGAGGTCGACGGCGAGGTCGCCACGCTGCTCATGGACGTCGACGAGAAGGGCACGCTGTTCGAAGGCTACGAGCTCAAGCTCAATTCCTACGATCTCGGCGTCGACATCGAGCTTGCCGACGCGATCGAGCGGCTGCGCTTCGAGCATCCCGAGGTGAAGGTCGTCCTGCTGCGCTCGGCCAAGCCGCGCGTGTTCTGCGCCGGCGCCAATATCCGCATGCTCGCGGGCGCCACCCACGCCCACAAGGTCAATTTCTGCAAGTTCACCAACGAGACCCGAAACGGCATCGAGGACGCGAGCGAAGCCTCCGGCCTCTCCACCATCTGCGTGATCAACGGCACCGCGGCGGGCGGCGGCTACGAGCTCGCGCTCGCGGCCGACCACATCATGCTGATCGACGACGGCTCGTCGGCGGTGTCGCTGCCGGAGCTGCCGCTGCTCGCGGTGCTGCCCGGCACCGGCGGACTCACCCGCGTCACCGACAAGCGCAAGGTGCGGCGCGACCATGCCGACGTGTTCTGCACCACCGAGGAAGGCATCAAGGGCAAGCGCGCGGTGGACTGGCGCCTGGTCGACGAGGTGGTGCCGGGCTCGAAGCTCGAGGAGACCGTGGCGAAGCGCGCGCGGCGAATTCGCCGCCAGGTCGAGCCGGCCGCAGCGGCGCCAAGGGCATCGCGCTCACGCCGCTCGCGCGCGAGCGCTCGGCCGATGCGCGTCGAGTACAGCACGGTGTCGGTCGAGCTCCAGCGCGCCGAGCGGCTCGCCACCATCACCGTGCGCGGGCCCGATGCCGAGCCGCCGGCGTCCGCCGACGCCATGGTGGAGCAGGGCGCGGATTTCTGGCCGCTGCGGCTCGCGCGCGAGCTCGACGACGCCATCCTCGACATCCGCGCCAACGAGCTCGACATCGCGGCCATCGTGTTCAAGTCGTCGGGCGATCCGGCGCAGGTGCTCGCCTACGACGCGTTCCTCGATGCCAACCAGGACCACTGGCTGGCGCGCGAGATCAGAGGCTTGTGGAAGCGCGTGCTCAAGCGCATCGATCTCACCTCGCGGTCGCTGGTTGCCCTGATCGAGCCGGGCTCGTGCTTTGCCGGCACGCTCGCCGAATTGGCGTTCGCGGCCGACCGCTCCTACATGCTGATCGGCAAGCTGCGACGGCGACAACAAGCCGCCGGCCGACGCTCGCGCTCGCGAACGTGAATTTCGGCGCCTATCCGATGTCGAACGGGCTGTCGCGGCTCGCGAGCCGCTTCCTCGCCGATCCATCCGATCTCGATCAAGGCCAGAGCCGAGATCGGCAACATGCTCGACGCGCGAGCGGCGCAGGACCTGGGCCTCGTCACCTTCGCGCTCGACGACATCGATTGGGACGACGAGATCCGCGTGTTCCTGGAGGAGCGCGCGAGCTTTTCTGCCCGACGGCCTCACCGGCCTCGAAGCCAATCTGCGCTTCGGCGGGCCGGAGACCATGGAATCGAAAATCTTCGCGCGCCTCACCGCCTGGCAGAACTGGATCTTCCAGCGCCCCAATGCGGTCGGCGAGGAGGGCGCGCTCAAGCGCTACGGCAGCGGCCAGAAGCCGGTGTTCGATACGAGGAGAGTGTGATGGAACAGAGGACAGATGATGGAGCGACGGATGCCGCGAGCGTGTCCCGGGCGAGTGACGCGTGCTTGCGCGCGCAGTGAGACCCGGACTCGCGAACGGCGTGTCGCTGGTCAGTCGTCCGGTCTGACGCCGTCTCGAAAAGAGGAGGCAGTCATGAATGTCATCAACGTCGATTACTCGACCAAGATCCCGAACAATGTCGGCCTGACCGAAGATCGCACGGTGCTGCGCGCGCTCGAACGCTGGCACCCCGGCTATCTCGACTGGTGGAAGACCATGGGGCCCGAAGGTTTCCAGGAAGCGCTGGTCTACCTGCGCACCGCGGTCTCGGTCGATCCCAAGGGCTGGGCCAAGTTCGACTATGTGAGAATGCCGGAATACCGCTGGGGCATCCTGCTCGCGCCGCAGGAGGCCGGCCGCAAGGTTCCTTCGGCCAGCATCTGGGCGAGCCGGCCTGGCAGGAGGTGCCCGGCGAGTATCGTGCCATGCTGCGCCGTCTGGTCGTCATCCAGGGCGACACCGAGCCGGCCTCGGTCGAGCAGCAGCGTCATCTCGGCAAGACCGCGCCCTCGCTCTACGACATGCGCAACGTCTTCCAGGTGAATGTCGAGGAAGGCCGGCATCTCTGGGCGATGGTCTACATCCTGCAGAAATACTTCGGCCGCGACGGCCGCGAGGAGGCCGAGGAACTGCTGCAGCGCCGCTCCGGCAGCGCCGACAAGCCGCGCATGCTCGGCGCCTTCAACGAGGCGACGCCGGACTGGCTTTCGTTCTTCATGTTCACCTTCTTCACCGACCGCGACGGCAAGATGCAGCTCGAAAGCCTCGCGCAGTCGGGCTTCGACCCGCTCTCGCGCACCTGCCGCTTCATGCTCACCGAGGAGGCGCATCACATGTTCGTCGGCGAGACCGGCGTCGGACGAATCCTGCAGCGCACCTGCGAGGCGATGAAGGAGGCCGGCATCGAGGACGTCGACGATATCGAACGGGTGCGTGCGCTGGGCGTGATCGATCTTCCGACCATGCGCAAGAAGCTCAACCTGCATTATTCGCTGTCGCTCGACCTGTTCGGGTCGGAGGTCTCGACCAATGCGGCCAACGCATTCAATGCCGGGCTCAAGGGCCGCTTCCAGGAGACCAAGATCGAGGATGACCACAAGCTCGAGAGCTCGACCTATCCCGTGCTCAAGCTGGTCGACGGCGAGATCAAGCGCGTGGACGAGCCGGCGCTCACCGCGGTCAACATGCGGCTGCGTGACGACTACACCGCCGACTGCCAGCGCGGCCTCGACCGCTGGAACAAGATCATCGAGCGCACCGGCGTCGATTTCAAGCTGGAGCTGCCGCATGTCGCGTTCCACCGCGAGATCGGCGAGTTCCGCGACGTCGATGCCTCGCCTTCCGGCGAGCGTGCTCGACGCCGCCGCCTGGCAACGCGAGAAGGACAAGTGGCTGCCGTCCAAGGCGGACGGCGATTTCATCGCCTCGCTGATGAAGCCGGTCCGCGAGCTCGGGCAGTTCGCCGGCTGGATCGCGCCGCCGCGGGTCGGCATCGACAACAAGCCCGGCGACTTCGAATACGTGAAGCTGGCGGCATAAGCCGCCCCCACGAGGCAAACCGCTCGAGGGTTGCTCGTGGCTTCGTTCGGCCAAGCTGCCGACTGGTCCTGTTGGCTTCGTCCGGCCAAACCGCCGGCCGGTCCCCTGTTGGCTTCGTTCGGCCAAGCTGCCGCTCTCCGTTGGCTTCGTTCGGCCAAACTGTCGGCGCGTTCTGCAACATGGTGTGCTCTCGTGCGACGAAGGCGATCGCGCGCGTCGGCCAAGCGCGCAGCGCAAGCGCTCTCGCGTGCCGAGGCAGCCGGACCCGAAACGCGGCGGCGGCGCCGAGGCGGTGATCAATGCATAATGTTGGATGATGCGCGTTTCATAGCTTTGATCTGTAACAAGAGTCTAAGAATTTTTACCGAAGAACTTTTCACAGAATGCGAGGAGAATCGCCGACAGGAAAAAATCTCTGCAGAGGAAAATCACCGAAGTGAACGCACGCGCCTCGGCGAGGCATGACTCCGACATTTTGCCTGTGCAGCCCGGCTACGCGGTGCTAACTTTTTCCTTCGCGCGTGCTGACATTCGGTACGACATGAGCAGTGCGAAGGTGTGCCCACGAACAGGGTGACTTACATGACCATCGATTGGGTGTCCCGGCGTTCGCTGTTGCGCGGCAGTGTCGGAGCGTTGAGTGCAAGTGCTGCCCAGTCGGTCTGCGTGACGTTCGATGCTGGAGCCGCCGAATCCATCAAGCTCACGCTGCCGTGGATTCCCGAGGGAGAGGTCGCCTTCATGTACGCGGCGCAAAAAAGGGGATTCTGGGCCAAGCGCGGTCTCGACGTCACGATCACGCGCGGGTTCGGATCGGGAGAGGCGGCCAAGAATGTCGGCCTCGGCCGATATGATTTCGGGCAAGCCGATATCGGCGCAATGATCAACGTGGCGAGCTCGAACCTGCCCCTGGTTTCCATCGCAATGGTCAGTCAGAGATCGCCCGTCTGCATCATAGCGCTGAAGGGTTCGGGGATCATCCGCCCCAAGGATCTGGAAGGCAAGCGGCTCGGCGGCGCACCGGCGGGAGCGACCAATCAGCTTTGGCCGGCGTTCGCGCAAATCAACGGCATCGATCCGTCGAAGGTTCAGCTCGTCTCGCTTCAACCGGGACTGGACATCCAGGCTCTCATCAATCGCAACGTCGATGCGGTGGCGACGTTGTATCAGTCGAGCGCACCGTATCTGTGGGCGGACAACGTGCCGTTCGACACCGTCTTCTTCGCCGAGAATGGGCTCGACATCTACAGCCTGACGTTCCTGACGCAACCGGCAAACCTCAAGAGGTCGACCAAGCAGGTCGCTGCCTTCGTGGAAGGCGTGATGGAAGGGCTTCGGTTCTCCTATCTCGATCCCGGCAGGACGCTCGAGGACTTCATCGCCGCGGTCCCGGAGGCGGGCAAGACCGACCGCGATCGCGCAATCACCAGACATTCCCTGTTCATCAACACCGCAACCGGGCTGACCGAGGGCGTTCGCAAGAACGGCCTGGGCTGGCACGATCCGGTGAAGGTCGAATACACGCTCAAGACGGTCAACACGTTTCTCAAGCTTCCGACGATGCCGGCGGTTGACGCGATCTACACGAACGATTTCCTCGGCAACGTCCGCTTGACCGAGGAGGAGTGGCGGCGCGCGCGGGAATTGGCGAAGGATTATTTGATCGGATGAGATAGCATC
Source organism: uncultured Alphaproteobacteria bacterium (assembly GCA_963831225.1). GTDB lineage: Bacteria > Pseudomonadota > Alphaproteobacteria > Rhizobiales > Xanthobacteraceae > VAZQ01. Next base: position 40,888 of record CAWHPT010000062.1, read on the forward strand.
CGCGGCCCGGAGGTCATCATGGTGCTGTCCCCAGCCAAGGCGCGCCCGCACGATCCCACGCCTGATCGGACCGCCTTCTATGCGCGCGTTGCCGAGGACGAAGCCGCACGCACGGTGACCCTTGATCACTACATTCCTCGCGAAACCGGATTCGCCTTCCCGATAACGCAGAATCAAGTGCTGCGCGTAACCTGTTGCGACGGGCCGCAGGTCGCGGACTTCAACGCCTTTTGCGCGACCGACGCGAGCGAACATTTCTGGTCGGGCCGGACGCGCACGCTGCAAGGCGCACATCTCCAGGTCGGCGATCGGCTCTGGGGTACGGAGCCGAGAATGCGGCCGATGTTCACGCTGATCAAGGATACGGTCGACCACCGGCCCATGCCATTCAATGCGCGCTCCCACGACCTGATCTACTCGCGGTGCAGCGAGAGCGCCGTGGCAATCTGGACCGGAAAGCGCGGCCCCAACTGCAACACCAACCTGCGTCGCGCGCTCCAGGAAATCGGGTTCGACGATCGCTTCGTGCATGACGCCTTCAACATCTTCATGCTGACGGGATATGACGACGACCATCGGTTGTTCTACCTCGCGCCGGACGCGCGCAAGGGAGATTATGTGGAGCTTTTCGCCGAGATCGATGCCGTCGTGGCGATCTCGTGCTGCCCGTCCGACTGCAACGGCGACGGCAACAAGGGCATGCAGATCCAGGTCTTCAATCAACCGCACCGCGCGAGCTAGGCGGCCCCGTGGCGGCGAAGGCGACCCCACTGTGGCACCCGATGATGTCATTCCGGCCGAGGAACGCCGGACTCCTGGTCCGGCGGGCCGAGAGCCGGAACCAGTGATCACGGAGCCGGTTGGTGTCGGACGCCCGCCCAACGCGCTCGGCCGGCGCGGGAAAACGAGCAACGTAACCACCGCGTTGCAGTGGTCGTATGGTCGCTCCACAACGAGCTCGGCGGGTACTGGTTCCCGGCTCTCGGGCCGCCGGATGCAATCCGGCGGCCATCGGCCGGGATGACACCGAGAGCATTCGTCGAATGCAGCGCTACTCCGCGGCCTCGCCCCGCACCATGCCATCCCACCAGGGACAGACTCCCGGCGCGAGCTTGTAGTTGCCCTCGACCACGTTGACCGGCTTGCGCAGCCCGGTCGAGGCGGCTTCGATGCGGATCGCACGCGCCTCGGCGCGCTTTTCGGGCTCATCCACAGCCGGTCGTGGCCCCACATGCTCGGACCCCAGGTCACTTCTTCCGTCTGCCAGTTGTCGACGTCGATGACGCGCCCGCCCCAGCCATATTCGACCATGAATCCCGACGGCGAGTGCGAATAGAACGAGGTGACCTCGTCATTGATGTGCCGGCCGAGCGTGGTGCCGATGCGCCCTTCCTCGCCCAGCGCGAGGTCGTAGCACTGTCCGACGTCGTCCAGGCTGAACAGCTCCACCATCAGATGGTGGGTGGCGTTGCGACCGGTTTCTATGAAGGCGATCGAGTGGTGACGGGGATTGGCGTGAAAGAAATAAGCCTTGAACGGACGCAGCATATAATCGGACAACCGGAACCCGAGCACGTCGCGATAGAACGGAACAGCGTCGTTGATGTTGTTCACGTGCAGCACCGCGTGGCCCATGCCGAGCGGCCCGGTGCGAAAGCCGGAAATCGAGCGCCCGGGCTGGAACGGATCGCTTGCGGTCTCGGCGCCGTGAAAGATTTCGATCCGGTTGCCGAGCGGATCGGACAGCACGATCAGCTCTCTCACCCGGCGCTGGTCGGCCAGCGTCCCAGCGCCGCGCGCGATCGGCACGCCCGCCTGCTCGAGCCGGGCGGCAAGCCGGTCGAGGGTGGCGGCGTCGGCGACTTCCCAGCCGAAGAAGGCGACGCCCTCACCCCCATCCTCGGTGACGACGACGCGTTGCTTGCGGTCGTCCATGCGCAGCGCAAGCGCTTTCGCGCTGCGGTCGACGAGTTGCATGCCCAGAAACCTGGTGCCGAAGCCGGTCCAGTCCTCGAGCGACTTTGCGCGAACGCCGATATATCCGAGGCCTTGAATCTCCATGGCAGGGCTCCGCAATCCGGGTTCGATGCTTGCCGGAATATGGGCTTCCACGCCAGGGTTGGCAAATGGCCGTATCCCGGGCGAGTGTCGGCGCGCTCGCTCGGCCGGAACACGAAGCAATAGTCGTGTCCCGGGCGCAGCGCAGCATGGAGCGTAGCGGAATGATGCGCTGCAGACCCGGGATCATTCCGGACTCGTCTTCATGGCGGTCCCGGATCAGCAGCGCACCACTCGCGCAAGTGCGCTCGCGCTGCACCGCATCCGGGACACGAAGACTTGCACGCTCCTACTCCGCCGCCGCCCGCGCCGGGTTGGCATGGGCGGAAATGAGGTAATCCACCGCTGCCTGCACGCCGCCCTTGCGGTGCGGGACGCCGGCCAATGCCAGCGCCATCTCGGTCGTCGCCAGCGCGCCCATGAGCGTGCCGTCGTTGAGGTCGCCGAGATGGCCGATACGGAAATACTTGCCGGAGTAACGGCCGAAGCTCGCACCATAGGAAATATTGAACGTATCGAGTGCGAGGTTGCGGAAACCGTCGGCGTCATGCCCTTCCGGCATCATCACCGCGGTAACCGTCGGTGAATAGTATCTGGGATCGCGGCACATGATCTCGAGCCCCCATGCGCGCACCGCCCGGCGCGTCGCCTCGGCGAGCCTGTCGTGGCGCGCGAACACGTTCTCGAGCCCTTCCTCGTGCAGCATGGCGATGCCTTCGGCGAGCCCATGCAGCATCTGCGTCGCCGGGGTGTAGGGAAAGAAACCGATCTTGTTCATGTTGAGCATGTCGTCCCAAGCCCAGAAAGATTTCGTCAGCTGCGAGCTGTTCGCGGCCGCGAGCGCCTTGCTGCCGACTGCATTGAACGACATGCCCGGCGGCAGCATCAGGCCCTTTTGCGCGCCTCCGATGGTGACGTCGACGCCCCATTCGTCGTGGCGGTAGTCGGTCGAGGCGAGCGAGGAAATGGTGTCGACGAAAAAAAGCGCGGGGTGCCCGGCGGCATCGATCGCCTTGCGGATTGCCACGATCGGAGACAGGCAGCCGGTCGAGGTCTCGTTGTGCAGCACGCAGACCGCTTTGATGTCCTTGTTCTTGTCCTTGCGCAGATGCTCCTCGATTGCCGCCGGGTCGGCGCCGATGCGCCAGTCGGTGGTGATGAATTCCGGCACCAGGCCGAGCTTCTCGGCCATGTTCTTCCACAAGGTCGCGAACTGGCCGGTCTCGACCATCAACACGCGATCACCGGGCGAGAGCGTGTTGACGAGCGCGGCTTCCCACGCGCCGGTGCCGGTCGCGGTGTACATGACGACCGGGTTCGTGGTCTTGAAGATGGTCTTGATGCCTTCGAGACAGCGTTTTGCGAGCTTGGCGAATTCCGGTCCGCGGTGATCGATGATCGGCGTGTCCATGGCCCGCAACACGCGGTCGGGGAGCGCGGTCGGGCCCGGGATGTGCAGGAAGTGGCGGCCGACGGGGCGCGACGAGTTCTTGGACATCGGCAAGTCCTTGCGATCATGTTTTTCGACGAGTGCAGCCGACCGTGGCGGCCGGGCCGCGCGTTGCCGCGGCTTGCCGCCATCAAGGACGAATGCAACAGTCAGTCAAGCCTCCCTGCGAGGCGAAATTTCATGTGGCGTGTCCCGGCCGAGCGCGCTTGCGCGCGAGAGCCGGGATCCAGGGGCCACACGACGTGCTGAAACGAAAGTTTATTGTTGCGCTTCGCGATTCTTGCGCTGGATCCCGGGTCTCGTTCCGCGCGCGAGCGCGCGTCACTCGCCCGGGACACGAGGCACCGCAGTAGCAGAGCAGAAGTGACGAGTGGAATGACTGAGACGGTGGTGCCCGGGCTCGAGCGGCGGCTCAAGGCGCAATTGCGAGGCGACGTGGCGTTCGACCGCTTCACGCGCGGTCGCTACGCCACCGACGCCTCGCACTATCAGATCATGCCCGTCGGCGTCGTCGCACCGCGCTCGATCGACGAGGCGGCGCACGCGCTGGCGCTCGCGCGCGAGGAAGGTGTCAGCGTGCTGGCTCGCGGCGCCGGCACCTCGCAGGCCGGCCAGACCGTCAACGCCTCGCTGGTGATCGACTGCTCGAAATACCTCGACCACCTGGTCGAGCTCGATGTTCCCGGCAAGCGGTGCGTGGTCGAGCCCGGCATCGTGCTCGACGAGCTCAATCGGGCGCTGCGGCCGCACGGCTTGTGGTTCCCGGTCGACATTTCGACCTCCTCGCGCGCCACCCTCGGCGGCATGGTGGGCAACAATTCCTGCGGCACGCGCTCGCTGCGCTACGGCAATACGCGCGAGAACGTGCTGTCGATCGACGCCATCATGGCCGACGGCGCGACCGGGCATTTCGGGCCGGCGGCACGCGATCTATCCGACCTTCCATCCGATTCACGGCTGGTGCCGCTCGCGCGCGCCTTGCTGAGCCTCGCTGCCGGGCACTCCGAGGAGATCGAGACCCGTTTCCCCAAGCTGGCGCGCCGCGTCGGCGGGTACAATCTCGACGCGCTCGCACCCGGTCGCAATGATCTCAATCTTGCGCATATTCTGGTCGGCTCGGAAGGTACGCTGGCGTTCTCCACCCGCATCGAGTTGAAGCTTTCGCCGCTGCTCGGCCGGCGTGCGGTCGGCGTATGCCATTTCGGCAGCTTCGTTGCGGCGATGGATGCGGCCCGGCACATCGTCAAGCTCGGACCGATCGCAGTCGAGCTCGTCGACCGCACCATGCTGGGGCTTGCACGCGAGATCGCGATGTTCCGGCCGATCATCGATGCCGTGGTGCGAGGCGATCCCGAGGCCGTGCTGCTCGTCGAGTTCGCGGAGGACGATCAGGGCGAGAATTTCCGCCGCCTGCTGCGGCTCAAGGACGTGATCGGCGACCTCGGCATCGACTGGGCCAACTCGCCGCCAAACGGGGCGGCGTCATCGAGGTGCTCGATCCCAAGCTGCAGACGGCCATCACCGACATGCGCACGGCTGGCCTCAACATCATGATGTCGATGAAGGAGGAGGGCAAACCGGTCTCCTTCGTCGAGGATTGCGCGGTGCCGCTCGAGCACCTGGCCGAATACACTTCCAGGCTCACCGAGATTTTCGAGAAGCACGGCACCCGCGGCACCTGGTATGCGCATGCCTCGGTCGGCTGCCTGCATGTGCGGCCCGTGCTCAATCTGCGGCTGGAAAAAGACGTCGAGGCGATGCGCGCCATCGCCGAGGAAGCGTTCGACCTGGTGCGCACCTACAAGGGCTCGCATTCCGGCGAGCACGGCGACGGCATCGTGCGTTCCGAGTTTCACGAGAAGATGTTCGGCACGGCGCTGGTGCGCGCATTCGAGCAGGTCAAGGACCGCTTCGACCCCCACGGCTTCTTTAATCCGGGCAAGATCGTGCGCGCGCCGAAATTCGACGACCGCCGCGTGTTCCGCTACGGGCCGGACTATCGCGGCGAGAGCATTGCAACGCAGCTCGACTGGTCGGAGTATTCCGGGGCCGGCGGCGGTTTCCAGGGCGCCGTGGAAATGTGCAACAACAACGGCGCCTGCCGCGCGCTCCACGGCGGCGTCATGTGCCCGAGCTATCGGGTCACCGGTGACGAGCGTGACGTCACCCGCGGGCGCGCCAACACCCTGCGCCTCGCCATCACCGGGCAACTCGGGCCCGACGCGCTCACCTCCAAGGAGATGGCGGATACGCTCGAGCTCTGCGTTTCCTGCAAGGCGTGCCGGCGCGAATGCCCGACCGGCGTCGACATGGCGAGAATGAAGATCGAGGTGCAGGCGGCACAGGTGGCCAGGCACGGCCTTCCTTTGCGCGAGCGGCTGATCGGATATCTCCCGCGCTATGCGCCGTTCGCCGCCCGATGGCCGGCACTGGCCAACCTGCGCAACGACGTGCCGCGCCTGCGGCAATGGTCGGAGCGATATGCCGGCTTGAGCGCGCGGCGCAGCCTGCCGCGCTGGCGCGCCGACCGGTGGCGGGAGCCCGCGCGCGTGATTGGCGCGCCCGATGCCCGGCCGGTGGCATTCTTCGCGGACACGTTCAATCGCTATTTCGAGCCGGAGAATATCGAGGCCGCGCTCGGCGTGCTGGCCGCCGCCGGCTACGGGATCTCCCTGCCGAACGCGACCGACGGCCGCCGCCCGCTCTGCTGCGGACGTACCTTCCTGGCGGTGGGGCTTCCGGACCAGGCCCGGCGCGAGGCGGAGCGGTGCATTGCCGCGCTTGCACCGTTCGTCGGCCGCGGCATTCCGGTCATCGGCCTGGAACCGAGCTGCATCCTCGGTTTCCGCGATCGAGATTCCGGCGCTGGTCAAGGGCGACGACGCGCAGCTCGTGGCCGGCAACGTGCTGCTGCTCGAGGAATTCCTCGCCCGTGAGCACGATGGCGGCACGTTGGCGCTGCCGCTGAAGCCGGTGGCCAGGCGCGCGCTGTTGCACGGCCACTGCCACCAGAAATCCTTCGCTGCCATGGCGGCGGTCGAGGCCACGCTCGCGCTCGTGCCCGAGCTCGCGGTCGAGACGGTCGAGTCGAGTTGCTGCGGCATGGCGGGAGCCTTCGGCTATGGCAAGGACACCATCGACATATCCTCGAAGATGGCGGAGCTTTCGCTGCTTCCGGCGGTGCGCAAGGCCGGCGCCGACACCCTCGTGCTCGCGGACGGCACCTCGTGCCGGCACCAGATCAAGGACGGCACCGGGCGCGAAGCGCTCCATGTCGCGCGCGTGCTGGCGATGGCCCTGGCGAAATGATCCGCGTTCGTATCCCGGCCGAGCGAGCGCTCTTGCGCGCGCGAGCGCCGGGATCCAGGGGCGACGCGACGTGCCGAGAGGGAAGGAACTATTGGCGCTTCGCGATTCTCGCGCTGGGTCCCGGGTCTCGCTCCGCTCGGGCAAGAGCCCTCGCTACACTCGCCCGGGACACGGGGTTACCTACCTGTAAAACAGGTCGACGAGGGCCAGCGAGACCGGCGGCACGTAGGTGACGAGCACCAGCACCGCAAGCAGCACGCCGATGAACCAGACGTTGACCTTCGTCACTTCCCAGATGTCGGCCTTGGCGATCGCGCAGGTCGCGATGAGGACGCTCGCGACCGGCGGCGTCTGCTGGCCGATGGCGAGGTTGAGCGTGACGATGATGCCGAATTGGACCGGATCGATCCCGGCTTGCAGAATCAGCGGCATGACGATCGGAACGACGAGAATGATGGCCGCGGCGGAATGCAGGAACAGGCCGAGGATGAGAAAGAACACATTGAGGATGGCGAGAACCGCGTAGGGATTGTTGGTGATCGCCAGCATCGCCTCGGCGAGCTTCTGCGGGATCTGCTGCTCGGTGAGATATACGCCGAGCAGCGCCGAGGTGGCGATCAGCAGCATCACCACGGCGGTCTGCACGGCCCCGTCGACCGCCGCCCGGTACAAGTGCGCGAGGTCGAGATCGCGGTAGATCACGCCGGCGACGAACAAGGCTGCGACCACGGCGAGACCGGCGCCTTCGGTGGCGGTGACGAAGCCGCCGAAGATGCCGCCGAGGATGATGAGCGGCAGGAGCAGCGCCCAGGCCGCGTCCCTGAAGGTCTCCCATACCCGGCAGAGGATGAAGCTGTCCTCGACCGGCCAGCCGAGCTTGAGCGCGAGATAATAGGAAATCGCCATCATGCCGAGCCCGCCGAGAATGCCGGGAATGATGCCGGCGACGAACAGCTGCACGATCGAGACGTTGCCCATCACCCCGTACAGGATCATCGGGATCGACGGCGGGATGATGATGGCGAGGCTCGCAGACGAAGACGTCACTGCGGCGGTGAACTCGCGCGAATATCCGCGCTTCATCATGGCCGGCATGATGACCGGGCCGGTTGCGGCCACATCGGCAACCGCCGAGCCGGAGATTTCGGCGAAGAACATGGACTGCACGATGTTCACATGCGCCAGGCCTCCGCGGATGAACCCCACCAGCGCGACCGCAAGATCCATCAGCCGCTGCGTGATCGACGATGAATTCATGATCGCGCCGGCCAGGATGAACATCGGTATCGCCAGCAGCGGAAAGCTGGTCGCGCCCTCGAACATGACCAGCGCGAGGTTCGGCAGCATGTGGGAACCTTGGGTGAGCCAGATCGCGCCGACCGCGATCACGCCGAGCGCGACCGCGATCGGTACGTTGATCATCACCAGCGCCGCCAGCGCAACGATCATGAGGGGCATGGCGGCGGTCACGGCCCGGCCTCCTTGTGCCGGGTCTCGATCCCGCCATGTCCCTCGAGCGCTTCCTTGATCTCGGGATCGAGCAGCGGGCCCTGACGGGCTTCCTCGAGCGCTTCGGGAAGCCGGAGCAGCTCGGCCAGCACGAGCAGCACCGACGCGATCGGAATCACCGACACGACCCATTGCTGCTGCACGTCCGGCAGCGACACCAGCGTGAGCCCGGAGATCGCCTGCATGACCTGATAGCCGGTGATCGCCAGCAGGCAAAAGAAAAAGATGGTGATGCCGGACGCGCACAGCGTTGCGGCGACGCGCCAACCGGCGGGCAGCGAGTTCACGAAGCCCGCGAAATCCGAGATGGCTTCCGCGCAATGCGGCGAGCGCGGCGGCGAAATAGGTCAGCCATGCCAGCGAGATCGAGGCCACCTCGTCGTACCAGACGAGCGCAATCCCCATCCAGCGAAAGGTGAAACCGAGCACGACGATGACCGTCACTGCCACGATCATGGCGACGGCGACGGCCTCGAGCACGCGGTCGTAGATGCGACGGAAGCTCGCCATACGATGAATGCTCTCGGTGTCATCCCGGCCGAGGGCCGCCGGATTCATCCGGCGGCCCGAGAGCCGGGAGCCAGTACCCACCGAGCTCGTTGGTGGAGCGACCGTACGACCACAGCAACGCGGTGGTTACGTTACTCGTTTTCCCGCACCGGCCGAGCGCGTTGGGCGGGCGTCCGACACCAACCGGCTCCGTGGTTACTGGTTTCCGGCTCTCGGTCCGCCGGACCAGGAGTCCGGCGTTCCTCGGCCGGAATGACATCATCGGGTGCGACTCATCGAAAACGTGCCGTGCGATTGCCGGGCACACCGGATGGAGCCGTCAGGAGCCTTTGGCGAGGCCGAGCGACTTGTCGATCAATTCCTGCCCGCCTTTCACCTGCTTGGCGAACTCCTCGTAGATCGCCTTGCTGGCGGCGACGAAGGCGGCCTTGTCGGCTTCATTGACCGCGATCCCCGCGCTCTTCATCTTGTCGGCGAGCTCGTTGTCGACCTTCTCGGCGAGCGCAAGGATGGTCGGCTCCAACTCCTTCAGAGCGCCCTCGACGATATTGCGCACGTCGGCGGGCAGACGTTGCCAGCTCGCTCCGGCAATGACATATGCCGGCGTGTAGACATGCCCCGTGAGCGACAGGTATTTCTGAACCTCGTGCAGACGCGCGGAGAAGATTTGGGCCAGCGGATTCTCCTGCGCGTCCATCACCCCGGTCTGCAGCGCGACGAAGACCTCCTTGAACTCCATCGGGCTCGGCGATGCGCCATAGGCCTGGAACATCTTCACCCGCCAGACGCCGCCGGGCACCCGCAACTTGAGGCCCTGGAGGTCCTCGGGCTTCACGATCGGCCGCTTGTTGTTGGTGATGTGGCGGTAGCCGTTCTCCCAGACCGCGAGGATCTTGTAGCCCTGCTTTTCGACGATGGGGCCCAGCGTCGGGTGAATGATGTCCTTGGCGATGCGCGCTGCGTGCGCGCGATTCTGCACCAGATAAGGCATCTCGAACACGCCGAACTCGGCGGCGACCGAGGTCATGACGGTCGAAGGCAGGGCCAGATCGACCGTGCCGAGCTTGAGCTTCTTCAGTAGCTCGCTGTCGCTGCCGAGCTGGCTCGAGCCGTAGACCACGACTTTCGCCTTGTTGCCGAGCTTGGCGTTGACGGTCTTGGCGAATTCATCAGCGGACTGGGCGAACAGCGAGCCCGGCGCGCCGACATGGCCGAACTTGATTTCCGTCTGTGCCGCGGCTGGCCCCGCAGACAGCCACAGCACCGTGACAAGTGACGACAGCATCTTGGTGGAAGACATGAGCTCCTCCCTGGGGATTCTTCTCAGATTCTTCAGATTATTGAATGATCCCAGTGCCCGGATTCTTTGCCATATCTCGGCCGCCCCCCGAGAGCGCCTGGTTCGATATCCATCCATGAATGCAAACATGGCGGCGGATGGCAAGCGGGCGATTGTCGCGGTCTGGCGCGGACCGCTGCGCCCGCGGCACGGGACCAAAAAAGAGCGGGCCCGTCCGGAGGGAAATTCGGACGGGCCGCGTTGATCGATGCGGGCGTGGATGGGGGCGCACGCGCCGATCAGACCTTCGCCGTTGGCGTTGCTCCGGCGAAAAATCCGCAGTTGTTATTGGTCGCAACTCTTGCGGCCGCTAGATCGGGGGCGGCGCTCACGGCCGCTCTCGTGGTGGCGGACTAGCGTTCCGCTCATCCGTTGGTCGTGACGGGCAGCGGGCCGGTTCGATGCATTTTCCGCAATGATCGAAACTTGTTCCGTTGAACGAAAAACGGACGCGTGCGAGCGCATGGCCGTTCGGGTATGCTCGGCCGCATAGATGACGATGCCTTCCAACCTTGCCCACGCGCCTGCTTCCGCGGTCCACGTTCGCAAGGCCGAGCGTGCCGACATCGACGTGCTCCTCGAGCTCGAGCACCGCGTATTCGCGACCGACCGGTTGTCGCGGCGCAGCCTGCGGCGTTTTCTGAAGTCCGCAAGCGCAGAGGTGATCGTTGTGGAGGAGGGTGCCCGGCTGGTCGGCACGGCAATCGTGCTGTTCCGCCCGCGCTCGGTGATTGCCCGCCTCTATTCCGTTGCCGTCGCGCCCGAGATGAGCGGGCGCGGCTTGGCGCCGGTGCTGCTCGGCGCCGCCGAAGCTGCCGCATTCGCGCGCGGCTGCCGCGCGATCCGGCTCGAGGTGCACCAGGCCAACCATGCCGCCATCGCACGCTACCGAAAGAGCGGCTATCGGCAATTCGCGCGCCATGCCGACTACTATGAGGACGGCGGGGATGCATTGCGGTTCGAGAAGCAGTTGCTGCCCAATCCGGCCGCGCTCCGGTCCGCGCCGCCGTATTTTCATCAGACCAGCGAATTCACCTGCGGGCCGGCATGCATGATGATGGCAATGGCCTGGGCCGGCCGCCTGCTCGAGCCTGAACCCGCCTTCGAGTTCCAGCTTTGGCGCGAAGCCACCACGATCTTCACCGGTTCGGGGCCGGGCGGCTGCGAGCCCTACGGGATGGCGGTCGCGCTCAGACGCCATGGCCTGCTGCCGGAGATCCATGCCAGCCGCCCCGGGCCCTATTTCCTCGAGACCGTTTCGGCCGACAAGCGCCGCATCATGGAGTTGACGCAGGGCGAGTTCCGGCGCGAGGCGAAGGCACTCGGCATTGCGAGCCACCTGACTCCTGTGAACGAATCAGTTCTGATGCAGGCGTTCGATGCCGGAAGCGTGGCCATCGTCCTCGTTTCAGGTTATCACATGGTGCCGAGAGGAAAGCCGCACTGGATTTTTGCCTTCGGCCGCGACGGACGTCATGTCTTCATGCACGATCCCGCGGCTCTCAGAGATGATCAAGGGATGGCGGCCGCTGCCGAGACCTACGCGGTCCCGTGGACCGCGTTCGAGCGCGTGATCCATTTGGGTCGCGAGCGGCTGAGCGCGGCCATCGTCGTCCGGAAAGGAACTGCATGACCGGCTGGGTCATTCTGGTCGACCAGCCCAAAGACCTTCCCAACGCCGATACCCCGCACAAGGTGATCACGACGAGCGAATATCTCGCCCGTCCCCGCCTGTTCGACATGGGACGGCCCAAGCTCGTCAATCTGGCGCGATCCTATGCCTATCAATCGAAAGGCTATTACGCCTCGCTGCTGGCGGAAGCGCGCGGGCACCGGGTGGTGCCCACGGTGGAGACCATGCTGGAGCTGCGCGAGGCCAAGCTCTACGAGCACGCTCTGCCCGAGCTGGAAGATGAGCTCAACCGTTGCGCGCGACGCGCCGATTTCCAGCCGGAAGTCGAGCTCAAGCTCCTGGTCTGCTTCGGGATCGCGCGCGATGCGCGGTTCGAATCCTTCGGCCGGCTGCTGTTCGACTGGTTCCGCTGTCCGGCGCTGGAGGTGAACGTAGAACCCGGTACCTGGCTTTCGATCGAGCGCGTTCGCCCGCGCAACGTCACGCGTCTCGGGAATGGCGAGGCAGGCTTTCTGCGCGAGTCGTTGCACGCGCATACCAGGCGCGAATGGCGCGATCCCAAGGCGCGCACCATCCCGAAATACGACCTGGCGGTGCTCTACGACCCCAACGAGAAGATGGCGCCTTCCTCGCCTGCGACCATCAAATACATGGCGCGCATCGCCGAGAAGCTTTCGATCGACGTCGAGCCGGTAACCCGCCGGCAGCTGTCGGAGCTCGCCGAATACGACGGCTTGTTCATCCGCGAGACTACCTCGATCGACAACCATACTTATCGTTTTGCCCGCCGCGCCTGGCAGGAGGGAATGCCGGTGATCGACGACCCGATCTCGATGATCCGGTGCACCAACAAGGTGTTCCTCATGGAGCTCCTCGGCCAGAACCAGGTGACCACTCCCCCGACGGTCATGCTCGCCGAGGTCGGCGATCTGCCGCGCGCCGCGGATGAGCTGGGATTGCCCCTGGTAGTAAAGATCCCGGACGGCTCGTTCTCGCGTGGCGTGCACAAGGTAAACACCCCCGAGGAGTTCCGCCGCATCGCCGACGAGCTGTTCGAGGAAACAGACCTGCTGCTGGCGCAGAAGTTCCTTCCTACGGAGTTCGATTGGCGGGTCGGGGTGCTCGCAGGCGAACCCTTGTTCGTGTGTCAATACCGCATGGCCCGCGGCCATTGGCAAATCGTCAAGCATCGGGCCGATGGTTCCGCGCGCGAGGGCGGTTTTCGCACGTTTGGCGTCGACCAGGCACCACGCGATCTGATCGACATCGCGGTGCGCGCGGCGCGGCCGATCGGGGAGGGGTTCTACGGCGTCGACATCAAGGAAACCGATCACGGCTTCGTGGTCATGGAGGTCAACGACAACCCCAACCTCGATCATGGCGTCGAAGATCAGGTCGGCAAGGACGAAGTCTGGGTGCGGTTGCTCAAATGGTTCGTGGAGAGGTTCGAGCAATAGGGAGCGAAACTCGGCGGGTCCCTAATAAGCGTGTCATCCCGGCCAAGGCCGGCCGGATTCATCCGGCGGGCCGGGAGCCGGGATCCAGTACCCACCGAGCGCGTTTGTGGAGCCACCGTATGGCGGTGTCCCTCGGCCGGAATGACATCCTCGGGGTGTGCTCGTCTTGCTCAAACCGACTGGAACTTGCTCTATTGTGCAGGGGATGAGCCATGTGTGAGGCCATGACCGCTGCAGCCTCGAAGCGTTTCGCGCTGGTGATCGCGGCCTGCGCCGCCTTGCTGCTCCACGCCGGTTGCCGCGCAGGGCAATCTCGACAAAGTTTCCTTTGCCACCAATTGGCTGGCGCAGGCCGAGCACGGCGGCCATTACCAGGCGCTGGTCGACGGCACCTATCGCAGATACGGCCTCGACGTCACCATCGTTCCGGGCGGGCCCAACGTGAACAACCGCATGCTGCTGCCGGTCGGGAAGCTCGACTTTTTCATGAGCGCGAACACGCTGCAGTCCTTCGACGCGGTCGAGCATGGCATTCCGACCCTTGCAGTCGCCGCCATGTTTCAGAAGGACCCGCAGGTGCTGCTTGCGCATCCAGATCAAGGGATCGACAGGTTCGAGGATCTCAAGAAGCTGACGCTGTTCATCTCGAAGGAGGGGCTCGCCAGCTACTTTCAGTGGCTGAAGGCGGATTTCGGCTTCAGCGAGGCGCAAGTCAAACCCTACACCTCCAATGCGCAGCCGTTCCTGGCCGACAAGCGAAGCGCGATGCAGGGTTACGTCACTTCCGAGCCGTTCGCGGTCGAGAAGCAGGCCGGATTCAAGCCGCGGATTTTCCTGATCGCCGATCAGGGCTTCAACAGCTATTCGACCCTGATCGAAACCCGCCGGGACCTGGTCGAGCGAAGACCCGATCTGGTCCAGCGCTTCGTCGATGCTTCGATCATCGGCTGGGTGAACTACCTCCATGGCGACAACAGCGCGGCGAACACATTGATCAAGCGGCACAACCCCGAGATGACCGACGAGCTGCTCGCGTACTCGCTCGCCAGGATGAAGGAATACGGCATCGTCAATTCCGGCGATGCCGCGACGCTGGGCATCGGCGCCATGACCGACGCGCGCATGAATAGCTTTTTCGGCAAGATGGTGCGCGCCGGAGTCGCCAAGCCGTCGCTTGCGCTCGGCAAGGCGTACACGCTGCAGTTCGTGAACAAGAAAGTCGGGATCGACCTGCGGCCGAAATGACCGAAACGCTTAATATCCCGGAGGATGCCGATGCTGCGCGCGCTGTTGAGTTTCACGTTTGGCGTGCTGCTGTCTGCTGGCGTCGCCTCGGCTCAATCCTTCCCCTCGCGCCCCATCAAGCTGATCGTTCCATTTCCTCCGGCCGGCATCACCGACCTGTCCGCGCGGTTGGTCGCAGAAGGGCTGCGCGTCAAATTCAACCAACCGGTCATCGTCGAGAACAAGCCGGGCGCCAACGGCGTGATCGGATTGCGCGAGATGCTCAAGGCGGAGCCGGACGGCTACACGCTGATGATGGGCACGGTCGGCTCGGTCGTCATTGGGGCCGCAATGGAAGCGAGTCCGCCGTTCGATCCGCTGCGCGACCTCGTCCCGATTGCTGGCACGGCCGAATACGCAACCGCCATGGTCGTCAACAAGCGCACCCCGGTGAATTCGGTGCAGGAGTTCATCGCCTATGCCAAGGCGCGTCCGGGCCAGCTGAGCTTCGGCTCGACCGGCGTCGGTGCCTTGGACTACCTTGCCGTTGAGCTGTTCATGCAGCAGACCGGCACCAGCATGGTGCACGTGCCCTACCGCGGCGGCCCGGCCGCGCTCAACGATCTCATGGGCGGCTCGATCGACTTGCTCATCGAGGTGTTTCCGGTTGTCATGGAACAGGCCAGGGCGGGGCTCATCAAGGGACTTGCCGTAAGCAGCCCCTACCGGCTGCCGTCGCTGCCCGACGTGCCGACTTTCAAGGAAGCCGGCGTACCCGGCGTCGAGCTCACGGGATGGCTGGGCATCTATGGACAACCGCGGCTGCCGGAGGATGTCCGCACGACCCTGGGCAACGCCATCGTCGAGATCGTTCAGCAGCGCGAAGTACAGGACAAGTTTCGCGCCATCGGGTTCGAGCCGACCGGGCTCCGCGTCAAGGAGTTTTCCGAGTTTCACATGGCCGAGGTCAAGCGTTGGATCGCGTTCTCGAGACGGGTTGCGGAATTGGGACCGTCGTCAAGGCAGAGAATGAGTCGAGGCTCGCATCTGCCTGCACCCGTCGGCCGGCGCATGACGGCGGAGAGATGGTCAACGGTGCGCCGATCAGCTACTAACCATGATCGGATTGGGGCTTCCGCTCCAGTCGTCGTGCTGAGCAGCGTCCGCAAGGTCTTCGCCAATGGGGTGGTGGCGCTCGACCGGCTCGATCTCGATGTCCGGCCAGGGGAATTCGTGTCATTGCTCGGCCCCTCCGGTTGCGGCAAGTCGACGGCCTTGCGCATCATTGCCGGGCTGAGCGAGCCGACCAGCGGCTCGATGCAATGGCTGGAAGCGGAGGCCGCGAGCGGCAAGGGCCGGCGGCGCATCGGCTTCGTCTTCCAGGAGCCGACGCTGATGCCCTGGGCGACTGTGGCTGCGAATGTGCGGCTGCCGCTGAAGCTGCAAGGGTCGGCGCCGGGCGCACAGTCGCGCGTCGATGCAGCGCTCGCCCGCGTGGGCCTTGCGAGCTATCGCCGGCAACTATCCGCGCGAGCTGTCGGGCGGCATGAAGATGCGCACCTCGATTGCGCGCGCGCTCGTCACCGAGCCTGAGCTGCTGCTGATGGACGAGCCGTTCGCGGCGCTCGATGAGATCACACGGTTTCGTCTCAACAACGATCTCCTGGACGCTGTGGCAGGCGTTGCAGAAGACCGTGGTGTTCGTCACCCATTCGGTGTTCGAATCGGTCTACCTCTCGCAGCGCATCGTCGTGATGACGCCGCGGCCCGGGCCGCGTCTTTACCGAGCTGCCGATCGACGCGCCTTATCCGCGCGACGAACGCTTCCGCACCTCCGCCGACTATGCCGGCTACTGCCGGCGGGTGTCGGAAGCGCTGGCGGGCGCCATCGCCGCCGGGGAGCGGCAATGACCATGAGCGCGGCCGGATGCGGCGGACGGCGCGCGCGCGCGCTACGGATCGCATGCTTGCGCGTGCTGCTTCCGGTCGTGGTGCTCGCGCTGGGCTTTGTCGCTGTGGGACCTCCTGGTGCGCATCTACGACCTGCCGCCCTATGTGCTGCCGGGTCCGCGGCTGGTGTTCACGACCCTGTGTGGCGGACTGGGCGGTGCTGTCGGCGTCGCTGCGGTCACGCTGACGACGACGCTCGAGGGCTTTCTGCTCGCCGCGATCGGCGGGGTCGGGCTGGCGGTGCTGTTCAACCAGTCCCGCCTGATCGAGTATTCGCTTTATCCGTATGCGGTGATCCTGCAGGTCACGCCGATCGTGGCGATTGCGCCGCTCCTGCTCATCTATCTGCCGCAGCAGGCGGCGGTGCTCGCCTGTGCCTGGATCGTGGCCTTCTTCCCCGTGCTCGCCAACACCACGCTCGGCCTCAACTCGGTCGATCACAACCTCGCGGATCTTTTCCGCCTCTATGGCGCCACGCGGCGCCAGGTGCTGTGGGAGCTCAAGCTGCCTGCGGCGCTGCCCTATATCCTCGGCGGCTTGAAGATCGCGGGCGGGCTCTCGCTGATCGGCGCCGTGGTCGCCGAGATCGCCGCGGGGTCGGCCGGCGCCGGCTCGGGCCTCGCCTACCGCATCGTCGAATCGGGCTATCGGCTCAACATTCCGCGCATGTTCGCGGCGCTGTTGCTGCTTTCGGTCGCCGGCATCGTCATCTATCTTCGCGCTGTCGCTGCTCTCCCATCTGCTGTTGCGGCGCTGGCACGAAAGCGCCGTCGTGCGCGAGGTGTGAGCGCCGGCACGAACGCCACCGTCGTAGAGCGGCCATCGAATTCGCCGATGCCGAAGCGTTTTTCACCCGGCATGGTAGCCCGGATGGAGCAAAGCGAAATCCGGGATCGTGCCGAGTGGCGAAGTTGTCCCGCATTGCGCTACGCTTCATGCGGGCTACGAATGGCTCGTTGCGCCTTGCCATAGGGCGGCCTCTCATGCAGGCTGTGCTCGCCACGTTGCGGTCTCCAGGAGGTTTTCGTCATGGCTTGGATCGTCGGTATCGTTGCTGCGCTCGTCGTCGTCTGCACCACGCCCGCCCTGGCGCAGAATTACCCGGCCAAGCCGATCCATATCCTGGTGCCCTATGCCCCGGGCGGCATCACCGACATCGCCTCGCGCATCGTCGGCGCCAAGCTCACCGAAGCCTGGGGTCCAGCAGGTCGTGGTGGAGAACAGGCCCGGGGGCAACGGCTTCATCGCCATGAGCGCCGGGGCGAAGGCGGCGCCTGACGGTTACACACTGACCATGGCCACGGTCGGCGACGTTGCGATCAATCCGGCATTGTTCAAGGACATGCCGTATGACGTGGCGCGCGATTTCGCACCGATCGCGCTGGTGAGCGACGCGCCGATGGTGCTGGCGGCGAACGCCGGCGCACCCTTCAAAACCGTCGCCGAGGTGATCGCCGCCGCCAAGGCGCAACCCGGGCGCATCTCGGTCGCCACCCCCGGCAACGGCAGCGTCAACCAGATCGTGCTCGAATGGATGGCGCTCAATACCGGCACCAAGTTCCAGCACATTCCCTACAAGGGCGGGGCGCCGGCGGCCGCCTCGCTCGCCGGAGGGGATATTCCGCTCGGCGTGCTGGCAAGCTCGTCCGTTGGACCTCATGTCAAGTCGGGCCGCGTGCGCGCGCTCGCGGTGACGATGGCACAAGCGGTCGAAATTCAGCCCGGAATGGCCGACGCTGCAGGAGGCCGGCGTGCAGGAGGTGGACGCGTCGAACTGGACGGCGCTGTTTGCGCCCAAGGGTACTCCGCAGCCGATCATCGACAAGCTCAATGCCGAGGTGGTCAGGATCCTCAACCTGCCCGACGTCAAGGAACGCTTCGCCGCCGGCGGCGTCGAAACGATCCCGTCGAGCGCGGCCCAGCTCGATGCGCGCGTGAAGCAGGAGGCCGAGCGCTTCCGGGTGATCGTCCAGAAGGCGAATATCCGGCCGGATTGAGCTCCCCTCCCGCATGCGGGGGAGGGTTGGGAGGGGGACGCTGCGCTGCGCCCGGGCGAAGTGCATGGGCGGCGTGATCAGTGCGCCCGACCGGGACCGCGCTTCGCGCGGTCCCGGTAAAATGCCGGGTGAACGATGCGCCTGCGATCGCCGAAGGATTTCTGGGCGGGACTGATCTTCGTCGCGATCGGCGTCGCGTTCATCGTGCTGGCGCAGGCATACCGCCTCGGCACCATGCATCGCATGGGGCCGGCCATGTTTCCGACCATGGTGGGCGCGCTGCTTGCGGGGCTCGGCGTGGTCATCGCGCTGCGTTCGTTGCTGGTCGATGGCGAGCCGGTTCCACGGTTCCACGCGCGACCGATCGGTGTTGCCCTCGCCGCCATCGTCATGTTCGGGGTCGTGCTGCAATGGCTCGGGCTCATCGCCGCGGTTGCCGCGCTGGTGCTGGTCGGCGCCTATGCCGCGCGTGACGTGCGCCCGCTGGAGAATCTGGCCCTCGCGGCCGCGATGGTCCTGTTCTCGGTTGCGGTCTTTGTCTGGCTGCTCGGGCTGCCGCTCCCGCTCTGGCGAGATGTCTGAGGCGGGCAATGGAGATCGTTTCCAATCTCCTCTTCGGCCTCGGCGTCGCGCTCGGCTGGCAGAACGTCATCTACTGCCTGATCGGTTGCATTCTCGGCACCCTGGTCGGCGTGCTGCCCGGAATCGGTCCGGTGGCGACGGTGGCCATGCTGCTGCCCTTCACCTTCGGGCTCGATCCGGCGCCTGCCATGATCATGCTCGCCGGCATCTATTACGGCGCTCAGTACGGCGGCTCGACGACGGCCATTCTGGTCAACATTCCAGGCGAATCGTCCTCCGTGGTCACGACCCTCGACGGTCATCAGATGGCTCGCCATGGTCGCGCCGGGCCCGCGCTCGGCATTGCGGCGATCGCTTCGTTCGTGGCCGGCTGCATCGCAACGCTCGGCGTTGCGTTCTTCGCCCCCGCGCTCGCCGAGCTGGCGCTCAAGTTCGGTCCGGCCGATTATTTCTCGCTGATGGTGTTCGGGCTCATCGCCGCGGTGGTGCTCGCCCGCGGATCGCTGCTCAAGGCCATCGCCATGGTGTGCTTCGGCATTCTCCTGGGCCTGGTCGGGACCGACGTGAACTCGGGCGTCATCCGCTTTGCCTTCGGCTTGCCGGAGCTCACCGACGGGCTCGGCTTCGTCGCGCTGGCCATGGCGTTCTTCGGCATCACCGACGTGGTGCTCAACCTGGAGCGCAAGGACAAGCAGGAGGTGTTCACCGCACGCATCGGACGCGTGCTGCCGACGCGCGAGGACCTGCGCACCTGCTTCTGGTCGATCATCCGCGGCACCGGGCTCGGCTCGATCCTCGGCATCCTGCCGGGTGGCGGCGCGCTGCTCGCTTCGTTCGCGGCCTACATGGTCGAGAAAAGGGTCGCCAGACCGCCTCGCAGCTTCGGCCAGGGCGACATCCGCGGAGTGGCAGCGCCCGAATCCGCGAACAACGCCGGCGCGCAGTCCTCTTTCGTCCCCATGCTCACGCTCGGCATCCCGTCGAATCCCACCATGGCGCTGATGATCGGAGCGCTGATGATCCAGGGGATCGCACCCGGCCCGCAGGTGATGACCGAACGCCCGGAGCTGTTCTGGGGCCTGATCGCCAGCATGTGGGTCGGAAATCTCATGCTGCTGGTGCTCAATCTGCCGCTGGTCGGCTTGTGGATCAGGCTGCTCGCCGTGCCTTACCGGCTGTTGTTTCCGGCGATCTTCGTGTTCTGCTGCATCGGCGTCTACGCCGTCGACAACAAGATCTTCGACATCTACCAGATCGCCGTGCTCTCGGCCGTCGGCTATGTGCTGCTCAAGCTCGATTGCGAGCCCGCCCCGATGGTGCTCGGATTCATTCTCGGCCCAATGATGGAGGAGAACTTGCGCCGCACGATGATGATCTCGTTCGGCGATCCGGCGGTGTTCGTCACGCGGCCGATCTCGGCCGCCTTCCTGATTGCATCGCTCGTGCTGCTCGTCGCGCTCGCGCTGCCCGGGCTGCGAGCCCGGCGCGACGAAGCGATGCAGGAGTAACGGCAGGACGCAATAGCGCGAGCCGCGCTATTGCGTCCTGCTTTCGGTCATCAATGATCCGGCAGCGGCTCGAGCCTGGCGGCGAGCCACGCCTGGCGCGCTTCGGGGCTGGCGAGAAATCGGATGAATGCCCGGGCTTCCTGCGGCACCGCGCCGTCCGACATCAGAGCGCCCTCGTAGGTGGTGGCGAGTTGCAGATTTCGGGGGCCGCGCGGTCGGGAACCGGACCGTTGCCGCGCGCTGCCGCTCCCGCGGGGTGTTCGCGAGCCGCACACGGCTTTCCGGGTTCACCAGGCCGTTCTTGTCGAGCTGGTCCATCGCCGGCTCGGAGACGATCACTGCGTCGTGGATCTCGCTGGCCTTGAATCTTCTGCATGACCAGCCGCAGGCGAGGCGATCGTGATGACGATATGATGGCCGGTCTCCTTGCCGAACTCCGCCGCGAGATTGCGGATCGCAACCTGCACCGCGTCCACGCTCAGCACCCGGACGTCGGCCGCCCCGGCAATGTCATTCGCTGATATCAGCGTTGCCGCGACCGCGACGATCCTGCAAAACATGCGCATTGAGACTTTTCCTCGGAACTCTCTGAGTCCGCCGATCTTACGTCCGATGCAGCCGATGATCCATCATGCCTGACGACCTGACGCACGAGCGCGCGTCGCGGCTCACCGGCATCGCGCTGATGTGCGCCGCAGTGGCGTGCTTTGCGTTCCTCGACACGACGGCGAAGTACCTGAGCCTGTACATGGCGACCCTGCAAGTGGTGTGGGCGCGGTATACCGGCGCGTTCGTGTTCGCCTTCATGGTGGCGAATCCATGGACGCGTCCGGGCCTCATGCGAACGACCCGGCCGGTGCTGCAGATCGGGCGTTCGTTTCTGTTGCTGGGCTCCACGCTCTGCAACTTTGCGGCATTGAGATACTTGCAGCTCGACGAGGCGATCGCGATCGTGTTCTCGACGCCGTTCTTCGTCGCGGCACTATCGGGACCGCTGCTGGGGGAGTGGGTGCGATGGCAGCGCTGGATCGCAATCTGCGTCGGCTTTTTGGGCGTGCTGCTGGTGACGCGTCCGGGATTCGATACCTTCCAGCCAGCCGCGCTGCTCTCGCTCACCGCCGCGCTGTTCTACGCCGTCTATTCCATCAGCACCCGCATCCTCGCCCGCACCGACTCCAATGAGACGACCCTGTTCTACTCGAACATCGTCGGCGCGGTGGCGCTGCTGCCGGTATTGCCATTGGTCTGGACCGCTCCGACCGATCCGCTGGTGATCGCGCTGATGGTGGCAGCGGGCGCTATGGGGAGCGTCGGCCACTATTTCCTGATCGCGGCCCACCGCCTGGCGCCGGCTTCGGTGCTGTCGCCCTTCATCTATACCCAGCTCGTGCTGGCGATCATGCTCGGCTATCTCGTGTTCGGCGACGTGCCGCAACGTTGGACGATAATCGGCTCTGCCATCGTGGTCGCCTCGGGATTGTACCTGCTCTATCGCGAACGGATGCGCGCGCGCGGTTCGTAGGGTGGGCAAAACTTTTGCCGAGCTGCGACGCGTGGGCACGGCGCCGCGATAGTTTTGCCCACGCGTTGCGGGTGCCCGGCGCGCCGTGCCCACCCTACATCCTATCGCGAACGGATGCGCGCGCGCTCGTAGGGTGAGCAACGGCGAAGCCGCCGTTGCTCACCCTACCGACTAGGGCTAGTTTGCGCTCCAGCCATCCCGAGCCCCTTCCAACGCCCCGTCGAGGTCACGCAGATGACGATAACAAAAAGCCGTGCGTCCGCCGGAGGCATCAATGACGATATCGGCGGGGAGATGCGGCTCACCATGTACCGCATGCAGGTCGAGATCCGCGAGGCCGAGCAGCGTGCCTTCGACCTGTTCCTGCAGAACCTGGTCAAGGGCACCAGCCATCTGTCGCTCGGCCAGGAGGCGGTTGCGACCGGCTTCGCCGCCGCCATGAAGCCCGGCGATCTGTCGTTCTGCACCTATCGCGGTCACGCCCACACGCTCGCGCGCGGAGTGCCGTTCGAGAAGGTCCTGGGCGAGCTGATGCAGCGCGACAACGGCCTGATGCGGGGAAAGGGCGGCTCGATGCATCTCACCTCGGTCGAGCACGGGGTCATGGGTTCTTACGCCATCATCGGCGCGCATCTGCCGATCGCCTGCGGCGCGGCCCTGCGTGCCCAATACAAAGGCGATGACGACGTGACGGTCTGCTTCTTCGGCGACGGCACCACCAATATCGGCGCGTTTCACGAAGCGCTCAATTTCGCGGCGGTCTGGAAGCTGCCGGTGATCTTCGTCTGCGAGAACAATCTCTACATGGAGTATACCCCGATCAGCGAGGTCACGGCGGTCGAGCACCCCGCCGCCGACCGGGCAGCCGCCTATGGTCTCGAACGCATCATCGTCGACGGCAACGACGCCGATGCCGTCTTTCGCGCCGCGCGGACCGCCTACCAGAAAGCGCGCGCGGGCAAAGGGCCGTCGCTGATCGAATGCATGACCTATCGCCACAGCGGCCATTCGCGCGCCGATCCCGCGAAATATCGCCCCGAGGGCGAGCTCGAGAAATGGAAGGAGCGCGATCCGATCAAGGTCTATCGCGAGCGGCTCGCACAGTTCGGCGTCGGCGACGCCGTGATCGCGCAGATCGACGCCGATGTGAAGCGCCGGGTCGACGAGGCGACCGAGAAGTGCAAAGCCGCGCCGCCGCCGTCGCTCGATCTTCTCACCACCGACGTCTACGCCGATGGAGGATTCGCATGGCGGAACTGACCTACCGCGACGCGGTCGCCCGCGGCATCGCCCAGGAGATGACGCGCGACCCCGACGTGATCTTCTTCGGCGAGGACGTGGGCAAGCCCGGCGGCGTGTTCAAGACCACGGTCGGGCTCCACGAGCAGTTCGGGGACAAGCGCGTGCGCGACTGCCCGATCTCGGAGCAGGCCATCATGGGCGCCGCCATGGGCGCGGCGATGACCGGTCTGAAGCCGATCGCCGAGATCATGTTCTCGGATTTTTTTGCGGTGTGCTTCGATTATATCGCCAACGAGTTCCCCAAGAGCCGCTACATGTCGAACGGCCAGCTCAAATGCCCGCTGGTGGTGCGCACGGCGAACGGCGCCGGCTCGCGCTTCGGGGCGCAGCATTCTCAGAGCGTCGAGAACTGGGCGATGATGATTCCGGGCCTCAAGGTGGTGGCGCCCTCGACGCCGCGCGACGTGATCGGATTGCTTGCAGCTGCGGTGCGCGACCCGGATCCCGTGATCTTCTTCGAGCACAAATCGCTTTATCCGACCAAGGGCGAGGTGCCCGACGGCGAGATCGTGGATCAACTCGGCATTGCCAGGATCGTGCGGCCCGGCAACGACGCGACGATCCTGGCGCTCGCGCTGATGGTGCCGCGTGCGCTCGAAGCGGCGAAGAAGCTCGAGGCGGAGCATGGCATCGATTGCGAGGTGGTGGATGTGCGGTCGCTGGTGCCGCTCGACACCCAGACCATCCTCGGATCGGTTGGGCGCACGCACCGTCTGTTCACGGTCGAGGAGAATCCGCGGCTGTGCGGCTGGGGCGCCGAGATCGTCTCGATCGTGGCCGACGAGGCCTTCTACGATCTCGACGGGCCGCCGGTGCGCATCACCACGCCGCACATTCCACTGCCGGCGGCGGATATCCTGGAAGACATCGCGCTCCCGAGCGCCGATCGCATCGTCGAGCGCATACGGCGGTCGATGACGACATGAGGTCACACCGATGAGCTCGAGATACGACAATCTTCTCGCCAATGTTCCGACCGATCTCTGGATCGGCGGCAAGTGGCGGAAATCTTCCGATGGCGGGCGCTTCGACGTTCTCGACCCCGCCACCGAGTCCAAGATCGCCTCGGTGGCGAGCGCGACGGTGGAGGACGCCAAGGCCGCCGTCGATGCCGCGAGCGATGCGTTCGCCGGCTGGGCCGGCAGAAAGCCGCGCGAGCGCGCCGAGATCCTGCGCAAGTCCTTCGAGCTGATCATGCGCGACGCCGAACGGCTGGCCAAGCTCATCACCATCGAGAATGGCAAGGCGCTTTCGGACTCGCGCGGGGAAGTGGCGTATGCCGCCGAGTTCTTCCGTTGGAATGCAGAGGAGGCGGTGCGCAATCTCGGCAATCTCTCGGTTGCCCCGGCCTCGGGCGCCCGCATCATGGTGCATCACAAGCCGGCCGGCGTCGCGGTGCTGGTGACGCCGTGGAATTTCCCCGCCGCAATGGCGACGCGCAAGATCGGGCCGGCGCTCGCAGCCGGCTGTCCGGTCGTGCTCAAGCCGGCTTCCGACACCCCGCTCACCATGCTGGCGCTGATGCCGATCCTGGAGGAAGCCGGGGTGCCGGCAGGCGTCGTCAACGTGATCCCGTCGCGCTCGTCCGGCAAGGTGGTGAGCGCCATGCTGCATGACCCGCGCGTGCGCATCGTCTCGTTCACCGGCTCGACCGAGGTCGGGCGCAAGCTGCTGCACGAGGCGGCCGACAACGTCGTCAAGCCGGCGATGGAGCTCGGCGGCAATGCGCCCTTCATCGTGTTCGAGGACGCCGACATCGATGCCGCGATCGATGGCGCAATGATCGCCAAGATGCGCAACATGGGCGAGGCCTGCACCTCCGCCAACCGTTTCTATGTGCACGAGCACGTGCACGACGAGTTTGCGAAGAAGCTCGCCGCCAAGATGGCGGCGCTCAAGGTGGGCAATGGGCTCGATGACGGGGTCGCGGTCGGTCCTCTCGTCAACGCCGACGCCAAGAAGAAGGTGATCGAGCTGGTCGACGACGCAATCGGCAAGGGCGCGAAAATCCTCACCGGCGGCAAGGCGCCGGGCGGTCCCGGGCATTTCTATCCGCCGACCGTGCTCGATGCCGTGCCGGACGGTGCGGCCATGCTGCGCGAGGAGATTTTCGGCCCGGTGGCCGCGATCCAGACCTTCAAGTCGGAGGGTGAGGTGGTCAAGCGCGCCAACGATACCGAGTATGGCTTGATCGCTTATCTCTATACCAAGGATTTGAGCCGCGGCATGCGGGTCTCCGAGCAGCTCGAATTCGGCATGATCGGGCTCAACCGCGGGCTGGTTTCCGATCCCGCCGCGCCGTTCGGCGGCATGAAGCAGTCCGGCATCGGCCGCGAGGGCGCGCACGAGGGGCTGATGGAGTTCTTGGAGACGCAGTATATTTCGGTGACGTGGTGAGCGGCAAGCGGGCGGTTATAGCCAGATGGCCGAGTAATGCGTTTTCCATTGCAGGTGCACGTCGGAGCGGGCCGCACATGGACGTGCTGATGCCGCAGCTCGGCGAGACCGTATCGGAAGGCAAGATCACGAAATGGTTCAAGTCGTCCGGCGATGCTGTCGAGCCCGGCGACAACCTGTTCGAGATCGAGACCGACAAGGTGTCCATGGAGGTGCCGTCGACGGCGGCCGGGGTGCTTGCAGATATCCGGGTGCCGGCGGGCGAGGTTGCGCCGGTCGGTGCTGTCGTTGCCGTGATCTCCGATGGCGCCGATGCGGCGACCATCGTGCAGCCGCCGCAATCCCTCACCCGCAAGCGGGGGAGGGTGGGGTGGGGGTCAAATGAGCTCCGGCACGGCGCCGTTTGCGAGTGCAGCGGTGCCGGCGGCGGTGCTCGCGCTCGATCCATTCTTCGAAGTGCGCACGCCGGAACGCAACTATGGACCGGCGCGCCTGCCTGGCGGTACGCAGATCACGCCGCTCGCCCGCCGGCTGGCGGCGCAGGCCGGCATCGATCTCGGCGGGATCTCGCCCTCCGGAGCACATGGCCGCATCTGTCGCGCGGGACATCGCAGCCGCCGTTCGCAGCGCGCCTGCGGCGCCGGAGCGGGCGCCTGCCAGGACGGGAGCTTACGCCAACCGATAGCGCGAGCGCAGATGCGATCCGCGCGCTTTATCGCGACCGGCCATTCGAGGAAGTGCCGCTCGACGGCATGCGCAAGACCATCGCCTCGCGGCTCGTGGCGGCAAAGCAGACCGTCCCGCATTTCTATCTCACCGCCGATGTCGAGATCGGGCGGCTCATCACGCTGCGCGAGGAGGTGAATGCGGCCGCGCCCAAGCACCAGGACGGCAGCCCCGCCTTCAAGCTCTCGGTGAACGATTTCGTCATCAAGGCCTGGGCGGCGGCGCTGCGCGGCGTGCCGGCCGGGAACGCGGTCTGGGCGCAGGATCGCATCCTGCGCTTCGAGCATTGCGATATCGGCGTTGCGGTCGCGATCGAAGGTGGGCTGCTGACGCCGGTGATACGCCGGGCCGAGGCGAAAACGCTCTCGGCGATCTCGATCGAGATGAAAGAGATGGCTGAGCGCGCGCGCGCAAGGAAGCTCCAGCCGCAGGACTATCAAGGCGGCTCGTCCACGATCTCCAACCTCGGCATGTACGGGGTGCGCGAATTTGCAGCGATCATCAACCCTCCGCAATCGACGATTCTGGCGGTCGGGGCCGCGCGCCGGCAGGCGGTCGAGACAGACAGTGGCGGCGTCGCCTTCGCCAGCGTGCTCAGCGTGACGCTCTCCTGCGATCACCGCGTGGTGGACGGCGCCGTGGGAGCCGAGCTGCTCGCCGCGTTCCGCGGCTTCGTCGAGCAACCGGTCACGATGCTGGTGTAGGCTAAGTTGAGCCGCCTTCGTGTCCCGGATGCAGTGCAGCGCGAGCGCTCTTTGCGCGAGTGGTGCACTGCTGATCCGGGACCGCTCCACGCTCGGAGCTTGGAACGGTCCCGGGTCTGCAGCGCATCATTCCGCTTCGCTTCATGCTGCGCTGCGCCCGGGAAATGCTGTTGACTTGGCGCAAATTTGGTAAGGCCCGGGGGTAACGCGTGTGGTGCGCATCGAG
Source organism: uncultured Alphaproteobacteria bacterium (assembly GCA_963831225.1). Taxonomy (GTDB): domain Bacteria; phylum Pseudomonadota; class Alphaproteobacteria; order Rhizobiales; family Xanthobacteraceae; genus VAZQ01. The sequence continues at coordinate 68,291 of CAWHPT010000062.1, forward strand.
CGAATAGAACGACGGAAACCGTTATAATGGCCGACGAAAAGACCGACGTGCTGCTGATCGGACCGCCGAAGCCGGTCATCGTCGATGGGCTCGCGCGCGCGTTCAACCTCTACCGGTTCTCCGAGGTGAAGGATCGCGAGACATTCTTCGTCGATGCCGCGCCGCGGCTGCGCGCGGTTGCGGTCTCCGCCACCACGGAACGCGTCGACAGCGACCTTATGCGGCGCTTTCCGCTGCTCGAGATCGTGTCGACCTTCGGTGTCGGCTACGACCACATCGACGTGCTTTGGGCGGGCGAGCATGGCATCACCGTCACCAACACTCCGGACGTGCTCACCGAGGAGGTCGCCGACACGGCGCTGGGCCTGCTGCTTTGCACCGTGCGCGAATTCCCGCAGGCGGAGCGCTATCTGCGCGCCGGCCACTGGACGGTGAGCAATTATCCCCTCAGCAAGGCGACGCTGCGCAACCGCACGGTCGGGATGGTCGGCATGGGCCGTATCGGCCAGGCGATCGCGCGCCGGCTCGACGCCATGCAGGTGCCCGTGGTCTATCATTCTCGCCGGCCGGCGGCGGGCGTAGTCCTACCGGCATTATCCCAGGCTCATCGACATGGCGCGCGACGTGGACGTGCTCATGGTGATCACGCCGGGCGGAGAGGAAACCAGGAACCTCATCGATGACGAGGTGCTCGCCGCGCTCGGTCGAGAGGGCATTCTCATCAACATGGCGCGCGGCTCGGTGGTCGACGAGCAGGCGCTGATCGAGGCGCTGAAGCGAAAGACCATCTTGTCCGCCGGTCTCGACGTCTATCTGCGCGAGCCGGAGGTGCCGCCGGAGTTGATCGCCATGGAGAACGTGGTGCTTTTTCCCCATCTCGGCTCGGCATCGGTTGCCACCCGGGACGCCATGGACCAACTGGTGGTCGACAATCTCATTGCCTGGGACGCGGGCAAGCCGCCGCTTACGCCGGTGCCGGAGACGCCATGGCCGCCGAAGGCCGGACATGGCTCCGCGTAAACCCTTTGTAAATGCCGGTAGCGCGATTCGCGGTACCGGCATGACGAGCCGAAATCGGCGTGATAGCCTTTGAGAAGGCTATTCGAATTCCGGCTATCACATGTGGCTTCCAGCTTGCGTTATACCAACGGCGCAAATCAGTGACCGTCATCCTGAGGTGCCCGCGTCTCCGCGGACCTCGAAGGATGAGCGGCCCCGACATCCGGGCCGTCGCCCTTCGAGGCTCGCCGCGCAGCCAAGCTTGCGCAGGCTGCGTACACTTGCCTGCGGCGGGCGAGCACCTCAGGATGACGGCGCAAGAGAGTCAATTTCGACAACCGTTGTTGTTATTCTGTTCGGGCTCGGACTTGCCGCCGGAGTTGCGCAGGCGCAGGCTCCGGTACCGGCTCCGGTACCGGCTCCGGGCGATGCCGCCAAAGCCATGGTCGGCACCTGGGAAATCTCCAATGCCGCGCGCGACCGGACCTGCCCGCTCGCATTCAGCCTGGATGCCGCCGGCAATGGCTTCAAGGTCGCTCTCGATCCCGGATGCGGCACTGCGTTTCCACCATTGAAGGATGTCGGTGCCTGGGCAATCGGCCCTAGCGATTCGGTGCGGCTGTTCGATTCCAAGGGCGCTCTGGTGCTCGATTTCACGGAAGTCGAGTCGCAGATGTACGAAGCCGAGCGCAGGGGCGAGGGTCTCTACTTCATGCGCACCCAGGCGGCCATCAAGGCCGCCACGGTGAGCGCCGAGCAGGTGTTCGGCGACTGGACGCTGCTGCAGGAATTCGAGAAGCCGCTCTGCAAGCTGACGCTGTCGAACGTCGCGGCAGGCAGCGAGAGCTACCAGATCGCCGTCAAGCCGGGCTGTACCGCGGCCATTGCCGGCCTCGGGCTGTCGACCTGGCGGCTGGAAAGCGACGAGCTCCTGCTGGTCGGCCGCGGCGGCACCTGGCGCTTCTCCGAAAGCGACGCCAAGACCTGGGAGCGAATTCCGCCCAGCACCGATCCGATGCTGCTGATGCGGCAGTAGGCGGCACACGCAACAAAACAGCAGCTTCTTTCATGCTTCGATCGTAGCCGAAGCATCGGCGTGCACCAATCGGCCAGGATGCCCTGTGCATCAGCAGAAAGGGCAGCCACATCATGATCACTTGCTTCATTCGCTACGAGATCGATCCGTTCAAGGTGTCCGCGTTCGACGAATATGCCCGCAACTGGGGGCAGGCAATTCCACGCTGCGGTGCGGATCTCATCGGCTATTACTCTCCCCATGAAGGGTCCAGCACGGTTGCTTATGGCGTCTACAACATTGGAGGGCTGGCCGAGTATGAGGCGTACCGCGAGCGCCTGCGCAACGATCCGCTCGGACGATCCAACTATGAGTTCGCGAAGAAGGAGCAGTTCATTCGCCGGGAAGATCGCATCTTCCTTCGGCGCGCTTCAACGCCCCACGCTGAGCTCATCCGTTCCAATTAGCGTCACCGCCTCGCGGCTTGCTCAGCGCTTTGCACGGACACCAGCACTCAGAAAGGCTTATGATGGGGCATCGGTCGAGTAGTCGAGCGCGGGATGGGCGGCCCACAGCCGTTTCTCCTCCTGTCACGAGACGATCGAGCGAAGGAAAAGGTTGGTCTTGCCGGGGAAGGAGCAGGGGGATGGAACGCGTTCTTGATGTGCAGCCGATATCGGCCGATCGCCGCAGGTTCCTGAGACGTGGGCTCGGCTTGCCGATTCTTGCGGTGTTGCCGTTCCCTTCATCGGCGCTTGCCCAGTCGCAATGGCCCAGTCGCACGATCACCATGGTCGTGCCGCTCGCGCCGGGCGGGCAAGCCGATCTGGCCGCGAGACCGGTCGCTGCGGCGCTCGACAGAATTCTCGGCCGCCCGGTCATCGTCGACAATCGACCGGGAGCGGGCGGCTCGATCGGGAATGCGTTCGTCGCCAAGGCGGAGCCGGACGGCCACACGCTGCTCATGGCGATCTCGTCTCTCGTGGTGCTGCCTGAGGCAGACCGGCTTTTCGGCCGCAATCCCGCATACGAGGTCGACCATCTCGTTCCGATCGCCCGGGTGCTCTCGGATCCGAACGTTCTCGCGGTGCGCTCGTCGTCGCCGTGGAAGACGCTCGGCGAGCTCGTCGAGGACGCAAAGGGGCGTCCGGGCGAGATTGCTTTCAGCTCATCCGGCAACTATGGCGGAACCCATGTGGCAATGGAGATGTTCACGCATGCCGCCGGGATCAAGCTGCTGCACGTCCCCTATCGCGGCGGCGGTCCCGCACTGACCGGTCTTGTTTCCAGTCAAGTGGCAATGACCGCTTTGGGTCGCGGGCCGCTGGCACCCCATGTCGAATCGGGCGCGGTCCGGTTGCTCGCGAGCTGGGGCGCCACCCGGACGGCCGAGTTGCCGGATGTGCCCACCTTCCGTGAGCTGGGATACCCGGACGTCGAGTTCTATGTATGGGCCGGTCTGTTCGCGCCCCGAAACGTGCCGGAACCGATCGTCGTACGCTTGCGCGCGGGAATGCGTGAAGCAATGCAGACCCCCGGGGTGACGGCGGTGTTCCTGAAAGCCGGCAGCCCGCCGGCCTATCTCGACGGACCAGAGTTTGCTCGCTTCATCGAAATCGACAGCGTGCGCCTGATCACGGCGGTCAAGAAGATCGGCAAGGTGGACTAGACGTCCGGCGACGCCCAACCGGAACAACGACCGCGATCTGTCCACAGCGGTCTCGCCAATCGCCCGGCGAATCACGTACTCAGGCGCAGAGCAATCGCGCCGAGGTGACTTCGTTGGTGCCCGCGAAATTGATCGAGCTTGGCGAGCAGGCGCTTGTCGCCGTGACCACCGGCGTTGCCCGGGGCGCGCCGCTCGTCCAATGCCAGCTCCTGGCGTCGGACTTCTACGAAGCGTTGAAGCGGGAAATGCGCGCGGCGTCGCGCTCGGATCCGGCCGAACGCGACCTGTTGATTGCTGCTGCCAGCCAATGCTGCCGCGTTGGAAAGGCCGGCATCAGCCCCGACGCGATGCTGCGGGAGCTGCGCGGCGCCATCGTCATGTTGCAGCCGCACGGCCGGCCCCCGGTCGAAACTCGACCGGCGAGACCGCGTCCGCTGCTGCGCGTGATCGAAGGCGGCCTTTCGAGAATGTGATCAGCTTGCCCGCCGGGTCTTTTTTCGCTTCGGCTGCTCGGCCTGCTCGGAGCTGCGACGGCGGGTCGGGGCCTTTTTCGGCTTTGCCGATCCACTTCCGCTGCTGGCCTGAACGCTGCGGCGCAGAGCATCCATGAGGTTGATGACCTTGGCGGGCTCGCGGCGCTCCGGCAGCTCGATCGGCTTGCCGGACTGCTTCTTTCTGATCAGTTCCTTGAGCGAGTCCTCGTAGCGATCATCGAACGATTCGGGATCGAAATGGCCCGCCTTGGTCTCCACGATATGCGAGGCGAGCTCGAGCATGTCCTTGGGTATCTTCTCGTCGGGGATATCGTCGAAGTACTCCTTTTCCTTGCGGACCTCGTACGGGTAGCGCAGCGTCACGCCCAGCATGCCCTTGCCGCGCGCTTCGAGCGCAATGACGTGCTCGCGTGACGTGAAAACGACCTTGGCGATGGCGACCATGCCTTCCTGCCGGATGGCCTCCCGGATCACGGCAAATGCCTGCTGCCCGACTTCGCCGTCCGGCACGATGTAGTAAGGGTTGTTCAGATAAAGCTCGTCGATCTCGTCCTTGGGAACGAACTTGTCGATATCGATCACGCGCTTGCTTTCGAGCGCCACGGCCTCGAGCTCCTCGGGAGCAATCTCGATGTATTCGCCCTTGCCGACCTCGTAACCTTTGATGATGTCGCTCGAACTCGACCTCGTCGCCGCTCTCGGCATCGACCTTGCGGTACTTGATGCGGTGGCCGGTGTTCTTGTTGAGCTGATGAAAGCTGATCTTCTCGCGCTCCGATGTGGCCGGGAACAGCGCAATCGGGCAGGAGACGAGAGAAAGCTTGATATAGCCCTTCCAGTAGGCACGGGGCGCCATGAAAAACTCCACGCTACGATCGACCGCTAGTCTCTTATCAACTCGATCCATCCGCAACCAGCGGCGCGACGGAAGTTCGCCGTCTGTTCTGATGATCTTCGCCGTTGCTTCCAGGGGAGCCAGCCTAAATCGGAAACGTTTCAGTGATCTTACCGGGAGGGGGGTGGGCGACCTGTGCGCGACCTGGGGGGCCGACGCTCGCCGGGCCTCGAGGGTCTGGCGCAGGACCCCGCGCCATGACTACACGTGCACGATGACTACACGTGCACGATGCCCTGGCGCATCGCCAATGCCACGGCTTCGGTCCGCCCGGTCGCGCCCAGCTTGGCGATCACGGATGCGACGTGGAATTTCGCCGTATGCACGCTGATGGCGAGCATCCGTGCGATGACCTTGTTGGATGCCCCGTTGGCCATCAGCTGCAGGACTTCTTGCTCGCGCGTGGTGAGAATTTGCGCACCGATGGTTTCCGGGTCGGCTTCCTCGATGTGGGGACCGGCATCTCCGGAGCCGACGGCAATGGAGCGCGGCACACAGACGAGCCCTTCGTGCGCCGCCTCGATGGCGATCCGGAGGTTCTCGCGGTTGACTTGATGGCGGAGGAGGCCGGTCCAGCCCCGCTCCAGTGCGGTCGTGATCGATGCGGCATCACCGATGACCACGGCCCCGTCGTCCGCTTCGCGGAGCGCATCGGTGACGACCACATCCGCCGGCGCGGCGGTTGCCACGAGGTGGACGTGTGCGATGTCCGCGAGCAGGCTGACAATCTCAGCGCGCAAGCCGGGCTCCACAAGCCGCACCACGACAGCGATGTCGCCGCTTTCTTCAGATGCAGAATTGCCGCCTTCGATCACGTGCCCGGGCTCTCGCCGACCGTGATCTCGAGCGACTTGCTCTCGCCCGCTCGAACCAGGTCGAACCTGGCGCTCGAGCCGATCAGGGTGCCAGGCAGCAGCCTCGCGAGCGACCGCGCCGATCGAAGCGGGCTTCCACCGATGGAGAGCAGTACATCGCCCTGGAGGACGCCGGCCTGTCGCGCCGGGCCTTTGTCATCGACGCTCACCACCATGAGCCCGAGCGCGCCATCGGAACCCATGACACGGACGGATTGGACTCCGACGCCGAGATAACCTCGGCGCACACGGCCGTGCGACTGGATCTCGGTTGCCACCCGCTCGATGGTCTCGACCGGAATGACGAGCGTTCTGCGGCGTGGCCCGAAGGCGGCCATGCCGACGAGCGACCCCGAGGTATCGATCACCGGTCCGCCCTCGGCATGTGCGGCAAGCCGCAGATCGAGCCAAAGTCGCCTGGCAATCTCGCCGCCGCGCATGCTCCGCCAGGCCGGTCCGGCGAGGGACACGAAGCCTGTGGCACACGTTGCCCCATATGCCGACCGGCCGAGCGCAAGAACGGCGGAACCAAGATGCGGCGCAACCGGCATGTCGGACGAAATCGCCTGGCCGTTCCGCTCCGGCCCGACCAAGGCCACATCGGTCGTCGGGTCGTGGCCCAAGACTTCGAGCCTCGGCGACGTCGCCGGTAGCGAAGCGGACCTTGACGGCATCGTCCTTGCCGGCCTCCAGCGCATCGCTGGCTGTCACGATGACATTCGCGTTCCAGAAAAAGCCGCTGGTTCTGCGGCGCGCAGATTCGATTCCAACGACGGATTGCGCCGTCTGGGCCGCCAACGCGGCAATCTCGGACGACAGCGCATTCAACGATGGGGCAGACGGCGGCATGGGATTGTCTCCTCTCGAGGTCTGCCTCGATATGATGACGCCGCGCCGAACAACCAGCTGCCCGGATGGCTAGGAAAGCACGGCGGATGGGCCAACGGGTCGGCGTCACGCCTCGCCCGATGACAGGCCCGCGTTGGAACCCACGCAAGCGTTACGCATTCACAACTGCGTGCACCGCGTCCCGGTTCGGCATCCACGTGCTATACCGCCGTGAGCAACAAGGTCGATTGAACAGTGGCATTCCCGACATGCGATTCATCGGCGAGATGTGCCGTGCCGTTGCAGCGACGAGCGCGTGGGTAGGATCATGAACGCATCATACGGTGCGCTCCGTATCCGAATTCGTGCGCACCGCTCCTGGAGAGGACCGATCATTCGGCCCCCTCGGTGTTTCGTCCGGAGAACATGCTTCGCGAGGCCCGCCGGCAGAAGGGGTTGAGCTCGGGCGACGTGCCGCCTGTCTGCGTGCTCGACCCGGATGGTGACATCGTCGATCATGTCCGGCGACACTACGGTGCGACGCGATGCGCCCACTGGGCCTGCTATCACACCCGGTTGTGGGAATGGGAACGCAACGACGTTCGATACGGCATCATAGGTTATGCCGTAGGTGGCTCATTTTCCGTGCTGGTCGCAGAACAGTTATTCGCCTCCGGCTGCCGGCTGCTCGTCAATGTCGCCTCGGCAGGCCAGATTGCCGACGTCGGCGCTCCGCCTTACTACATCCTGGTGGATCGCGCGCTCAGGGATGAAGGCACGAGCTATCATTACCTCCCCTCATCGGCCTATGCGCATGCCGATCCATCGCTCATCGCATTGGCGAATGGCGCCTTCGCGCAAGCCGGCTGTCGCGTCTACACGGGCGCCACATGGAGCACTGACGCGCCGTTTCGCGAGACCGCGGAAGCCGTCGCTATTCGCCGCGCGGATGGCATTCTTGCCGTGGAGATGGAAGCTGCCGCACTCTACGCGTTCGCCAGGGCTCGTGCCCGTCCTGTCATCTGCCTGGCACACGTATCCAATCAACTCGGGTGCATCGAAGGCGACTTCGAGAAGGGCGAGCGAAACGGCGCCTGCGAGTCGATCGACCTGGTCATGGCGCTCGCGTCTGCCTGGTCGTGCGCCGCGCCCCTCCTCGCCGAACCTGCAAGCGCTGCGGCAATCTGAATGAGTGCGGCCAGCGCGGCTCCAGCGGCATCGCCTCACATTGGAACGCGATTTCGCTTTGAGCATTCGCTCGATCGCATGATCTAATTCATTCCATGCCGACCGCGCTCAACGTCGTCATATGCGCTGTCGCCGCAACCTTGTTCTGGACGTGCCTGGGCTTTGCGATCGCTCGCCGGCTGGTGGACCATTCGCTCGCCTTGCCGATCGCGCCAGTGCTTGGATGGGCTGTTCACAGCGCCGCGGCCCTGCCAATTCTGATGCTGGTGGGCTTCTCCGCCGCCACGGTTTTCACACTCGCGGCGGCGGCTCTGGCTCTGGTTGTCAGCCTTGCCTGGTTGTTCGCGGGTTCACCCAGCCATAAGAATGGTGAAGGTACCAACGTTCCGACATGGGCCTATATCGGCGCAGCCTTGCTGGCGCTCGGTCCTGCCGCGGCGATCATGCCGAAGGTGGGCCTCGACGGGATCGCGTTCGCTCCGCCGATCTTCGACCATTCCAAGATCGCGATCATCGACGAAATAGCGAGACTGGGCTTGCCGCCCGGCAATCCGTTTTTCGGCGAAGCCGGCGAGCCGGCATCGCGGCTGGCCTATTATTACCTCTGGCATTTCAGTGCGGCCGAGCTCGCGAAGATGACCGGCGCCAGCGGCTGGGAAGCCGATATCGCCATGACGTGGTTCACGGCTTTCTCGTCCGTCATGCTCATGGCCGGGCTGGCGACTTGGCTTTGCGGACGCGCATCGGCCGCGCTCTGGGTGCTGCTCCTCAATGCGGCCCTGTCGCTTCGCTTCGTATTGGACAGTGTCTTCGATGCCGAAAAGCTGGCCCGGCTGCTCTCTCCTGCGACCGGATTCGGCGATTGGCTTTTTCAAGCCGCGTGGGTGCCGCAGCACATCGCCTCAGCTTCCACCGTCATTCTCGCCATATTCCTTCTCGGGCAACTGACGTTTGATCGCAGTGCCTTGCTTTTCTCGACTTTCGTCTTGCTGGCAGCGGCGGGTTATCGAGAGCTCGACCTGGATCGGGGGCGTCCTGTTCCCGGTGGCCGGCGTAATGATGGGCTTGATGCTCCTCATTGCGCTGCCGCCGCAACGGCGCCTGCGGTTCGCGGCGTTGTGTGCGGCGGCAGCTGTGCTCGCGATCTGCCTCGCCTCACCTCTGCTCTATGATCAGTTCCTTGCCATCTCGATGCGCGCCCGCGGTTCCCCGATCGCGTTGCATCCCTTCGAGGTTCTCGGAACCGGTTTCCCATGGGGGCTGCGTCGAATTCTCGACCTGCCGGCGTTCTGGCTTGTTCTGCTGCCGCTCGAGTTTCCGGCGGTCTACCTGACCGGCGTCATAGCCGCATGGGGCTATCTTCGGCTGCGCGATCTGGAGGGTGCCAGAAGGCGAGCGGCAACAGGTTTCGTGCTGCTCACCGCGGCCAGTCTATGCGGCTCTTGGCTGTTCATAAGCACAATCGGGGACAACAACGACCTCGGATGGCGGGTTGTCCTGCCGGGCGCGATGGTGCTGACGATCTTTGCCGCCGTCGGATTGTCGCGCTGGATTGCGGCACGCGCCTGGGTCGCCGCATCGGCGGCGGTCGGGGCATTGTTGCTCGGATTGCCGGGAGGGATCGCGCGCATACATGAAAACGCAGTTGGGAGTATCAACGCCGACGGCGAATTGTTTGCACGTACACCCGGCATGTGGGCGGCGGTGCGCCGGCATGCCGCGCCCGATGAGCGAATCGCCAACAATCCTCTGTTCTTGCAGAATGTGACGCCATGGCCGGTCAATCTGTCGTGGGCTCTCTTGTCGAACCGGCGCTCATGCTTTGCGGGCCGGGAGCTGACCTTGGCGTACGCATCGCTGCCGCGTGATCATCGCGAGCAGATCGATGCTCGGTTCATACGCATTTTCGCAGGGGATGCATCGTCCGAGGACATTCGAGACCTGGCCAGCCGATATGATTGCCGTGTCGTCGTCATAACCACGCAAGACAAGGCCTGGAGCAGGGATCCCTTTTCGACGAGTCCGCTCTACCGGCTGGTAGAAAGTGACGACCGGTGGCGCATCTACCGGGTCGTGACGGTCCGGTAGGCGCTACGCCGCGTTGAAAGAACCCGCGCGCATGCTCGCGCCGCTAGATACCGCTGAACCAGTTGAAGCCGCGATCCTCCCAATAGCCGCCGGGATAAATGTTGGTGACCTCGATGCTGGTGATCCACTTCGGATTCTTGAAGCCCAGCTTGGTTGCAAGCGCAGTCGCGAATACCTTTGTAAACATGTCCGAATTAGGACGGTACCAAGGTACGATTAATCAGAAAGTATTATGGAGAAAGGCCTATAGTATCAACGGAACGTGCGCTGATCCTGGCCATGTCAAGCTCTCGCAGTGAAGAGGAAATATCCCACGGTGCCGAACAGCCTTCCGCGCCGGTGAAGATCGGCGATCTCCGCCAGCCATGCCTCGAGCTCTTCACCCGAAAGGGCGCCATCCTTCTCGGCATTGCGGCCCACATCAGAAAAATACTCGGCACCCAAGTCCTGGGGAAAGATTACCACGCGCGTTGCCACGCTTATGTCATGCAATCCGACATCGGCGAGAATGGCGGCGAGCTGGCCGGGGAGCCAGCTCTGCGAGACCGCGGTATCCGCCTCGTGTGCCATCACGCGGCGGACTACGGCTCGGTTCGACTGGTTGATCGTCGTCGTCCCGAAGTCGGGCTCGATGAAAGCCAGCGATCCTCCGGGCTGCACGACCCGCTTCATCTCGGCGACTGCCTGACGAGGATCCTCCAAATAGATCAACAAGCGCTCGGCGCGAACGTTGTCGAACGAGGCATCCGGGTATGGCAGGGCCTCCGCATCACCGGCTTTGAAATCGATGTGCACCCCGGCAATGGCGGCGCGCCGTTCGGCCTCCACGATGAAATTTGCGCTCTTGTCGAGGCCGGCCACGGTACCTCCCGGCGAGACCAGCTGAGCGAGCCGCAATGTTTCCAGGCCGAACCCGCAGCCGACATCGAGCACACTCGAGGAGGGTTGGATCAGGGCTCTGGCGATGCGCTTGAGCTCTTGGAGTTGCTCGATCTCGTCGAACGATACGAGTGCGTCGATGTAGGTCTGGAGGTCTTCGACCCGATCCACGGAAGTCGTGAAGGCTTTCAGGGACAAATCTTGCGCCATGATGCTCTCTTCGGGTTGCGCTCCAAGTCCCCAGGTCCCGCGCCGGGCAAGATCTGAACAATGCCGCGTTCGAGCGCGAGCGCTCCTGCCGCCACGGTTTGCGCCGCCCCTGATCCTATCAACACACTGATAAGACGCAAGAATATCGCCCCGTGGCACCGTTGGCGGCTGGCCGAAGATGCTTGGACATGCTATATACAAATGTATGAGCACCTCAGTCACATGCAGCCTCCCGAACGACCTCGCATCCGAACTGGAGAGGGAGTTTTTTTGGTGGGAGCCGGTCGGCTCGCAGCCGCGGTCGGATGCCAGGATTCTCGCACAGGCGATGAGCCTGGCATCGTTCGAGGACGTGCGGCGTCTCGAGAAAGCGCTCGGCCCCAATCGTTTGGTGGAGGCCATGCTCGGAGCGCAACCGGGTTGGATCAGCGAGCGGTCTTGGGAGTTTTGGCGCGGACGCTTGGCGCTCGCTACCGGCCGGGCAATACCAGAGGCGCCTCCTCGGAGATCGTTCGATGCCGGATCGTCTTGAGCCCAGGACCGATATCCTGCCCGCCGCTCAGCAAGAAATCTGGCCTCTGCTCGTTCCCGCTCCCGGTTTGCGTCGCTCGAGAGCAATCGGCTATTTCAAGGACGGCGATTTGCCTTCGCTTCCCAAAAGCGATCAGGACATCCTTCGCGCGGCGAGAGACCGCGTTTCCGAAATTCCGGAAGTCGCACTCACCTACGGGTCGCTTGTGGTCGCGCTCGGCGACTGCAAACCTTGACCAGCGCTTCCGGCCCGCTGCTTCGACCTGGCCGCGCCATCGGCTGCAGGACTGTTACCTGGCGAACCAACTCCCCCAGGTCGGGGGCATCATCGTGTCGGGGGCATCATCGCTAGCGGATGAACGCAATGTGTGCAGAATGCTCGTGCCTGGAGCCGCCGATCGTGTGACCGATGATTGCACCGCAGCTTCTTCGGATAATGAAAGTCGCGTTGACGCTCATCGTTCTCATTGTTCTTTGGGAAGTCGCGTGCCGTATCTTCCAAGTTCCGTCGTACCTCGTGCCGGCACCCAGTGCAATCGGGTCGAGACTTTACGAGAAGCGCGATCTCTATCTCGGGCATACCTGGGTTACTGTCTACGAGACGCTTGCCGGATTCGCGCTCGCAGTCGTGATCGGCGTGCTTGCGGCTGCCCTGATCGTCGTCATTCCCCCGGCGCGGGATGTCATCATGCCTTTGCTGCTGATAGCCCAGATCGTTCCCAAAGTGGCGATCGCACCTATTCTTCTGATCTGGTTCGGCTACGGTTTGTTGCCGAAGGTCATAATTGCTTTCCTCGTCGCTTTCTTTCCGATTGTCGTCAACGTTGCATCCGGTCTTGCTGCCGTCGAGCGGGAGCTCCTCGACCTCGGACGATCGCTCGAGGCGACGCGCTGGCAGATATTCTGGAAGTTTCGCATGCCGACCGCGCTGCCGGAGCTGTTCAGCGGCATGAAGATCGCGATCACGTTGGCTGTGATCGGTGCGGTGATCGGCGAGTTCGTCGGCGGCAACCGCGGCCTGGGCTATTTGATTCTGGTTGCAAACCAGGATCTCGACACGCCGCTCGCATTTGCCGCGCTGCTCGTCCTCTCGGTTGCCGGCATCCTTCTTTATGGCGTGATCGAGTTGGCTGAACGGCTGCTCATTCCATGGAGTGAGTCGGTCCACCACTTCGAAGCGGAGCAGGTGTAACGGCCACAATGGCTTCAATTGCGCCTATGATCGAGGTCATCGACCTGCGCAAGACCTATTCCACCCGCGATGGGCGGATCGTCACCCTGGATGGCGTCAGCTTCAGCGTTGCAGCGCAGGAGTTCGTCTCCGTTCTCGGGCCCAGCGGTTGCGGCAAGACGACCGTGCTCAAGATCATCGCCGGTCTCATTCCGGCATCGGACGGAAGGGTTCACGTCGAGGGGGCCCGGGTGAGGGGATCTCAACGAAAAATTGGAATCGTGTTCCAGGTGCCCGCTCTCATGCGCTGGCGCACAGCGATCGACAACGTGATGCTCCCGGCGGAGATCCTCGGCCTCGATCCTGCCCACAGTCGCCGCCGGGCCAGGGAGCTGATGACGCTCGTGGGGCTCGCGGACTTTTCAACCAAGTATCCGAACGAGCTCTCCGGCGGGATGCAGCAGCGCGTGGCGATTGCCCGCGCGCTTGTCCATGATCCTTCCATCCTTCTTTTGGATGAGCCGTTCAGTGCGCTGGACATGATGACTCGCAACCAGCTCAATATCGAGCTTCTGCGCATTTGGAGCGAGCGCCGCAAGACGAGCCTTTTGATTACCCACAGCATCCCGGAAGCGGTATTTCTATCTGACCGCGTTGTTGTGCTGGGGCCGCGACCGGCCAATGTGCTCGAGATCGTCCCGGTGTCGTTGCCTCGCCCAAGAAGCCCAGAGATGCGGGTGTCGAGCGATTTCGTGAAGATCGTCGACCATATCGGCCGGCGGATCGGGCTGGAATACGTGTAATGCGAGTCTCGCGATATACTGGCATCAGAACCGGAGGTGGATCATGCAATGCAAATTGACGAGTGCGATGATCGCGGCCCTGCTCCTGATCGGCATCGGCAGCAGCCAGGCGAACGAGAAGGTGACCTTCTCGTTGAATTGGGTTCCCTATGGCTTGCACTACGGGATCTTCGCAGCCGAAGCGCAGGGCTACTACCGGGAGGTCGGTCTCGATGTCGACATCCAGCGCGGCTACGGGTCGGGCGATACGGTGAAGCGCACGGCCACCGGCGCTGCCGATATCGGGATGGCCGACATGGCCTCGGTGATCGTCGGTCGCGGCAATGGTCTTGCGGTCAAGCAGGTGGCCACTCTCCTGGACCGGTCCGCCGACGCCATCTTCTACCTGAAGGGCGCCGGCATCGGCACGCCGAAGGATCTGGTGGGTCGCTCGCTCGGGGCATCGATCGGCGAGACCACCCTCAACCTCATGCCCGTGTTCGCCGCAAATGCCGGCTTCGACCACAAGAAAGTGGAGATCGTGAATTTGGCGCCTCCGGCCAAGTTCCCCGCCTTTGTGTCCAAGAAGGTCGATGCGATCGTGGCATTCAGGACCGAAGAACCAGGTATCTTGGCTGCTGCGAGCAAGGCGGGCGTTCAAGTCGACCGCTTCCTCTTCAGCGATTTCGGAGTGGATTACTACTCGATCGGTTTCATCGTCAGCGACGAAACCTTGGCGAAGCGGCCCGAGATGGTGAAGCGCTTCCTTGCCGCGCTGCTGCGCGGCTATGCCTTCGCATTCAAGAATCCCCAAGCGGCCGGGGACATGTTCATCAAGCGCTTTCCTGAAAGCAATCGCGACCTCTCGTTCGCTCAGTGGAAGGTCTCGACCGAGCACGTGCTCACTGACCGCACGCGCGCGAACGGTCTCGGTTACATCGACCGCGCGAAGATGCAGCACACGCTCGATCTGATCACCAAGTATCAGGAGGTCAAGCAGACGGTCGGCCTCGATGACATCTATTCGACGGCTGTCCTCACCAGGATCGACGCAGGGAACTGACGCATGCTAGCAAAGGAGCGACTCGGATCGGCGATCCGTCCATGCTGGAGCACGCAACTGGAAATTCAAAGCGCGGCAGTTGTTTGAACTTCCAGCAAGTAGGATTCGTGTGCGAGTCGCTCGATGATCAACAATGTATTCGGGGGATAGGCGCCGTCCGGGAACATCGCTGAGAAGGCCCGGCGGCGATAGGCCACGAAAGCGGGAGCATCTTCAGAGCGAACGAGGTAGGACGTGAACTCTACGACGTTCTTCCATTCCGCTCCGACCGAACGCAGCGCTGCGTGAATATTGGCGAAGACCTGCGCGCATTGCGCTTCGAAGTCGTCCTGCCCGATGAGAGTGCCGGAGGCGTCGACCGACACTTGTCCGGCAATGAAGGCAAATTCGGACGCTTTGACCCGTGAAACCTGCATGTACGGCGAGCGTGGCTTGCTCAGCTCTGCCGGATTGAAGATCTTGATGTCAGCCATGCAACCTCCATTTCATTCTGTTTTTTATGGACAGTTTCAAGATTGTGAGAATGTCTTTTGACCGCGCATGGGAATGTTTTCGATAGATGCTGCATTGTCAATGTGTCAGTCACGTGGATAAAGACCGTGCGAGGTCCTGCCGAGCGAGGTTCGGATGCCTGAGTTATCGCCACGTCGTGACCTCGAGCTCCTTCAGGGAGCGGTCGACATCCATATCCATCATGGTCCCGATCTTTATCCGCGGATCCAGGACCCGATCGAGCTCGCCCAGGACGCCAAAGCGGCGGGCATGCGCGCCGTCTGCCTCAAGACCCACAACTTTCCCACCGCACCAATGGCGTTGCTGGCGCGCAAAGTGGTGCCGGGCATCGACATCTTCGGCAGCATCGCCTGCAACCTGGAGGTTGGGGGCATCAATCCGAGCGCGGTCGAGGCGATCATAAAGTACGAGGCGCGGCAGATCTGGTTGCCCACCATCGATTCGACCAATCATGCCGTGGTCACCGGTTCTGTCGGCCAGCACGGCAGGGGCCTCACCATCAAGGGCGGCATTTCCGATTACGCCCGCAACAAGCGGCGCCTGTTCCTGCTCGACTCCGACGGCGCGCTGGTACCGGAGCTGCACGAGGTTTTCCGGATGGTGGCGGACGCCGACATCATTCTCAATCTCGGACACATCTCGTTCAAGGAAATGACAGCGATCGTGCCGGCAGCCAGGCGGCAGGGCGTCAAGCGGATCGTCTGCGACCACCCGTTTTTCTCGCACCTGAGCCTCGCCCAGCAGCTGGAGCTCGCCGAGCAGGGCGTATGGATCAATTTCACCGCGGGCGAGCTGCTGCCGCGGTGGTGGCGCGTGTCGATCGCCGATTTCGCTGCAGCGATCCGCAATGTCGGGATCGCGCGCGCGGTCATCTCCAGTGATTGCGGGCAGCTGCACAACCCGCCGATGGTCGAGGCGCTCCGCATCACCTGCCAATTGCTGCTCGAAGAGGAATTCACCGTCGAGGAAATCAAGGTGTTGCTGCACCACAATCCGGCGAACCTGCTCTATCCCTGAGATCCGGCTGCTTTCACGAGGGCGGGCGCGAGAGACGCGCTCGGTGCCCACCGTGATCAGGCCGAGGGCATCGCGTGCGACACACGTGAGTGGCTAAAGCCCACCCCAAATTGCGTAGGTCCAGGGGTTTGTGAGAATTTCTAAGGCTTGGCTGAAAAATGATCCATTGCGAATAACTGCGACAGCAGCCTATTTCCGTCGCGGTACGAAGCGCCATGGCGTTGTGCGTACGCCGCGCTGACGGCTGCCGCGATGTTCAAAGTGAAGGAGCCCTCGGCACCGCAAATGAAGTGATCTGCACGGTTCAAATCGGAGGGCGAACTAACACATGTATCGATCATACGTTATCGGGCTGCTGGCAGGCAGCATTGGACTCATTAGCGTGACGCAAGCCATTGGCCAGCAGACATGCAGGCCCGCCTTGGC
This sequence comes from uncultured Alphaproteobacteria bacterium, assembly GCA_963831225.1. Lineage (GTDB taxonomy): Bacteria > Pseudomonadota > Alphaproteobacteria > Rhizobiales > Xanthobacteraceae > VAZQ01. The sequence continues at coordinate 84,913 of CAWHPT010000062.1, forward strand.
AATCAAGGAGGTTCGATTTTCAGAGATGAAGCTACCAGCGCTGGAACGGAAATGGACCGCGGTCCTGTCGATCGATGCATCTCGCTGCGCGACGACTTCCGGACGCTTCGAGATCGTTTTCTCCCGGTCAAAGGAAATCGGCATCGAGATCGAGTTCCGGGAGCAATTCATATGGCGGCCGGATGAGGTGGAAGTATCGGTAGATTTCTGGGTTGACGAAGCGGTGGAGAGATATTGGCTCGACAACATTGCGGCGTGCCCTTGCCGCGATTGAAGGCATGCATCCGACGAAGCATCGCGCACCACATGCCCGATCCCGAACGGAACCTCGCTTTTGGACATGCATTATCCATGGTGATATCACCCTGTTACGCCATGGCCGAAGAGTCGCGGTCGTCCGAGGATATAAGAGTGACCCTGAAACTCTACGCCCATCCCTTCTCCTCCTATTGCCAGAAGGTGCTGATCGCGCTCTACGAGAACGACACACCCTTCGAGTTTCGCATGCTCGCGCCCGACGATGACCAGGCGACGGCCGAGCTCGAAGCGCTGTGGCCGCTCGAGCGCTTTCCCGTGCTCGTCGACGACGGCCGCACGGTAGTCGAGGCGAGCATCATCATCGAGCATCTCGGGCTCCATCATCCCGGACCGGTGCGGCTGATCCCCGAGGATCCCCGCGCCGCCCTCGAGGTGCGGATGATGGACCGGTTCTTCGACAACTACGTTTCGACTCCGCAGCAGAAGATCGTGTTCGACAGCATCCGCGCGGCGCAGGCTCGCGATGCCCAGGGTGTCGCCGAGGCGCGGGTGATGCTCGAGACCGCCTATGCCTGGCTCGACGAAGCGATGGACGGGCGCGAGTGGGCGGCGGGCGACGCCTTCAGCCTCGCCGATTGCGCCGCCGCACCCGCGCTGTTCTACGCGGACTGGACCCACCCGATCGGCGCGGCGTTCACCAACGTCCGGGCCTATCGGAGCCGGCTGCTCGCGCGGCCGTCCTTCGCCCGCGCCGTCGACGAGGCGAGGCCCTACCGTCCGCTGTTTCCGCTCGGCGCGCCAGACCGCGACTGACCGAGAAACCGAAAGGCGGGCGCGTGACGCGTTGCTGGCCGAGGAGATCGAGCTCCGGCGCCACATCGAGCGGGTGGCGGAGCAGCGCCGCGCGTTGCCGCCGGGCGGCGAGGTGACAATGAAACCCCGCCGAGCTGTCGAGCCCCATTTTCACGCCACTTCCAATGTCGGAATGGCCTTGATCTTCTCTCCGAGCTCCTGCTCGGCGCGCCGCAGATCATAGCGCTTCTGCAGATTGAGCCAGAGATCAGGACCGTTTCCGCACAACTTCCCGAGCCGCAATGCCATGACTGGTGTCACCGGCTGCTTTTCCTCGAGAATGTCATAGAGCGTCTGACGCGACACGCCGAGCAGCTTGGCGATCTCCGTCTTGGACCGATCAAGCGCCGGCAAAATCTCCTCGCGCAGAAGTGCGCCGGGATGCATGGGCAGCAAGCCGCGCTTCGGGAGCTTCTTGGTCATCGAACCTGTCCTCAGTGATAGTCTTCGAGATCGACGTCGGTGGCATCGCCTTCCGTCCACCCGAATGTGATCCGCCAGTTGCCACTGGCGTTGACCGCACAGCGGCCCTTGTCCCACGCCCTTCCGTCTCGATACCCCGAGTCCTGATTTTTTCGAAGCGTGAAAATCTTCGCAAAGTCGCCTCAGTTGTGCCTCACCGGGCTACCAGAATTGGGGTGGGTTTAGTCCTTGGTTGCCGGGTGTTCAGTATCTTGCAGAGAGCGTGCTAAATCGGGGGAAGGCGATGTTTTCGAGTAGCGAGTGCCGAGTTCAGGCTGCGGAGAAAATCGCGCGGGCCGAGCGCGAACCTCAAAATCAAGAGCGACTTCGCGCTGCCGCTGAAGCGTGGCTTGTTCTCGCTGATCAGATGGGACGGTTAGAATCCCATGATGGCGGTGCAGGCAAAGTACGCCCGAGAAGGCGTCGGGTTGGGCAACGGCAGCTTGCTGCGTCGTCCTCGTAGCCGCTTGCGGATGGCGATCACTGGCTCGTTGGTTCAGGACCTATTGCGTTCGGCGCGGGACGGTCCTGAAATACGAATGGGGGGCGCCTTGGGAGGCTCGCCATGAAAGCGATCCGCGCCATGTTGGTCGTCCTCGCCTTGTCGTCCTCGCTCACTGCGATTGATGCTCGACCATTGGCTGGTGAAATTCATCGGCCGTGGTGTGTCGAGTATCAGGGTGGCAATGGTGATAACGGCACGAGCTGCGCGTTTACCTCGCGCGAGCAATGCATGCTGACTGCGACGCCCGGCTCAGGCGGCATCTGCGTGCAAAATCCGTGGTATTTGGAGTCCGGCCGGGGTGGCCAGCAACCTGGCACCACGCGCCGAGGAGAGCGGACGAGACGGTAGCTGACTCTGTCGTCCGTTGAGAACGTTTTGTTCAATGCCTCTCCCCGCCGTCGCGGCCAGCAGCCGACGACAACCGCAACGCCGGCGATCGCCATCGGGATGATCGAGGTCAGCATGTCGCGGCGATGCGGCGGCTGGCCGCGTAACGAAGCCGAAGTAACTTCCAACGCAGCACAGGCGGTACAAATCTTCCAGCGGAATCGTTTTCAATCGGGGCCAGGCGTTTCGAGGTCGACGCGTCGGCATCACGCGTTCTGCGCCACGGGGCGGTCGCAAGCGGCAAGCAACGCTCGCGCGCGAAAGCGGGATCTTGTGATCGCCATCACATACATGGTGGCGTGCTGCCAGTAGCCTGCAACGGTGCATAGATGGAGGCGATCATGGCAAACAGCATCACACAACGGATCATCGGAACGGCGCTCGCCTCCGCAATGGCTTTTGCCGGCGTAAGCGTCATCGGCAGCGCCGTGGCGCAGTCGCCGGTCGAGCAAGGCAATGTCATCGCGCAAGAAACCCTGACCAATCGGTACGCATCCCCGGTCTCGGAAACGGACTTTCGCTTTGGTGATCACCAGCAGCTCAAGAAGCTTTTTCTAGGCAATTAGATTAGAGACGCCGAGCGGGCCGGCGACGGAGGTGAATTCGTGCCGGGAACGCCAAAAGAGAGGCGCGAGAAGGCGCCGGCGTGCCCACGATGCCGGGCCGCAATGGTGCCGATAGCTCATATCGACTCTTTCGGCGGCGAGCCTGCCTTGGACGCCTACGAGTGCCCGAAGTGCAAGCACGTCGTGAGCCGCCTGACCGAACTCCACGGCGCCACGCGAATCCGACAGTCATGACGGGGATGAATTTGGCGTTTCGTCGACCAGCCCCTGCCGTTGATGCCAATCGGCTATCGATTCATCGGGATAGCGAGCCCAATAGCGATCATCCGGCTGCTTCGGAATCTCGACCCAAGATGCTGCAAAGTCGAGCATGATGTGGGTTTGCTCGGGTGGCTTGGGCAGGTCGGTATCGATTGCCGAGGCAAAGGGATGCATCAGGTCGGGATAATCCGGATCGTAGACCCATAGGCAGGATCCACACCGGTGGCAGAACCGTCGCTCCCCCCGACTGATGTGAGGCTCGGCATCATCCGGTTTTTGGATGCGCGCATTGTAGACCGCAATATTCTCCACGCCTTCAACTCGCAAAGTCCGATTGTCACCCGCAATATTGATGGCATAGCCGCCCGCGCCCGCCGTCTTGCGGCAGATGGAGCAGTAGCAGCGCATGAAAGGATAGGGATGGCGGCTGACCACGCTGAAGCGAACTGCCCTGCAGTGACATGAACCCTCGAGAAGCATCCGATGCTCTCCTTGATTTCCGCTGACGGGGAGCGATCCCCACTTCCATCTTGACTATATCATTCGTACCGAACTAATAGCGGTAGGCTGCATTCGCTCGCGGGGCATGGCATCAGCTGCCGCTTCCACTTACGTAAATCCGCTCACAAGCACGCGCTACGCGCGTGATGGTAGTTCGCAAGCGGCAGGATGAGCGTGCAAACTCGACGGAATGGACGGTTCTGAGGCGACATGCTCAGCCTTATGCAGGTCAGTCGCGATCCGGCATATAAGAGTTGGAGGGATAGATGGACAACAAGCTTTACGACTACTCGCCAATCACGGAGCGCCCCAAACTGAGCTGGCCGAACAGCGCTCGCGTTGCGTTCTACGTGGGATTGAATATCGAACACTTCGAAGTCGATAAACCTTCGACCAGCATATTCGGCGGGACTGCAATGCTGGTTCCGGATCCGCTGAACTATGGCTGGCGCGACTACGCCGTACGCGTCGGCATCTGGCGGATGATCGAAGCGCTCGACGAGTACAAGATGCGTGCGTCCGTGCTTCTCAATTCCGACGTTTGCAAGCACTATCCGCAGATCATAGAAGCCGGCAAGCAACGCAACTGGGTTTGGTGCGCCCACGGCAAGAACAATTCGATCTTCCAAACCGGCATGCACGTCGACGATGAGCGGAAGGCTCTCCAAGACATGGTGTCGACGGTGTCAAAGGCCACCGGCCACCAAGTCAAGGGCTGGCTCGGCCCTGCTCTCACAGAGACGTTCGAGACGCCGCGCCTGCTGAAGGAACTCGGCCTCACTTACGTTCTCGATTGGTGCGCCGACGATCAGCCTTTCGCGCTCAACGTACCTGGCATGATGTCGGTACCCTATTCCATCGAGCTCAACGACATCAGCATGTTTGTCGGAAAGGCTCTGTCTGGTGCGGCCTTCTACCAGATGGTGGTCGATCAGTTCGACCAGCTCTACAAGGACGGAGAAAAGTCGGGCCGCGTCATGGCGCTCTGCCTTCATCCTTTCATCATCAACCAGCCATTCCGTCAGAAATACCTGGAGAAGGCCTTGGAGTACATCGCAGGCCATGACGGAGTCTGGCTGACGACTAACGAGGCTCCGCCTCAGACCGACGAGGCGTGTGGATAGCGGGGTCTGAGGCGGAGCCTCGTTAGCGTGCGCGCTTCGCGCTTGGACTTGGCAGATTGTGGACATTGTGGCTCCGACCGGCGGTTCATGACGAGCTCTGGTAGAACCAGGCTCAGTTTGGACCGATGAACGGTCTAGACGCCTGCAAGAGGCAAAACCGCACGACCGGAGCCGCGGCGATGATAGCACAGAGCGTGGCCGATATCCTCAACCATCACGTGAAGCTCACGGTCGAAGGGATCGACCGAATGTACCTCAACGTCTTTGTGCCGAGATTGCAGCACGAACTGGGGATAGTGGGGTTCTTCCGCGAGCATCGCGGGCAGCCCCTGCCGTCTGCGGCGTTGATGAGTCCGATGAGCCGCGGCTTCGTGGCGAAGCTGGAGGACTTCGTGGCGCGGCATGCGATACCTCTCGTGCAGTTTCGCAAGGGGCAGCGCAAGGACGATGTGATGAAGGAGCATCTGCGCCGCTTTGCGGCAGGATGAAGGAGTGGTGTTGGTCGGCAAGGCGCAGGAGAAGACGCCGATATTCCGCACCGAGAAGCGCAGGAGTCCGAAGACCGGCTTGCCTTACCCCTGGATCGTGCGATCGACCGCAATGGTGAACCACTACTACATCTATGCGGTGGACCGCGATTTCGGCCCGTTCTTCCTCAAGTTCTGCAGCTACTTTCCGTTCAATGCCAAGCTGTGCCTGAACGGCCATGAATACGCCAAGCGGCAGCTCGGACGGGAAGGGATTGCCTTCGAGGCGCTCGACAACGGCGTCCTCAGTTGTGCCGACCCCAAGCGGCTGCAACAGATCTGCGACGGGCTATCGGCGGAGAAGATCGATGGCCTTCTGCGCAAGTGGCTGCGCCTGCTTCCGCACCCCTTCACTGGCGCGGACCGCAAAGCCGGCTACCGCTACGACATCTCGATCCTGCAGGCCGAGTTCTCCTTGACCCAGGTGCTCGACCGGCCGGTGCACGGCCGCCTGTTCTTCGAGCAGGTGATCCGTGAGAACCTCGATCTGGGCCGGCCGGAAGAGGTCCAACTGATCTTCAATCGCAAGATCAATAGCAGGACGCCGGGGCGGTTCCGCACCCGTGTCCTCACCCAGGACGTGACCCCGTCCTTGAACATCTATTACAAGAACACGCGCATCAAGCAGTATCACAAGGAAAACCGGGCATTACGCACCGAGACGACCATCAACAACACCTACGACTTCGGCGTCGGCAGACGCCTGCTCAATCTGCCGAAGCTGCGCGAGATCGGCTTTGCGGCCAATCGCCGGCTGCTCGAAGTCGAGCGCTTGAGCCACGACTGCATGCTCACCGAAGACACCTTCCATAGCATCAACAGCCCGGTTGCGGCGGGCCGCCAACGCGCCTCGGGCCTGCGCTTCGCCGATGCGCGCGTCCACTCGCTCTTGCATGCCCTCATCTTGTTCCGGCTACTCGCCAAGGCTTCCGCTGCCGCCGATCTGCGCAGCCATCTCGCCGCCCTGTCCGGACGCGATCCCGAGATCGATCTCCCAAGGCGCGATCACCTATCAGCTTCGCCGCCTGCGTCTCCACGGCTTGATCGAGCGATTACCCAACAGCTTCCGATATCGCGTCACCGAATTCGGTTTTCGGGCGGCTCTCTTCTTCACGCGCGCATACAATCGAATCTTGCGACCGGGTTTGGCCGCCGCTCTTCCCGCACTACGCGCCATCGATGGCCCGCTCAAGCGCGCCTTCGACAACATCGACGCGCAGGTCAATACATGGGTCAACCAAGCTCAACTCGCCCCAGCAAAACTTGACACATTTAGCTCCAAGTGTCGTCACTCAAGCTGAGCGTCACCGAATTCGGTTTTCGGACGGCTCTCTTCTTCACGCGCGCATACAATCGAATCTTGCGACCGGGTTTGGCCGCCGCTCTTCCCGCACTACGCGCCATCGATGGCCCGCTCAAGCGCGCCTTCGACAACATCGACGCGCAGGTCAATACATGGGCCAACCAAGCTCAACTCGTCCCCAGCAAAACTTGACACATTTACTCCAAGTGTCGTCACTCAAGCTGAGCGTCACCGAATTCGGTTTTCGGACGGCTCTTTCTTCACGCGCGCATACAATCGAATTTTGCGACCGGGTTTGGCCGCCGCTTTTCCCCGCATACGCGCCATCGATGGCCCGCTCAAGCGCGCCTTCGACAACATCGACGCGCAGGTCAATACATGGGCCAACCAAGCTCAACTCGTCCCCAGCAAAACTTGACACATTTACTCCAAGTGTCGTCACTCAAGCTGAGCGTCACCGAATTCGGTTTTCGGACGGTTCTCTTCTTCACGCGCGCATACAATCGAATCTTGCGACCGGGTTTGGCCGCTGCTTTTCCCGCACTACGCGCCATCGATGGCCCGCTCAAGCGCGCCTTCGACAACATCGACGCGCAGGTCAATACATGGGCCAACCAAGCTCAACTCGTCCCCAGCAAAACTTGACACATTTACTCCAAGTGTCGTCACTCAAGCTGAGCGTCACCGAATTCGGTTTTCGGACGGCTCTCTTCTTCACGCGCGCATACAATCGAATCTCTGACCGGGTTTGGGCCGCCGCTCTTCCCGCACTACGCGCCATCCATGGCCCGCTCAAGCGCGCCTTCGACAACATCGACGCGCAGGTCAATACATGGGCCAACCAAGTCAACTCGTCCCCAGCAAAACTTGACACATTTACTCCAAGTGTCGTCACTCAAGCTGAGCTAGAATGGCGCGGTGCGCACGCTTGCCTGACTGCATCCGCGCGGCGGCACGAGCGGTCGAGCTCAGAGGAGTTCAGAGGGAGATAGGATGTTCAGAATTGCAGCGTTGTGCCTGATCCTACTCGGCGCCGGCGGCGGTCTCGCCGGCGCCCAGGATATCGCTGGCATCGAGGACTGCACGAAGACCGCCGGGCTCGACAAGCGCACTGGTTGCTTTCAGAGCAACATCAATTTCCTGCAGCAATTGGTCACGAAGAATGCGCTCGATGCGCGCCAGAGACTGAGCGCAGCGAATAACGAGATCATCGCGCTCAAGGCCGCGGTGATCAGCTTGCAGGCGAACGTGGAGGAGCTCAAGGCGACGCAGAAAGCCGCCGGCGAGAAAAAGCAGGACCGCAAATAGCACGCCCGGCGAACGGGCTGGAATGCGGGTCGGTGGTTCCTATCTACGGGCATCGATCGTACTTAGATACGAGAGCATCGCCGGGTCACCGGCGCTCCGCCACCGTTGAAAGCCTTGCAACCAGAGAGCCGCTCCCATGGCCAAGCAGAAGTTCGAACGCACGAAGCCGCATTGCAATGTGGGAACCATTGGTCACGTGGACCACGGCAAGACGACGCTCACGGCTGCGCTGACCAAGGTGTCGGCGGACAAGGGCTGGACGTCGACGTTCGTGTCGTACGATCAGGTTGCGAAGGCGTCGGAGAGCCAGGGGCGGCGGGATCCGACCAAGATCTTGACGATTGCGACCAGCCACGTCGAGTACTCGACCGACAATCGCCACTACGCCCATGTCGATTGCCCCGGGCACGCCGACTACGTCAAGAACATGATCACCGGGGCGGCGCAGATGGACGGCGCGATCCTGGTTGTTTCGGCGGCGGACGGTCCGATGCCGCAGACGCGCGAGCACATCCTGCTGGCGCGCCAGGTGGGGGTTCCCTACATCGTTGTGTTTCTCAACAAGGTGGACGTGGTGGACGACCCCGAGCTGCTCGACCTGGTCGAGCTGGAAGTGCGCGAGCTTCTGACCAAGTACCAGTTCCCGGGCGACAAGGCTCCGGTCATTCGTGGCGCCGCGATCAAGGCGCTCAACGGCGAGAAGGGGGAGTTTGCCGACGAGGCGATCCTCAAGCTGTACGATGCGCTCGACAACTTCGTGCCGCTGCCGGAGCGGCCGATCGACCAGCCGTTCCTGATGCCGATCGAGGACGTGTTCTCGATCTCCGGTCGCGGCACGGTGGTCACCGGGCGCATCGAGCGCGGCAAGATCAAGGTGGGGGAGGAAGTCGAGATCGTTGGGCTGCGCGACACCCAGAAGTCGGTGGTGACGGGTGTGGAGATGTTCCGCAAGCTTCTGGACGAGGGGGTGGCGGGCGACAATGTGGGCTGCCTGCTGCGCGGGGTCGACAAGGACGCGGTCGAGCGCGGGCAGGTTCTGTGCAAGCCGGGCTCGGTGAAGCCGCACAAGAAGTTCAAGGCGGAGGCGTATATTCTGACCAAGGAGGAGGGCGGCCGGCACACGCCGTTCTTCAACAATTACCGCCCGCAATTCTACTTCCGGACCACCGACGTGACCGGGCAGTGCACGCTGCCGGCCGGCACCGAGATGATCATGCCGGGCGACAACGCGACCATGGATGTCGAGCTGATCACTCCGATCGCCATGGAGGAGAAGCAGCGCTTCGCCATCCGCGAGGGCGGCAAGACCGTCGGCGCCGGCGTGGTGGTGTCGATAACGGAATGACGCAAAACGGACGACCGAGGACGGACGACAGAGGACGGAGACAAAACAGCGGGCCGCCGAAGCAAACGCCAAAGATGGGGCGCTTATGATGGCACGCTTAATCTGTCCTCCGTCGTCTGACTTCCGTCCTCTGCTTTCCGGCTTGCAAACCGGGTCCCGTTGATGCATTTACACGTTGCGGCGGGCTTTGGGGCCGCCGCAAGCGCTTCCGGAGGAGTGTAGCTCAATGGCTAGAGCACCGGTCTCCAAAACCGGGGGTTGGGGGTTCGAGTCCCTCCACTCCTGCCAGGCATAGCCGGCTCAGTCGAAAAAATTTGATCGTCCAATGGGTTATTGCCGCATACCCGAACAGCGGCAGGTGAACTATGGCAAAGATCAGTCCGTTCAAGTTCTTGCAGGAAGTGCGCGCCGAGGGCCAGAAGGTCACCTGGCCGACGCGGCGTGAAACAGCGGTCACTACCGCCATGGTTTTCGTCATGGTGGCCATCGCATCGGTGTTCTTCTTCATTGCCGACTTCATCATGCGTTTCATCGTGACCCTCGTGCTCGGCATCGGCGGTTGAAGGAGCCGGCGCAATGGCGGACAAGCATTGGTACATCGTCCAGGCCTATTCGAATTTCGAGCGCAAGGTTGCAGATTCGATCCGCGAGCAATCAAAGCAGCGGCATCTCGATCACCTGTTCGACGAGGTCATGGTGCCGACCGAGAAGGTGGTGGAGGTGCGCCGCGGTCAGAAGGTCGATGCCGAACGCAAGTTCTTTCCCGGCTATGTGCTGGTGAAGATGGACCTCACCGACGAGGCCTATCACCTCATCAAGAATACGCCGAAGGTGACCGGATTTCTCGGCGCCGACAACAAGCCGAAGCCGATATCGGACGCGGAAGCGGCGCGCATTCTGCATCAGGTGCAGGAGGGCATCGAGCGGCCCAAGCCTTCGGTCTCGTTCGAAGTGGGCGAGCAGGTGCGGGTGTCGGAAGGTCCGTTCGCCTCCTTCAACGGGGTGGTCGAGGAAGTCGACGACGGACGCTCGCGACTCAAGGTCGCCGTCTCGATTTTCGGTCGTCCGACCCGGGTGGAGCTCGAGATGGGGCAAGTCGAGAAACTGTGAGCGTGTCGTACGAACGTGGGAGGCAACGGCGGCTGCCAGCCGCCCGGATCCGCACCACGGACCCTGAACCGGCCCGATATGGCCACCGACAGGAGTGAGCAATGGCAAAAAAAATCACCGGTTACATCAAATTGCAGGTTCCCGCGGGGGCGGCCAATCCGTCGCCGCCGATCGGCCCCGCGCTCGGCCAGCGCGGCTTGGCGATCATGGAGTTCTGCAAGCAATTCAATGCGCAGACGCAGAACCTCGAAAAAGGCTCGCCGATCCCGGTGGTGATCACGGTTTTCGCGGACCGCTCCTTCACCTTCGAGATGCGCACGCCGCCGGTGTCCTATTTCATCAAGAAGGCGGCCAAGCTCGAGAGCGGGTCGAAGACGCCGGGCCGTGACAAAGCCGGCACCGTCACGAAGGCGCAGGTCAAGGAGATCGCCGAGAAGAAGATGAAGGATTTGAACTGCGACACCATCGACGCCGCCATGCGCATGGTGGAAGGGTCCGCCCGCTCGATGGGCATCGAGGTCGGGGAGTAATCGCCATGGTCAATCACGGAAAGCGTACCGCTGCTCTGCGCGAGGGTGTCGATCGGGCCAAGCTTTATCCGCTGGAGGAGGCGGTGAAGATGGTCAAGGATCGGGCCAAGGCCAAGTTCGACGAGACCATCGAGGTGGCGATGAATCTCGGCGTCGATCCGCGCCATGCCGATCAGATGGTGCGCGGCGTCGTCAACCTGCCGAACGGTTCCGGCCGCAGCGTGCGCGTGGCGGTGTTCGCGCGCGGCGCCAAGGCGGACGAGGCCAAGGCGGCAGGCGCCGATGTGGTCGGCGCCGAGGATCTGGTCGAGAAGGTGCAGAGCGGCAATATCGATTTCGATCGCGTCGTGGCCACCCCCGACCTGATGCCGCTGGTCGGCCGGCTCGGCAAGGTCCTTGGTCCGCGCGGCATGATGCCCAACCCGAAGGTCGGCACCGTCACCATGGATGTCACCACTGCGGTGAAGGGTGCCAAGGGAGGCTCGGTCGAGTTCCGGGTGGAGAAAGCGGGCATCGTGCAGGCCGGGATCGGCAAGGCGTCGTTTCCGGCCGACAAGCTGGTGCAGAACATCAAGGCATTCGCCGATGCGGTTCAAAAGGCGAAGCCCGCCGGCGCCAAAGGCACCTTCATCAACCGGGTCGCCATCTCCTCGACCATGGGCCCCGGCGTGAAGGTGGAGCCCGCATCCCTGTTCGTTCAATCACAGCAAGCTGCCTCGTAGCGGCCACCTCGTCACGCCGCCGAGCGCCGTCCCCATAGCTCCCGCGTTGCGATCTGTGCGCCTTGCGCCAGCGATCTGAGCTTCGCCCACATGATGCTGGGATGAACCCGTTGGGCGAACGGGCTCTGCGCAAAGCCGCAATCGGTGCCGCCCATCACGTTTTCGCGCCCGACGATCTCGGCGAGCCGCACGATACGCTGTGCCACCAGCTCCGGATGCTCGACGATGTTGGTGGCGTGGCTGATGACGCCGGGGATCAGCACCTTTCCCGGCGGCAGCTTCACCGATCGCCACACCACCCATTCGTGCTCGTGGCGCGGATTGGCGGCTTCGAACTGGTAGGCGCCGACATTGACCTGCAGCATGAGGTCGACGATGTCCTTCATCGGCACGTCGAAGGCGTGCGGGCCGTTCCAGCTGCCCCAGCATATGTGGTAGCGCGAACGTTCCGGCGGGATGCCGGTGAGCGCATGGTTGAGCGCGTCGATGCGCAATTGCGCCCATTGCCGGTACTGCGCCTGCGACATCGGCGGCACCATCTTCTCGTGCATGTAGGGCAGGAAAGCGTCGTCGATCTGCACGAGCAGGCCGGCCTCGACGATGGCCTTGTATTCCTGGTTCAGGCAGTCGGCGAGCGCGAACAGCAAGCTCTTCTCGTCCGGATAATGTTCGTTCTTGGCGCCGGGCAGCGCGCTCGCCGGCGCCACCACGGGCAGGAAGGCGCCAGTCGACCCTTGCTTTGGCGGCCGCGGCTTTGAGATTAGCGATGTCGCGCTTGACCTGGACATCGGAATAAGTCAGCGCGCCGTTCACGACGAAGCGCGAGCCGAGCCGCTTGCCCAATCCCGAAACGCGATCGTATTCGGCATAGAATTCCGGAAACGCGACGCGGTCCTGTCCGCCGCCGGCCGAGGCCAGCGGGTCCTTGGCCTCGTCGGCGGTCAGCGGCCGGGTTGCGACGCCGGTCATGCGGTCGTGAACGTAGAATGCCCAATTGCGGCCCTTGCTGAACTCGCCATCGCTGACGATGTCGATTCCGGCATCGGCTTGCTGGCGCACGACTTCCGCGATCGATTCCGCAAGGCAAGCCTCGTAGGCGGCTGGATCGTAGGCTTGACGATCCTCGATCCGGTGCAGGAACTCGACCAGTTTCGGCGGCCGCACCAGGCTGCCGACATGGGTGGTCATGATGCGATCGACGGCCATCTTTTCCTCCTTCGCTTGCTCCATAGGATTAAATGGCGGGTTAGGCTCGTCGCCCGTAACCCGCCGACCGCGCCGAACGCGTGGCAGGTTACGGTTGCGCAAACCCGTTGGCTCATCCGTCCACGTGACCCGCGGCCACGGACAATCACCCGAAATTTGAGAAATTGAGAAATTTTCTTGATTCCGCTTGGCAATAGTGGGCAGAGCCGTTACATAGCGGTGAGGGCGTGCCGGCCCGGTGTGTCGGCGCGCCTTTGCACGCTCAAGAGAAGAGATGGCGATCGGGACCTCATTCCTTTGGATATCCTGCGGGATTACTCTGAAGGGGAGCGGGCCAGATTGCAATTTTTGTCGCGTAGCAAAGGACTTCCGGCGGTTTCCGGAAGTTCGTCCTGTCCAAGACTGCAGGTGCCGGACCCGGCTTAATTCGAATGCCTGCACAGACGGGGAAACCGTTTTGGGGTCGAGAGCCCCGCGACCGGTTCGAACCTCGAGTGCCCGGTGCGGCGCAACCCGCGCCTGGGGGGCAGGATTTGATTGAGGAGCGCCGTTCTTGCCCGGCTTTCACCGGGAAGGGCGGCATGTCGCAACCGGCGGTTCCCGCATTGAACCGGGACTGCCAACCGGAAAGAGCTTGCAGTGGATCGAGCGGCTAAGAAGGAGCTCGTCACGACGCTCAATGGTATCCTGAAGGATACCACCGTCGTGGTGGTGGCTCATTATTCCGGCCTCAACGTCACCCAGATGCAGAACCTGCGCAAGCAGATGAAGCAGGCTGGGGCGGCGGTGAAGGTCGCCAAGAACCGTCTCGCCAAGATTGCTCTCGAAGGCACGGATGCGGCCGTGATCGTCCCCTTGCTGAGGGGGCCGACGCTGATCGCCTATTCAGGCGATCCGGTGGCTGCACCGAAGGTCGCCACCGACTTCGCCAAGACTCACGAGCGCTTCGTGATCCTCGGCGGGGCGATGGGCAAGACCGCGCTCGACGCCAATGCCGTCAAGGCGCTGGCTGCGCTGCCGTCGCTTGATGAACTGCGCGCCAGGGTCATCGGGCTGATCGAGGCCCCGGCGACCAAGATCGCACGGGTCATCAATGCTCCGGCGGCGAAAGTCGCTCGCGTGGTCCAGGCCTATGCCGAAAAGAGCGAGGCGGCGTGACACGCCCCGCAAGCTCGACTGGTTCGAACTGATAAGGATGTCCAATGGCTGATCTGCAGAAACTCGTCGACGACCTCTCGCAACTCACGGTGCTCGAGGCCGCCGATCTCGCGAAGATGCTGGAAGAGAAGTGGGGTGTCTCGGCTGCGGCCGCGGTGACCATGGCGGCCGCTCCGGGCGGTCCCGCTGCGGCTCCGGTCGAGGAGAAGACCGAATTCACCGTCGTACTGGCCTCTTTTGGCGAGAAGAAAATCGACGTCATCAAGGAAGTGCGTGCGCTCACCGGGTTGGGCCTCAAGGAAGCCAAGGACCTGGTGGAGGGTGCTCCCAAGCCGGTCAAGGAAGGGGTGAGCAAGGACGAAGCCGAAAAGATCAAGACCACCCTCGAGAAGGCCGGAGCCAAGGTTGAGCTGAAGTAAGCAATGCTTACTTCAGCGAAATCCCCGGGCGAGCGTAGCGAGACCCGAGGGGGATCGCGACGTAGCGACATATTTCCCCGGGCGAGCGTAGCGAGACCCGGGGATCGCAACGAGCGACATTTCCCACGGGCGATCGCAGCGCGACCAGGGGATCGTCTCGTTGCGGGTGAAACACAAATCGGTGATTTCGGGTTAAGTGCCCCGCAATCACCCATATCTCCGCTTGGCGGCGGCAGAGAGGCGCGGTTCGGCGAGCGGCCGAATCACAATAGATAACGGGCATATGGGCTCCGACGCCTGTCCTGACGGTCGCGATGGATGGCGGCCTTTCGGAGAGTCGTCCCGGGCCCGCGGTTCGACAAAGCGAGAGAAAATATGGCAGCGCAGACATTTACAGGTCGCAAGCGCGTTCGCAAGTTTTTCGGGAAAATCCAGGAAGTCGCAGAGATGCCGAACCTCATCGAGGTTCAGAAGGCGTCCTATGACCAATTTCTGTTGGTGCGGGAGCCGATCGGCGGGCGGCCGGACGAGGGCCTGCAAGCCGTGTTCAAGTCCGTGTTCCCGATCTCGGATTTCTCCAACACGTCGATGCTCGAATTCGTGAAATACGAGTTCGAGGCGCCGAAATACGACGTCGACGAGTGCCGCCAGCGCGGCATGACCTATGCCGCGCCGCTCAAGGTGACGCTGCGCCTGATCGTATTCGACATCGACGAGGAGACGGGCGCCAAATCGGTCAAGGACATCAAGGAACAGGATGTCTATATGGGCGACATCCCGCTGATGACGAACAACGGCACCTTCGTCGTCAACGGCACCGAACGCGTCATCGTTTCCCAGATGCATCGCTCGCCCGGTGTTTTCTTCGATCACGACAAGGGCAAGACCCACTCATCGGGCAAGCTCTTGTTCGCTGCGCGCATCATTCCTTATCGCGGTTCCTGGCTCGACATCGAGTTCGACGCCAAGGACATCGTCTATGCGCGCATCGACCGGCGCCGGAAGATCCCGGTCACCTCGCTGCTTTATGCGCTCGGCATGGATGCCGAGGAAATCCTCAGCACCTTCTATCGCAAGGTGAGCCACAGGCGGCAGAAGGACGGCTGGCGCGTGCCATTCGACGCCAACCGGTTCCGCGGCTACAAGGCGATCAACGATCTCGTCGATGCCAATTCCGGCAAGGTGGTGTTGGAGGCGGGCAAGAAGCTCACGGTCCGGCAGGCAAGGCAACTCGCGGAGAAAGGCCTCAAAGCTCTGCGCATGGCAGACCAGGAGCTGGTCGGTCACTACATCGCCGAGGATCTCGTCAACGCCAA
>CAWHPT010000063.1:0-90431 GCA_963831225.1 uncultured Alphaproteobacteria bacterium
CAGCCTGCGCGTTTTCTCCTCGGCGCGTTTTTGCTCCTCGCGAGCCCTCTCGGCCTGCATGCGCTCCGCTGCCGCATGCTCGCGTTCCGCGGCGAGGCCACTTGCGGTCGCCCGTAATTCCATCGCCGTTCGTCGTTTTTGCGAGGTATCGGTCGATGACCCGACTTCCGCACGCACACGGCGTCGCAATTCCGCACCGAGATGTGGATCATCCCCGTCGTGCAATCGAACCAAGAACGAGACCTTGTCTTGTTCCCCCAACGATCGGATGTAATCCTCGACGGCCGGAGCGCTGCCCATTACTCTCGTTTCCCTTTTGCTGGCTGCGGCATCGATGAGATCCTGGTCGATGCAAAAAAATTCGGCGAACGCCTCGAGGGGTGCCGTCATCGAGCCGACGCCGGACATCGGCTCGAGAGCCTCGTCCGGAACTTCACCGGTCTCGACCCCCATCAGCCATGTCAAATAGAGAACACGAAGGTCGCCGTTCAGCACATCGGCCCGAAGCGGAGCCAAGGACGCCAGCCACCCGCTGCCGTCATCCCAATCGTCTGCCTCGATATCCCGGCTCACATCGATAACGAGCTTTTCCGGAAGCGACGTGATCGTTACGGCATCATGCTCCACGCTCAATCGCTCCAAATCGGAACTCTCCACAATCCGCCTCGGTAGCGACAGAGAGAAGCGGCGCGTGCCCCAGTTTGCCAGATAGACAAAGAGATCGAAGTACTTTTGCATCAGCTTCGCGGGGTCGCCTCTAAAACTGCCAAAGTCGTAGCTGTTGACGAAGCTGGTCGCCGTGATGCGGGCTCGAACTCGAAAGCGCACGCAATTCCCCGCGCTCGGCGTCTCCGAGCGCCCGATCCACGGCCTGGAATTCATAGTATTGATATTCGCTCATGGCCTCTCCCCAGAGACGATGCGACGACGCACCAGCGGAGCAGTGGGTCTCGCGCTTTGCTGAACACCCAAAACGGCCTCACCGGCCTTGTCAGGCCTCTCGGGGCAGCTCTTGGAAGGCGACGCCCTCCATGAGCGCGTCGGCAAACGCCACGCGATACAGAGCCTCGGCGAAGCGGCGATCCTCTACCGCTTCGGCGGTCAGCTTGCGAAGCGAATGCGGCAACTGCAGGAATGCATCCGCCAGCAGGTCGGCGTCGATCGGCACCGGGACCCCGGCCGTCATCGAAAAATCCTCGGGTGTGTAGAGGCGCGTGGCGAAGGTGTCCCCCGGAGACAGGGATTTCTCCAGCCCCTCGTCCAGCAGCCAGAGCTCGGTCCGGCGGAACAGGTCTTTGACGATCAGGCCGGCGGTGTCGTGCTTGCGCTCGACGCAAATGACACAGAAACGTGCCTCTTGCATGGCCTCGAGCACGAGTGCCTCGTCCGATCCCGGCGCAAGCCGCGCCGATCCGGAATAGCGATCGATTGCCCGCGAACGGCCCAAGGCAGAGGTATGGATCGCAAGATCGAAGGCGAACGACAGGTGATCGATGCTGTCGAGCACCAGCGTCTTGCCCTTGGCCAGACCTATGCGCCGTGCATGTTTCAAGACGGCATCCCCTGACAGGAACTTCAATACCGCGGAATGATGCCGTTTGCTGATTTCCCGCAGACGGCGATAGCGGGCGAGCACTTCGCTGCGGCTGGCTGTGGCCGAAGGCAGCCCGATGGCCTCCTGCAACAAGACTGCCGCCTTCATTGCAAACCTCCATGTCTCGACGATCCGCCGATGCGGATCGCGATGCAGCCTCATGGCCGCCGTTCGCTGTACTCCGGCAGGGTGATTCGGGGAATTGTCAAACGCAGGAAGCGAGCTGAAAACCGTTGACGGCTGCACCAGCCGGCGACCAGGCGCTGAGAGCCTGCGTCAGTTGATCACGTGCCGAAACGCTCGAGAAGCGGCAATGCAATTGCCGGATGTGCGCGCACTTGTTAGCATCCAGCGAAGCCATGATTGGATGCAACGGAGACGAAGAACATGCGGACTTCGCTGAGATATTTCGCGCTCGCGGCAGTGATGGCGCTCCTGGCCAACGCGCCCGCCGGGGCGCAACAGCAGCCGATCAGGATCGGCGTGCTGCTGCCGCTCACCGGGCCGTTCGCCAAGAACGGCATCGAGAACTGGGAGGCGATGCAGATCGCCCGCGACATGATCAACGAGCAGGGCGGGGTCAACGGCCGCAAGATGGAATTCGTGCACGGCGATGCGACCAGCCCGACCGCGGCGATCAGCGAAGCCGAGCGCATCATCACGCGCGACGGGATCAAGATCACCACCGGCTCGTTCGCCTCCCCGCTCGCCATCGCGACCAGCCAGGCGGCCGAGCGCCACGGCGTCTTTCACTGGGAGGCGACCGGCGCGGCCGAGATCATCACCCGGCGCGGGTTCAAGCATACGTTCCAGGTCGGCGCCGCCTCCTACCGCTACAGCCAGGCCGCCGTCGACTTCACCACCGATGTGCTCGCCCAGAAGCTCGGCAAGCCGGCCGACCGGTCTGCGCATCGCGCTGCTGTGGGAGAACCGCGCCTTCGGGAAGTCGGTCGGCGACGGCATTCGCGACTACATGAAGACCAAGAACCTCCCGCTCGTCTACGACGAGGGCTACGACCAGTTCGCCACCGACATGACCCCGATCGTGCAGAAGCTCAAGGACGTCAAGCCCGACGTCCTGCTCGCGATCTCGTTCCCCAACGACGCCATCCTGTTCCAGCGCAAGGCCAAGGAGCTCGACTTCAATGTCGCCGCCTTCGTCGGCGTGAGCGCCGGATATTCCTCGCCCGATCTGCGCGACTCGATCGGCAACATGGTGAACGGCATTTTCGTCTCCGACTTTCCGCCGCGCGTCAACCAGAACGTGCTCGAGCCGGAAGGTGCGCAAGGTGGCGGAGGAGTTCTACAAGCGCTATGAAGCCAAGATGAAGCGGCCGCCCGCCGGTCATGCCTCGGCCGGCTTCTCCGCGATGTGGGCGCTGTTCACCGAAGTCTTCCCCAAAGCCAAGACCTACGAGCCTGCCGAGCTGCGCGAGATCGCTCTCAAGCTCGATCTGCCGGAGGGCAGCCTGGTGAACGGCAGCGGCATCAAGTTCACCAACAACGACTGGCCGAAGGATCCGAAGGACGCCGGCCAGAACCTGCGCGCCTCGATCGGCATCTGGCAGTGGCAGGCGGACGGCAACAACCAGGTCTTCCCGTCACACCCTCGCAACGCACCAGCCCGTCATGGTGCCGTTGCCGACCTGGGACAATCGCTGAGCCAGCAGGCGCGCGGCTCAGCGCAAACCGATGGGTTCGACTAACCAGTCGTCATCACCGTCCCCGGACTGGGGTGACGCATGCGGGTGGGTAATGCTGACCCAAATCCATTGGAACATGCGACTCAGTACAATCGATCAACCAGGTCAGGCCGGGCGATGACCACCCTCGGCCAGCTCGTCTTTTCCGGCATCCTGATCGGCAGCATCTACGCTCTGATGAGCGTAGGGCTGACGCTGATCTTCGGCGTGCTGCGCGTGGTCAACTTCGCTCACGGCGAATTTCTGATGCTGGCGATGTACGGCGCCTGGGCGATGACCAGGTTCCTGGGTCTCAACTCCTACGTCGCGATCGTCGCCGATCGTGCCGGCCATGTTCCTGTTCGGCATGCTCATTCACAGGCTGATCATCAGTCCAGCGCTCGACAAGCCGCATCTGGTCGTGGTGTTCGCCACCATGGGACTGTCGATCCTGATGCAGAACGTCGCACTGATGCTGATGTCGGCGGACCTGTTGGACGTGCCGCCGCTGCTCGGCGGACGGTCGTGGACGTTCGGTCCGTTCTACGCCAAGCCCGAGCTGGTGATCGGATTCCTGGCGGCGGTCGCCTGCACGATCGGGCTGCAGTGGATGATCACGTCGACCTATCTCGGCAAGGCGATCCGCGCCACCGTGCAGGACGGTGAAGCCGCGGAGCTCATGGGCATTCCGGTCCCCCGCATCTTCCTGATCACCTTCGCCGCCGGGTCGGCCCTGGTCGGGCTCGCCGCATGCATCATGATGCCGCTGTTCTCGGTGTTCCCCACCGTCGGGCTCAATTTCGTGCTGATCGCGTTCGTCGTGGTCGTCCTCGGCGGCATGGGCAGCATCGAGGGTGCGCTGCTCGGCGGCATCTGCATCGGCGTCGTGCAGTCGATGAGCAGCTATTACATCGCTCCGGCGTTCGGGCAGATGTTCTTCTTCATCCTGTTCCTGCTGGTGATGATTTTCCGTCCCACCGGGCTCCTCGGCCAAAAGGGCACGGCCAATATCGGCATGAACGACTGACGCCGGAATGTCCAAGCACGCCGCCAGCTCGCTCCGCCTTGTCGGTGGCCTGCCGCTGATGCCGACGCGCGGAACGGCGTCGGTGTTCGAGCTCGCGCTGCTGCTGCTGTGCGCCGCGCTGGTGGTCGTGCCCCTGCCGCAGAACATCCAGGACGTGATCATCCTCACCTTTCTGTGGGCGGGGGTGGCGCTGGCCTGGAACATCGCCGGCGGCTATGCCGGGCTGATCTCGTTCGGGCACGCCGCGTTCTTCGGCATCGGCGCCTATACCTCGACCATTCTCGGCGTGAAGGCGGAGATCACGCCGTGGATCGGCATCTGGCTCGGCGGCCTGCTGGCGGCGGCCTGCGGCGCCTTGCTCGCCGTGATCTGCGCCCGGCTGCGCGGACCTTTTTTCATTCTGTCGACGCTGGCCGCCGCCGAGGTGGTGCGCATCGGCGCGCTCAACTGGGCGACCCTGACCGGCGGGCCCGAAGGCCTGGCGATCCTGCCGGTCCCGAGCGTGGCCAACATGGTGTTCGCCTCCAAGAGCACCTATGCCGTGCTGATGCTCGGCTATCTGGTCCTCGTCTATGTCGCCGCCAAATTGCATCGAAGGCTCGCGCTACGGATATCGCCTGTTCGCCGTGCGCGACGACGAGGACGCCGCCAGCGCGTCGGGGATCAATCCGCTCGCTGATGCGCGCCAGCGCGATGTGCATC
Organism: uncultured Alphaproteobacteria bacterium; assembly: GCA_963831225.1. Lineage (GTDB taxonomy): Bacteria > Pseudomonadota > Alphaproteobacteria > Rhizobiales > Xanthobacteraceae > VAZQ01. Next base: position 5,006 of record CAWHPT010000063.1, read on the forward strand.
AGCGCCTTCATCACCGGCATCGGCGGCTCGCTGTTCGCCCAGTATTTCCTCTATCTCGATCCGACCCACGTGATCTCGCCCGAGCTGTCGTTCCAGTTCGCGCTGCTGCCGGCGCTGGGCGGGCTCGGCAGCGCCATCGGGCCGGTGCTCGGCTCGTTCGCAATCACGCCGTTGTCCGAGCTGCTGCGATCCTATCTCGGCGATGCCGGCACATGGATTGCATCTCGCCATCTACGGCGGCATCGTGATCGTCGTGATGCTCTATTTTCCGAGCGGCATTGCCGGCATGCTCGAACGGCTTCGGCAGCATTCGGCGAAAGGACCCGCGATGACCGCGCTCCTGGAAGTGCGCGGGTTGAGCCGGGCATTCGGATCGCTCTGGGCGGTTCGCGACGTCAGCTTCGCCGTGCAGCCGGGCGAGCTTCTCGGGCTGATCGGGCCGAACGGCGCCGGCAAGAGCACGCTCTACAACCTGATCGCCGGCGTGCTGTCGCCGACCGAGGCGAAGCCATCTTCCGAGGGCGGACCATCTCCGGCTGGAAGCCCTATCACGTCGCCCGTGCCGGCATCGCGCGCACCTTCCAGATCCCGAAACCCTACCGGCATCTCACCGTCATCGAGAACGTGGCGCTCAGCGCCATGCTGCACGACACGAGCGTCGCCGCAGCGCGCCGGAGCGCCGAAGCGGTGCTCGCCGATGTCGGGCTCGCCGACTACGCAGGAGCGCCGGTGGGCATTCTCACCGCCGGGCTGCTCAAGCGCCTGGAAGTGGCGCGCGCGCTGGCGCTCAAGCCGCGCCTGGTCCTGTTCGACGAGATCATGGCCGGTCTCACCCCGGCCGAGGTCAAGGTCATGACCGAGATGGTCGCCAGCCTGCCGGCGCGCGGCATCACCGTGATCTGGGTCGAGCACGTGCTTTACGCGATCATGAAAGCCGCGCAGCGCATCCTGGTGCTCCACCGCGGCGAGCTGATCGCCGACGGCGCGCCTGAGACAGATCGCCCGGGATCCGGCGGTGATCAAAGCTTATCTCGGCGAGGAGATGAGCCTTGCTTAGGGTCGAGAAGCTCAGCGCCCATTATGGCCCGGTGCAGATCCTGCACGACATCGACATCACGGTGGACGGCCGGCGAGATCGTCGGCCTGGTCGGCGCCAACGCCGCCGGCAAGAGCACGCTGATGTTCTCGCTCGCCGGCCTGCGCACGCACAGCACCGGCGCCATCTTCATCGGCGACCTGCGCATCGATGCGCTCCCGGCCTATGAGCGGGTAGCGCAGGGGCTGGTGCTGGTTCCCGAGCGGCGGCGCCTGTTTCCGTTCATGACCGTGCTGGAGAACCTGGAGATCGGCGCCTATTCGGCGCCGGCGCGGCCGGCGCGGCGCGAGACGCTCGATCAGGTCTACCAATTGTTGCCGGTCTTGTCCGAGCGCCGCGAGCCAGGTCGCCGGATCGCTCAGCGGCGGCGAGCAGCAGATGCTGGCGATCGGCCGTGCGCTGATGGCCAAGCCGCGCGTCCTGCTGCTCGACGAGCCGACCGAGGGCCTCGCGCCGCTCTATGTGCAGCTGCTGTTCCAGGTGGTGCGCAATCTACGCGACCTCGATCTGACCATCCTGATCGTCGAGCAGAACGTGCATCACGTGCTGCGCACCGCCGACCGCGGCTATGTGATCGAGAACGGACGCATCGTCATGCAGGGCTCCGGCGCGAGCCTGCTGCAGGACGAGCGGCTCAAGTCATGCGGCTCCGGCGCGGCCTGCGCAGGACGAGCGGCTCAAGGTCGCTTATCTCGGGCTCTGAAGCATGATCACCGACATCCATTGTCATTTCATTCCGGAGAAATATTTCGAGCTGGTGCAGCGCCAAGCCGGAGTTCGAGGTGCGGGTCATCGGCACGGAAGGCGACCTCGTCGATCTCGAGTGCCGCGGCATGCGCTACGGGCTCAACCGCACCTTCTTCGAGCCGGAACGCCAGATCGCCCGCATGGACGGCCTCGGCATCGACCGCGTCGTGGTTTCGCTGGCGACGCCGTTGGTCAACTACTATCTCGATCCGGCGGTGGCGGTGCAGGCGGCGCAGGTCTGCAACGACGGCTTCGCGGAGCTCGCGGCGCGACAACCCGGACACGGTTTGCGGCCTGGGCCTTCCTGCCGATGCAGGACCCGCAGGCGGCCGCGGCGGAGCTGCGCCGCTGCGTGCGCGATCACGGCTTCATCGGCGGCCATGTCGCCACCAACGTGCGCGGCGTCTATCTGCCGGACGAGCGGTTCCGGCCGATCTTCGACGCCGCGGCGGAGCTCGACGTCCCGCTGTTCCTCCATCCGGCCGATCCGCCCGGCAGGGACCGCACCGGCGACTACGAGCTGACGGTCGTCGCCGGCTACCTGTTCGACTCGACGATCAACATCTTCCGCATGATCTGCAGCAATTTCCTCGACCGCTATGCCGGCGTGAAGCTCGTGTGCGCGCATACCGGCGCCTACAGCCTGATGCTGCGCAACCGCATGCAGCGCGAGGTCGATACCAATTCGGCGCTGTCGCACGCGCTGCCGCGCCAGGTCGGCGATTATCTTCGCACGCTCTATTTCGATACCGTCTGCTTCGAGCCCGGCTATCTGCAGTTCGCCACCGGGATCGTGCCGGCGGAGAACCTGCTGCTCGGCAGCGATGCGCCGTTTCCGCTCGGCGAGCCCGATCCGGTCAATTTCGTTCGGCGCGCCTTGCCGCCGGAGCAGGCCGAGCTCGTCTTGTCGTCCAATTTCGACCGGCTGACCGGGAGATAGGCGCATGGACATCCGCCGCCTCATCGTCATGCGCGACACCATCCACAGCGAAGGCGGCTTGCCCGCCGCTGCGACCGGTGACGCGGGTCGCGGCCTGCGCGGTGATCCGCAATCCGCTTGCCGGCGCCGCGCGCGAGGACCTCAGCGAGATCGTTCCGCTCGGCGAGGAGCTCGGCAGCCTGCTGGTGCGCGAAGCGCTCGCTGGACTGCCGAGGCCGCCGGTCGGCTACGGCAAGGCGGCGATCGTCGGGCTCGACGGCGACCTCGAGCATGCCGCGGCGATCATCCATCCGCGCATGGGCCGGCCGATGCGCGAGGCGATCGGCGGCGGCAAGGCGATCATCCCGTCGAACGTCAAGGTCGCGGCGGCGGGCACCGCGATCGATGTTCCGCTCTCCGACCGCGACGATGCCTGGCTGTTCGACCATATCGACACCATCACGGTATCGGTCCCGGATGCGCCGAAGCCCTCGGAGATCGTCGTGATCGTGGCGCTGAGCGACGGCGGCCGGCCGCGGCCGCGGGTCGACAAGAACAGCTGACAAGATCAGTCGACGAGAACGGGGCGCGGTGCGCCGCAGGGCCCGGCGGCAGGGAGCCGCAAAGCTGGCAGCCGTGCCCATCATTTCAACAGCCCGTCATGCCCGTCATTTCGTCCATTGGCAGCGGCACAGTTCCACTTTATCCTGTGACGTCCGTGGGGGATGGCAACGATGTTCAGATTGGTGGCGGCGTTCGCTTTGGGCTTGGCGTCTTGCCAGCCGGCCATTGCCGACGGGATGAACTATCCACGCCGGTACTACCACTATCAGCAGCGGCATTACCTGCCGCCGGAGCGCCACGTCATCGAGGTCGTGCGGCCACCCTATAGCGGCAATTTCATCATCAACGGCACGCGGTTCACGGCGAAGACAGCAGCCTGTCTGCCCTGGGCCGCGGGGGAACGGATCACGCTCATCGCCGGCGACTGGAACGGCCAGTGCATCGATGCCGTGTTCTACAATGTGTGGCGGCGCAGCACCTGCGAGATGTGGTGCCAGTAGGCCTGCCACGCGCCTTGCCATGCAACAAGGTTGGACGCGCGAGCAACGGCGCGACTAATTTCTTTGACGCAAAAAACCGCAAAAGGTAATTGACAATGTTACAGGACGTATGCCATAAAGGCGCATTCTCTAAAATTGCGCATTGAAGCACGCTGACATCGGCGTGCACGACGGCGACATTCGTTCGGGGCGACGCCGGCGTCGGCGCGGAGCGCTTTCGCATGCTCCAAAACACGCAGGAGCCACTCGAGCGGGACAAATCGAGCGATTGGGGCAGTTGCCGGGTTTGGCCGAACGAAGCCAACGGACGAAAGTGAAATAAACGCACTGACTTGGCGATCAAAGGACAGACGGTGGTCGATGAAGCGATAAGATATCTCCCAGCCCCGCATACATTTTGGCGGAACGAACCTAACTGACGAAAAAGCAAGGAAGGCAGTGACTTGGCCGCCGAAGGACAGGCGGTCGTTGAGCGGCGGCGCGATAGTTATCGCCTGGCGTCGATCACCGCTTCCCATCCCCACTCGCCGGTGCCGGCGGCGGATAGGCGTGCCGGCAGCCCGCGGAAATCCTCGATCTCGTAGCGCTTCCGCGCCGACGCGCGCGAAGATAGCTCGGCCCGATCGGCGACTTGCCGTGGCCGCCGGGAATGTCGAGCACATAGGTGGGCTGGCACAGGCCGGAGAGCCGGCCGCGCAGCGCGCGCATCAGGGCCTGGCCCTCCTCGATGCCGGTGCGCCAATGCGCGGTGCCGGGCGCGAGGTCGCCGTGGTGCAGGTAGTAGGGCTTGATCCGGCATTCGACCAAGGCGCGCATCAACTCGCCCAGCGTCGCCGCGTCGTCGTTGACGCCGCGCAGCAGCACGCTCTGGCTCAGCATCGGGAATGCCGGCATCGACCAGGCGCGCGCAGGCCGCGCGCGCCTGCGGCGTCAGCTCGCGCGCATGGTTGGCGTGGAGCACGACATAGGTCGCCTTGCCGCGGCGCCTTGAGCGCGCGAACGAGCGCCGGCGTGACGCGCGCCGGCTCGACCACCGGCACGCGGGTGTGCACGCGGATGATCTTGACATGCGCGATCGCCGCGAGCGCCGCGACGATCGCGCGCGAGCCGCCGCGGCGACAGCACCAGCGGATCGCCGCCGGTGAGGATCACCTCCCAGATTCGCGAATGGGCGCGGATATAGTCGAGCGCGGCGTCGAGCTCGGCGCGCGAGAGCGCGCGCCCGCGCCCGACCATCTCGCGCCGGAAGCAGAAGCGGCAATAGACCGCGCAGACATGGACCGGCTTGAGCAGCACGCGGTCGGGATAGCGGTGCACGATGCCCTCGACCGGGCTGTGCGCGATCGTCGCCGATCGGGTCGGCGGTCTCCTCGGGCCGAGCGTCGAGCTCGGCCGCGATCGGGAACGAACTGGCGCGCGATCGGATCGGCGGCATCGGCGGGATCGATGAGCTCGGCGACGTCGGCGGTGAGCGCCAGCGCATAGCGCGCGGCGACCTGCTCGATCTCGGCGCGGCGCTCGCGCGGCGGCCAGCCCGGCCGCGATCAGATCGTCGGGGCGGCGCAGCGTCTTGCGAGCTGGTCTCATGGCAGTGTCCTGGCGGCAGCTGTCCTGGTTGCCCGGCGCCGATCGTGCCGGCAAATGTCATGCCGCTGATGGTGCGCAGCCGGCCAAATGTCAATCGCACGTCCTGCGGCCGTGCTGGCGCGGTGTCCGCTTGCAGCCGGCAGGCTGTCCCGCTCGCCTTGCGGAGGCCACGAATGTGGTGTTGGCATGCGCTCAGAGCGACCAGGGAGAACGAGGTCCATGAAGAATTATCTCGACGGCGGCGAGGCGATCCTCGAGGCGTTCCGCAAGCTCAAGATCGACTACATCATGTCCTCGCCGGGCTCGGAATGGTCGCCGATCTGGGAGGCGCTTGGCGCGCCAGAAGCTCGACAACAAGGCCGGGCCCGGCCTTCGTCGAATCCTGGCACGAGACGCTCGCCGTCAACATGGCGACCGGCTACACGCTGATCACCGGCCGGCCGCAGGCGGTGCTGCTGCACGCCGCGCGTCGGCATGCTGCAGGGGAGCATGGGCGTCCATGGCGCCTTGCAGAACGAAGTGCCGATGGTCGTCATGTCGGGCGAATCCCAGACGCTCGGCGAAGACCCCGATCTCGACATCGAGCAGCAATGGTACGGCGGCCTCACCGTCGGCGGCATCGAGCGCTTCGTCGAGCCGGTCGCCAAATGGGCGCGCGGCGTCACCAGCCCCCACACGCTCTATGAGAGCGTGATCCGCGCCGGCGAGATGGCGCAGCGCGTGCCGAAGGGGCCGATCTATCTCAACGTCGCGCTGGAGCACATGCTGCACGACTGGACGCCGCCGACGCGCCGCCCGCGAGGTGCCGCCGGCGCCGACTCGTGCAGCCGCGGCACGAGGACATCGACGGGTCGCCGAGCTGCTGCGCACGCCAAGAGCCCGGTGATCGTGGCGGAGACCTCCGGGCGCGACCCCGAGGCGTTTGCCGCGCTGGTGGAGCTCGCCGATCTGCTGGCCATCCCGGTGATCAACGGCCGGGCCAACGCCTACGCCAATTTCCCGACCGATCACCCGCTCTATCTGGGCATGGGCAACTACAAGGCGCTCGAGGATGCCGATCTCGTCCTGCTCGTGGGCGGGCGCGCGCCCTGGTATCCGGCGCGGCGGCGGCCGACCAGCGGCAAGATCGTCGCCATCCACGACAATCCGCACAAGGGTCACATGGTCTATCAGAACCTGCACGCCGACCATTATCTCGAAGGCGACGTCGCCGACATCGCTCAAGCTGCTCGTCGCAGGCCGTGAAGTCGGCGAAGATCGACGCCGCGACGGTCGACGCGCGGCGCGCAGCGCTGGACGCGCGAGCACGAGACACTACGTCGCCGGCCTGCGCGCCGAGCGGGAGAAGGCGCAGAACGGCAGCGGCATCGATCCGCTCTCGCTGCTGGGCGCGCTCGGCGAGGTGATGCCGGCCGACACGATCTACGTGGACGAGACCATCACCCACTCGCCGATGCTGCGCCAGCACCTTCCGCAGACCACGCCGCAAAGCTTCTTCCGCGGCTCCGGCGGCCTCGGGCAGGGGATCGGCACCGCGCTCGGCATCAAGCTCGCGGCGCCCGAGCGGCCGGTGGCGCTGCTCATCGGCGACGGCTCGTTTCTCTACAATCCGATCATCCAGGCGCTCGGCGCCTCGAAGCGGCACGATCTGCCGATCGTCATCATCATCCTCAACAACAAGAAATACGAAGCGATGCGAAAGGGCCACGTGCACCACTATCCCGACGGCGCCTCGGCCAGCAAGGACCTGCACTACGGCGTGACCATCGACGGACCGGATTACGAGCAATCTGGGCAGCCATTTCGGCTTCCACGGCCAGCGGGTCGAGAACCGTCGACCGAGTTGAAGCGCGGCGCTGCAAGGCGCGCTCGCCGCCACCAAAGCCGGGAAGACAGCGATCCTGAACGTGGTGGTGACCCGTTGAAGCGACTTCTCACTCCACTTCGCACTCGATGTCATTCCGGCCGAGAGACCCCGGACTTATCCGGGGGAGCGAGAGCCGGAACCCAGTAGCCACCGAACCCAGTTGCGTCTGACGCCGGCGCCACATCGCTCAGCCGGTGGTTACTTGATGCCCGCCTGCGCGGGCATGACACCGATGGTAACATGACCCGAGATGGCATCGGCGTCTCACTCCGCTTCGCACTCGATGCCATTCGGCCGAGCAATCACTCAGTTCGAGAACCCGATGGCGCGGGTCATCTTGCCCCAGATCGCGACCTCGCTCTTGAAATAGTCGGCCGCTTCGGCTGCTGGTTCTTGAACATCGGATCAAAGCCAATGGCCTTGATCTTCTGCTGCGCTTCCGGCTCCTTCATCGACCTCGTTGATCTCGGCATTGAGCTTGGCCACCACGGCATCGGGCGTCTTGGCCGGCGCGAAAAATCCGACCCATGAGCCGGAATAGACGTTCGGGAAAGCCCATCTCGCCATAGGTCGGCACGTTCGGCACCGCCGAATTGCGCGTCGGGCTGGCAAGGCCGATGCCGCGCAGCAGCCCCTGGGTGATCGGCGGCACCACCGTCGGCAGCGTCAGCACGATCGCATCGACGTGGTTGCCGATCGCGGACTGGACCGCCGGCGCGCCGCCGGTGAACGGCACATGCACGGCCTTGACCTTGGCGACCTCGCGGAAAAAGTACTCGGCGCCGATATGCGGGCCCGGTGCCGACGCCGGCGCTGCCGTAGGTGAAGCTCTTCTCCTTGCCGTTGTCGATGAACTCCTGGAGATCCTTGGCCGGATTGCTGGGATGGATGGCGATGACATCCGGGCTGAGCGCCACGATCGCGACGGCGCGCAGATCGTCGGTCGAGAAGCCCTTGTTCTTGGTGGCGGTCTCGTTGACCGCAAGCGCCGATGGTGGTGGCGAGGATGGTGTAGCCGTCGGGCGCAGCCCCGCTCACGGCCTTGGCGGCGAGATTGCCGCCGGCGCCGCCGCGGTTTTCCACCACGACGGTCTGCTTGAGCCGCTCGCCGAGCTTCTGCCCGACCAGGCGCGCGATCACATCGGCAATGCCGCCGGCCGCGAACGACGACCATGAAGGTGATGTTCTGCGACGGATAGGTCTGCGCCACAGCCGGCTGCGCCATGGCGGCAACGACGACGGCGAGCGCAAGCGCGCGGCGCGCATTCGCGAACGGCAGCATGTCATGTCCTTTCACGGTCCAGTAAAAATTCATCCGGCAGCTTGCAGCGACGCCGTGCGGGTTCCGAGTGTCCGGATGATGTCCTGGACCTGCGGCCAGGCTTCGGCGCCGCGCCCCTTCATCAGCGCGAGGTAGTCGGCATTCTCCCACTTGACGATGGCCTCGTGGAAGCTCGGCCGCGCCTTGCAGCGGCGATACCAGTCTGCGACGTGATGTCGCTCGCCGATCATGCCGAAGATGCCGAGATGCTCGAGCCGCGCGAGATAGGGCGTGAACGCCACATCGGCCAAGCTGTACTCGTCGCCGGCGAGCCATCGGTGCGCGGCCGAGCGCCTCCGTCCATCTCGTCGAGCAGCAGCACCATGCGCTCGACCGCGATGATGAAGTGCTTCGATCCGGTTCCCTTCTCGATCACGTCGCGGCGGCGCTCGCGCTTGAAGAGGTTGGGGATCTCTTCGAGCATCTTGGTGCCGAGCTCGCCGCGATCGAGATATTGGTGCCGGAACGCGATGCCGAAGCTCAGGATCGCGGCCGAGGCGTCGTGAACGTCCTCATCGAGTTGCTTGGTCCAAAGCCGCATCTTGGCTCTGCCATACGAGTCCTTCGGTGCGAGCGCGGGCTCGGGAAAGGTTTCTTCGAGATATTCGAGGATCACGTTCGATTCCGGAATGACCTTGTCGCCGTCGATCAGGGTCGGCACCACGGCGCGGCGGTTGAGCTTGCGATACCAGGACTGCTGATGCTCGGCTTCGCGCAGCACGAGGTGGCGGCTCTCCCATGCGAGCCCTTTCTCGGCGAGGCACACCCGCACCTTCTGCGCGCACAGCGACATGTCGTTGTGATAGAGCGCAAGCATCTCCGGCAGTCTCCGATGAATGGACAAACCCCGCTCTGAAAGCGCCCGGATCGACGATGCGCCGTATCCGGTCTGGGCATCATTTCATGCATCCGGCATCGGCGTCCACAGGACATGCTCGATACGCGGCGCTCCGGTCGCCAGCATCACCAGGCGATCGAGGCCGAGCGCAACGCCGCTTGCGGGCGGCATCACCGCGAGCGCGGCAAGAAAATCTTCGTCGATCGGGTAGCGCTCCCCGTAGATTCGCCCCTTCTCCGACATCTGCTCCTCGAGCTTCCTGCGCTGCTCGGCCGCATCGGTGAGCTCGCCGAATCCGTTCGCAAGCTCGACGCCGCAGGCATAAAGCTCGAAGCGCTCGGCCACTCGCGGATCGGAAGCTTTCGACCTGGCGAGCGGCGACTGAACTGCCGGATATTCGTAAAGGATCGTTGCGCGCTCCACTCCGAGACGCGGCTCGATTTTTTCCACCAGCACGCGGCTGAAAATGTCGCCCCAGCTGTCGTCCGCCGCCGTAACGATGCCGGCGGCGCGCGCCGCCGCTGCAAACGCGTCGCCAGGCTCCGGCGGCAGCACCACGGCAAGGTCGATCCCGGCGAAACGGGCAAATGCCTCTGCGACGGTGAGTCGCTCGGGAATGGCGAATGGATCCATTCCGACGCCGCGGAACGAGAATCGCTCGGCGCCGGCGGCCTTGGCCGCGAGGGCCAGCACGGCGGCACAGTCATCCATCAGCGCCTCGTAGCGCTCGTTCGCCCGGTACCATTCGAGCATGGTGAACTCGGGATGATGCAGCGCACCGCGCTCGCGGTTGCGAAGCGAGCGGGCGAACTCGACGATGCGAGGCTCCCCGGCCGCCAAGAGCTTTTTGCAGGAGAATTCCGGCGAGGTTCGCAGGTAGAGCCGTTCGCTGGTGCCGGCCGGCGTCACCAACGAGGTCGTGAAGGCATGCAGGTGGGTTTCGTTTCCTGGCGACGGCATCAGCACCGAGGTCTCGACTTCGATGAAGTCTCTGGCCGCGAAAAATTGCCGTAGCGCCGCCACGATCCGCGCGCGGCCCAGCAAGAATGGCCGGCGGTCGGCATGCACGGACCAGAACGGTGGTTGCATTGCGTTCCTCGGAACTGATCAGGTTGGACCGGCGCGAAAAGGCTGGCGATTGATCGCAAGATCAGTATGGTGCGCCCGATATTAGGGCGAAGCGTCGCAAAGGCTGCGCCCGCCGAAAATTGAGGGACACTGCCCGTGAAAGTCATCGCCAGCTCGCTTCGCAAAGGCAACATCGTCGATCTCGACGGCAAGCTCTATGTCGTGCTCAACGCCGAGAGCTTCCATCCCGGCAAGGGCACTCCCACCACCCAGATCGACATGCGCCGGATCAGCGACGGCGTGAAGGTGGCGCAGCGCTACAAGACCACCGAGCAAGTTGAACGCGCCTATGTCGAGGATCGTGAGCATCAGTATCTGTATCAGGACGGCGATGGCTTTCATTTCATGAATACCGAGACGTACGACCAGGTCACATTGCCGGCCGACATCATCGGCGAACAGGCTGCCTATCTGCAGCCCGAGATGAAGGTGACGCTCTCGGTTCATGAGGGAGTAGCAGTCTCGATCCAGCTCCCGCAGAAAGCGGTTCTGGAGGTCGTCGACACCGAGCCCACCGTCAAGGGCCAGACCGCTTCCTCCTCCTACAAGCCGGCGGTGCTGTCGAACGGCATTCGCACCATGGTTCCGCCCTTTGTGGGCACTGGAACCAAGATCGTGGTGATGACGGCGGATGGCTCGTATGTCGAGCGCTCCAAGGACTGATGTCTCGCCGCCGGTGCCGACCCGGTGAGGACGGCCGCAAAGCGGACAGAAACGGCGGTAGAGTCGGCGCCACCGGGACGCAGTGAAGTCGGGGATTCGGCGCGATGAGCAAAGGCACTCTTTTCCTGTCACGGCGAGCGTTGCTGCCGACGCTGGCCGGAGCGATTGCCTCGGTCAGCACGACCGCATGCGCGCAGGGCGGCAACGCAGCGTTCGAGAGATGGGTTGCAGCTTTTGGCGCGCGGGCGCGCGGGCGCGGCATATCGGAGGCCACCTACACGCAGGTGATGAGCAATATCAAGCCCGACACCAAGGTCTTCGACCTCATTCGTTCGCAGCCGGAATTCAACGAGCAGCTCTGGCAATATCTCAATCGCCGCGTCTCCGATTGGCGCATCACCACCGGGCGGGAGAAGGCGAAGGAATTCGCACCGTTGCTCGAGCGCATCGAGAACGATTACGGGGTCGATCGATGGGTCATGCTCGGTGTCTGGGGCATCGAATCGGCGTTCGGCGACCCGGACGTTCAGAAAAACCATATGCGTCCCGTCATTCCGGCGCTGGCTGCGCTGGCCTGGGGCGAACCGCGCCGGCGCGCCTATTGGGAACAGGAGTTGCTCAACGCGCTCATCATCATCGAGCGGGGCTGGAGCACGCCGCAGGAGATGCGCGGCTCCTGGGCGGGCGCCATGGGCCATACGCAATGGATGCCGGAGGTCTGGCTCAATGTCGGGCTCGACTATGACCGCGACGGTCGCGTCACGCCGTTCGGGCGGCCGGACGATGCGCTCGCCGGGCACCGCGCAATATCTCGTCCGACGCGGAAAATACCGGCGCGGCGAGCATTGGGGCTACGAGGTGCGTGGCGTCGCCGGCAAGACCGGCGAAGGAGCCTCGCGCAGCTACGAAGCATGGCAGAAAGCCGGGGCGACCCGCGCCGACGGCAAGGCCTTCCCGCAGTTGAAGGCAACGGCGAAGCTCTGGATTCCGGTGGCGCGGCGGACCGGCTTTTCTGCTCGGGCCGAATTTCTATGCCGTGCGCTCCTACAACCCTTCCATGAACTATACGCTCTCGATCGTGCATCTCGGCGACCGCATCATGGGCAGCGACGGCTTCGCGCAGCAGTTCCCGGGAGGCGAGCGAACCCCGACGCTCGCGGAGTTGCAGGAGATCCAGCGGCGGCTGACCGCGCTCGGGTTCGATACCGGCGGCGCCGACGGCCGCGTCGGCAACAGCACCATGCTTGCGGTGCGAAAGTTTCCAGCGCAAGGTCGGAATGCAACCGGCCGACGGCTATGCCGGCGTGAAGCTTCTGGCGCGGTTGCGTCAGGGGCTCTGATCCGGTTCTATGGCGCCTTCGCGGCTCCAGAAACCGAGGATAATCCCTGTGACGATTGCAACAGCCAAGGCGGCGTCGGTCGCCGAGAAGCCCCCTGGGAGCGGTGCTCATCCGTCGATTCGCGCCCTCGAGCGCCCGGCCAATCTGACCGGCACCAATGCGCCGGGATTCGGCAGCGACGTGGTCGCGGATACGCTGCGCGCGCTCGATATCCCCTACATCGCGCTCAATCCCGGTGCGAGCTATCGCGGCCTGCACGACTCGATCGTCAACTTCCTCGGCAACGAGACGCCGCAGATGCTGTTGTGCCTGCACGAGGAGAGTGCCGTCGCCATCGCCCACGGCTATGCCAAGGTCACGGGCAAGGCGATGGCTGCGGCGGTGCACTCCAATGTGGGCCTGTTCCACGCCACCATGGCGATCTTCAACGCCTGGTGCGACCGCACGCCGGTCATCGTGCTGGGCGCCACCGGCCCGGTCGATGCCGCCAAGCGCCGTCCCTGGATCGACTGGATTCACACCGCACGCGACCAGGGCGCGATCGTGCGCGACTACACCAAATGGGACGATCAGCCCGCCTCCCCTGCCGCCGCCCGCGAGGCGCTCATCCGCGCCACCTGGATGGCCAATACCGCGCCGATGGGACCCGGTCTACATCAATCTCGACGCCGAGATGCAGGAGGCGAAGCTTGCCGAGCCGCTGCCGCCGATCGATGTGGCGCGCTACATGCCGCCGGCTGCGCCCTCGGCTTCACCCGAGCTGGTGGAAAAGGCGGCGGCGATGCTCGAGGCCGCCAAGCAGCCGGTGATGCTCGTCGGCCGCGTCTCCCGCAGCCTCGACGGCTGGAACGAGCGGGTCGCGCTCGCCGAGGCACTCAATGCAAAGGTGATCACCGACCTCAAGATCGGCTGCGGCTTCCCGACCGATCATCCGCAACATGCCGGCGCGCCGGCATCGAACGCGCTGGTTCCCGAGGCGGTCGCGGCGCTCAAGGCGGCGGACCTCATCCTCGCGCCTCGACTGCGTCGACCTCAACGGCGTCATGCGCGGTGCGTTCGGGTTCGAGGTGCCGAAAACCAAGATCATCCATGTGACCGCCGACTTCCATATCCACCGCGGCTGGAGCATGGACTACGAAGCGTTGCCGCCGGTCGATCTGCTGCTGCCGACGACGCCCGACGAGGTCGTGCCGCGGCTGCTGGCTGCGCTCGGCGGCGCCAAGGCCCACAAGACCGCGTCGGTGAAGGCCAAGGCGGAGAAATACGAGCCGTCCGAGCGGTCCCTTGCGGGTCGACGATCTCGCCCGTTCGCTCAAGGCTGCGGTCGGCGAGCGGGCGGCGACGCTCACCCACCTTCCGCTCTCCTGGAACGGCGCGACCTGGCCGTTCCGCCATCCGCTCGATTTCATCGGCTCCGAGGGCGGCGGCGGCGTCGGCGGCGGTCCCGGCAATTCGGTCGGCGCGGCGCTCGCGCTCAAGGGCTCGGGCCGGCTGCCGATCGCGATCTGCGGCGACGGCGACTTCTGCATGGGGGTCACCGCCGATCTGGACCGCCGTGCACTACCGCATTCCGCTGCTGTTCGTCGTTTGCAACAACCGTTCGTTCTTCAATGACGAGCTGCACCAGGAGCGCGTCGCCCGCATCCGCAACCGGCCGCCGGAGAACCGCTGGATCGGCCAGCGCATCTCCGATCCGGACATCGATTGCGCGGCGCTCGGGCGCGCGCAGGGCGCGGTCGGCTTCGACCCCGTCACCAGGCCGCGCGACCTGGTGCCGACCTTCGAGAAGGCGATCGCCGCGGTCGAGGCCGGCCAGGTGGCGGTGGTCGACGTGCGGGTCGAGCCCGGCTATTCGGCGGTCACCACCGCGGCCATGATGCGCGGAACCGAGAAGAAGTGAGAAGCGTTGAGCGGACTGAAAAAGGAGACAAGAATGAAGAACCGCTCGAATTGCGATGCTTGGCCTTTGCCGCCGCTGCGGCAGCCCTCCACGACGCGCCGCCGGCATCTCGCCGCCGATCTTCTCAAGATCACCGTCGGCCAGCGCGGCAATTGGGACACCTCGATCGCCCACCTCGGCGACAAGGCCGGCATCTTCAAGAAGCACAGCATCGAGCTCGAGATCGTCTACACCTCGGGCTCGGGCGAGACGCTTGCAGCCGGTGATCGCCGGCAGCGCCGATATGGGATTCGCGGTCGGCACCCAGGGCGCCATGTCCGCCTTCGCCAAGGGCGCGCCGGTGCGCATCGTCGGCGCCGAGGCGACCGGCGCCGCCGACTACTGGTACGCCAAGGCCACCTCGCCGATCAAGACACTGCAGGACACCAACGGCCGTACCATCGCGTTCTCGACGCAAGGCTCGTCGACCCAGAGCATCGTTCGCGCCTTCATCGACGAGTTCAAGCTCACCGCCAAGCCGATCGCGACCGGCAATCCGTCGGCGACGCTCACCGCGGTCATGACCGACCAGGTCGATGTCGGCTGGGCCTCGCCGCCGTTCGGCCTCAAGGAGCAGGAGGCCGGGCAGATCCGCGTGGTCGCCAAGGCGAGCGATGCCGCGCTGGTGCGCGGCCAGACCATCCGCGTGATCGTCGCCAATGCGCAGGCGCTGGAGAAGAAGAAGGACGCGATCGCCCGGTTCATGGACGGCCTATCGCGAAACCATCGATTACATGTATTCCGACAATCCGCAGGTGATCAAGGATTATGCGGAATTCGTGAAGGTGCCGGAGCCGATGGCCAGACGCGTGCGCGACGAATTCTTTCCCAAGAGCACTGGTGGATCCCGACGAGATCAAGGGAACTCGACACGCTGATGAAGGAGGCGGTCAACCTCAAATTCATCAGCGAGCCCTTGACGCAGAAGCAACTCGCCGAGCTGGTTCAAATTCCGCCACGGAAGTAGCAATCTGAAGGATGGGTTGGGCTTTTGCGAAACCCATCGCATTCAAATCGCGAAGCTCGCGTGCGTCGACGGATGGAACAGCTCCTCTGGCGCCACCAGCCGGGATGAAGTCCCTGCGCATGGTGGTGCCGCAGGAAAGTGTCGAGCACGCCGCGGTTGGGCGCGAGCCCATATGACCAGAAATCCGGCCCCATGAATTCACGCGCGGCACGCAAATGCTCCTCCACGAACGGCAAGGTGACCTTGGACGCCGACGTTTCTTCCAGGGCGTCCAGACACTTCGCTTTGGCTTCCGAGAATGCCTTGAACACCGCCGCCGGCAGCCAGGGATGCCGCTCCACCAGCTCGCGGCGAATACCGGTGACGTGCATGATCGGGAAAATGCCGGTGCGCGTGAAATAGTCGCGGCCCGCTGCAATCGGATCGGGAAACAACCACCCGATGGCGGAGTTTTTCCCGCTGGCGAGGCGGGGAACGCGCGGCGCGATAAATCCGTCGATGTCGCCGCGTTCCAGGAGCTCGGAAATCGTCGTGCCCTCGGGGGCATCCTCCAGGTGCACGCCGGCCGGAAGCTTGATCGTGATCTTTTCCGGCCGCCCGGCGTGCTCGATCCCTCCCCGCACCCAAGCTATGTCCGACGGCTTCACGCCATGATCGTCCTCGAGCATGATGCGCGCCCAGACGCAGGCGGTGAGCTGGTATTCGGGCAGGCCGACGCGCCTGCCCTTGAGATCGGCCGGTGACCTGATGCGGTCCTTGCGGACATAGATCGAGTTGTGACGGAAGGCGCGCGAGACGAAAGCCGGAACCGCCACATAGGGGCAATTGCGCTCGGCGGTTTTCACCGTGAAGCTCGACATCGACAATTCGCAGATGTCGAAGTCCATGCTGCGGAAGGCGCGAAAAAAAATCTCCTCCGGCTGCAAGTTCATGAATATCGGATCGACGCCGTCGATCTGCACCGTGCCGTCCATGAGCGGACGCACCCGATCGTAGTTGCCGACCGCGACGGACAACTGAAGTTTCGCCATCGTCCTCGATCTTTCCGCGAGCTTTGCCAACACCAGAGCAAGATTTGGCCAGATCACGATCTTACACGAAAGGTTGACCGCCGCGATAACCGCCGCAAAGCAATCGAAGTCCGCGCCCGCAGTCGCCCAGCGCCCGCGCGGGGGGAACTTGTTCCAGTCCGCCAAGTTTACCCTGAGCGCTACAGGCGGCCGGCTGCCTCGGGCTACTGGAGGTCGTGCGGTGCGGTTCGCTGCGGCTCCCTGTCGGCTCCCCACATCTTCCTTTCAGGACCGCGCAGCCTCGTGGGGAGCGATCTTGCGGGACGGTAGGCGGTCATGCGGTTCACAATCGAGGTGCTGCGCTCAACTCAAGGCAATGAGGTTGTCCTCACCCGGGAGAGCGTGTTGGCCTTGACGCAGTTTGGTGCAAGAAAGAAGGCGCTCAGGCTGCTGGAGCAATGGCAGCGGCGCGGGGCTACTGCCGTCCGGCTGCGCAATTCATCCGGTGACGAGAGCTATTTCATGACGTCGGCCAGCGACGCGTAGCGCATAGGTCGCGGTTGCCGCCAGATGGTGAAATCGCCCGTCAGCGCCACTTTTGTTCCATTTTTGGTGGCCAGTATTCCGCAGGTAAGACACCAGTATTCCGCAGGTAAGACAGTGGCGTGGGGGGTTGCATGTCGCAAAACACGATTTAAGACTGGAAACAGGAACGCCAGGCCGTCGAGCAGGAAATGGATCGCCTTATAACCTCGGGCATGCCGTCATCCGTCGAGGCTCGGAAAATCCGCCAGCTCCAGTTTGCTGCATTGATCGAACGGCGGGATTCCGCTGATCGAAAGTTTTTTGGCACGCCTCCTTACCGCGAGCGAAAATCGTAACAGATTTGGGCGGATCGATGCTCCGGTTCAGGCAGAAGCCGCCTGTTCACCGTACCGCCGGGCTGGTCAATCAGCATCACTGCCGAGGCGTCGGTGGGCTCGCGCCCCTTTATGCTGCAAAACACGATACTACAGCCCGATCTGGGGGAACGGGAATGGGTTCAGCGCTGTTGGACATACGACACACGAAGAGATCGGGTCGACAATGCGCGAGAAAAGCCCAGATTGCATCCGCACGCTCCTTCTCGAGCACACCGAACGAGAAGAAGCTTTGCGCCTCATGAACGAAAGTGGAGATCCCGCCCCAGTCGATATGGCCGTTTTCTCGCGACGGATTGGCCAGATCATCGTGCACGCAAAAACCACGGACAAGCGGAGTTAGCCGTGGAGAGGACGCAGCGACCTGCTTATTCGAGTGACTAAGCCGTCCCAGGCGCGCTTCTCCCGCGCGGGATATGCCAAATCGAAACAATGGATCGCCCCATCGTTGGAGAAGTTGCAGCGGCTGTAGTAAATTCTGCCTTTGGTTTGTTCGGATATCGCAAAGAACGACCGCGTGACCCGTTCATAATGAAGGTTGGATCGTGGACGCTGCAGGTTGTTTCTCAAATACGTCAGCGGGGTTTCACCAGCTTCGTTGGCTTGCGAGTAAATCGAGAAAACAGCACGTCCGTCGCTGGTCCGAAACCGCTGGCCAATTCCTTTTTCGCTCTGTCCCTCCGAAACGGAAAAAAGCGTTGCTGGATAGAAGACTCGAGTTCCGAATTGAGGAACCGAGAAGGTTCTCCATTCCAATCCTTCATCCCGTGCACCCGTTTCGGACTGGGCGCGCAAAGGTGTCGATCCGGCGTTGCCGAGGAACACGATCACGAGCAAGTGCCAGAAAAGCGTCTTCATGGGATCACCTGAGTTGTCTTGAACGAGTACAAGAAGGCGGGAGCCGGAGGGTTCCAGGCCGTTAGAGCGAAATATGATGAGTAGCGAACGCCCGCAAGCAGCGCGCATGTCTGCGCTATAAGGGGAAATACGCCCGAACTTGCTCGGGCTCACGGCTGCCGAACGGCGCAGGTCATCCCGATGCCGGGGCCGCATCGACAAGCCGCATTTGCACGCGCTCGACGCCGTTCCAGCGGTCCAGGCATAAGGTTCCGGCGGCATGCATGGATCGCCCTCGCCATTTGACAAGCGCATTCCCGAGCTTCTGGCCGGCGGCTCGGAAAGCGATGGCCTCGAGGATCGAGCCGTCGCCCGCACGCAGTCGAGCCCGCATATGGGCATGCCCGACCGGCTCGGCATAAATCAGCGTGTGCGCAGGAAGCGCAATGACCGGCTCGGGACTGCCGGCGCCGAACGGGCCAGCGCGGCCAATGGTCGCCACCGTTTCAGGATTGGCTGCGGCGGCAGTGACGGCGCCGTCGATCAACAAAGAATCCTCGCGCCGCGCCAGCTCGACAGCCGCCCCGAGCGCGTGCTCCAGAAACGCGCGCAGCGCGCCGAGGGCGTCCTTTCGCAGCGTAACCCCGGCGGCCATGGCATGTCCGCCGCCCTTGATGAGAATGCCCTCGCTCACCGCTTGCCGCACCACCCGACCCAGGTCGACCCCGGTGATCGACCGTCCGGAACCGGTGCCGATGCCGCCTGGATCCAGAGCGATGGCGAAGGCCGGGCGCTCGAACCGCTCTTTGAGACGGGCGGCGACCAGACCGACGATGCCGGGATGCCATCCTTCAGCGGCAGTCACGACCACAGCGCCAGTTTCCTCCGCGCCGAGCGCCGCCAGCGCTTCGGCCTCGGCCTCAGCCACCATGGCAATCTCGATCGACTGGCGCTCGCGATTGAGGCGGTCGAGCTCGGCCGCGATGCCTGCGCATTCGGAAGGATCGTCTTGCATCAACAGGTCGACGCCCAACGTGGCGCGCCCGATACGGCCTCCGGCATTGATGCGAGGTCCGAGCAGGAAACCGAGATGCCGAGGTTCCGGAGGTCCTCCGAGCCGGGCAACATCCATCAAGGCGGTCAGCCCGGGGTTTTCGCGACGGCGCAACGCCAGCAGGCCTTTGGCGACGAAAGCGCGATTGAGGCCATTGAGCGGCACCACATCGGCGACCGTCCCGAGCGCAACGAGATCGAGATAGCCCAGGAGATCGGGCTCGGGCCGCTCCGAGCTCCAGAAATCCTCGCCTGCGAAGCTCGCGGTTGACGGCAACCACGGTCATGAAGACGAGGCCGACGGCCGCGAGCTGACCGAGCTTCGAAAGATCGTCGAGGCGGTTGGGATTGATCAGCGCGAGTGCCGCAGGAAGCCGCTCGTCCGCCTGATGATGGTCGATGACGATGGTGTCGAGGCCGAGCCTGCGTGCTTCCAGCAGCGGCTCGTGGCTGGTGGTGCCGCAATCGACCGTCACCAGGAGGCTTGCACCCCGGGCGGCGAGCGAGGCAATCGCCTCGGAATTCGGGACCATAGCCTTCGAACAATCGGTCCGGGATGTGGATGACAGGCGCCAGCCGGCAATGCCGCAGATAGCGCCCGAGCACCGCCGCCGCGGTGGCGCCGTCGACGTCGTAGTCGCCGAAGATGGCAACTGTTTCACTGCCTGTGACTGCGTCCGCCAGCCGTCGCGCCGCTACCGGCATCTGCGTGATCGCATCGGGGTCCGGCATCAGCGCACGCACCGTTGGATCGAGGAAGCTTGCAACCTCGTCCACTTCGACCCCGCGCCCCGCAAGAATACGCGCCAGAAGCTCCGGAACGCCGTGTTGCTGCGCGATGGCCAGCGCCCGGGCCGAGCCGCGCTGATCGAGCCGGTCGCGCCAGGCACGTCCGCATGCCGAATTCTCAACGCCCAGAAACAGGCGCCGTGGAGAGGTCTGGGGGACGCTCGAGATCATGGCCATTGGGAGCCCGCGAATCGGTTTAGAAAAGCTTGCAATATTGGATGAAGCCGGAGCGCTCTGCCAACCTGTCATAGAGGGAGCGTGCGCCTGCATTGGTTTCGTGCGTGAGCCAATAAACGCGGCTCGCTCCAGCCGCATGCGCGCGCTCTTCCACGGCTCTAATCAGTGTCTCTCCCAGCCCCAGATTGCGTGCGCTTTCAGCAACGAACAGGTCCTGGAGATAGCAATAATCGCCGGTCGTCCAGCACGATCGGTGAAAAATGTAATGCACAATGCCGCGAAGCTCGCCGTTCACATAGGCGCCCAGCACACCCATTGGCTCGCGAGGATCGTGCAGGCGCGCCCAGGTCACCGCCGTGGTCTCAGAGGAAATCGCGACCTTGTAGAAGGCCTGATAGCCCTTCCACAAGGGCTCCCATTCGGCGCGCTCGTCCACACGGATCGCTCGGATCAAGAGTTCGGAAACAGCCATACCGTGATCATCTTCGCCAGCGCCGTACGCGATCGCATCCATGCCTGCGGCCGGACCGAGAGCTTTCGGGGACAATCAGCAATTGCTACCATCTGAAGACGCCACGCAAACCATGAGAATCGCCAACAAAATGATCGAAAGGATGCAATCGCCATCAACAGCGCCGCGATGAAAACGCTCGGAGCATTCGTCGCCGTCATCTGCACGATCTTCGTCATGGCACTGCCGCGTCTAGTGCATGCAGCGCCGGTGCAAGCCGGCACTATCGACATTTCTTATATGCCACCCAAGAACACCGCACATCAGACGCTTTACGAGCTGTTGAAGGAGTATCGTGCCCTCGAGAAACTGCAGGAACTCCTCAGCCGGTTCAGTCTGCCACGCCCGCTCGCTCTGAAGCTGGAAGGATGCGACGGAGAGTCCAACGCCTGGTACGACGACGATACCGTGACGGTCTGCTACGAGTATATGGACGAGATATGGCGGAACGCGCCGGAAACGACGACACCGTCGGGCCTCACACCGATAGATGCCTTGCTTGGACCGCTCTTCGACGTATTTTTCCACGAAACCGCGCATGCCTTGTTCGACTTGCTGAAAGTGCCGGTGCTCGGAGGCGAGGAAGATGCGGCAGATCAGGTGTCGGCCTATCTGATGCTGCAATTCGGCAAGACCGAGGCACGCCGGCTGATCCTGGGCACCGCGCACGCGTACAGGAGCGAATTGCAGAGCGCAACGGCGATCATCGCGTTGATCATAGCGGGTCTCGTGCTCATCGCCGTCGGCGCGTTGTTTCGCACGCTGCGATGGTGGATCATGGGCGGCGGCGCCGCGGTGGCGATGTCTGCCGCCGTCTATTTCGCTCTGACGAGCTATTACGTCACACGCCAACAGCATGCGGGCGAGCACGGCACGCCCGCGCAACGCTTCTACAATCTGCTGTGCATCGCCTATGGCGCGGACGCACAACTGTTCGCCGATCTCGTGCAGAAGGGATACTTGCCGAAAGAAAGAGCGGAAGGCTGCGCCGAGGAATACCAGCAGGTTGTCTACGCATTTCAAATGCTGATCGGTCCGCACATCGATCAAAGCCCGTCGGGCAACGGATTGAGCAGTACTTGCTGCCGGACAGGAAGACTCGGCTCCCGCGGCCGCCTCGATCGGGACGAACGAAGTGACACGAGGCCAATGCGCCGGGCGGGGGCATGACCGCGCGAACGTCGTGTCCTACGGTATCCACGACAGCCACAACGAACTTGATCAACGGGACTTTTGCCGTGGCGCGACTGCAGCGCGAAACATTCAATCCAAATAAAACTTGGCGAACTCTCGATGGTCGGCCTTGATCCACCGCACCGTGCCGGTAACCGAGCGCATCACCACGGTTTCGGTATTGATCACGTCCTGACGGAATTTCACTCCGGCGAGCAGCGCGCCGTCGGTGACGCCAGTGGCGGCGAACAGGCAATCGCCTTTCACCATGTCGGCGATTTCGTACTTCTTGCGCGGATCCCTGATGCCCATCTTGGCGGCGCGGGAGCGTTTCTCCTCCGTGTCGAGCACGAGCCGGCACTGCATCTGGCCGCCGATGCATCGCAACGCCGCCGCCGCCAACACGCCCTCTGGGGCGCCGCCGATGCCCATATAGATGTCGATGCCGGTATTTGCCGGATCGGCGGTGTGGATCACCCCCGCGACGTCGCCATCGGTAATCAGCCGAACAGCTGCGCCGATGTTGCGCACCGCGGCAATGAGATCGGCATGGCGCGGTCGGTCGAGGATGAGCGCAGTGATGTCGGCCGGCTGCACCCCCTTGGCATGGGCGAGATTGCGAATGTTTTCTTCGGCCGGAGCATCGAGATCGACAACGCCCTTGGAATAGCCTGGTCCGATCGCGATCTTGTCCATGTAGACGTCGGGTGCGTTGAGCAGCGTCCCTCCTTCCGCCATGGCCATCGTGGCGATCGCCCCCGGCATGTTCTTGGCGCAAAGCGTGGTGCCTTCGAGCGGATCGACTGCAATATCCACCTTCGGCCCATGCTTGTTCCCGACGCTTTCTCCGATGAACAGCATCGGCGCCTCGTCGCGCTCGCCCTCCCCGATCACGACAGTGCCCTCGATCGGCAATCTGTTGAGCTCGCGGCGCATGGCGTCGACCGCAGCCTGGTCGGCGGCCTTTTCATTGCCGCGGCCGGTCAATCGGGCCGCCGAGACCGCTGCGCGCTCGGTCACCCGCACGATCTCGAGCGAAAGAACGCGCTCCAGCGCCAGATCCGGCTGAATGGTGATGGAAGGCACGGGGCTGCGTCCTTCTTTGTTCATGTCGTCTCCTGCAGCCAACTTGCCAAGTCCAAGCCGGCGTCCGGCCGGGCAAGCGGCGACGGTCCAGACCGATGCTATCAGTTTTTTTCGATCCGAATGACCTGCGGCTTACCCGAGATGACCCGGTCGCGCCCAACGGCGAGGAGAGCCTTGCGCACGGCGTCCTCGGTCGTGGCATAGGTGATGAGGATCACCGGGACCGGCGCGTCAGCGCGCCCGGGATCGTCTCCGCCATGCGGACGCGAGCCGCGGTGACGCTGGACGATCGATTCCATCGAGATGTTCTGCTGCGCCAGCCGCCTGGCGATGGTGGCGGCGGTCCCGGGCTTATCCAAGGCGAGGAGCCGGATGTAATAGCCGCCTTCGTGGCGCTGCATCGGCGCCTTGTTGCTGGTGCTGAGCCGGGAAATAGGCCGGCCGAAGGGCGCCGTGCGCAGGCCGCGCGCAATGTCCGACGATATCGGCGACGATGGCGCTTGCCGTTGCCATGCCGCCGGCGCCGGGGCCGACCAACGTGATCGGCGCGATGGTGCCGGCATCGATGGTCACAGCGTTGGTGACGCCCATCACCTGCGCGATTGCACTGTCCTTGGGCACCATGGTCGGATGCACACGCTGCTCGATGCCTTTCTCCGTCTTGACCGCAACGCCCAGCAGTTTCACGCGGTAGCCGAGCTCATCCGCCCATTGCAAATCTTCGAACGCGATCGACGAAATGCCCTCGACAAAGACGGCGCTCACATCCACCTTGATGCCGAATGCGAGGCTCGCCAGAATCGCAAGCTTTTGCGCAGTGTCATGGCCTTCGATATCGAATGTCGGATCGGCCTCGGCGTAACCGAGTCGCTGCGCCTCCTTCAAGCAGTCGCCGAAGGCGAGCTTGTCCTGCTCCATCCGGCTCAGAATGTAGTTGCAGGTGCCATTGAGGATTCCATACACGCGTGCGAGCGAATTGCCGGCGAGCCCTTCGCGCAATGTCTTCACGATCGGAATGGCACCGCCGACGGCGGCCTCGAAACTGAGCGCCACATGATTCTTTTCGGCGATGGCCGCGAGCTTGATGCCATGACGCGCAAGAAGAGCCTTGTTGGCGGTAACCACTGATTTTTTCGCCGCCAGTGCGGCCGAGATCGCAGCCCGGGCAGGGTCGCCCTCGCCGCCGATCAACTCGACGAACACGTCGATCTCGCGATCGCCCGCAAGGCTCACCGGGTCGGCCACCCAACGCAGTGCTTTCACATCGACGTCGCGCTTCTTGGCACGCGAGCGCGCGCTCACCGCGACAACCTCGAGCGGACGGCCACAGCAGACTGCAAGCGCCTCGCGCTGGCGATCGATGAGCCGGATGACCGAGGCGCCGACCGTGCCCAAACCGGCAATACCGATCTTAAGCGGGACAACCATGAACGTTGCTTGAGCGCGACGCGTCTAGCGCCGCTTGGCCAGGGGGACGACGTTGTGCAACTTGTCAGGGCCGGTTTCAAGAAAGCGGCGGATGTTGCGCGCGGCCTGACGAATGCGCTGCTCGTTCTCCACCAATGCGATGCGAACGTAGCCTTCGCCGCGCTCTCCGAACCCGGTACCGGGCGAGACTGCGACCTCGGCCTTTTCCACCAGCAGCGTCGAGAACTCGACGCTGCCAAGGCTGCTGAACGGCTCTGGAATCGGCGCCCATGCGAACATGGAGGCACGCGGGGGCGGAACGTCCCATCCGGCACGGCCGAACGACTTCCACCAGCACGTCGCGGCGGCGCCGGTAGATTGCGCGCATCTCGTGAATGCAGTCGTCCGGACCATTGAGCGCGGCGGCGGCCGCCACCTGCACCGGGGTAAAGGCGCCGTAATCGAGGTAGGACTTCACCCGACCAAGCGCCGCAATGATGCGTTCGTTCCCAACCGCAAAACCCATACGCCAGCCGGGCATCGAATAGGTCTTCGACATCGAGGTGAACTCAACGGCGAGATCCATGGCGCCGGGCACCTGCAGCACGGAAGGCGGAGGATTGTCGTCGAAGTAGACCTCGGAATAGGCGAGGTCAGAAAGCACGAGGATATTGTGCTTCCTCGCAAATGGAACGAGCTCTCGATAGAAGTCGATATCCGCGACATAGGCCGTCGGATTCGATGGGTAACAAACCACGAGGGCAAGTGGCTTTGGAATCGAGCGAACGATCGCGCGCTCCAGGGTAGAAAAAAACTCGGGTGTCGGCTCGGACGGCACCGAGCGGATCACTCCGCCCGCCATCAGGAACCCGAAGGCGTGAATCGGATAGCTCGGATCCGGCACCAGAATGACATCGCCGGGAGCCGTTATCGCCTGCGCCACATTGGCGAAGCCCTCCTTCGAGCCCAGCGTGGCGACAATCTGACTTTCCGGATTGAGCTTCACACCGAAACGGCGCGCATAATAGGCCGCTTGCGCCCGGCGCAATCCGGGGATTCCCTTGGAGGCCGAATAACGATCGGTGCGCGGCTTGCCGATGGTCTCCTTGAGCTTCTCGAGCACGTGCGCCGGTGCCGGCAGGTCGGGATTTCCCATGCCGAGATCGATGATGTCGGCACCCGAGTTGCGCGCCGCCGCCTTTGCACGATTGACCTGCTCGAAGACATAGGGCGGCAGACGCCTGATGCGGTGAAATTCTTCCATGAGCCCAATTCCCAAGCCCGGTGCGCCGATGCTTCGCGGCCGGCCGCCACGAGCCTTTTATCACTTGTTGCGGGTGCTGCCAGCAGGTTTGCCGGCGGCCGCGGCCCGCTTGCGCGCTGCGATCAGATCCTCTTCGAGCTTTTTCTGCTCCTCCTCGGTGAGGACGGTGCTCGACCGAGCGGGCGGCATGTCGTGAACCGCCGGATAGGACCCAGGCGTCGGGGGACGCTGCGGAGCGTTCTGCGGCAAGCCTCCGGTCGCTGCTGGAAGGTTATCGGCGATGTTGGCTGACGAGCAGCCCGCAACGCTCATTCCGCCGGCCAGCAACACCGCGAAAGCCAGGATACGTCGCACTGCCGGCCGCCGTGGTCGTGCCAGCAAAATCACGCCTGTGCAGCGCCCTGCGAGCCCGGAAGCGGCCGGTCTCCTCCCCACGCGTGCCGACGAAGTTCCTGCCAACTCATGTATTTGCGCCATGCGGAGCCAGTACGCCAATCCAATATGACCAAAGCAAGGTTTAGGGCAGTCGGCCCGCACGCGATGCCGCACCCGCACTTCGTGCATCCCGGTCGCGTGCGCAGCGATGCGTCTTGCGGCCACCCCGAGGAAAGTCCATCTGAAGTCGAGAAGGCGAAGCCGGGTCCAAGCCAAGCTGGAATGAGGCGTCTCCGTGAGAGCCCCGTCGGAACTCATCGCAACCGGCTCCGACTACGAGGAGTTGGGCCGCAACCTCGCCCGCATCATGGAAGAGGGCGGCAGGGCCATGGCGGCCTATCTCAAGCCCCGCGAGGAAGGCCGCTCCGACGACCAGTACGCCGAAGTGGCCGACGTGGTGAAAACACTCGGCCAGGTGGCGGATTATTGGCTGCGCGATCCGCAACGCGCGGTCGAGCTCCAATCGAGTCTCGGCAAGGCGTATCTCGATCTCTGGGCGCATGCGGCCAAGCGAATGGCGGGCGAGAACGTTGCGCCCCTTGCCGAGCCCGATCCTCGAGACAAGCGCTTCGCCGATCCTGAATGGTCGAGCAACCAGTTCTTCGATTTTCTCAAGCAGGCGTATCTCCTCACTGTGCAATGGGCGAATCGCCTGGTCGAGGGAGCGCACGGGCTCGACCCGCATACGCTGCAGAAGGCCGATTTCTATGTTCGCCAGATCGCCAATGCGATCGCGCCGTCGAATTTCGTCCTGACCAACCCGGAGCTCTTGCGCGAGACCGTCAGCTCCAAGGCCGAGAACCTCGTGCGCGGCATGCAGATGTTGGCCGAGGATATCCAAGCCGGTCGTGGGAATCTCAAGATCCGCCAATCCGACGCCTCGATGTTCGAGGTCGGCCGCAACCTCGCCCTCACGCCCGGCAAGGTGATCTTCGAGAATGAATTGATGCAACTCATCCAGTATGCGCCGTCGACCGAGACCGTGCTCGAGCGGCCGATCCTGATCGTGCCCCCCTGGATCAACAAGTTCTACATCCTCGATCTCACTCCCGAAAAATCCTTCATCAAGTGGTGCGTCGACCAAGGGCTTACCGTTTTCGTAATTTCCTGGGTCAACCCGGACGCCGATCTCGCGAAGAAGACCTTCGAAGACTATGCGCGCGAAGGGCCGCTGGCAGCACTCGAGGTGATCGAGCATGCGACGGGGGGGCGCAAGGTCAACACTATCGGTTATTGCGTCGGCGGCACGCTGCTTGCGGTAACGCTTGCCCAAATGGCCGCAAAGCGCGATTCGCGCATCGCCTCGGCGACGTTCTTCGCGGCGCAGGTCGACTTCACCCATGCCGGTGATCTCAAGGTGTTCGTCGACGACGAGCAGATCACGACCCTCGAACGCCACATGGCGGGGCGCGGCTATCTCGATGGCCGCAAGATGGCCAACGCCTTCAACCTCCTGCGCTCCAACGATCTGATCTGGCCGTATGTCATCAGCAATTACATGAAGGGCAAAGCGCCCTTTCCTTTCGACCTGCTCTATTGGAATGCCGATGCAACGCGGTTGCCGGCGGCCAATCATTCATTCTACCTGCGCAAGTGCTATCTGGAGAACAAGCTGGCCAAGGGCGAGATGGTGATCGGCGGCAAGAAGCTCGATCTCAAGAAGGTGACGGTGCCAATCTACAATCTCGCGACGCGCGAGGACCATATCGCGCCCGCGAAATCAGTGCTGGTCGGCTCGAAGCTCTTCGGCGGGCCGGTGAAATTCGTGGTTGCGGGCTCCGGCCATATCGCCGGCGTCGTCAATCCACCGAGCAAGATGAAGTATCAGTATTGGGCGGGGCCGAAGCCCGCTGGCACGGACGTCGAGAAATGGATCGCTCGGGCGGAGGAGCATGCTGGCTCCTGGTGGCCGCACTGGTTCGAGTGGCTCAAGTCACAGGATGCGACCGAGGTCCCGGCGCGTGAGCCCGGCGGCGGCCGCTTGACCCCGATCGAGGACGCGCCGGGCAGATACGTCAAGGTGCGGTACTAACGCATGATCCCGAGACGTTGGCTAGTTCTCGCGTAGGATCATACGACCTCCTGGTTCCTACAGCGCAGATCGCGATCATGGAAACAGCGCCGCCTGTTGCAATCCCGATGTTTCGGAAAAGCCGAGCATGACGTTCATGTTCTGCACGGCCTGGCCGGAGGCGCCCTTGGTGAGGTTGTCGAGCGCCGAGCCGATGATCGCACGGCCTTGGATACGATCCCCGACTACTCCGATGAAGGTAAAGTTGGAGCCGCGGACGTGACGGGTCTGCGGCATCTCCCCGAACGGCAGGATGTGGACGAAGGTCTCTTTCGCAAAGTACTCTGCAAGTATTCGATGCAGGTCTTGCGCCGATGTGTTCGAACCGCGCACGTAGATCGTTGAAAGCAAACCACGGTTCATGGGAACGAGATGGGGGGTAAAGCTCACGACGACCGCGCGACCGGCAGCCTTGGAAAATTCCTGGTCGAGCTCGGCCATGTGGCGGTGACGGCCTACGCCATAGGCGTGAAACCCTTCCGCCACTTCAGAGAAGAGCATCTCCTCCTTCGCCGCCCTTCCGGCCCCTGTCATTCCCGATTTGGCATCGATCACGATCTCGTCGGGATCAATTGCGCTCGCCTGCAAGAGCGGAATGAGCGGAAGCTGCGCGCAGGTCGTGTAGCAGCCGGGATTGGCCACGAGACCGGCTGACCTGATCTGGTCGCGATAGATTTCGGTCAGGCCGTAGACCGCGTTTTTCTGCAGATCGAGCGCCTGGTGCTCATGGCCGTACCAGCGCGCGTAGGCGGCCGGATCGGATAGTCGAAAGTCGGCGGAAAGATCGACCACCCTGGTCGCCGGCGCCCCGGCGAGCAAATTCTTGATGACCTTTTGCGTGGTGGCGTGAGGCAAGGCGCAAAACACAAGATCGAGCGCTGCCGCATGCCAGTCCACGCCATCGATCGCCACCAGCTTCGGCAAGGCAAATGGCGAGTACTGCGGAAATACCTGTCGCAAGTCCTGACCGGCGCGGCGCTCGGCGGTCAGAAGCGTGATTTGGACGTTGGGATGACCGAGCAGCAGCCGCAACAGCTCCGCGCCGGTATACCCCGAAGCGCCGAGCACGCCGATCCTGGCTTTGCCTTCAATCATCCTAGGCATGACCATTCCTTCGTGATCGCGTCATCGACCGGACGATGGGGAAGAACGCTCTGATGATCACTTGCCGCACACCTCATCGGCGGCACGAGAACGTTCACAGGCGATCGCAAACCGGGCCATGGGGAATGCGGCGGTGTCGCAAAACACGGTGCTTTTGGGTTGTCGCCATGCCGGCGCGCTATAGCGGCGCCGGCCCATCACGTCAACTTCGCAAGAAGGCCGAGGCGCTCTGCCATCGTTGCGCAAGTGAGGTCGCACGCACAACCTGGTCCCATTGCTGCAGTCGATCGGTCAGCGATCGGTTTGCGCGGCCAGAGTCAAATCACTGGATTTCGCCGCCGGCACGATGCCGCGAGCGGAGATGCTATGGCGGCAACGGCGGCGCCGGCAAGCGCGGCGCGTGATGTCTGGTCAGCGGTGCATCGCGACGTGTGCCATGCACCCGGGACCAATATGAAATCAGATCACAGGACTCCACGGCATCGGAGTTTCCCGGTAGCCCGATCCAATCTTCTCGATATGGGCCAGGGCCGGGAACGGGTAGTGGAAGCCCTGCACCAGCATCCTCTCAGCCGCCAGCATGTCATAGACCTTGCGCCGCGTCGCTTCGGCCATTTTCCCGTCCTGGTCGAACACGAGGTGCCAGCCGGGGTTGCGCGCGAACAAGAACGGCACGTTGGTCACGTCGGCCTGCACATAGACCTTGCTCGAACCAGAGGCGATGATGTGGGAGTTGTGGCCAGGCGTGTGGCCGTTGGTCGCAACCGATGTGATCCCAGGCAGGATTTCCTTGTCCGGCTCGTACGTCCTCACCCGCTTGAGGATCTCGCCGCTGAACACTCGGCGATTGTTCTTGAACAAGGTCTCCATGCGTCCCGCTGACGCCCGGCTCATCTCCCCGTCATCCATCCAGAATTTGTGCTCCGCAGCCGGAACGAGAATCTCCGCGTTGGTGAAGGCTGGCTGACCGTTGGGACTGACCAGGCCGTTCACATGGTCGGGGTGGTAATGCGAGATGATGACGGTATCGACCGCTTTGGCGTCGATGCCGGAAGCCGCGAGATTGGCGTGGAACTGGCCGGCCGTACCTTTGCTCTGAGTGAAATTGGCTTCGCCCGTTCCCGTATCGATGACGACGAGCTTGGCACCGGTGTTTACGACGATCGGGCTATACGGAATCGCCAACTTGTCCTTGTCCATGAAAGCAGCTGCCAGGGCGGCATTGACCTCGTCCTTCTTGACGTTGGCGACAAACGAGTCCGGCAACGGAAATCGATTGACCCCGTCGGTAACGACCGTGATCTCGTGCTCACCCACCTTGTAGCGGTACCAGCCCGGCGTCTGTTTGCCGGCAGCGGGAGCGGCGGCTCGGGTGGATCGAATCGCGGCGAGCGGGCTCAGTGCAGTCGCGGCTGCGGCGCCCGCAAGGACGATGCGGCGGCTCAGTTCGGTCATGGCATTCTCCCCTGTGTGGTGGTCTCACTTTTGCGAGACCTTGATCACCTTTGGCGAAGTCTAATCCGCCCCGGAAGCAATGAGAATGGGGGCACGGAAGGCTCGTGTCGTGCGGACGCGGGCACCCACACTGCCGGCTCGTTCGGCTATGGGTGCTATTTCAGGACCGGCAGGGTATGGCTACAGGCATGGGAAGTTCTGATCTTCCGGCGAGCAACGCCACCCAATCCGAGAGCGAAGCCAGGCGAGGCGCGAGCGACCGACCCGCAGTGCTGCTCGCCCTCTTCACTGCCACCATTTTCCTGAGCGCCGCGCTCCTGTTCCTGGTGCAACCGATGTTCACCAAGATGGTGCTGCCGCGATTCGGCGGCGCGCCGGCGGTTTGGTCGGTGGCGATCGTGTTTTTCCAGGCCACGCTGCTGGCGGGTTACGCCTATGCCCACCTGCTCACTCGATACGCAGCCGGCCGTATCTCGGTCGTTATTCATTTGGCGGTGACGGTCGCCGCCTGCTTCATCCTGCCACTCTCGATCGCCTCCGGCTGGGGCCGGCCGCCGCCGGCCGGAGAGGAACTCTGGTTGATTGGCCTGTTCGCGGTCTCCATCGGCCCGCCGTTCTTTGCGCTCTCGGCCAACAGTCCGCTGTTGCAGGCCTGGTTCGCGCGCACGGATCATCCGGAGGCACGCGACCCATATTTCCTCTATGCCGCCAGTAATATCGGCAGCTTTCTGGCACTGCTGTCATATCCGGTCGCAGTCGAGCCGTTCGTCAGGCTCGGAGATCAATCTTGGTTGTGGTCCGCCGGATTTTACCTGCTGATCGCGTTGCTCGCCGCCAGCGGAATGATGCTGTGGCGCGGCTCCGACCGGGAACCGGTCGCCACGATCGACGGTGCAGCGGTTACGCCGCCGACGTGGCGAGACGCGGCTTTTTGGGTGCTGCTCGGGGCAGTGCCCTCGGCGCTCCTGGTTGCGGTGACCGCCCACATCTCAACTGACGTCGCTGCGGTGCCACTGCTCTGGGTTCTCCCGCTCGCACTCTATCTCCTCACCTTCTGCATCGTATTCGCGCGCCGCCCGATCATTCCTCACTGGTTCGTCGTTGCGGTCCAGCCGCTTTTCGTCATCGGCCTCGCCGGCGTCATCATCTTCGAGCCGATCAAGAACATCGTCGGATTGATCGGCGTTCATCTCGCGGTGTTCTTCGTCTGCGCCTTGATGTGTCACGGCGAGCTGGCGCGGACGCGGCCCGCGGCACGATACCTCACTGCCTTTTATCTGTGGATGTCGGCGGGCGGGGTGATCGGGGGCATCGCTGCGGGATTGGTCGCTCCCCATGTATTCAACTGGGTGGCTGAGTACCCAATCCTGCTCGCGCTTGCGGTGCTGTGCCGGCCGGGCCTGGCGCTGCCGAGCGACGCGCGCTGGCGCTACGCACTGATGGCGGCGCTCGCGACGGCAGCGGTCATTCTGATCGCCTCGAGATTTCAGCCGGTGGTGCTCGACGATACTACGTTCAACTGGACCGTTGGCATCATCCTGGTCGCATGCGCCTTGTCTTGGCGCGCGCCTCTGCCATTCGCCGCCTTGGTTGCTTTCGTGCTCCTGTTCCATCACAGCGTAGTCGAACAGTCAGGCGCTATGTTCGTACGCAGCTTCTTCGGCGTCGCCAAGATTTCGGAGACGACGGACGGTCGATTTCGTCTGCTGCAACATGGAACCACGCTGCACGGAGGCCAGCGCATCCGCGAGCCCGACGGCGAGCCGGCACATGACCCGCCGGAACTGCTGATGTATTACTGGGATGGTTCCGGCATTGCTCAGACCTTCGAGGCAGCGCGGGCGCGCAGCGGCGGCCCGCTGCGTTATGCCGTCATCGGGCTCGGGGCCGGCTCTCTGGCCTGTCGCGCCGAGCCGGATGACACCGTGCATTTTTACGAGATCGATCCGGCCATCATCCGCATCGCCCGCGATCCGAGCCTGTTCAGTTTTCTTTCGTCGTGCGGCCCCGACGTACCAATCATCCTCGGGGACGCCCGGCTCACGCTGGCCGAAGCGCCGGACGGCGCCTACGACCTCATCATCGTCGACGCCTTCTCGTCCGATGCGATCCCCATTCACTTGCTCACGCGGGAAGCAATGGCGATCTACCTCGCGAAGCTCGGTCCCAATGGCATGATCGTGCTGCACGTGTCGAACCGGCACCTGGAGCTCGCCTCGGTGGTCGCCGGCATCGCCGCGGCGAACGGTCTGATAACGCTCGTCAGCGATGGCGTGGATATCGACGAGGCTGTCAATCCCTACAAGTATTCCGGCACAGTCGCCGCGGTTGCCCGTAACGAGGACGATTTCGGTCCGCTCATCCAATCACAGGATTGGGAGCTTCGAGAGCCTCCTCCAAGTCAACGAGTTTGGACCGACGACTTTTCGAACATCGTCGGCTCGCTCATCCGCAAGCACCGTGAATGATGGGTGTCAGGAGTCAGCCGTGCCCTGACTACCCCCATGCCCATTTGAAAATCTTGCCCGCCACATCGCCCGTGGTGAGCAGGACTGCGGCCCAAACGAATGCCGACACGAAGTTCGCGATCTGGAAATGCCAATAGGGCATCTGAAAAACTCCCGCGACCAGGGGGACCGAGGCACGCAACGGCCCGAAAAAACGGCCGATGAAAATTGCCAGCACGCCCCAGCGCTTTACGAAGGCTTCGCCCTTCGGCAGCAGTTGCGGGATGGCGGGAGAGCGGCCATATGTGAGCGACGGGCGGCCCGATCTTGACGCCTATCCAGTAGGACAGCCAATCGCCGAGCCCCAGCTCCAAGGGAAGCGGCCAGCCAGATGGGCCAGAAATCGAGGGTGCCGGATCCGATCAGCACGCCGATGCCGACCAGCGCCGCCCAGGCCGGAAACAGCAGTGAGATAAAGGCAAGCGACTCACCGAAGGCGAGCACGAAAACGATCGGCGCCGCCCATGCCTGATGGACGCGCACGAATTCGACCACTTGTTGGGCGTAGCCTTCGAGGCTCTCGAACATGGACCGGGCGACTTGGTTGCCAACAACGATTAGCTCGCCTTGGTCGGCAAGACCAGACCGCCCCAGGACTTCTCTCTAAATCATGGCCATCGCCGGCCACAGCCGCTCTCGAGCTCGGCCCGATCTCCCCGCCACGACCGCCGGCCGGTAGATGATAGGAGATGCACGATCTCAGCACTATCCTATCAGCGTCTCGTCGCGCTGATTGGACATTCGCTTGGCGGCATCGAGCCGCCATGCGACCAAGTCCGCGCCGTCGATCTCCGCCCGGTTTCCGATTTCGAGCGCGGCGGCAAGGATAGCGGCTGCGCCGCGATACACCTCTTCGAAACACCGGTCGCCATCCAGCGAGGCGATTTCACGCATCAGCGAATATGCGCAGAACACGACATCGGCCGGCAGTCCGGATTGCACGTGCGAAGCAGCATCGGCGGCATGCTCGATGGCGGAAAGCAACGGCTGCGGCAGCCTGCAGCGCTGAGCGGTCTTCAGAGACCTCGCAATCTCGATCAGCTCGGCTGGAGCGGCGACCGAGCCGTAGATTTCGGCCAGCTCCACGAAGCCGGCACGGGCGAATGCCGGCGCGAGAATTTTGACCACGGTGCGCTCGAGCATGAGCTCGGCTCGCGCCATCTCGATCCGGGGCGATATCCACCGAACCAGCGAGGCGTGTCACGAACGGAGTGAGCAGCTCTTGCCGCAACTCGTCCTCGAGCGTGTCGTTCAAGCACAGCGCGAGCAACGCGATCGGGCGCGAGAAACTCGACGGCAAATCCTTCACACAATACACTGCCCGATAGGGATATCCCGCCGCAACGATCGCCGCCTCATTGATGCAGGTGCCGCCGTCGGGTCCTGGAAACCCGTGACTGCCGCGCAGCAGTTTCCAATCGAGCATGCGCTGGAATTCGGCAGGCGCACCGGCACTTGCCGAAAGAGCCTTCAACAAGCGGTCGAGATCGAACATGACGCACTCCTTTTACTAACCGGCAAGTCTTGTTTGCTGACTAAAAGTCTTGGCGACAGGATTGGGCGAATATCTGGCGCGCGGGCGGCCTTCCCACGGCACGCCGATTGCGCGGGTGGTATGGTTCGACCATATGAATATACACCGAGCCACGTTGTTCCAAACTCCTGCATCACGATACGGACACGGCCGTGTCATAGTCGGACAGCCAATTCGTTTCCTCTCACCGATTCACATGACGCATGGCCAAAATCGCTAAATCTACAGCACGTACCCCCTTTTCCTCCAGGTCGGGCAAGGACCTGTTCTCGGATCTCAACGAAGTCGCGCCGCGCCGCATCTCCGGAACGGCAGGTCGCGCCACCAAGCCCCTGGCCGGAGCGGAGGGCAGCTATACCGCGCGCCATATCGAGGTCCTCGAAGGGCTAGAGCCGGTGCGCCGGCGTCCGGGCATGTATATCGGCGGCACCGACGAGAAGGCGCTGCATCACCTGTTCGCCGAGGTGATCGACAATAGCATGGACGAGGCGCTGGAAGGGCATGCCACCTTCATCGAGGTCGAAATGGAGCGGGATGGCTTCGTCGCCGTCACCGACAACGGCCGCGGCATTCCCGTCGATCCACATCCCAAATTCAAGAACAAGTCAGCGCTTGAAGTGATCATGTGCACGTTGCACGCCGGCGGAAAGTTTGCTTCGGAAGTCTACGGCACATCGGGCGGTCTGCACGGCGTAGGCGTCTCGGTCGCCAATGCGCTGTCCGAGCGCATGGAGGTAGAGGTCGCGCGCGAGCAGACGCTGCATCGAATGGTGTTCGAGCGCGGCAAGCCGAAAGGAAAGCTGGAGCGGCTCGGTCGCGTCTCCAACCGGCGCGGCACCAAGGTGCGCTTCCGGCCCGATCCGGACATCTTCGGCGCGAAGGCACATTTCAGGCCGGAGCGCGTGTTCAAGATGGCGCGCTCCAAAGCGTATTTGTTCGGCGGCGTCGAGATCCGCTGGTCCTGCGCCAGGGAGCTTCTGCAAGGGGTCGAGGGCGTGCCGGAAAAGGCCACCTTCCATTTCGCCGACGGGCTCAAGGAATACCTCTCTGCCTTCATCAACGGAGCGACGCTCGTCCATCCCGACATTTTCGCCGGCAGCGCCGGCAGGATCGGCAGTCATGGCGGGGCGCAATGGGCGATCGCCTGGACCGGCGACGCCGACGGGTTCCTATCGTCCTATTGCAATACGATCCCGACGCCGGACGGCGGGACGCACGAATCCGGACTGCGCAGCGCATTGTTGAAGGGCATCAAGGACCATGCCGAGCGGGTCGGCCAGGGCAAGCGCGCAGCAGCGGTGACCGGCGACGACGTGATGACCGGCGCGGCCTGCATGGTCTCGGTGTTCATCCGCGAGCCGGAATTCCAGGGCCAGACCAAGGATCGGCTGGCCACGGCCG
The DNA here is from genome assembly GCA_963831225.1 of uncultured Alphaproteobacteria bacterium. Taxonomy (GTDB): domain Bacteria; phylum Pseudomonadota; class Alphaproteobacteria; order Rhizobiales; family Xanthobacteraceae; genus VAZQ01. The sequence goes on from CAWHPT010000063.1 coordinate 41,216, forward strand.
AAGCCGCCCGCATCGTCGAGAACGCGATCCGGGATCCCTTCGATCACTGGCTCGCGGGCAACCCGACCCAGGCGAACAGGCTGCTCGATTTCGTGATCGAGCGGGCCGAGGAGCGAATCCGCCGCCGCCAGGAGAAGGAGATTTCACGCAAGACCGCGGTGCGCAAGCTGCGCCTCCCCGGCAAGCTCGCCGACTGCATCAACACGGCCGCGCAAGGCTCCGAGATTTTCATCGTCGAAGGCGATTCCGCCGGCGGCTCGGCCAAGCAGGCACGTGATCGCGCCTCGCAGGCGGTGCTGCCGTTGCGCGGAAAAATCCTCAATGTGGCTTCCGCCGGCAAGGACAAGCTCGCCCAAAATCAGCAGCTTTCCGATCTCGTGCAGGCGCTCGGCTCCGGCGCCGGCCCGCATTATCGTGACGAAGATCTCCGCTACGAGAAGGTCATCGTGATGACCGATGCCGACGTCGATGGCGCCCATATCGCATCGCTGCTGATCACTTTCTTCTACCGCCAGATGCCGAAGCTGATCGAGAACGGCCATCTCTATCTGGCGGTGCCGCCGCTCTACAGGTTGAGCCATGGCGGAAAGATCTTTTATGCCCGCGACGACAAGCACAAGGACGAGCTGATCAAGAAGGAATTCCACGCCAACGCCAAGGTCGAGATCGGCCGTTTCAAGGGCCTCGGCGAGATGATGGCGAGCCAGCTCAAGGAAACCACCATGGACCCGAAGAAGCGCACCCTGCTGCGCGTCGTGGTGGTCGAGGACGAGCGCAAGAGGACCGACAGCTCGGTCGAGCGGCTGATGGGCAACAAGCCGGAGGCGCGCTTCGAGTTCATTCAGGAGCGCGCGGAGTTCGCGGACGAGGAAATGCTGGACGTTTGAGCTGGTGTTCGCGTTCCTGATACTCGCATACGCCTGCCTCGGGTTGTGGTCCCCGAGTGCAGCTGCGAGCGATCCACGGTGTCCATGACGCTAGTCCTCGAATTTCAGGTTCGCGGCCTTGACGACGTCGGCGAACGTCTTGATGTCGTCCTCGATTCTGCTTGCGGAACTCTTCGCCCGGTCCGCCGCCCGGATTGACCGCCATGGTCTTGAGCTTGTCGCGCACGCCGGCATCGGCGAGCGCGCGCCGCAACTCGGTGTCGAGCTTCTTGACGATCGCGGGCGGGGTGTTCACCGAGACGAAGAACCCGCTCCACAGCCCGATGTTCACTTCCGGATAGCCCGCTTCCGCCATGCTCGGCACATTCGGAAGCTCGGAGGAGCGCACCGACCCGGTCACCGCGAGCGCGCGGATCTTGCCGCCCTGCACCAGCGGCATCGTGGGCGGGCCGTCGGCGATGGAGAACAGGGTGTTTCCGCCGGCGACGCTGAGCATCATCTCGTTGCTGCTCTTGTAGGGAACCGCCACCGCCGGCATGCCGGTTTTCAGCTTGAACAGCTCGGTCGTGATGGTGAAGGCCGGCGAGGAGCTTGCGTAATTCGACTTGTCGGGATTGGCCTTGCCGTAGGCGACGAGGTCCTTGACCGTCTTGATCGTGTCATTGGCCGGACCGGCGAGGATCAGCGGAAACGACGCGATCATGGTGATCGGGACGAAATCGCGGGTCGGATGATAGGCGAGCTTGGGGTAGATCGCCGCCGCGACCGCCATCTGTCCGCTCGCCGCCACCATGACCGTGTAGCCGTCGGCGGGCTGGTTCTTGACGTATTCGACTGCGATGCGGCCGCCGGCGCCGGCCTTGTTCTCGATGATCACCGGCTGGCCGATATTCTCCGAAAGTTTTTGCCCGACCAGTCGCGCGAACAGGTCATTGCCGCCGCCGGCTGCGAAGCCCGACGACGACGCGGATCGGCTTGGTCGGATAATTCGCCTCGCCCTGCGCCCATGCCGGTTGGACCGCAACAGCGGCAATGACTGCGAGCGCAACCTTGAGCAAGGCGCGAGTGGAACCAATCATGGGGATTTCCTCCAATTGTGTTCGAACATGCAGCGTGTTCGCAAATGGTGGGCGGCGTCAAGTGTATCAGGCCTGCCGCTGGCTGCGCGACCATCGAGTGCTGCTGCTCATCGCCGCGGTTTGACGCCGCGGCGAAATGCGTTCTAGGGTCGCCAACAGCCGTTCCGAGGCTTCTTTTTTGGTCCGAACAGCGCCTTCATGAAGCTCAGCCGATCCAATGAGTTGCTGATCGCCTCCATCGCTGCAGTTGAAGTTACCTGTAGCAGCGCTCGCACGGACCACCACGCCCGATGGCGGACATTGATAGCACAACGGCAGTGGGATTGCACGATGGCCTTTCCAACCGCTGAGCCACGACCAGTCAAGCGCGTCGGATGATCTTTTCGGTCATCCGCGCGCACTGACATTCCTGTTCACGACCGAGATGTGGGAGCGCTTTTCTTATTACGGCATGCGCGCGCTTCTCGTCCTTTACATGGTGAAATATCTGCTGCAGCCGGAGAACGCCGAAAACGTGATCGGGCTCGAGCGCACTCAAGAGCTTTTATGAATCCATGTTCGGGCCGCTCGGGCCCCAGCCTTTGTCCTCGCATATCTATGGTCTCTACACCGGCCTCGTTTATCTCACGCCGGTGTTGGGCGGAATTCTCGCCGACCGCCTGCTCGGCCAGCACCGCACCATCCTGCTCGGCGCCACGCTGATGGCGATCGGCCATTTCATGATGGCGTTCGAGCCGCTGTTTCTGCTCGCCTTGACGGTGCTGATTCTGGGCAATGGCGCATTCAAGCCGAACATGTCGGCGCAGGTGGGCAGTCTCTATGCGCCCGGCGACCCGCGTCGAGATCGCGCCTACTCGATTTTCTACGTCGGCATCAATCTCGGCGCGTTTCTCGCCCCGCTCATCTGCGGAACTCTGGGCGAGGAAGTGGGCTGGCACTATGGATTCTCCGCCGCCGGCGTCGGCATGACGCTGGGGCTCGTGATCTATCTCTTCGCCATTCCGCATCTGCCGCCCGACGAGCTGCAGAAGGCCGATCGCCGAAGGCGTGCACAACAAGCCGCTCGACCGCAACGAGTGGCGCTCGATCCTCGCGCTCGTCGCCCTGTTCGTGCCGACGACCTTGTTCTGGGCCACCTACGAGCAGTCGGGCAATACCATCGCGCTGTGGGCCGACGACTACACCGATCGCTCGATCGATCTCATCGTCTGGAGGGGCGAGATCCCGACCACCTGGTTCCAGGCTTTCAACCCGTTCATGATCTTCGCGTTCACGCCGTTCGTCATCGCGCTGTGGGCGTGGCAGGCCAAGCGCGGCCGGGAACCCTCGACCGTCATCAAGATGTCGCTCGGCTGCTTCGCTCTGGCGCTCGCCAACCTGATCATGGTCGATCGCGGCCTGGCAGCACGGCGGGCCACGAAGCAAGCTGGGCTGTGGCTGCTCGGCTATTTCGTCGTCCTCACCATCGGCGAGCTTTACCTCTCCCCGATCGGCCTGTCGCTCGTGTCCAAGGTTTCGCCGGCGCGCATGGTCTCGATGCTGATGGGCCTGTGGCTGGCGACCAGCTTCACCGGCAATTTCATGGCCGGCTGGCTCGGCAGCTTCTGGAGCAGCATGGACAAGATCATGTTCTTCCTGATGATCGCCGGCGTTTCCATGGTCGCAGGCGCGGTCATTCTCGCCTTCGACCGGCCGCTCAAGAGCGTGATCAAGGAGTAAGCCGCAGCGTCATGAATGGTTCAATCCGCCCGCCGCCGCGCATTTTCGACCATGTCGATACCTGGGTGTTCGATCTCGACAACACGCTCTATCCTCACCACGTCAATCTTTGGCAGCAGGTAGACGAACGTATCCGCGACTACATCGCGAGCTTCCTCGAAGATCACCCACGAGGAAGCTTTCCGCCTGCAGAAGGACTACTACAAACGCTACGGCACCTCGATGCGCGGACTGATGACCGTGCACGGCATGAAACCCGATGATTTCCTCGATTTCGTGCACCAGATCGACCATTCGCCGCTCGAGCCGAACCTTGCGCTGGGAGCGGCGATCGAACGCCTTCCCGGCCGCAAGCTGATCCTGACGAACGGCACGCGGCGTCATGCCGACGCCGTGCTGGCGCGTTTACATCTTCACCGGCATTTCGAGGGCGTGTTCGACATCATCGCCGCCGAGCTCGAGCCCAAGCCCTCCGCCCAGACTTACGACCGTTTTCTCGGTGCGCACGGTGTCGACCCCGCAAAGGCGGCGATGTTCGAGGATCTCGCCCGCAACCTTGCGGTGCCGCACGCGCTCGGCATGACAACCGTTCTGGTCGTGCCCGAGAACACCCGGGAAGTGTTTCGCGAGGGCTGGGAGCTTGAAGGCCGCGACGCGCCGCACGTCGACCACGTGACCGACAATCTGGTCGGATTCCTGGAATCGATCGATCGGAAACGCAACTCCCCGGACGGTCACGCTGCCGAGACGATCTGCTGAACCAGCAGGATGAGACCGAGACAAACGACGCCGGCGCCGAGCAACCGGACAACGGCCGGCTTGTAGGCGTACGTCGCGAGCGCGCGCACAACCGCCATCACCGCAAGCGCGACGGCTGACTGGATCATGGCCAAGCCGATAAAGTAACCGTAGCGCGGCGCGGCTTCGGCTCCCGCAATCAATTCGCCGAGCGCATAGCCGTGAACAAGACCCGCGAATGCGAACAGGGCGACCGCGACATCGATCCTGACCGGTCTGGTGAGAATCAGAACCGCTCCCAGCGCAACCACCGAAAGCGCGACGAAGATTTCGGCACCGGCTACCGTGGCTTCGCCGATATGCGCCGCCGCACCGATCATCATGGCACACGACGTATCCGATCACGAGCAGTGCACCACGCCGCTGGCTCGCTGCCAGGCAGCCGACCGCGATCACAGCCGCGAGGTGATCGAGCCCGATGATCGGGTGACCGAGCCCGGACAGCAATCCTTGCGTGAATGTCAGCGGTGTATTGCCCCCGATGGCATGATGCGCGAGCGCCGGCTCGGCCAACGATGACAGCAGCGCAATCAGGGCAAATGCCTTCACGAGTCTTCTCCTGCGGAGTGCAACAGCAACGTTAGCGCAGCCTGGCGGCCACGGAAACAAAAATCCCTTCCCGGGCGAGCAACGGGAGCAATTGACTTCCCCTGTCCTATTCCAGACAACCGACGCGCTCGCTGAAGGATTCCCGCCATGCCGGATGCCGAGCTCGCCAACAAACTGGCCAAGGCCATCGACGACGCTTTCGAGAAGCGCGACGCCATCAGCCCGTCCACGACCGGTCCGGTTCGAGAGGCGGTCGAGAGCGCCCTCGACCTGCTCGACCGCGGGGCGGCACGCGTCGCGGAAAAAGGCGTGAACGGGAATTGGCGGGTCAACCAGTGGCTCAAGAAGGCGGTGCTGCTCTCGTTCCGCATGAATGACATGAGCGTGATTCCCGGCGGGCCGGGCAAGGCAATATGGTGGGATAAAGTTGCATCGAAATTCGACGGCTGGGACGACAACCGCTTCCGGGAGGCGGGTTTTCGCGCGGTGCCGGGCTGCGTGGTGCGCCGTTCCGCCTATATCGCACCGGGCGTGGTGCTGATGCCGAGCTTCGTCAATCTCGGCGCCTATGTGGATTCCGGCACCATGGTCGATACCTGGGCAACCGTCGGATCGTGCGCGCAGATTGGCAAGAATTGCCACATATCCGGCGGGGCCGGGATTGGCGGCGTGCTCGAGCCGCTGCAGGCGGGCCCGGTGATCGTGGAGGACAATTGCTTCGTTGGTGCACGCTCGGAAGTGGCCGAGGGCGTGATCGTGCGCGAGGGGTCCGTGCTCTCCATGGGGGTGTTCATAGGCGCTTCGACCAAAATCGTCGATCGTGAGACCGGGGAGACGTTCCAGGGCGAAGTGCCGGCGTATTCGGTGGTCGTACCGGGCTCTCTGCCGAGCCGACCCAATAAGACGGGCGGCCCGAGCCCAAACCTCTATTGCGCGGTGATCGTCAAGCGGGTCGACGAGAAGACCCGCGCCAAGACATCGATCAATGAACTGCTGAGGGATTGACCGCGAGGCGAGATCAGCTTGCCAAAGATCGACGTCGCAACCTGTCGATAGACTGCTGCCGATCTCCATCCGCAAGCCCATCCGCATTGACGGAACCCGGTGTAGAGCGCTAGGCGCAGTTCATGACCAGTCATGTCGTCGACCCTGTCCGCCTTGCCAGCGATCTGGTGCGCTGCCCATCGGTCACCCCGGCCGAGGGCGGTGCGCTCGCTTTGATTGAAACCGTGCTCGAGCGCGCACACTTCGAGGTTCATCGGGTCACGTTTGCCGAGCCCGGAACGGCGCCGGTCGAAAACCTTTATGCTCGCATCGGCAGCGCCGGTCCGCATCTGCTATTCGCCGGGCATACCGACGTGGTGCCGCCGGGCGAGCCTTCGAAATGGAATCACCACCGTTCGCGGGTGCGATCGACCGCGGCACGCTGTATGGCCGCGGCGCAGTCGATATGAAGGGAGCGATCGCCTGTGCGCTGGCGGCCGCACTCGATCACCTCGCCGCACGCGCGGGAGAGCCGAAAGGATCGATCTCGTTCCTCGTCACCGGCGACGAGGAAAGCATTGCGGTGAACGGAACCGTCAAGCTCGTCGAAATGGGCCGCAGAGCGCGGCGAGAAATTCGACCATTGCATCCTGGGGGAACCGAGCAACGCGGCCGCGATCGGCGACACTATCAAGGTTGGCCGGCGCGGCTCGCTCAACGGCATTCTCGTCGTGACTGGCACGCAGGGGCACGTGGCCTACCCCGAGCGCGCCGACAATCCAGTACGCGGACTGGTTACGCTGATGGGCGCATTGATGGCGACGCCGCTCGACCATGGTAGCGCGCATTTCGACGCGTCGAACCTCGAGTTCACTTCCATCGACATCGGAAATACGGTCGTCAACCTCATTCCCGGCGAGGCGCGCGCGCGCTTCAACATCCGTTTCAACGATTGCCACAGCCAGACTTCGCTCAAAATGCTGATCGAGCGGCGCGCCGCCGAAAGTGCGGGTGAGCGCGTGCGCTGGCACGTCGACTGGGAGCCGTCGAACGCCAATTCGTTCGTGGCCGAACCTGGCGCCTTCGTCGATCTGGTTTCCGATGCGATCAAGGAGGTGACCGGCGCGGTCCCGAAGCTGTCTACCACCGGCGGAACCTCGGACGCGCGCTTCATCAAGGATTATTGTCCCGTGCTCGAATTCGGCCTGGTCGGCCAGACCATGCATCAGGTGGACGAGCGCACTTCCGTTGCCGATTTGACCACGCTTACGGCAGTGTATCGCCGGATTTTGGACCGCTATTTCGGTTGACCCGGGATCAGTTGGCGGGCAAACAAGACGCGGCAGCTATGGCGTCAGCTTGATGCCCGTTTTCTGCGCCAAATCGAGCCACTTCGCGATGTCGGAATTCACGAAGGCAGTGAAAACCTCGGGCGTGCTCGGCTCGGGCACCGCTCCCTGCTCTGCCAACCGCTGCCTGGCATCAGGCAAGTTGAGCACGGTCCTGGTGTCGGCGCTGACTTTGACGACGATGTCGCGCGCTGTCCGGGCGGGAGAAAACAGTCCGAACCAGCCCAGCGAGCCGTAGCCGGCAAGCCCGGTCTCCGCGATCGTGGGAAACTCCGGGAATAAGGCCGAGCGGACCGAGCCGGTGGTGCCGATCACCCGCAGGGTGCCGGCGGCGATGTGCGGCGTCACCACCAGTGCCGGCGAGAACATCATGTTGATACGCCCGCCGAGGAGATCGGTGACCGCCGGTCCCGTACCGCGATAGGGAACGTGCAGCATGTCGATGCCGCTCAGCTGCTGAAACAGGGCACCGGCGAGATGCGAAGCCGAGCCAACTCCGGATGAGCCAAAGGAGAGCTTGCCCGGATTAGTCTTCCCAAAATCGATCAGCTGGGCAGCTGTCTTCACCGGCAATGATGGATTGACGACCACAATATAGGGTGGCGCAGCAACCATCGAGATCGGCGCGAGCTCGCGCGTGACATCGAATGCTCCGTTGCCGGAACGCTCGGCGGCGAGCGCCAGAATGGCGCCGGTCGAGGCCATCAACAGGGTATAGCCGTCCGCCGGAGAGCTCATCACCTGGCGCGTCCCGATCAGGCCGGCAGCACCCGGACGATATTCGGAGACGACCGGGAATCCCCACAGCGTTTGCAGATGCGCGCTCAGCACACGCCCGAGAACGTCGGTGGCTCCGCCGGCCGGGAACGGAACGATGATGCGAACCTGACCATTGGGGAAATTCTGCGCGCGGGTGGCAGCCGCGGGGGCGAGCAGAGCCACCATCACGAGGAGACTGGACCACCGGCGCGAGCGCCTCTGGGCTCGTCGTTGTCCCGTCTGCATACGATTGCCCGGACCCTCATTCATAGTCGACGTTGGTCAGATAAAGCCCGTCAGGCGGCGCGACCGGCGCGCAGGCAGCGCGGTCGCGCGCGGCCAGGGCTGCCGAAACATCATCGGCCGTCCATTTGCCCTCGCCCACCAGCACGATCGCACCGACCATCGAGCGCACTTGGGTATGCAGAAAAGAACGTGCGGACGCTACGATATGGATATCTTCCTTGATCCGATGGACGTCCAGCTGGTCGAGCGTCTTCTCCGGCGATTTCGCCTGGCACTCGATATGGCGAAAGGTGGTGAAGTCGTGGCGTCCGACCAGGCGTTGTGCGCCCGCGTGCATGGCCGCACTGTTGAGCGGCTTGGCAATCCGCCAGGCGCGCCCGCGCTCGAAGGTCAGATCGGCGCGGCGGTTGATGATGCGATAAAGATAATGCCGCTTGACGGCGGAGAAACGAGCATCGAACTCGGCCGGCACCCTCTCGGCGGCGATCACGGCGATCGGATGCGGCCGCAAATGCGCGTTCAACGCATCACGCACCCTGTTGGGGTCCCAGTTCCTGCTGAGATCGACATGGGCCACCTGTCCGAGCGCATGTACGCCCGCGTCGGTGCGACCGGCACCCTGGATGCTCACCTTCTCGGCGCAGAACGCCCGGACCGCCTCGGACAGAACGCCTTGCACGGTGGGCCCGTTATCCTGGACCTGCCAGCCCACGAAGGGTCTGCCGTCATATTCAATGGTGAGCTTGTACCGTTGCATTGCCTATCCGACGTCAGCGAATGCGGACGGGTATCGCACCGCCCCCTTTCGACGGGGCTGTCGTCGTCAATCGAAGGACCATGAAATGCGGCCCGCGATAGGGTGAGCTGAACGATGAGGCGGCCGCGACGTCGAAACCAAAACGCTGGTAGTAAGCGGGATCTCCGAGCACGAAGACAAGCTGTTCACCTCGTTCCGCGAGCAGGGCTATTCCACGACGCACGAGCGAGCCGCCGACGCCGTGCCGCCGTATATCGGCGGCGACCGCAAGCGGTGCAAGCCCGACGGCAGCCAAGCTGAGCCTTTCGGTCTCGATCCAAAGTCGCGGGAAAGCGGCATAACCTGCGATGCTCGTGTCCGCGCTTTCCGCGACGAGGGCGAGCACAAGCTCCTCGTCGGCGCGCAGGCGATCGACGAGATCGGCCTCCGCCGAACCTCCGAAGGCGTTCGCCAGAACAGCACGAACCGGCAAGGCGTCGGCACTCTGCTCGAGCCGCAGTTTGCACGATGGCGATGCACCCATGTCATGCGAGCCGCGTGTCAAGCGGGATCGGGGATCCACGCAAGAATTCATCCGCTTTCATCGCCTGACGCCCGGCACGCTGCAATTCGAGCACGCGCACCGCCCCCTCCCCGCATGCAATCGAGAGCCGATCATCCAGGACGGTGCCGGGCGCGCCGGTGCCTTCGCCCTTGGTGGTGCGCAGAACCTTGATGCGGGCGGCCGCGCCCTCCTCCGGCAGCTGGAACCAAGCGCCTGGAAATGGCGATAAACCGCGCATGTGATTGTGCACCATGTGCCAAGGCGGCGCCCAATCGATGCGTGCTTCCTCTTTCTTGATCTTATCGGCATAGGTCACTCCCACCTCCGGCTGCGGCGAGAGCGTGAGTATGCCGCGATCGATGGCGCCCAAAGCGCGCACAATGAGATCGGCACCGAGCGGCGCGAGCCGATCGTGCAGATCCCCGGCGGTGGCATCCGGCTCAATTTGCACCCTTTCCATCATGGCAATGGGACCGGTGTCGAGCCCCGCTTCCATCTTCATCACCATCACGCCGGTCTCGGTATCGCCCGCCATCACCGCGCGGTTGATCGGCGCGGCGCCGCGCCAGCGCGGCAAAAGCGAGGCGTGAAGATTGAAGCATCCGAGCGGAAAGCGCTCGAGGATCGGCTCCGGCAGGATGAGGCCATAGGCGACGACAATGGCGATGTCGGCGCGCTGCGCTTGCACGATCTCGATCGCACATTCGGTGCGCAACGTCGTTGGCGTGAGCACCGTCAGCCCAAACCGTCGTGCCTCGCGTTCGACCGCACTCGGGGTGAGCAAGCTGCCACGCCGCCCTGCCGGCTTTGGCGCGCGGGTATAGACCGCCGCCACGTCGTGGCCGCTCCCGATGATTTCGAGCAGGGTCGGCACCGCGAACTCCGGCGTCCCCATGAACACGATGCGCAGCGGCATTTCACGAATCCCCGATGTTCCGCAACTACATCGGGATCAATTCATTTCGAACGGATTTATCACTTCAAATCCGAGATCAACGAAATGGTTTTCATCGCGGGTCGCAACCGCAGCGCCATGACTCAAGGCAATCGCCGCGATGAGCGCGTCCATTTGCTCCATCCGCCGGCCCTGTTGTTCGCGACTGACAGTCAGGCGGCCGTAATTCGCAGCGGCTACCTGATCGAAAGAAAGAATGCGTCCGCGGTAGAGCTCGTGTTCGATGCGATCGATTGCCGCCGCAAGAAACGACCTGCGCCGGCCGACCTGGAGACGCTCGATGCCGTAGCGCAATTCGGCCAGCACCGGTGTACACAGATAAAGAGACTCCCAATTCTGAGCATTCAACCACGCAATGACTGCTCTGTCCGGCAGCGGTCTCATCCCCTCGGACACGACATTGGTATCGACCAAGATCATTCGAAGTCAGGGGGTCGGCTCACATCGCTGGGAATTTCGAAAATGAGATCATCACCTCGGTATTCTTGCGGCACCAACTCCAATAGCGCGTTCCCCATCTTGCGCTTATCGGGGCGTTCTACCAGCGCCTTCTTCAGCAGTATTCGCGCTTCTTCGGACAGGCTGCGGCGGTGGCTGCGCGCGCTTTCTTGCAGCTGTCGTTTCAAATGCGGATCGATGTTACGGATCAACAGGTCTGACATGCTTCTTCCAACCTGATATCTCTGATACCAAAAAACCTCGCAATTGCAATCTATTTCGTCTCCTCCAGCGCCCGCTTGGCTGCCTTGGTGAACTTCTTGATCACGCGCTCACGCTTGAGCCTGGAGAGATGATCGATGAACAAGATGCCGTTCAGATGATCGATCTCGTGCTGCAGGCAGGTGGCGAACAGCCCGTTGGCCTCGATCAGCTGTTGCTTGCCCTCGAGATCCAAATATCTCACCTTGACCTGTGAGGGCCGCTCGACATCGCCGTAAAATTCCGGGATCGACAGGCAGCCTTCCTCGTAGGTTGCCTTCTCTTCCGACGCCCAGAGAACTTCCGGATTGATGAACACCAGCGGATTCCTCGGATCCTCTTTCTTGGCCAGATCCATGGTGATGACGCGCTTGGGCATGCCGATCTGAATTGCGGCAAGTCCGATCCCGGGCGCATCGTACATGCTCTCGAACATTTCATCGACGAGCTTGCGAATACTCGAATCGATCCGCTCGACCGGCTTGGAAACCTGACGCAGCCGGTTGTCTGGCAGGATGAGAATCTCGCGTGGCGACATGCGCGCGATGTAAGCGCTGGCATTCAGGCGGTCAATCCGACCGATCAATGTCCTCCCCTGGAGGGGGCAGTCCGCGCGTTCGCTTTTTGTACTTGTCCTGGAGCCAAGCCTTTCTTGAACGCGCCATGCAAAATCCTGACAACGTTCGCGTCCATCCCCCGGAGGCCAGCAATCCGAACGGCGCATTGGGCTGCATGGCGTCGCGTCCCGGACCTGACACCGCGCGAACAATCGCGAGGCCAGCAGCGCGCTACGCTCGATCCTTTTTCGCCGCCCCTTTTCGCCGCAATCGCAGGCTTGTGTCCGCGTGCCAATTCAACGATAGCTGGCCGATGACCGCGACGCCTGCCACTGCCCCACCCAACATGTCCGAAACGCTTGCGGTCTATCTCAAGCCGCGTGTGCTCATCGTCCTGTTCCTCGGCTTTTCCGCCGGGCTGCCGCTCGCGCTGTCCGGCTCAACTCTTTTGGTTTGGATGAGGGAAGTCGGAGTCGACCTCGGCACCATCGGGCTGTTCGCACTGGTCGGCACGCCCTACACCATCAAGTTCCTGTGGGCGCCGGTTGTCGATGCCCTTGATGTTCCCGTGCTCTCCTGGCTGCTCGGCCGAAGGAGGGGATGGCTTGTATTTTCGCAACTTCTGCTGATCGTTTCGATTGTGCTACTCGGCTTCTGCGATCCGGCTTCTGCGCCCTGGTACGTCGTGTTCGCAGCGGCAGCCCTCGTTGCAACCGCTTCCGCCACCCAAGATATCGTTATCGACGCCTTCCGCATCGAAAGCCTGCCGGAAAGCGAACAGGCAGCCGGTATGGCCTCCTATGTGGCGGCGTATCGGGTCGGCATGCTCGCTTCGACCGCTGGTACGCTGTTCCTGGTGAGCGGATTCGAAGGCCTTGGGTTCGCCAAAGGGCAAGCCTGGACCGCCGGCTACCTCGCCATGGCAGTGCTTGTCGTCATCGGCATCGCGACTGCGTTGATCGCGACCGAGCCCGAAACATCGACCATCGCCACGACTGCGCACGCGGGACGTGCGCAGGACAATCCACTCAAGCGCGTGGCGATTGCGGCCTACGGCGCGTTCAGCGAATTTCTCATGCGCGATATGGCGATTGTCGTGCTCGCCTTCGTCGTCCTCTACAAGTTCTGCGACGCATTCGCTGGTGCCATGACTGCACCGTTCGTGATCGATCTCGGTTTTTCACGCAACGACTATGCCGCCATCGTCAAGGGCGTCGGGCTGGCCGCCACGCTGATCGGCGGGTTTGCCGGCGGATTGCTGGCGCGTGCCTATCCGCTCCTCACCTGCCTGTGGATCGGCGCCTTCCTGCAGATGGCTTCTAACCTTGTTTTCACCTGGCAGGCGCTCGTCGGGGTCAATCTCTGGGCCTTGACCGTGACGATCATCGTCGAGAATTTCACCGGCGCGATCGGTACCGTCATCTTCGTCGCCTATCTCTCGGCGCTGTGCCAAAGTCCGCTGCACACCGCAACGCAATACGCATTGCTGACGGCGCTCGCGGCGGTCGGACGAACATATCTGTCGGCTGGGGCCGGGTTCGCTGCCCAATATCTGGGCTGGCCGATGTTCTTCGTCATCAGCGCGTTGACCGCACTGCCGAGCCTGGTTCTGCTGGTCTGGTTGCAGCAGCGCGGACATTTCATCGGTCTTGCCAAACCGGCACGCCTCGCTGTCGATGACTAGAGCATGTTCGATCGACTCGATGCGGCAATACCAATGACCGGGAAGCCCTGTCGTTTCATTCAGAGCACCGTCCTTTGCCTGATTGCGGCGGTGAGGGTTCCTTCGTCCAGGTAATCGAGCTCGCCGCCTACCGGCACGCCGTGCGCAAGTCGCGTCACCTTCACCTTTGCGTCGTGCAGAAGGTCGGTGATGTAATGGGCGGTGGTCTGCCCGTCGACGGTGGCATTGAGCGCCAGAATCACTTCGGTAACGGCGGAATCATGCGCACGGGAAACAAGGGCATCAATCGCGAGGTCTTGCGGACCGATGCCATCGAGCGGCGAGAGCGTGCCTCCAAGCACGTGATAGCGTGCATTGACCGCGTGCGCCCGCTCGAGCGCCCAAAGATCGGCGACGTCCCCCACCACCACCAGGATCGCCTGATCGCGCCGAGAGTCGATGCATATCGCGCAGGGGTTCTGGCTGTCGATATTGCCACACACCCGGCAAACCGCGATCTTTTCGAGCGCAGTCTGCATGGCCACCACCAGGGGCGCCATGATCTGCTCGCGTTTCTTGACCAGGAAAAGCGCCGCGCGCCGCGCGGAGCGGGGGCCAAGCCCCGGCAAGCGCGCAAGCAACTGAATGAGACGTTCGATCTCCGGTCCGGCAGCTGCGCTGGGCATGACGTGGTCGGGGCATGCGCTGTTATTGAACGGGCGGCGATGTCAACGGTGCCCGCAGCGCATTGATCAACTGTCGCAGGCTGAACAAGGTGCGCTTGTCCTCGATACCCGGCGCCATTTCCGCCATCGCGGTTTCAAGATAGGAAGTGAAGCGATCCTTGTCGACAAGGCCTTCCTGCACCATGAATCGGCAAGTCAGGATATGACAGGCCAAGAAACCTGCGATCGCAGCCGACAAAGCCTGCATGTCGATTTCCTTCTCCACGGCTTCCTCCATCCGACGGTGTCCCGCCGGACTTTCCAGCGGTGGCATCTGCGCTACGCGCTGTGAGACTCTCAATGAGTGAGGCTCGCCGGGTGACCAGCGGAACCCGCCAGCCCGAAAGCCCGCTCGTCAGAATAATTTCATGCCGGGCGGTAGCGGCAGGCCGCCAGCGACGGTTTGCATTTTCTCCTGCAGCAGTGCCTCGGCCTTGCGCCGTGCTTCGGCATGAGCAGCCATGATGAGATCCTCCATGATTTCTTTTTCCGAGGGCTTGATCAGCGACTCGTCGACCTTGATCGTCTTCATCTCACCCTTGCCGGAGAGCTTCACGACGACAAGACCACCGCCTGATGCGCCTTCGACCTCAAGGTGCTCGAGCTCGGCCTGCATCGCCTCCATCTTGGACTTGAGCTCAGCAGCCTGCTTCATCAGGCCCAGAAAATCCGCCATCGCTCACTCTCCTGCCACCTGGGCTCAATCATCATCATCTTCCTCGCGATCTCCCATCTGCGAAAAACGCGCCTCCACGTCGGACTCATCTTCGACCGGCGGAAGTTCTTGGACCGCGTACACCGAAGTGGCATCCGAGTGTGCCTGCGGCATGACTGTCTCGCCCTTGCGCACGTCCACGATCTCGGCACCGGGAAACCGCGCCAGCACGGCCTGCACCAGCGGATCTGCGCGCGCGCCGGCCTTGAGCTCGGCTTTATGCGCGTCATTGCGGGACTTTACGCTCGGCTCGCCGTCTTGTGCGGACACGACGACCATCCAGCGCCGATTGGTCCATTGCGAAAACTTACGCGCCAGATCGTTGACCAGGGTCTTGGCGGCGCTCGGCTCGAGCCGGATCTCGAGCCGCCCCTCTTCGCAGCGAACGAGCCTCACGTCGCGCTCGAGCGCGAGCTTGACTCCGAGATCCCGATTCTGGAGAGCGAGGGCGATCAGGTCCTCGAAGCGGTCGGTAGCAGCGCCGCCGCGCTTTGTTCGGCTTGCACAAGACCGGCCATCGGATCGCGTGTCCGCACCGGCGTTACGCCACCGGTCAGCGAGCTAGGAGGGGGCTGGACCGACGGGGCCTCGAGCCGCTGCGGCGGAGGGTGCGTCGGGATACGATCGGTCCGGCGCCAGAGGCCGGCACGCGGGTACGCGACCCGCTTGTCGTCGAGCGAGCGGAGCAGCTCGTCCGGGCGTCGGAAGATCGGCAGCATAGGCGATGCGCACCAGCACCATCTCGGCCGCCGGAAGCGGGTGGTTGCGGCGGCAACCTCGGCGATCCCTTTGAGCAGCATCTGCCAGGTACGCGAAAGCACGCGCATCGAGAGCTTCTCGGCGAAACCACGCCCGCGGGTACGTTCGACCTCGATCAGGGCCAGGTCGTCGGCTACCGCCGGCACGATCTTCACGCGGGTGACAAAGTGGGTGAACTCGGCGAGATCGGTCAGCACCACCGCGGGATCGGCGCCAGCGTCGTATTGGTCACGCAGTTCGGAGAGCGCTTATGCCATATCGCCGCGCATCAATGCCTCGAACAGGTCGATCACCCGGGCGCGGTCGGCAAGGCCGAGCATCTGACGCACGTGCTCAGCTCGGACCGGCCCGGCCGCATGCGCGATAGCCTGATCGAACAGAGAGAGCGCATCGCGCACCGAGCCCTCGGCGGCGCGCGCAATCAGGGTAAGTGCCTCGGGCCCGACTTCGATCTCCTCCTTGCTCGCGATATGCTTCCAGATGCTTCACGAGCAGGCTGGCATCGACCCGTCGCAGATCGAAGCGCTGGCAACGCGACAGGATGGTGATCGGGACCTTGCGGATTTCAGTGGTGGCGAAGATGAATTTTGCGTGCGTGCGGCGGCTCTTCCAGTGTCTTGAGCAGGGCGTTGAATGCCGGAGTAGACAGCATATGCACTTCGTCGAGGATATAGACCTTGTAGCGCGCGCTGACCGGTGCATAGCGGACAGCGTCATTGATCTGGCGTATGTCATCGACGCCGTTGTGCGAAGCGGCGTCCATCTCGATGACATCGATATGCCTGCTCTCCATGATCGCCTGGCAGTGCACGCCGATGCGTCGGCATGCTGATGGTCGGGCCGGCCGATGGAACCATCGGCCAACTCGAAATTCAGAGCGCGGGCAAGGATGCGGGCAGTCGTGGTCTTGCCGACGCCGCGCACGCCGGTGAGAACCCAGGCTTGCGGGATGCGCGAGGTCTCGAACGCATTCGAGATCGTCCGTACCATGGCATCCTGGCCGATAAGATCATCGAAGGTTGCAGGCCGATACTTGCGGGCAAGCACGCGATAGCTGCCACCGCTCGGCGAAGCACCTGCGATAAACAGACCGGCCTCTAGGTCACTGCTGGCGTCGGCGTCGCTCATGAATGCCATCCGGTCCGCGCCCCGACGCGGGTGTTCGCATTTCGCATGAGGGAAAGGTGGGAGGCTGACGAGCGACCCGAACCGCGCTCGTTAGGGCTGCTTCCTTCCGGACCTGACCCGGTTGGCGAGTGGCTCGTCCACCGCCAACCTCCCGCCTTTATATCGGCTGCCCCAGGCGAGAAAGCAAGACAGTCACCCACAAGGCCGATTACCTGCTCTCCCTCAAAGGCAACCAACCCACGCTCGAAGCCGATGTCGCGGACTATTTCCGCACCGCGCCCAGCAGACGAAGTCGTCAGCAAAACCAATGGTCGAGAAGGGACATGGCCGAATTGAGACGCGCACCGATGTCGCCTCCAGCAACGTCGACTGGATCGTGTCGGAGCGAAGCTATCCGGGCCAGCCGCGCTTCAAGAACATCAAGACCATCCTCAAGCTCCACGCACGTGCCGAATACGCCGACCGCTGCACCTTCGACACGCACTACTATATCTCGTCCGCGCCGCTCGATATCGAACGCATCGCCAGGGGTGCGCGCGACCATTGGCGTGTCGAGAGCATGCATTGGCTGCTCGATGTCGAATTCAAGGAGGATCTCTCGCGTTACAGGACCGGCCACGGAGCCAAGAACATGGCCATCGTCCGCCGCTTCGCCCTGGGGCTCATGCGCGCCAACAAGGCCAAGGGAAGCGTCAAGACCCGACGCAAAACCGCCGGCTGGAGCCCGGAATTCCTGCTAGGGCATGGGCGTCTCCACGCTTTCCGCCCATGCGTAGCCTCGAGGAATTGCGAGATCGGCAACGGCGTGTCACCGTCGCCGGCCGCCGGAGCCGTCCATGTCCCCTCGTGCCGATCTCGGACCTAAGCCGCATCTTGGTTACACCGCAAGCTCGATCGAGCGTGCGGCCGAGCGACGCCCTGACGCGAACGCCCTCGCCGCGCTGGAGAATGACGCACATGCGCGTTACTATGTCGTCGGCGGCGAGTTGATTGCGCTCCGCAAAGGTACGCAGCTTCATGATCCGCTGTTCACCCCGACCGAGGCGCGCGGGCTTGGTCGCACAGCGGAACAGGTTTTCCTCGGGCTGATCGGAAATGCGCCGAGATTCGCGCTCGCCCTCGATCCGGCATCCGCCGAGGCACTGCAGTCACGCAACGAGCTCGTCGTTACCGATCTGCGCTCGATCGCGGTGCGCGGCCTCGTCGAGGCCGAGCACCTGCCCGCGCTCGCGGAAGGCAAGGCATTGCTCCACTGGCACATGCGGCACCGCTTCTGCTCGAACTGCGGCGCCGCAACCGACATTCGTCGACGGCGGCTGGCGGCGCGATTGTCCAGCGTGCCGCGGACAACATTTCCCGCGCACCGATCCGGTCGCCATCATGCTTCCGGTCGCCGGCGAGCGCTGCCTGCTCGGCCGTTCGCATCGTTTTCAAGCGGGCATGTGGTCGTGTCTCGCCGGCTTCGTGGAGCCCGGCGAGGCGATCGAGGACGCCGTGCGCCGGGAGACCCGGGAAGAAGCCGGGATCATCTGCGGACGCGTGTCCTATTTCGCCTCGCAGCCTTGGCCGTTTCCGACCTCCCTGATGATCGGCTGCCACGCCGAAGCGCTTTCCTGGGAAGTCGTCATCGATCGTGCCGAGCTGGACGACGCCCGCTGGTTCGATCGCGAGGAGGTCGCAGCAATGCTGCTCGAGCGACATCCCGCTGCCTTGACCACGCCGCCGACCGTCGCCATCGCCTACCACATCATCCGCGCTTGGGTGGAGGAAGAGGTTGAGTTCCGTTAGCGCCGCCTTGCGGTCGCGCGACCCGTTCGAACTGAGCTTGAAGCTCTGCTGGTACCTCGGGTTCAGGCGGGGCAGTTGCGCTCTGGCATTACCGCTGCCCCGACGGGCACGGCGCGCCGCAGGGCGCGCATGCGCCGGCAAAATCCTCGGGCGACACGCGCGCGTCCGGAGGACGGGCTCGACAGGTGATCGGCGAGAATGCCGGCGAGACCCAACGTGAGCACGAACATGCATAGGCCAAGCGCATCATGCCTCACTCGCGCGACAATCCGAACACCGGCCGCAAACGGATGCCGAGCGCGCAACCGCCGAGCGCAGCGGCGAACCACACCCAGCCGTGGAGCGAGCCGGATGCCACGCCCCCGACGAACGCGCCGATGTTGCAGCCGAATCCGAGCCGCGCGCCCCAGCCCATCAACAGGCCTCCAAGCGCGGCGGCCGTCGAGCGATCGCAGCGGCGGCCAAGCCCCGCGCGCGAACGGTCGTGCTGCGGCGGCGGCGGCCATGGCGCCCAGGATCATGCCGAAATCCGTCAGGCTCGAGGTGTCGCTCAACAGCGAATCCTGCGAGCGCACGCTTGGGTCCGGCCCATTGCCAGAATTCAGCAGCCGACAGATCGAAGCCGAGCGGCAGTCGCGATCTTGCCGCCCCACAGCGTGAAGCCGAAAGTCACGCTCCAGGGATGGCGGCCGAACGCAAATACCGCAACCGACAGCAGACCGATGACGATCGCGCCGACCAGGATGCTCGGCTGCCGGCCACACCTGCGCACCTCGCCGGCGGGCGACCAGCACCACGAAGGCGGCGGCAAGCGCGAGGCTCGCAAGCGTGAGCGCAAGCCCGCCCCACGGCCCGGCATACGCTGGAAGCAATGACCGGATCGATCCCGCCGAGCGCGAGAAACGCCGGCAGATGCAGGCTTCCGAGAACGCTGCCGAGAATGAAGAAGGCAAGCGCGACAAGCATGCGTCCCGAGCCGCCGCCGGCGGTGTAGAGAGTTCCGGATCCGCAGCCGTTCGCGAGTTGCATGCCGATACCGAACACGAAAGCGCCGATGACGAGCGACGGGCCGAGCGGCGCGACCGCCCCGCCGAAGCCGGGCACCAGCGCTGCAATTGGCACGATGACGGTGGCGCAAACAGCGATGAGCAGCAGGGCACCGAGCAGGCCGTCGGCCTGTCCGTGCGCGATGAAGCGCCGCCACGACGCGGTGAAGCTGAACTCGGCTCTGAGAAAGATCACGCCGAGCGCAAAGCCGCAAAGCAAGAGCGCAGCTGATGCCGGCTGGCCGTCGAGCAGGACCAAGCGCAGCCAGCACTGCGGTCGACCAGCACCGCCGCCGCCAGAAACGGCAGGTCGGCCGGGGCACTGTTGCAGTCGACAGTGGATTCGGCGGTTACAGCCGTCATGCAAGTTTCAGCGGATGCGCATGGGTCAACTCACAGGCCGAGGCCGATCATCTTCTTGAGATCGTCCCAGCGCGTGCGCGGGGATTCGACCGGCCGGCGCGCATCGGCGGTCCACTCGACCATGGAGCCGGAATAAAGCCTCACGTCTTTGCGGCCGAGCACCTCGGACAAGCACAAACCAGTTGGTCGATGCCCAATGGCCAGTATTGCAGTAGCTGACGATCGGGCCTTGCGGCAGCGACGCGGCAATCGCGGCCAGCTCTGTCGCCGGCCGCAGCCGGTTGCTGCTGGCATCATAGAACGCTGCACTGTCCAGATTGATGGCGCGAGGGATATGGCCGTATGCCTTCGCGGCCGGCGCTTTCTCCTTGCCGGCGAAAAATCTCGCGGGGCGCGCATCGAGCAGGGTCGCCCCACCCGATTTGCTCGCTCGTTCGACCTCATCAATTGGCGCAAGCAGGCTATGGTCGAATGCGACCGTGAAAATCTTCGGCTCGGGCCGATTGACGCCGGTTTCGATCGGATTGGCCGGGTCGGCCTTCCAAGCCGCAAATCCGCCGTCGAGAATCGACACCCGGCGATGGCCTGCGACCTTGAGCGTCCAGTAGACGCGCGCGGCCGAACCAAAATCAAGCACATGCACGCCCGCTGGCACCACGACGACGTGAATGTCCTCGTCGATGCCGAGGTCACCAATGAGCGCCTCGAGCTCGGCAGCGGTCGGCAGCATGAACGGAACGCCGTTGCGCGTCACCCTCCAGCCGCCCTTGTCATAATCGCTGTGCACGGCACCAGGAATGTGGCCCCTGGCGTAAGCGTCGACGCCACCGCCGTCGATTGCCGAGCGGATGTCCAACACCAGGACGTCTGGATCAGTGCGGTGCTCGCTGCAGCCATTGCACCGTCACGAGCGGCTCGACATCCGCAGCAATCGCAGAGCTTGCCGTCGCAAGGGCAAATGCGGCTGCGAATAGAACTCGGCCATATCCGTGGGCAACGGTAGGCATGAGAGATCCTTTGCAGAGAAGCAGAGCTCCTCGGGCCCGGCGAGGCCCAAGAAATTGAAATTTGCAAAGAAATGGAATATCTTTACTACTCGTTAGCAAGGTAATCCAAAAAATAATCATAACATTCTCATAGAAGGCGACCACGGAGAGGATTCGACTCAATTGCGGCCAATGGTAAAAGCAAGATGAAGTCCATCTGTTGCCGGATGCGATAGTGGAGCAGAGCGTGGGAAAGCTCGCAGCTCGATTCCCGCTGGACGAAGAAATTATTCTGCCAACCTCCACCGGACCGATGGATGCGATCGATCGCAAGATCCTCACTTTGCTTCAGCAGGACGTCTCACGTTCGGTGGCTGAAATCGGCAGCCTGGTGGGCCTGTCCTCGACGCCGTGCTGGAAACGCATCCAGCGGCTGGAATTCGATGGAGTGATTCAGAAACGGGTTGCGCTGGTCGATCAGGATAAGGTCGGGCTCGGGGTCACTGTGTTCGTCTCGATCGAGACCGGCGACCATTCGCAGGGATGGCTCGACCGTTTCGCCGACGAGGTCGGCGCCATGCCCGAAGTGATGGAATTTTATCGCATGGCGGGCGATGTCGACTACATGCTGCGCGTAGTCGTCTCCGACATCCAGGGATACGACGAATTCTACAAGCGATTGATCGCTGCGGTGCCGCTCAAGAACGTCACCTCGCGCTTCGCCATGGAGAAGATCAAAGCGACGACGGCGTTGCCGATTCCCGAGGACGCAGAGCGCAAAGCGGGTATCGCACGACACAGGACATGACCGATTTCCGCTGCCAATGGTCGGCGGCCGCAACTCTTGGCTGGCGATCGCGAGATGATGCGCGTTGACTTCATCGGAAAGCCGCGATCGCATATGAGTTGATCAACTATTCAAAGCGAAGGTCACGAATAAGCCGATCATCAGCTCGCAACGACAATTCGAGGCATTCTTCGTTAACTACTCTCGTCATTCGAGCGAAAACTGAGCGTTCCGTGGCCGTTATTAACCTCGATGCAAGGCGAGACTCGTAGGGTTCGCCGATGGTTTTTGGATCAGCCCCGGCAAAAAGCGGCAGCCGAGACCGTGCTCAGACAGCCACGTGTGGACCATGGAGCTCTCCATGATGAATCTGCTCAAGCATTTTGTGAAGGACGAGTCGGGCGCGACTGCGATCGAATATGGCCTGATCGCCGCCGGCATTTCGGTTGCAATCATCGCCGTCGTGCAGGGCCTCGGCCCGAAGTTGAACACGACCTTTACCAGCGTTCAGAGCGCGCTCAAATAAGCATCCGGGTCTTCGGCGCCATGCGGGAGGCTCCGGTCGATCCGGAGCCTTTGTCGCTATTCTGCCATGCTCCCGCGCCTGTCGATGGGCACGCCGAGATCCACGGCGCTAACCCAACGGCAATGAGCGGCAGCTAGCATTTGGCTCAGGCTGACGCGCTAGAAGCCACCGCATGCTCGATCGAGCCGACCATGATGTGATGCGTCAGATTGATCCTTTTTCCGGCGATGATGGCCTTCGCCGCTTGCAGCGATCTGTTGACCATGACCATTTCCAACCGAGTTTCGCTGATCCTGGTCGCAGGCTTCTTCGTGCTCGCTTTCGCAGGCGGGATGAGCGGGATCGCTGTGCTATGGCACGTCGGCGCGGCTTGCATCGTCCTGGCGGTGAGCCTTCGGGTTGTTTACCAGGGGGTGGATCGGTGGCGGCGACGCCAAGCTCGCGGCGGCGACCGCGCTATGGTTCGGTTTCGATCATCTCCTGCCCTATCTCCTCTATGCTTCCCTGTTCGGTGGCGTATTGACGCTGGTGCTGATTCAGTTCCGCATGGCGCCGCTGCCGGAATTGATGGCGAGACAGGACTGGATGCAACGACTGCACCGCAAAGACGGCGGGGTGCCTTATGGCATCGCACTTGCCGCCGCGGCACTTACGGTCTATCCGCAGACTGGATGGATGGCCCTGATCGGGTTCTGATCTGCAGATCAACTGCCCAGCGCCCGCGCCGACCTCATGCCAGGCGTCGCCGGCTGGGCTGGCTGCCTCCTGGCTGCTTCAAGCCGTTCTGCTGCGCCATCATCTGCTGGAGATATGCGACATTGACGGCCGCCTCGTCCGACGGCAGATGGGTCCGCGCGATTCCTTCGGCTTCCGAGAACCGTCCCTGCAAGCCGACCACCAGCGCCAGATTTTGACGCACCCGTGGATCCACGCGCGACTGGCCGACCGCCCGGCGCAACGTCGACTCCGCCCGCACCAGGTCCTTGGAGAGCGCGTAGGAAAGACCGAGATTTGACAATACCGAAGGCTCGTCCGGCACGATCCGCAGAGCCGTGCCGTAGTAGAGTTGGGCCTCCTCGTGCCGGCCCATCTGATCGAGCACCGCGCCCTGCACCGACAGGATGCGCCAGTCCGGCTGATCGGGCGTGTGCGCACGGGTGAGCACGTCGAGCGCCTGCTTGTAGTTACCCATGTCGGCGAGCGCGCGGCCATAGGCGCCGAGAACCCCCGGATGTCTCGGATTCGCAATAGAGGCCTGCTCCAGCACCGCAACGGCCCGGCTGCGCTGGCCGTTGCCGCGCAAAGCTTGGGCGTATTTGATGGCGGCCTCAGGGGCTCTCGGATGGGCGCGGTAGCGTTGGCCCCAGGTTTCCGCCGAGCGCCGAGGATCGGCTTTGGCATGCGTCGCTTGCGCGCCGCCGAGCGAGCCCGTTGTTTCCATGGGTCGGATGGTGTTGCAGCCGGCAACGGTCGCTGCGAGCACGACGCAGACCACAACCAGCGCGATATTGCGGAGAGATGCACACTTTCCGGAATCCGCTGAGCAAGTCATCACGACCTCTTGGGCTCCCCCGAGGCTCGTGCAATAAAGCGTTAACCTTAACGAGAAGTTAACGACCGTCCGCCGACTGGATGAAGCTATTGCCGCTCGATCTTACCTGTTGCAAGCTCAGTCGCTCAGGAACGATTACCGATGCATCCCGTCCTTCTGTCCCGCGGCCAAGCAGCGGCCACGATCCCGGTAACCTTTGTCAGCGCGACGACATGGCGTGAGGTGCGCGAGCGCCTCGCGTCGCATGAGCGCGCCTTCGCGCAGGCTGCCGGTTTCGAGCCGAAGCCGGGCCGCCACCTCCTCCTGCCCGGGACCGAGGGCACCCTTGCCGGAGTCCTCTTCGCGCTCGAGGCGGACGATGATCCCAGCAAGGACCTGTTCCGGCCCGGAGCGCTGTGCGGCCTGCTGCCGACCGGCGCCTATCGTTTCGCCAACGCACCGCACGATGCGAGGCTGGCGGCACTGTCATTCGCCCTCGGCACTTATTGCTTCACGCGCTATCGCAGGCAGGACGAGAAAGAGCTGAAGCTGGAGCTTCCCGGCAATGTCGATGGCGAAGACCTCACGCGCATCACCGACGGGGTCTGGCTCGCACGCGATCTCATCAACACGCCGGCCAATGACATGGGACCGCCTGAGCTCGAGGAGGCCGCGCGCGCGCTCGCGAGCCGCCACGACGCATCTCTGCGCTCGATCGTCGGCGACGATCTCCTGGCGCAGAATTTTCCGCTCATCCATGCAGTCGGTCGCGCAGCCGCCCGCTCGCCACGGCTCATCGACATCGCCTGGGGTGATCCGAACGATCCCAAGGTCACGCTGATCGGCAAAGGCGTATGCTTCGACACCGGCGGGCTCGACATCAAGTCCGAGAGCGGCATGCAGAACATGAAGAAGGACATGGGCGGGGCGGCAACGATGCTGGCGCTCGCGCACATGCTGATGGACCGCGGGATCAAGCTGCGACTGCGCGTGCTAATTCCCGCGGTCGAGAACGCAATTTCAGGCTGCGCCTTTCGTCCGCGCGACGTCTATCGCTCGCGCAAAGGCCAGACCGTCGAGATCGGCAATACCGACGCCGAAGGGCGCCTGATCCTCGCCGACGCCATCGCTTTTGCGGACGAGGAGGAGCCGGAGCTGATTGCCGACATGGCAACACTGACTGGCGCCGCCCGCATCGCGCTGGGGACCGAGCTGCCGCCGTTCTACACCGAGGACGAGGAGCTGGCTTCCTCGCTCGCGCGCTGTGCGCGCAACGAGAGCGATCCTCTGTGGCGAATGCCGCTGTGGCGGCCCTACGAGCAACTGCTCGAGTCGAAGGTTGCAGACATCAACAACGTGTCCTCGAGCAACCTGGGCGGCTCGATTACCGCAGCGCTGTTCCTGCGCCGGTTCGTGACCGCGGCGAAAGCCTGGTTGCATTTCGACATCTATGCCTGGAATCAGACTGCCAGGCCGGGGCGCCCGGAAGGGGCCGAGTGCCAGGCGGCACGTGCGCTTTATGCGTTGCTGGTCGAGCGCTATGGCTGAGCGGGAGACCGCGCCCCAACCCATTCCAGTCGAGCCCTGCGATGGCGAGAAGAATCGCACCCGTCAGACCGGTGACCAGCGCTCATGGCGCAGCCACGCACCGGCATGACCTCAGTGCGCGACCACGCTCTCGGGCGCCGTCTCCAGGTTGAAGGCGGCGGCCAACAACGCGCGCGTATATTCGCTCCTGGGGCGAGCAAAAAGCTCGGCAGCGGCGCCCTCCTCCACTACCTTGCCCTGCCGCATGACCACCAGGCGGCTCGCAAGCGCCGCCACCACGCGCAAATCGTGCGATATGAAGAGATAAGTGAGGTTGTGCCGCTTCTGGAGCGCGCGTAGCAGGTCCACGATCTGAGACTGGATCAGCATGTCGAGCGCGCTCGTGGGCTCGTCGAGCACGACGAAAGTCGGCTCCAGCACGATGGCACGGGCGACCGCGATGCGCTGACGCTGGCCTCCGGAGAATTCGTGCGGATAGCGAAAGCGCGTCTGCGGATCGAGTCCCACATCGCATAGCGCCCGGATCACGCGTTGCTCACGCTGCTCGCTGCTCAGCTTCGGATGATGCACCCACAAGCCTTCCTCGACGATGTCGGAAACCGACATGCGCGGCGAGAGCGAGCCGTAAGGGTCCTGGAACACGATCTGCATGTGATGGCGGAACGGCCGCATCTGCCGGAAATTCAGCCCGGTGACCTTGCTGCCGAAAAAGACGATCGGCCCCTGCGAGGAAACGAGCCGCAGAATGGCCAGTCCCAGCGTCGTCTTGCCGGAGCCGGATTCGCCGACGATGCCGAGCGTCTCGCCCTGGCGCACGGCGATGCTCACCCCATCGACCGCCTTGATATGGCCGACC
Organism: uncultured Alphaproteobacteria bacterium; assembly: GCA_963831225.1. GTDB lineage: Bacteria > Pseudomonadota > Alphaproteobacteria > Rhizobiales > Xanthobacteraceae > VAZQ01. Next base: position 67,519 of record CAWHPT010000063.1, read on the forward strand.
ACCCGGCGCATCACGCCGCGCTTGATCGGGAACCAGACCTTGAGGTCATTGGTCTCGACAACCAGCGGAGCATCGTTGCGTACCGGCGCCGGATCGGGCTTGGGCTCGGCGGCCAGGAGCGCGCGCGTATAGGAATGCTCCGGCGCGGTGAAGACCCGCTCGACCGGACCCTGCTCGACGATCTTGCCCTCCTTCATCACGCAGACGGTGTCGGCGAGCTTGCGCACGATGCCGAGATCGTGGGTGATGAACAGCATGGCCATGCCGAGCCGTTTCTGCAGTTCCTTGAGGAGGCTGAGGATCTGCGCCTGCACGGTGACGTCGAGCGCTGTCGTCGGCTCGTCGGCGATGAGCAGATCGGGTTCGTTGGCGAGCGCCATGGCGATCATGACGCGCTGACGCTGGCCCCCGGAAAGCTGGTGTGGGTAGCTTTTGAGCCGGGTCTGGTGGGTAAGAGATGGTGTTGGGAGTGTGGATTAGGTGAGTGGGGGAAGTTGGTGGGGTGGAGGGTGCGGGTCGGGGATGCCGACCTGGCTCAACAATTCGATCGTGCGGGCGCGCGCCGCCTCTCCCGTCACCCTTTGGTGCAGCAGCAGGATCTCGCCGATCTGCTTCTCGATGGTATGGAGCGGATTGAGCGAGGTCATCGGCTCCTGGAAGATGATGGTGATATCGTTGCCGCGCACGGCGCGGATCTTGTCTTCTGGGAGGCCGAGCAGTTCCTGACCCTTGAAACGTATCGCGCCGGAGGGATGGTGCGCGGCGGGATAAGGCAAGAGCTTGAGGACCGACAGCGCGGTCACCGATTTGCCCGAGCCGGATTCACCGACGAGCGCGACGGTCTCGCCCTTCCTGATCTCGAACGAGACCCGATCGACCGCAAGCGTCTCCCGTTCGCCCTGGCGAAAGGAAACCGAGAGATCGCGGACGGAAAGAAGTGTCTCGGCCATTACGACACTCACCCGAAGGTCTTTCTGGGATCGAAGGCGTCGCGCACGGATTCGCCGATGAAGATGAGCAGCGAGAGCATCGTTGCAACCGTCATGAAACCGGCGATGCCGAGCCACGGCGCCTGGATGTTGGCTTTGGCCTGAGCGAGCATCTCGCCCAGTGAAGGCGAGCCCGGCGGAAGGCCGAAGCCGAGGAAGTCGAGCGCGGTGAGCGTCATCACCGAAGAGGACAGGATGAACGGCAGGAATGTCATGGTCGCGACCATGGCATTGGGCAATAGATGCCGGAACATGATGGTGCGGTTCGAGACCCCGAGCGCACGCGCGGCCTGGATATATTCGAAATTGCGCCCACGCAGGAACTCGGCGCGAACCAGACCGACCAGCGACACCCAGGAGAACAGCAACAGGATCCCGAGCAGCACGAAGAAGCCGGGCACCAGCACCGAGGAGATGATCAGCAGAAGATAGAGCGAAGGAACCGAGGTCCAGATCTCGATCACACGCTGGAACAGGAGATCGGTCCAGCCCCCGAAATAGCCCTGCACGGCGCCGGCAGCGACGCCGATCACCGACGAGATGAGGGTCAGCGTCAGCCCGAACAGCACCGAGATACGAAAACCGTAGAGCAGACGTGCCACCACGTCGCGGCCCTGGTCGTCCGTTCCGAGCCAGTTGTATTCGAGGTCGCGGCAGCCAGTCAGGCCTTTGCGTTCGACCACCGCCCTGCACTGCTCTTCGGTCAGCATCCAAGTCGGTTTGGAGGGTGCCGGCGTCGGCAGGTCGAGATTGTGGGTGTTGTAGGAATAGCGGATCGGCGGCCAGATCATGAAGCCGCCTTTCTCCTCGATCAGCTTCTGCAAGAACGGATCGCGATAATCGGCGGCGGTTTCGAAGTCGCCCCCGAACGCCGTTTCCGGGTAGGTGACGAAGACGGGGAAATACGACTCGCCGTCGAAGCGAACATAGAATGGCTTGTCGTTTGCAATGAATTCGGAGAACAGCGAAACCAGGAACAACACCATGAATATCCAGAGCGCCCAATAGCCGCGCTGGTTCGCCTTGAAACTTTGCCATCGGCGCCGATTGAGCGGCGACACGGCGAAACGGGTTCGTTCCGGCGGAACCACCAGGCCCATCGGCGATTGCGCCGTCGTCTCCGGAACCTGGATCGTGGTGCGGTCGTCCACCTCACACCTCCCGGGTCTCGAAGTCGATGCGCGGGTCGATCCAAGTATAGGTGAGGTCGGAGATCAGGTTCACCAGCAGTCCGATCAGCGCAAAGATATAAAGGGTGGCGAACACCACCGCATAATCGCGATTGAGCACGCTCTCGAATCCGAGCAGGCCAATGCCGTCGAGCGAGAAGATGGTTTCGATCAACAGCGAACCGGAAAAGAATGCATGCACGAAGGCGCCGGGGAAGCCGGCAATCACGATCAGCATCGCGTTCCTGAAGACGTGTCCGTAGAGCATCTGGCGCTCGGCGCAGCCCTTGGCGCGAGCGGTGAGGACATATTGCTTGCGGATTTCGTCGAGGAAGGAGTTCTTCGTGAGCAGCGTCATGGTAGCGAAGGCGCTCAGCCCCATGGCGATGATCGGCAGCACCAGGTGCCAGAAATAATCGAGGATTTTTCCGGCCACCGACAATTGCGACCAATTGTCGGAAGTGAGCCCACGCAGTGGAAAGATATTCCAGAACGAGCCGCCGGCGAACAGAATGATGAGCAGGATTGCGAACAGAAATCCCGGGATCGCGTAGCCGACGATGATGGCGCCCGATGTCCAAACGTCGAACTGCGATCCGTCCCTGATCGCCTTGCGGATGCCGAGCGGTATGGAGATCAGGTAGGTCAAGAGCGTGAGCCAGATGCCGAGTGAGATCGAGACCGGCAGCTTCTCCTTGATGAGCTGCAGGACGGTGGTGTCGCGGAAATAGCTCTTGCCGAAGTCGAACCGCAGGTAGTTCCACAGCATCAGGAAGAAGCGCTCGTGCGCCGGCTTGTCGAAACCGAACTGCTTCTCCAGGCTCTTGATGAATTCGGGATCGAGCCCCTGGGCGCCACGGTATTTGGAGTTGGCCGCATCCACGCCGGATGACCCCGGGACCTGTCCGCGCGTGCCGAAGTCGCCGCCCGGGGAGCCTGAAATGCGCGAGGTGGCGCCGGTATCGGAGCCGGAGAGTTGGGCGATCACGCGCTCGACCGGACCGCCGGGCGCGAACTGCACCACCACGAACGATACCAGCATGATGCCGAACAGCGTCGGCACCATGAACAGGATTCGGCGGATGATGTAGGCGGTCACGCGCTATCCTCGCTCCAGCCTGGCCGCCTTGTCGCGATCGTGCCACCAGGTATCCGGGATGCCGCGCGCATAGCGCGGCTTTTCCGCCGGCCGGCCGAACACATCCCAGAATGCGAGCCAGTGGGAGGCCTTGTACCAGTGCGGTATCCAATAGCGGCCGGCACGAATAACGCGGTCGAGCACCTTGCAGGCGGTCACCAGGGCGCTGCGGGTGTCGGCGGCGATGATCTTGTCGATCAGCGCGTCTATCACCGGGTCGGCGATTCCGGCCAGATTCTGCGAGCCTTTCAAAGCGGCCGCCTGCGAGGAAAAATAGCTGCGCAGGGAATCGCCCGGAGTGCTCGAGAAGCCGAACCGCTGCACCACCAGGTCGAAGTCGAAATCGTCGATGCGCTTGCGGAACTGCACCGGATCGACCATGCGTAAATTTGCCTCGATGCCGAGGATCCCCAGGTTCTTTATGAACGTCATATGGTGCGGCTGAAAGGACGGCTCATCGAGCAGGAACTCGATGCTGATCCGTTCACCCTGCGGCGACGCGCGCTTGCCGTCCTTGACGAGGTAGCCGGCCGTTTGCAGCAGCGCGCTCGCCTTGCGCAGCAGCGCGCGATCCTGGCCGGAACCGTCGGAGACCGGCGGCACGAACGGCTCGCCGAACGCCTCATCCGAGACCTTGCCGCGGAACGGGTCGAGCAACGCAAGCTCGTCGGGATCGGGCTTGCCGATCGCCATCATGTCGGAGTTCTGAAATACCGAATGGGTGCGCTGATAAGACCCGTACATGAGGCTCTTGTTGGTCCATTCGAAATCGAAGCCGTAGATGAGCGCCTCACGCAGCCGCTTGTCCTTGAACTTGTCGCGCCGCGTGTTGAAGAACCAGCCTTGCGCACCCGACGGCGTCTGATCCGCAATCACGTCGCGCTTGACCCGCCCCTCGCGGAGGGCGGGGAAATCGTAGCGCGTGGCCCAGATACGCGAGGTGAACTCCTCGCGGAACAGATAGCTCTTGCCGGTGAAGCCTTCGAAGGCGACGTCTCGATCGCGATAGTATTCGTAGCGAACCGCGTCGAAATTGTGCTTCCCGCGCGAGACCGAAAGATCGGCGCCCCACCAGTCCTTGACGCGCTCGAACTCGATATAGCGGCCGGCGTCGAAGCGGCCGACCTTGTATGGCCCGCAACCGAGCGGCACCTCCAGCGTGGTCTCGTCGAACGCACGGTTGGAATAGTAGCTGCGCGAAAAGATCGGGCAGCCCGCGACGAACAGCGGAACGTCGCGCCCGCGCTGTGGAGCGAAACGCACCACCACGGTCGTCGTCGGCGACGGCATCGGCGCCGGCGAAGTCGCGCAGCAGCTGCTGCGCAATCGGATGCCCCTTGTCCTTGAGAATCTGCAGCGAGAAAGCGACGTCGTGCGCGGTCAACGCGGTGCCGTCGTGGAACTTGATCCCGGGCCGCAGCAGGAAGCGGTAGGTCAGCCCGTCGGGTGAAATTTCGACGGCGCGTGCAGCGAGCCCATACATGGCATCCGGCTCGTCCTGGGCGCGTACCATCAGGCTCGCAAAGGTGAGCTCCATGCCTTGCGCGCCGTCGCCTTTGAGGATGAAGCTGTTGAGCGAATTGAAGGTGAGGAAGTTCTGGTTGAACGCCCGCGTCGGTCCGACGTGGGAAAATACTCCGCCCTTCGGCGCTTCGGATCGACATAGTCGAAATGCTCGAAGTCGGCGGGATATTTGAGGTCGCCAAAGGCCGACATGCCGTGGCGCGGCGCCGATCTCGTCCGCCTGCAGCCGGCGCGCACTGCGAGCGCAGCCAGCGCGCCGGCGCCGACGACGAGCGTATCGCGGCGCGTCAGATCGGGCGACGGTCACTGGCGCGAGCCCGTCTTGGCCGCCCTCTCGGCGTCCCACCACCACACCGTCGGGAACGCGGCGGCGCCGTATTTCGGCAGCGGATCGGGACGGCCGAAACGATCCCAGCGCGCGGTGCGGCTCATGTCATGGGTGAATTGCGGCACGACATAGTGGTTCCACAGCAGGACGCGGTCGAGCGCCTTGGTCGCGGCAACCAGCTCGGCGCGATCCTTGGCGAAGATGACCCGCTCGATCAGCGCATCGACCGCCGGATTCTTGATCCCGACATAATTGCGCGAGCCCGGCGTGTCGGCGGCCGGCGAGCCCCAGAAGTCGCGCTGCTCGTTGCCGGGCGACAGCGACTGCGGCCACGACGCGATGATGATGTCGAAGTCCCAGTTGCGCAGCCGGTTCTCGTATTGCGGATCATCGACCGTTCGCACGGTGACGGTGATGCCGAGGCGCTCGAGCGAGGGCTTGTAGAACAGGATGATAGCGCTCGACGTTCGGATCCTGGGTCAGGATCTCGACCGTCATCGCTTCACCCGACTTTGCATTGACCAGCTTCTGGTTGCGCACCTCGTATCCGGCCTCGCGCAGCAGCCGCGTCGCCTCGCGCAGATTGGCGCGCACCTTCTCGGGGCTGCCGCCGACGGGATGGAACATATGGCGTGGTGAAGACTTCCGGCGGCACCTTGTCGCGCACCTTTTCCAGGATTTCGAGCTCCTGGCCCTGCGGCAGTCCGGACGATGCGAGCTCGGTGCCTTCGAAATAGCTCTTGATCCGCTTGTACTGGCCGAAGAAGATTTGCTTGTTCATCTCCTCGAAATCGTAGGCATAGTTGAATGCGCGCCGCAGCCGCGCATCCTTGAACTTGTCGCGCCGGGCGTTGAACGCGAAAGCCTGCATGATTCCCCGGTTGCGCTGGGGAAACTCCTCCAGGAGGACGCGCTTGTCCTTGACCGCAGGGAAATCGTAGGCCATCGCCCAGTTCTTGGCGCTGTTCTCGGTGCGCCAGTCGACGTGATCGGCCTTGAACGCTTCGATCGCGACGGTCGAATCGCGAAAATACTCGAAGCGGAGCTCGTCGAAATTGTCGCGTCCGATATTGACGTTGAGATCCTTGCCCCAGTAGTCCTTGACGCCGCTCGTAGACCACGGTGCGGCCGGCCACGAAGTCCTTGATGCGATAGGCGCCATTGCCGAGCGGCGGCTCGAGCGTGGTGGCGCCGATGTCGCGTTTCTTGCCGGAGGCATCGGTTCCCTCCCACCAATGCCTCGGCAGCACGCTGAGTTGTCCGAGAATCACCGGCATCTCGCGATTGCCTGGTCCGTCGAAGACGAAGGTGACCTCGCGCTCCCCGGTCTTTTCCGCCTTCACCACGTGCCGATAGTAGGCCGCCATCGCCGGGCTGTGCTTCTTGAACACGTCGAGGGAATAGATGACGTCCTCGACCGTGATCGGCTTGCCGTCGTGATGGCGCGCCGCTGCCCGCAAGCGAAACGTCGTCGTGGAGAAGTCGGCCGGATGACTCACCGCCTCGGCGATGAGGCCATACTCAGTCGACACTTCGTCGAGCGACGACACCATCAAGGTGTCCGAGATCATCCCGGCGCCGATCGCAACGGACCCCTTGAGCCCCGCCACGACCTCGTTGAAATTGTCGAACGTGCCGAACGCGATCATGCGCGCGCTGCCGGTCTTCGGCGCGGCCGGGTTTACATAGTCGAAATGCTTGAAGTGTGGAGGATACTTGAGCTCTCCGAACAGCGACAGTGCGTGCCGCCAATCGCGCTCGGGGCTGTTTCCCTGGGCAGCCGCAGAGCCGATCATCGGCACGCCGAATCGATCGATGACGGGAGAAAATCCGGCAACGAAACCGCTGCCAAGAAGGGATCGACGGGTCAGTCGCAATGAAACCTCCGGGAGATAACAACACGCTGGATGGATATACAGCAACGGCCGGGTGAATTCTCGTGAAACGCGCGTCCATTACCGAATATTAAAGTACGGGCGTCTCGAGGCAGGGATCCGCTCGTTAAATCAGCCGCCCCAGATTCCATCCGCGCGCATCATCTCGACCAGCATTCCTTCGCGCAGCCCCCGGTCGGCCACTCGCAGCCGGCGGCACGGAAACGCCGCGCGGATGGCATCGAGAATGGCGCAGCCCGCCAGCACCAGGTCCGCGCGCTCGGCGCCGATGCACGGATTGGCGACGCGGTCCTCGTAGCTCATGGCCAGCAGACGCTCGATCACCGCCGTGGCATCGTCGCTGCCGATCCAGCAGCCGTCGACCCTGCGGCGCTCGTAGCGCGGCAATTCGAGGTGGACTCCAGCGATCGTGGTCACCGTGCCGGAGGTACCGAGGAGGTGAACGCTCTCGGTTCCCAATCCATGCTCACTTGCAAAGCGGCCGATGAAGCTTGCCACCTCCGTGATCATGGCGCAGTAGATTTCGGGCGTGACCGCATGGCCGCCGTGGCGCTCGGCCAGCGTTACCACGCCGACCGGCAGCGACAGCCAGGCCCGAATCCGCGGCAACGGCGGACCGCGCCGGCAGGGTGGCGAGCGATCGAGCCGCACGAGCTCGGAGGACCCGCCCCCGATGTCGAACAGCAGCACGCCGTCGGCCTGCGGATCGATCAACGGCGTGCAACCGGTCGCAGCGAGCGTCGCCTCCGTCTCGCGGTCGATGATTTCCAGCTCGAGCCCGACTTCCTCGGCGATGCGGGCGCGAAACTCGGATCCGTTCTCCGCCGCGCGGCAGGCTTCGGTCGCGATCAGCCGGGCCCGCGTCACCCCGCGATTACGCATCTTGTCGCGGCAAATCGCGAGCGCGTCGACGGCACGGGCAATTGCCGTATCGCTCAGCCGCCCCGATTTGGAAACCCCCTCGCCCAGCCGGATGATCCGGGAAAATGCGTCGATCACACGGAAGCTGTCGGGCGTGGGACGCGCAACCAGCAGCCGGCAATTGTTGGTCCCGAGGTCGAGCGCGGCATAGGTCGGACCACTGTGTCCAGCCGGACCGCCGTTGTGACGTGGATAGCCATAGGGCGACCGCCGGCCCTGCCGCGGCCGCACGGCCCCATCATGGGCAGCGTCGAGGCCGCCGGTCGCCCGGCCCTCGTCCATCATTCGTGACCTTTCCTGCCGCGCCGAAGCTTATTGCTCGACGGCAGCGGCGATGTCCAAAATCGCGATCGCGGCAAGCCTATCACGGCAGAGGCTCGCGCAACAGATGCGCGCCTGACGCATGGCGCCGGTCGGACATGCTTGTGGAACCCGCCAAGGTTCTTTATTTCAAGCGAATTCCGCTCCGGCCTGGATCCCATGAACCTGCACAACGATCCGCACAGCCTCGCCTTGATGAAGTTCGGCATCGGCCAGCCGGTGCCGCGCAGCGAAGATCCGATGCTGCTGCGCGGGCACGGCCGCTACACCGACGACATCACGCTGCCCGGCGAGGCCTATGCGGTGATCGTGCGCAGCCGCATCGCGCACGGCGTGATCAAGGGGATCGAGGTCGTCCGCCGCACGTGACATGCCGGGCGTGCTCGGCGTGTATACCGGCGGCCGACCTCGCCGATTACGGCACGCTCAAATGCATCGTGGCGTTCAACAACCGCGACGGCACGGCGATGAAAAAGCCGCCGCGGCCGGCGCTCGCCACCGACAAGGTGCGCTTCGTCGGCGATCCTGTCGCCTTCGTCGTGGCGGAGACGCCGATGCAGGCAAAGGATGCCGCCGAGGCGGTCGCGGTCGAGATCGATCCGCTGCCGGCGGTGGTGCGGCCGCGCGACGCCGCCGCCCCGGGCGCGCCGCTCATCCACGACGAGGCGCCCGGACAACATCGCGCTGGATTACCATTATGGCGATGCCGGCGAAGGTCGCCGCCGCCTTCGCCGAGGCCGCGCATGTCACCCGGCTCGAGCTCATCAACAGCCGGCTGGTGGTGAACGCGATCGAGCCGCGCGCCGCGATCGGCGTCTACGATGCGGACAGCGGACGCTTCACGCTGCACGTCCCTACCCAGGGCGTGTTCGGCATGAAAGGCAACATGGCGGAGATCCTCAAGGTCGAGCCCCGGCAGGTGCGCATCCTGACCGGCAATGTCGGCGGCTCGTTCGGGATGAAGTCGGCGCCGTTCCCCGAATATGTCTGCGTGCTGCACGCGGCGCGCGCGCTCGGCCGGCCGGTCAAGTGGACCGACGAGCGTTCCGGCAGCTTCGTCTCCGACAGCCACGGCCGCGACCACGAGGTCACCGCCGAGCTGGCGCTCGACGCCGACGGAACGTTCCTGGCGGTGCGCCTCGACAACTTCGGCAATATGGGCGCCTTCCTCTCGCAGGTGGCGCCGATGCCCTCGACCATCAACACGGTCAAGAACGTGCAGAGCGTCTACCGCACGCCGCTGATCGAGGTCTCGACCAAGTGCGTGTTCACCAATACCTCGCACGTCTCCGCCTATCGCGGCGCCGGCCGGCCCGAAGGCAACTACTACATGGAGCGGCTCGATCGACGCCGCCGCTGCCGAGATGGAGATCGATCGCATCGAGCTGCGCCGGCGCAACCAGATCCGCCCGCGCGAAATCCCGCGCAAGACCGCCTCCGGCAGCACCTATGACAGCGGCGATTTTCCCGCCGTGCTGCGCAAAGCGCTGGACGTTGCCGACGCCAAAGGCTTCGCGCGCAGCGCAAGCGCGACAGCCGCAAGCGCGGCAAGCTGCGCGGGCTCGGCATCGGCAGCTTTCTGGAAGTGACCGCGCCGCCGAGCAAGGAGATGGGCGGCATCCGGTTCGAGGCCGACGGCACCGTCACCATGATCACCGGCACGCTCGATTACGGCCAGGGACACGCCGCGCCCTTCGCCCAGGTGCTGAGCGAGAAGCTCGGCGTTCCGTTCGAGCGCATCCGCCTCCTGCAAGGCGACAGCGACGAGCTGCTCGCCGGCGGCGGCACCGGCGGGTCGAAGTCGATCATGCACAGCGGCACGGCGCTTGTCGGAGGCGGCGGTCAAGGTGATCGAGCAGGGCAAGCAGATCGCCTCGCACGTGCTCGAGGCGGCGGCCGCCGATATCGAGTTCGTGCAGGGCCGCTTCGTCATCGCCGGCACCGACCGCTCGATCGGAATCATGGAATTGGCCGATCGGCTGCGAAGCGGCCTCAACCTGCCGCCCGGCGTGCCCGCGACGCTCGATGTGCGCCATGTCAGCGACGGACCGTCCGCCGCCACCTTCCCCAATGGCTGCCATGTCTGTGAGATCGAGCTCGACCCCGATACCGGCGTGATCGAGGTGGTGAGCTACGCTTCGGTCAACGATTTCGGCACCGTCGTCAATCCGCGCATCGTCGAGGGGCAACTGCACGGCGGCGTGGTGCAGGGGATCGGCCAGGCTCTCATGGAGATGACGGTCTATGACGACGACGGCCAGCTCCTGACGGGGTCGTTCATGGATTATGCGCTGCCGCGCGCCGCCGATGCGCCCGAGGTAGGCGTAATCAGTCATCCCGTGCCTGCCACCACGAACGTGCTCGGGGTCAAGGGCTGCGGCGAAGCCGGCTGCGCCGGCGCGCTCACATCGGTGATGAATGCGGTCGCCGATGCGCTCTCCGAATTCGGCATCCGTCACCTCGACATGCCGGCTACGCCCTACCGGGTCTGGAGCGCGATCAAGAGCGCGCAAGCCGCGCGCGCGACGTGAACGCACGTTCCGGCCGTGTCACTCGAATGACGCCGGTCACTGAAATTCTCACGGCTTCGCGCTCGAGCGAGAACAGGCTCATCGCCGGAGTGTGCCTCGCGCACCTCATGAGCCACTATTACATGATGCTGCTGGCGCCGCTGTTCATCTTCATCCGGGCCGATTTCGGGGTGAGCTATACCGAGCTTGGGCTGGCGCTCACCGCCTTCAATCTGGTGTCGGCGGTGCTGCAGACGCCGGTGGGCTTTCTGGTCGACCGGGTCGGCGCGCGCGATCAACCTGGCAGGCGGGCTGCTGCTCGGTGCCGGCGCGGTGGCGGTTGCCGGGATCGCCGAGTCCTACTGGCTGTTCGTCGCCATGTTCGCGGTGCTCGGCCTCGCCAACACCGTCTACCATCCGGCCGACTACGCGCTGCTGTCGGAGCGCGTCGCGCCGGCGCGCATGACACAAGTGTTCTCGTTCCACACCTGCTCCGGCATGATCGGCTCGGCGATGGCGCCCGCCACCCTCTTGTTCATGCAGGGCCTGGTGGGCTGGCGCGGCGCGTTCCTTTGCGCGGCCGCCGTCGGCGTCGTGACTGCGCTGACCGTTCTGCTGCAGGACCTCCCGCCGCTCGTCCATCATGCCGCGCTCACTCCAACGCCGCACGGCGACCGCGCCGCGAGCGCGCGGTCCGACGGCCTCGGCTTGCTGCTGTCGGCGCCCATTCTGCTCAACCTCGTGTTCTTCTTCGTGCTGTCGATGCTCGGCAGCGGTCTCAACCAGTATCTGGTCGTCGGGCTCGAAGCGCTGCACGGAACGCCGCCGGCGCTGAGCAACGCCGCCCTCACGGGACTGCTCGCCATGAGCGCGGTCGGAGTGCTGTTCGGCGGCGCGCTCGCCGGGCGCACCGCCAACCACAATCTGGTCACCGCAATCGGCGTGGCGGTGACCGGCGGCGTCAGCCTGCTGATCGCCTTTGTCGATCCCGGCGCATTTCTGCTGGTCCTGGTGATCTCGCTCAGCGGCTTTGCCAGCGGCATGGCCATGCCGTCGCGCGACATGATCGTCCGGTCGGTGACTCCGCCGGGCGCGTTCGGCAAGGTGTTCGGCTTCGTGACCACCGGCTTCCATATCGGCGGCATGGTGTCGCCGGTGATCTTCGGGCAGTTTCTCGACCACGGCGCACCGCGCGCGCTGTTCATCTACATCGCGGCGTGCGCCGTGGTTGCCGATCTTCACCGTGTCATTCGGCATGTCGGGCCGACGCGCGACGTGAGCCGCGCTTACATTCGCAATCTGCAAAGGCGCTGGCCACGCACCGCGACCCCGTGCCCAACTGCTGTGCGCCCTGACGGCAGCACAGGCCGGACCGCATTCTCCCTTGGAAAGCCGCCGCGGATGCCCTAAATGTCGCTTTGCTGCGCCGGGTTACGCGGCCCAGAAAGATGCGCATCGGCCAATCGAAGGTAGCTTGCAGAGGCCGTAACGCTCTGCCGGCTCCTTCCAATTGGGGGATAGTTCAATGGTAGAACAGCGGACTCTGACTCTGTTAATCTAGGTTCGAATCCTAGTCCCCCAGCCATTGATTTCGCTGCTCTTTCCGCCTTGTGCGGCAGAACGCCGGATCGCGGTGCAGGTCGTGTGAGTTGAGGACTGTGCGCACGTCCCGAAGCGAGCTCGTGTGATTCTTCGATGTGACACTCGATCGCGCTGACCTCGCCGAGCGCGCTTCGTTCGTGTACGAGCCGCGCAACGGCGATTTGGTAATCGTCCTGCAGAAGCAAGGTCTGGCGTCATTAAAGCGGATTCCGATCATATTGAAGCATAGCCCGCATGCCTGAAGTAGTTGGCACATTCTCGAGCGCTGAGCTGTGGCACGAACGAGCGAATTGCTCGATAGAGCCCCCGAACATTTCGCGCGGCAACCTTGCGCAGAAATGTTTTGAATTTGCTGTAAGGCAATTCGATGGGATTGAGGTCGGGCGAGTACTTTGGCAGGTAGCGAACTGTTGCCCGCGCTTTTTCAATTGCCTCCCGGACGCCGGCGACCTTGTGGGATCGGAAATTATCCATCACGACAATGTCGTTGCGCCGGAGGATCGGAACCAAACACTGCTCGACATAGGCGAGGAATATCTCTCCGTTCATGGCTCCCTCGATCACCATTGGCGCGACCATTTTGTTGTGACGCAAGGCGGCCACGAAGGTAATCGTCTTCCATTCCCCAAACGGGGCGCGGCCGATCAACCTGTTGCCGCGCGGAGCGCGCCCTCTGAGCCGTACCATATTGGTGCTGGCCGCAGTCTCGTCGATAAATACCAGCCGAGCGGGATCAAGCATGCCTTGCTCTCGGATCCAACGTCGGCGGGCGCGGGCCACATCTGCGCGCTGCCGTTCCTCGGCTTGCAGGCTTTTTTTTGAGGGTGATGCCGTGGCGGTCGAGAAAACGCCAAAGCGAGCTGCGGCTGGTTCGAATTCGCCGCTTGCGCAGCTCTGCAGCGGTCTCCTCCAAGGTCAAGTCCGGCAGCTCGGCGATCACACCCAGGACCTGCGCCGCGAACTCTTCCAGCGGAGAAACGCTTCCGCCACGCGGCTTCGGCTCGCTTATTCTGCTCTCCTGCCAGCACTGCAGCCATCTGACTGCCGAACTCACACTGATCTCGAAGCGATCGGCCGCTTCGCGGCGCGACGCCCCCATTTCCACCGCCTCGATCACGCGCTCTCGAAGGTCACCGGACATGGCGGTTCCTTTCTGAGGAATGAACAGAGAGGCATTGATTCTCGACCGACTTCATTGACTTTAGTCGACGAGATTCAGACGTGCCGAAGCGGCTCGCTAATGGATGTAGGCGCGTATTCGCGCTGGATGTCGGACGCGTTACGCGCGCTTTCCGTTTGCATGCAGAAGCCTCGGGCGTCGGGAAAGCCCGATGCACTCCGAGGGCGCTGAGAAGCTTTGCGATCTGATACCGCGCGTAGAACATGCGAGTCTTCACGGTGTTTGGTGAAACGCGAACGATCGCCGCGACCTCGTCGACGGACCTTCCGTGGTAGTAAACGAGATCAATGACCTCACGATGCGCGGGTGACAGCTTCGTCAGGCAGTGAGCGAGAATTGCGCTCTGCTGCCTCTTCTGGATCGTCGCTTCGGGATCGTCTGCATCATCCGGAATCGCCGCGGCCTCGCCCTCATCCAATTTTTCGATCGGACGCCGGCGCAGCATTGACAGAGCCATATTGCGCGTGATCGCCAAGAGCCAGGTCGAGACCCGACAGCGCCCCTCAAACCTCCCTGCATGACGCCAGACTTCGAGGAACACCTCGCTCACCAGGTCCTCGGCGGCGTCCTCGTCAGCGATGACGCGCAGCGCAAAGCGGTAGACGCGGAGCCGATGTTGCGCGAACAAGACGTGCATTGCGCGTTTGTCGCCCTGCGCAATCGACCGTATCAGCTCGGTTTCTGATTGTTTTGACGGTTGAGCGAAATCCCAAGCGACGACACTCGCCAGATCAATTTGCATTGCCCGCCTCCCTGCACATTGACTGTGCTAAATGCAGGCGCAAGTTAACGATGATGAACGAGTTGTTGAGAATTGTACGTAGGGAAAGCTTGCATATCGATACATATAAGGGAATATATTTTGGTTTAGTGGAAGATGCTCCCTGTTGGATCGACGATGTGGGCGATCCGTACTACACCAGGGCTACAGGATCGGGACCCGCGGTGCTCCTGCAAGAGGCTTTTACCGGTTGGGCGGCAAGCTGTTACTGCGTTCAGACGCGATGTAGCCGGCGAGCAACGGTCCGACCAGGGCGTGTTTGTGAGAGAACAACTCGATCGCATGCCGCGGGTGGCCGGCAAGCGTCGAGCCGGGTCGACCCGGCAACCGGAGCAGCGTTTCGAGCAACGCTAGCGGCTAAGATTTCTCCCGTCGTTTTAGGGCGGTCTCAAGCGAGCTTATCAATGCGCTCTCCTTAAACGGCTTGCTCAGAAACGCCACTGCGCCGGCATTGAGCGCACGTGACCTGACCGAATCTTCCGGGTAGGCCGTAATGAATATGACGGGAGTGCGGTGGCCCTCCGCCAGCAGACGTCTTTGCAAGTCGAGCCCATTCAGACCCGGCATGTGCAGATCGGTTATGATGCAGGCCGTGTGCTTAACACACCCTGATGCCAGGAACTGCTCCCCGGAGCCGAAGCTGAGCGCCTCGTGCCCCAACGAGGAGATGAGATCTGCGGTTGCCTCCCTCGCCATCCGGTCGTCGTCAATAATCGAGATCATAGCCTCTTTTGCATGTGCCGTTTGGTTCTGGAGCGTGCTTCTCGCTACCGCACTGCTCGCTCACGTCCGCGCGGCATGTTTTTGCAGCTGCGCGCGACGCCATCGAGAAAATGTCTAGGATCGTCAGCGTTGCGTTCGCTCCGCCGACTCGTGCTCGGTGATGTCCCCAATACTCAAAGGGCCACCCTCCAGTAGCCCTTCAAGTATCCTGCCCAGATTGTTGGACGGATACGGAACTACTCTTTGTTTTTCCTATTTTTCTTCTTATAGCGCCGGTCCTGACGTCGATCACGTCGATTTGCGCCAGCAACACTCACGGCCGAGGCTGGATTACCAACGCGGGCCTCGGCATCCGTTAACGTTAGCACCGTCGCCGGTATTGCGAGGCTCGATGCAACCGCCGCCAACCCGAAAACGCGAAATGCTTCTCGACGCGAAACGCAATTTGATTTCATCTTTTCACTCATAGTGACCTCCAAGTCGTCGACTTTAGCTGAAATAGCTGCTGTCGATTTAGAGAGACGGCGCGACCGTGCTGCGGCCAGGGCCTTCTCCTTTTCACCATGTCTCATCAGGCCGGAGGAAGATATTATACGTATCGGTGTGTGTAGATACTATGGTTTAGGCGTCATCATTTGCCACGAGGAATTCGCAGGACATCGGCCATTCTCACCAGTTCGGCAAACGACCTCGCGTCGAGCTTCTTCATGAGATTGTGGCGATGAACCTTTACGGTGACCTCGCTCACGCCAATTTCCGCCGCAACCTGTTTATTCATCAAGCCAGCGCACACCAAGCTCATGACCTGCCGCTCTCGGTCGCTAAGTGAATCGTATCGAGATCGTAGCGACTGCGACTGCATCTGCAGCTCGCGACGTGCACGATCGCGCTCCAACGCGACGCGAACGGCATCCAGCAGATCCTGGTCACGAAACGGTTTCGTCAGGAACTCGACCGCGCCCGCCTTCATGGCTTTCACGGTCATCGGTATGTCGCCGTGCCCGGTAATGAAAATGATCGGAATGTCGTTTTGCGTCCTGCCCAGCTCGGTTTGGAAATCGAGCCCGCTCAACCCCGGCAATCTTACATCCAATATCAGGCAGCTCGGCCCCTGCGAACGCTTGTGGGCCAGAAATTCCACCGTTGAGCTCAAGGCAACAACCTTCAATCCAACGGATTGAAGAAGCGCACTCACTCCCTCACGCACGTCGGCGTCGTCATCGACAAGATAGACGATCTGCTCTACTTCGGAGTGCACGATCAGATCCCGCGGCCATTCGTCGGCAACACAAGCTCGAACGTGGCACCTCTTTCGCCAGTCGAAACCCAAATCCGACCGTTGTGGCCCTCGATGATCGAGCGGCAGATGGAAAGACCCATCCCCATCCCGTGCTCTTTGTTCGTAAAAAACGGCTTGAAGATCTGATCCACGTTGGAGGGATCGATGCCGACGCCCGTGTCGGCGATCGAGACATGCACACCGTCGCGCCCGTCCAATGCGGTTTTTAGGGAGAGCACGCGCTCCGGAACCGAACGCATGGCATCGATGGCGTTCATGACCAAATTCAGAATCACCTGCTGCAGCTGGACTTGATTTCCAGATATCGGTGGAAGTTGATCGCTGAGCTCAGTTTTAAGTTCAATCTGATGTTTGCGGAGATCGATGTAGACCAACCCCATCACTGTCCAGATCAGCTTATTGATGTTGATGTCAGCTCTGTCCTGCGTATCCCGTTTAAACATCGATTTTACGTTCGTGATGATATCGCTTGCGCGATGGCCGGCGTTCTCGATTTGACCCAACGCGGCGCGCACCTTGTCCAGGTCCGGTTTTTCGGCAGCGAGCCAACGTCGGGCTGCGCTGGCCCTTGCCACAATTCCCGTCAGGGGCTGATTGACCTCATGGGCGATTGAGGCGGACAACTCGCCTGCTGTCGCCACGCGATTCATGTGGGTCAGTTCGGCCATCGAGTTGCGAGCAAGGACCTCGGCACGACTGCGGCGCCGATGCTCATAGATCAGCCAAGAAATCAACGCGACCTGTGCCAGAAGAACGGCGCAGATTGCTAAAATTTCCAACCGATATCGCTCCCATGCAGTCGGATCGCGAAAGTAAATCTCGCTTCCGGGCGGCAGGCGACTCTCGCTGATGCCCCAGCGCTGCATCTCCCTCCAGTCGAACATCGGTGTTCCAAATTGGACGGGTGGTATCTTGATGTCGCCCGGCTTCTCTCCGCCAAGGATGCGAACGGCAACGGCGGCTGTCTGTCGGCTGGTATCAGCTACTAGGAGAAGCGGGCCGCCTACAATCTCGCGGCCGAAGAAGGATTCGTCATAAGAAAAAATTGGCGCGTTGGCGACGGCATGAAGCTTTGTCAATGGCGCGCTACCTTCATGCACGACACCCGCCGCATCAACGATCATCAGCTCCCAAAAAATCGCCGAATGTGGCGGGAGCGCCCCAGCCTGCTTGAGTAGCTCGTCGAATGACAAGTGATCGGTCCATGAAAGCTGGACCCGGTTCGAGAGCGACTCCGCCTCCTTTCCTATCGCTTCCCTCCAAAACTTTTCTATCGGAGAAGTACCAACAACCACGATCACGTTCTTGGTATCCGGCAGCACTTGCAAGATATTCTCGATGGCGGCAAAATAGTTGATCCAGACCGCGACAACGGCGTCCTTGGCGGTAAGAGTGGAATACTGAACTCGTCGTTGCTCGACAGCCGTAAACACCATGGGGGTGTCGGTAAAGAGTTGCTGCCGGTGCCGCTGGACGAAGGCGGCAGCGGGCGCGCCAATGCTGACAATCAAGTCGAGCGGTTGTTTGGCAAAAAGGGCACGCAGGTACTCGACGAACGGGCCCTCCGGGTCTTCATCGCTGGAACGGGCGGTCACCAGCGAATGGTCGAAGATGTCCAACGGCCAAGGTGATTGCCGATCCAGTTGCGCACGAATGGACTTGGCGTATTCGCTCCATGGCTTGAAATCTCGTCCAAAAGAATGAAGCAACATCACCCGCTTGGTATCGGCTGTGGCGATGCCGAACATTGCAAAGAGAAAAATGGCCGTTCCCACACAGGTGCAAATGGGCCGGATTACTCTCGACCGGTATCCGGCGGTACGCGCCGCATTGCGCTGTTTCAGCTGATTGAAGTGCATTCGTTTCCCTGCCAGCCAGAGTCGGGCCGCAGGATATCGTGTCAGCCATGACCAGTCAGCAGGTACTACGACGCTTTGCAAAGGACTGGGTGACCAGGGTGGTCCGATGTCCGCTACGGGATCCAATGGTTGAGGGAGCACGGCAGGGTCGTGGCGTACGTGAACATGCCACCGCCAACGACGAAGTTCCGTGGCGCGTGCAGCTTGAAAATGAACGGTTCGCCCTGTGCCAGCGCTCTGAACTGGGCACCGGATGGAGCCCATCCTGGATCGTGATCTCTTTGATGCGGTGCAAGCCAAGCTAAACGAGCAACGCAACAGTCGCCCGGCCGCACAGTCCAAATCCGAGTCCCTGCTGATCGGTCGCATCTATGACGACCGTGGCAACCGAATGACGCCAAGCCATGTCCGCAAGGCAGGGATCACCCGCCCAACGCGGTGGACAATGATCGACTTGTTCTGCGCATCTCATGGAAGAAGATGCCGATGAAGCGACGGCGCGAAATCATTGCGCCGGTATCGGTCTCTCCACGCGACCTTCGACCCATTCGCGCCGAGACCCGCGTCGCTCGTCGCAGCGATTCGCGCGTGGCCGACGTTGGCTTGATGAGTTCGTTGCCGGCACCGTCACGAGGGTCGAGCAAATCGCTGCGCGCAGTCTGAGACCATGAATATCGCCGTCAAACCAGGCCCCGAAACTAGAAATCCAGAAAAGGTACTTGCCGGCAGAGTATCACTGATCACGGGCTCGACGAGCGGTATCGGCTCGGGTATTGCCCGCGCCTTGGCAGCTGCCGGCTCGGAAATCGTCCTCAATGGTTTCGGCAAGCCGGAGGAAGTGGACTGTACACAGGCAGAAGATCGTCGCCGATTTCAAGGTCCGGGTGTCCTACTCGCCCGCAGACATGTCGAAACCCGCGCCATCCGCGAGATGATCGAACAAACTCTGCAATCGTCCGGCCGGCTCGACATTCTGGTGAACAATGCGGGTATCCAATACGTCGCCCCTTTGCAGGAGTTCCCGCAGGAGAAATGGGACGCGATCCTCGCGATCAATCTGTCATCGGCGTTCCACACGACCAGGTTGGCACTCCCGTCGATGCTCAAGAACAAGTGGGGGCGCATCATCAATATCGCATCAGCCCACGGACTGGTGGCATCTCCGTTCAAATCAGCCTACGTCGCTGCCAAGCACGGCATCGTCGGGCTCACGAAGGTGACTGCGCTCGAGACCGCCGAGCAGGGCATCACCTGCAATGCGGTCTGTCCGGGCTATGTCTACACGCCGCTGGTCGAAGCACAAATCGAAGACCAAGCCAGGGTGCACGGAATCCCTCGCGAGCAGGTCATTCGCGACGTCCTCCTGGCGCAGCAACCGAACAAACACTTCGCTACCGTCGAGGAGCTCGGCGCTCTCGTGGTGTTCCTCACCAGCGATGCCGCCGCATCGATCACCGGTGTTGCGTTGCCGGTGGATGGCGGCTGGACCGCGCACTAGGGAGTACGGCCATGAGAATTGTCCAGGTGATCGCCGCCGGCTTTGTGTTGTTCGGCCTGGCGCTGATCCCGCCGAGTCCGGCTCAAGCGCAGACCGGCCGGGTCAAAGTCGCCTATGTGCCGCCCAAGAATCCCGCGCATCAACCCATCTACGAGCGCCTGAAGGAGCGCCGCGCGCTGGAGAAACTGCAGCAAATTCTCAGCCCATTTCGCCTCCCGCGCCCGCTGACCGTGAAGGTGGAGGGATGCGATGGCGACATCAATGCCTGGTATTCGGACGATGCTATCACGGTCTGTTACGAATACGTCGCGTGGGTGGTCAGCAATGCGCCGAAGGAGACGACGCCAGGGGGAATCACGCCTCTCGACGCTTTGCTCGGGCCGCTGTTCGATGTGTTCCTGCACGAGTTTGGCCATGCGCTGTTCGACCTCTTCGATGTGCCGCTGTTCGGGCGCGAGGAGGATGCCGCCGACCAGGTTTCCGCCTACATCATGCTGCGTTTTGGTAAGGAGGAAGCGCGCCGGCTGATTTGGGGACTGCCTACGGCTATAAAGCCGAGACAGAGGAGACGTCTACTACACCACCGCCCATGACGGCCTTTGCGGACGAGCACGGGACGCCTGCGCAACGATTCTACAACGTGTTGTGTATCGCTTATGGCGCCGACCCCAAGCTGTTCGCCGATGTCGTGGAGAAAGGATATCTGCCGAAAAACCGGGCGGAGGGTTGCGAAGATGAATACGAGCAAGCCGACAAGGCTTTCAAACGGCTGATCGCTCCTCGTGTCGATCGCAAGCTTGCGAGAAAGGTGCACAACACGAGCTGGCTCTCCGATCCGAGCACCCAGGCCCCGCAACGGACGGGCTCGAAGGGAACCGGGCAAGCCAAGTAACAATAATTCGGCCAACGGTGAGCTTTCACATGGCTCCTTCTGGCATTGTACATCCTCGCGGCTTTGCCACTTTCGCGAATCCGTTTCTTGCTGCGCTCCTGACTTTTCTTTTGGGAGCAGCGCTCATCGCCTCGGGCATCATGCGGATCATCCTTGCATTCAGCATGAAGGACGGTGCCCCATCGATTCGAGTTCGTCGTCTCCGGCGCGATCAGGCCCATCCTTGGCCTAATGATTTAAGCGCACTGGCCGTTTCGAGCCTTTATGTCCTGGGGGACTTCTCCTCGGAACTGATCTCGTGATCGCCGGGTCGAGCTGGATTGGGATTGGCTTGGGTCTAAAAAACCTACGTGACGCGCAACGCGAGATCGCAATATCATTCTCCCGGGAGGAGTGACCATGCGATGGTTCCATCTCACCGTAGTGATCTTATTCGCAGCGGTCGTTATTGTCTTCGCTGCGCAGAACTTCCAGCTCGTCACTGTATCATTCCTTCGAATGAGCGCTCAGACGCCGCTAGCATTTCTAATTGCGGTCATTTACCTGCTCGGCGCCGCTACCGGCGGCAGCCTGCTGGCGTTGCTGCGTCGATCAATTGAGAGGGCTAGACGAAGGACCACGGTCACGTCCTAGCGATCATGGCCAGACCCGAAGCCCGCGGCGTTGACTTGGACTACGGTGTACATCGCTCCCTCTTGCGCGATTGAACAATGGTCGCTCTTCTATGGTGTCCTTCCTGCGGATTTCCTGCGGATCCCGTCACAGCCCTGTAGCAGCTTCGTCGCGGGGTCGGGCACCCAAGTACGACCGCATGATATGTCGACTGTTGCGCGGCCGGAGAGGATCGCGTCGAAGATCGTGATCCAGGCACGCACCGGTTGGACAGGCCCCGCTGCACCAGCGCCGCAGCCGTGATCGGGACGAGCGGCAGAGTGTAGAGCTTCAACAGTACCGACGGATGATAAGAAGGTCGACCGGTTGCTTCAGGATCGACACCGCTGAACCGAAGCTGGTCCGCTCGAGTTCGTCGACAAAGACATCGGTCACCCGAACGGGATTGTCCTCGCAAATCGAGTTCTTCCAAGCATTCGGGGAAAGAACGTGCTCCGTCCGCGATCCATCCCCACAACGAAGCGCCTCATCTGATTCCCCGCAAATCACTCCAGAAATCATATGCGGCAATCATAAAAGCAGCCCATTTTCACACAGTCAGCGTCAGACTCGCCCTGCGGCTGACCACCACAACACTGCCGCTCTTACCTCGTGAGCGGACTTCAACTGATCGAGCGGCACGGGAGTCCATGCGGCAACACAAATCAGCAACCCATTCAGTTCGGGAAGAGGCGCAGCAGGTAACCATGATCTCAGGCCCGAGTTGTATTCCGGCAACACCAATCGAGAAAGATAACGGTTTAAAGTTCTTCTTCCTTGTATGACCATATTCGAATCCGAAAAATCAGATCGGTCTGGTGCCTTGCCTGTGCAGCCTGGTTCACGTGGAGCCTTGGACGATACAGGAAGTGAGGGGGGTGATGGGCCCGCGGCGACTTGCTGTATCGGCGGGGTTGTGCGGAACGGTTCTTCTCGCCGGGTGGGTTGCTGCCGGGCTCGCTGACCGCGGTGCGCCCGGCACCGAGAACAGTGGAGCGCCGATTTAGGACAGCCGGGCATCTGTAACTGCCCGCACCGAGCACGTCGACGCACCGCAACCAACCGCACTGGGCGAGGACGGTGCCTCCTTCGCCGATATCGGGAGCGGCGGCGCCGCTTTGCCCGACCAGATACCGTCGCCCGCCATCATGCCGCCCGTGCAGACCGCGTCGTCGACCACGCCCGATCCGGTGCAAACGATGCCGACGAAGCAGCGAGCTCCGTCGAAGTTGCCGATGTGGGGACGGGCGCCGCTTTGTCCGACCCTCGTCCGATGCCGCCGCCCGCCACGCCACCCGTGCGTTCGCGTCGATGATTCCGCCTGATCCGGTGCAGGACGCGACCAAGCCGGCCGTGAGCTCGTTCGAAGATCTCGATGCGTGCCTCGAGCCGGACGTCTGCATCGACCAATACCTCTGGTCGCTGTACGAACGGACCCCGAAGGTCGACACCGACAAGGTGCCGGAGCGGATCAAGGTCACGGTCAAGAAGAAGGGCAAGACGCGGACCGTCGTCAAAACTCTGACGAAATACGTCACCCAGGATTTCACGTGGAAGCTATCCCGATCGCCGCGCAGAAAGCCGGCATGTCGTTGAAGGACTACGTGATCGGAGGCATGGATCGGCGCTTCA
>CAWHPT010000064.1:0-14106 GCA_963831225.1 uncultured Alphaproteobacteria bacterium
CCGACAGCAAAATGTTACCGATAGCGGAAATCTTGCCCCACAGGGAAATCACGTCGGTGCACGCGAAAAAGGGTTTCGTCACGCATACGCGGAGCCTGTCATCGGGGCGGCACTTCGTGCCGAGCCGTGCCTGGACAAATAGCTCAAGCCGATCAAGATAAAGCCGCGAGGGGGGACCTGTTGAATCGAGAAATCCTGATGCCCGATCTGATCGGGGAAACCGTTGTCATTCCTCTTTGATGCCGAGATCACCGAGAACCTTCGCCCATTTGATCGAATCCTTTTCGATGCGCGCGGCGAGCATATCGGGTGCCCCGCCTATGGGTTCCAGTCCGGTAGCCTGAAATCGTTCCCGCAGATCCGGCATCGCAACGATGCGTGTTGTCTCCCGTGATAGTTTCGAGATGATGTCGTTCGGTGTTCCGGAGGGAACGTAAAGACACCAATAGTTGTTCGCCTCGAAGCCTGGATAAGTTTCCGAGATGGTCGGAACGATGGGGAGATTGATTAGCCGGCGAGCGGCACCGACGGCAAGAGCCTTGAGCTTGGCATCGCGCAGATAGGGAAGAGTTTGGGGAATGCCCAACAGCATCAGCTGCATTTGCCCGGACAAGAGATCCGGCAGAGCCTGTCCGCTGCCACGATAAGGCACATGCGTCAACTTGAAGCCACCGAGCTGCTGCAACAGCTCCATGGCCAATTGATGCGTGCTCCCAGGCCCGGTTGATGCGTAGTTGATCTTGCCTGGCTGTGACTTGGCGACGGCAACGAGCTGAGAGACATTGTCAACGCCCAGCGTGGGGTTGGCCGCGAGCACCAGTTCCACTGTTGCGACCAGGCTCACCGGGGCGAAATCTTTGACGGAATAAGTTAGCCGCTTGCTGAAATGTGGTCCGATTGCAAATTGAATGTCCGATGCTAGAAGCAGCGTGTAGCCGTCGGATGCCGACTTGGCCACGTGATCGGTGCCGAGATTACCGCTGGCACCCGGTCGGTTCTCGACATAGACTGAGCGGCTCAAGACCTCTGTCAGCCTTTGCGCAAGTTCGCGTGCGACGATGTCGCCGCTCCCGCCTGCCGAATAGGGAACGACGATCCTGACGGGCCTGCTTGGCCTCTCGACCGCGGCAGCGATAATGTGGGATCCAAAAAAACCGCACAAGACCGTCAACGAGGTCAATAGCATGCGCATGGTCGTCTCCTGCATTCTTCTACCCAAACGAACTGCGGTCGTTCTCGACTCCCATCACTCCGTATCGAGGCAGGGCGTTCGGCAAGGCGGGCGATGCAGCATCCGTTTCATGAAGCCAGTTGATTTGCGCGGATGCGCTTGACAGCCATTTCGAGAGCATACCAAAATCCCTCGGGCTGTGCGTTTTTTGCAATATCTGCCGATGCAACATCATCCGGCGCCCGGAAGTTTCCCGAGTTGCGAAAGGAGCCAGCCATGCAATTTAGACATCGATCCCCTCCTGGATTTCGCTCGCCTCTCGCGCGCTGGATCGGAGCAATCGCATTCGCCTTGATCTGTACGACCGCGGGTCAAAAGACCTTCGCCCAGGAGACCGTACGAATCGCGGTCGGGGTCGACCCGGTGTTCACGGCTTGGTGGATCGCGGAGGAAAAAGGCTTCTACAAAAAGCATGGCATCAGGGCGGAGATTACTCAATTCTCCGGCGGACCAGCGCTCGCAGACGCCACTATGGCAGGCGAGGCGGACATAGGTTCGTCGGGTACCGCAACATGGATGCCCAGGATCGTGCGCGGCTCAATGGTCGTGCTCGGTACCATGGCGACCTCGCCAGACGCATTCAAAATGGCAGCGCTTACCAACATTCAGTCGTTGAGTGACCTTAAGGGCAAGAAGGTCGGTTCCGTTGGAGGCAGCTCGACGGACTATCTTTGGGTTCTTCTGGCCAAGAAGCTGAATGTTCCGGAATCGGCGCTGCAAGTGATCGGGATGCCGCCGCCGGAGCTCGTGCCGTCCCTCGACCGCGGCGACATCCAGGCCTATTTCGTCTGGGAGCCTTGGGCCTCGCGGGCCGTCGAGGTGTCTGGCAAGAACAAGGTTCATATCCTGGCGAACAGCGGAGACGTCGGGTACTTCCTCAATTTCGTCGTCGTTGCAAACAAGAAGTTCGTGGATGCCAAGCCGGACGCGACAACGCGGGTGCTCGCGGCATTGCGCGATGCAATCGACTTCCAGAATCGCAATCCCGCCGAGGCGGCGCGAATCGGCGGCCGAGAAGAACAAGCTCAAGCCGGAGATGGCTTCCTACATCATCAACCTCTACCAATTCTCGCTCGGAATCGCACCAAACACGGAAATCGCGGCCAAGACCGAGGAGGCGTGGATGCGCAGCAAGGAGCGACTGAAGGGCGATCCGATCGATTGGAGCAAGGCCATCGACCGCAGCTACCTCGACCGCGCTTTAGCGATGCAGTAAGGCCTGCGGTCTATCCCGGACGCGAGGCGTCGCGCATTGCCATTGTCATTGCCGGATGTCGAGGTACGCAATGTGGCTCGCGCGTACATGAAGAAAGCCGGGCCCGATCGTGGCCAGCAGTACATTGCGCTCCAAGACGTAAGTTTCTCGATTTCGCCCGGAGAGTTTTTCTGCCTGCTCGGCCCGAGCGGCTGTGGAAAGTCGACGGTGCTGCGCATGATCGCCGGATTTCTTCCGCCGTCAGCGGGGGAGGTCATGGTCCGCGGCAGCCGGGTCAAAGGGCCAGGAATGGATCGGGCGGTCGTCTTCCAGGGCGACGCGGCGCTTTTCAACTGGCTCACGACGGCGGAAAACGTGGAGTTCGGTCTGCGCATGCGTCGCGTTCCCGAACCGGAGCGACGACGCATTATCGCCGAGAACATCCGCCTCGTCGGGCTCGAAGGCTTCGAGCACCATCATCCAAATCAGCTCTCGGGTGGGATGCGCCAGCGTCTCCAGATTGCGCGCGTCCTTTCGAACGATCCGGCGATTCTCCTGATGGATGAGCCTTTCGGTGCGCTAGATGCGCAGACGCGCGGGATTATGCAGCAGGAGCTGTCTCGCATTTGGAGCTCGCACAAGAAGACCGTTTTGTTCATCACCCACGACATCGAGGAGGCGCTTCTGCTCGGTGATCGGGTCGCGATCATGACTGCTGGACCCGCTGCGACGATCAAGAAGGTGCTGGTGGTGCCGCTCGCGCGACCGCGCGAAGTGGGAGAGGAATTCCTCCGGCTGCGCCGTGAGATCAAAGGGGCGATCGAGGAAGAAGTCATGAAGTCGATGAGGCAGGTGGGCGATGCAAACGGCTCTCGCGGTTGAACGCGGCGTAGGGTGGCGGCAATTGAACTGGAGAAGCGATGCCCTGCGACGCTTCGCGATCTTTGCTCTGTCGCTTGTATGCGCGCTGCTGCTCTGGACGCTTCTCGCATGGTGGGTTGGAAAACCGGCGTTCCTCCCGTCTCCCGCGAAGACGCTGGAGGGTGCAATCGAGCTGATCAGGAGCGGCGATCTCCAGGATCACGTGGTGACCAGTTTCACGCGCATCATCATCGGCTTCGTAATCGGCACGTTGATTGGAATTCCTTTAGGGTTGGCAATGGGCTCGAGCCAGTTCGTGCGCGCGTTCATGGACCCGTATGTGGAGTTTTTTCGTTTTATCCCGCCGATCGCGTTCGTAACGCTGGCCGTGATCTGGTTCGGACTTGGCGAGACGTCGAAGATTGTGCTGATCGTCTACACCACGCTGTTCATGGTCGCGATCAACACCATGATCGGAGTGCTCGGCATCGAGCCGGACAAACGCTTCGCTGCGCTTTGCCTCGGTGCGACCGAAAGGCAGGTATTTGTCCACGTCACCATTCCGGCGGTGATTCCGAGCATCGTTACTGGCATGAAGATAGCGATGGGCAATAGCTTCATGACCGTCGTATCCGCGGAAATGGTCGCAGCCAAGTCCGGCGTCGGCTTCTTGATCTTCAATTCGAGGCTTTTTTTGCTGACCGAATGGATCTTCGTCGGCATAATCACGCTGGGCTTGATGGGGTTCATCACCGATCGCGCCCTGCGCGTCGTAGCAGTGACGCTTCTGAAGCGCTACGAAGTTAAAGTATAGCGTCGAGGAGCTTCTATCCTTCCTCCAACGATCGAGCAGAGTGATCACAAATATGAAGACCGGTGGCGATCTGGTGGCGGACGCACTCGTGGCCGCTGGAATCAATTTCATCTGCACGTTGCCCGACTGGAACATGGCGCGGCTCATCGAGCGTATCAGCAACGAGCGCAGCTGGACGCATGTCAGGCTGGCGAGGGAAGAGGAGGGCATCGGGATCTGTGCGGGCGCCTATTTGACCGGAAAGACACCGGCGCTCGTGATGCAAAATGGCGGTCTGCTCAACAGCGTCAACGGCCTGACGACGACCTCGCTTCAGTTCGGCATCCCAACCCTGCTCGTCGTTTACTATGCCGGAGACATCAACACCCGGTATTTCTCCAACGTGGGCGACGCGACCGAGCCGGTGCTCGAGGCACTCGGCCTGCGCTACTACATCCTGCGAGATCGGGATGCGGTGATGCCTACGATCACCGGCGCCACAGTGTTGACGATGGACGCGAGACGGCCGGTCGCAGTGCTGCTCAATCGCGATCTCCTGAGAAGCGAGGGAGCCTAGGCATGAAGCGTATCGATTGTCTCGAGGCGATTGCCGGCAAGGTCGGCGAAGCACTCGTGGTAGGCAGCGCTGGGGGCGCGACCGTGGAGTGGTACCACCTGCATGCGAGCGATGGCAATTTCAGGAGCCGTACGCTCGGGCTCGCCTCGAGCATCGGCTTGGGCATTGCGCTCGGCCTGCCGAACCGGAAGGTGATCGTGCTGGACGGGGACGGTTCACTCCTGATGAACCTGTGCGGTCTGCCGACGGCCGCCTGGGCCGCGCCGAAGAACCTGATCCATATCGTCTTTGACAACGGTGTCTACGAGTTCGTCGGGATCGAGTGCCACCGCGACTGCTGGCCCCACCGATCTGGTTGGTATTGCCAAGGCGGCCGGGTTCCCGCGTGCGCTTTGGACGGATGACGTCGAAGGCTTCGCGCGCGCAGTGACCGAGGCGCTCGCCGCAAACGAGTTGTCATTCATTGGGGCGAAAGTCGAGCATGGCATCGTCCCCGGCATCCCGTCGCCGACGCTGGACGATACCGAGAACAAATACCGCTTCATGCGCCACATCGAGCACCTCGAGGGCCGCAAGATATTCGGGTCAGGCTACCCCGACCTGTAACGCAACGGTCATCGTTCCGGGAGCGGGTACGGAAATAACGCCGATGGCTGACGCCGATGCCATCGTCATAGGGTCCGGCCACAACGGTTTGGTGGCGGCGTTTCGCCTGGCCCGGGCGGGTTGGCGCGTGGCGGTGCTGGAGCGCGCTTCCCGAAATCGGTGGGGCAATTCGCACCGAGAACGTCACGCTCCCCGGCTTTCGGCACGACCTCTACGCCACGAACCTCTCGCTATTCAGAAGCTCACTCGTCTATCGCCAGCACCAAGCTGATTTCGATCGTGCCGGCCTTCGATTTATAACGTGCCACGAGGCGTTCGCGAGCGCTTATCCCGACGGGAGGTCGGTGCGCATCTACACCGACCCGGACCTTACGGCCTCTGAGTTCTCGAAGTGCTCGGCCGCCGACCTCGAGGGTTGGCGACAGGTCGTTTCGGCTTACCGTCGCGTGGCGCCGCGCATTCTGCCTTTCGCCAATATGGCCCTTCCGTCGTGGGAGGCCGCCGGGCAGGCATTGGCCATGCTGGCGGGTCTGCGAACGGGGGTGTTCGAGCTCCGCAATCTCGTCTTCGGGTCGGCTCGGCAATTCGTCGACCGGTTCTTTCGCACCGAAGAGGCAAAGGGCGCGTTTCTTCCTTGGGCATTCCACCTCGACTTCGCACCGGATATCCCGGGCGGTGCGGCCTTTGCGTTCGTCACGTCGGCGTCGGCGCACCTTAACGGTCTCGTTCTCGCAGAGGGCGGTGCGGACGCGATCGTATCTGCGCTGCGAGCGCTCATCGAGGCGCACGGAGGAACAATTCACACTTCGACCGAGGTAGCGGAGGTGTTGGTGGAAGACGGGCGGGCGATCGGCGTGAAGACGTCGTCGGGAGATGTTCTCATGGCCTCGCGCGCCGTGATCGCCAATGTGACGCCTCGATTGTTGTTCGGACGGCTGGTGCCGGCCGCAGCAGTCCCGAGCCAGGTGCGCGAACGCGCATTGCGGTTTCGCTACGGGCCTGGAGTGTTCATGGTTCACTTGGCAGTCGCCCGGCATCTCGATTGGAAAGGCGCGGAAGACCTGTGGCGCTTCAATTACGTACACTTGAACGGCAAGGCAGACGACATCACCCGAACGTACGCGCAATGCATGGAAGGGTTGATTTCAAGCCGTCCGATGATGGTCGTGTCGCAGCCGACCCGTTCTGATCCTTCGCGCGCACCGGAGGGAAGTGCAGTGCTCCGCCTGCAGGTGCGCGCCGTGCCGGCGACCATCGCCGGAGATGCGGCGGGCGTATTTCACCAACGCGATTGGACGAGCGTCAAGGAAGGGTTTGCCGACCGGGTTGTCGAGCAGTTGTTGGAGCACGCACCCGGCGCCGGGCAGACAATCCTCGCGCGCCACGTGATGTCACCCGAGGACTTCGAGCGCGAAAATCCCAATCTGATCGGCGGCGACTGTGTGTCCGGGAGCCATCATCTCGACCAGAATTACTTCGCGCGGCCATTCCGCGGGTGGACACGCTACCGCACGCCGATCGAGCGCTTGTTCATGGTAGGCGCTTCCACCTGGCCTGGCGGTGGCGTCAACGCTGCATCGGGATACCTGGTCGCAGAAGACCTTATGTCAAGGTTCTGAGAAAGCCTGTGAGAGCGGAATTGAAAGCGGGTGGCGACTCCAGCATCGAGAACCTTCTTGCGCCAGGGATCCAGACTTCCTGGAAGTTCTTCGCTCCTTCCAATAGCGCGGGATCGTCCGGACATGGATCATCCTCGCCACAAACGCCGAGCATCGGACATGCGATTTCCTTCAGGCGTGGCACCAGGTTCGGCATCGACGTGTAGAACTCGGCAGCTTTGATGTAATGCTCGGGCGAATGGCACGACATCATGCGCATCACCCGATTGCGAACCTCGGGGTTCTTGGGAAGTATGGGCAGGAACGCATCGCCCTCACTGATCATGTGATCGATGAGGCCCTGCTGGCCTCGTTCACGCAGAATCTGAAACATTTGCATATGGAGCTCGGCGAAGGTGGTCGAGTATTTTTTTCGCCGGCGGCGTTCCATGAGTGGGTAACCGTCCAGCTCATACCATGACGCAAGCACCAAGCCCCTCACGCGGCCGGGATGTTCGAGCGCGCAGCTCGCGGCAATGGTCGTTGCCATGGCCACCGCGACAACGACGGCATGACGAATCTCGAGGTGGTCGAGCAGTCCCACGAGATCGAGCATCTGGTTGCGCAGGGAATATCCGTAGAGCGGCAACTCGCTTCTGCCGTGGCCGCGCCGGTAATATGTCGTGCAGCGATAATGTTCGGACAAATGCTCGACTTGGTGCTCGAACATCTCTATCCCGTGATCCTCGCCGTGAATGAACAGTACATCAGGCCCGTGTCCATTCACCTCGTAGTAAATTTCGCAGCCGTTCACCTTTGCGATCGGCATGTTCAGCTCCAGTGCTGTTATGCGTCCCCGCAAAGCGCGGCCGAGCCACGCATGGAACAGACGCTTGTCTTGAATGCAATCTCCCGCACAACACCGGCCCGGTTGCAGGCCAAAGAAACAATAGCGAGTGCGATCGGCTGGGCTATACTTTTATCCACGTGCGAGTAGGAGAGCGAGATGTCGATAAAAAAGGCACAATCAACTTTGGTCTTGAACGTCAAGGAGGCCACCGGCCTGGTGTCGATGAAGGAGTGCATTGACCTTCTGCACGAGGCGTTTGTCGACTTCGGCAATAGGAACGCACAGGTTATCGCACGGCGTCGCATTCACACACCGCTCAAGGGGTTCGAGGAGCAGCGCTGGAGCTGGATGAACGTTATTCCGGGCGTCGTACCATGCCATGGCGTCGCCGCCATCCGCCTCGACTGCGCTCATGCCAGCTTTCCACTCAAAGGCGGGCAAAAGCGCATGGAATATCCGGGCGACTTCTCCGGATTCGTGCTGGTGTGGGATCTCTATACCAATGAGCTTCTCGGCATTGTGCATGATCACGCCGTGTCCGCGCTGCGCGTGGGCGGAACCTCCGGTGTGGTGGGAAAGTACTGCGTCAGGGAGGATGCCGAAACTCTGGGTATCCTGGGCTCCGGGGAGCAGGCAGCGAGCCAAGTGGAAGGCATTTGCACGGTACGGCCTTCGATCAAGAGGCTCAAGGTATATTCGATGACGCCGAAGAACCGCAAGGCGTTCGCAGACAAAATGGGGCGTCTGCTGGGTATCGACGCCACTGCCGTCGATAGTGCTGAGAAGGCGATACGCGAGTCCGATGTGGCGATAGCATCCACCAACTCGGCCGACCCGATTTTCTTCGGTGAATGGCTCGAGCCGGGATGCCATGTGATCGGCATGATCGGCACCAACAAATTCGACGCGCGCCGCGAGCTCGACGACGAATGTGCGCGCCGTGCCGATCTCATCATTGCCAATCTCATCGAGCAGATAACGCTCGATGAGCAGCCCGAAATCCTCATGCCGATGCGTAAGGGATACTGCTCGTGGAACAATATCTACGAGGTCGGCGATCTCTGCATCGGTCGTATACCGGGCCGCACCGCAAGCGCCCAGATTACATATCATCACAATAACGTCGGCATGGGCATCCAGTTCGCGTCCGTGTGCAAACGTGCCATCGAGATCGCCCGCGTGAAGGGCATTGGCACTGAGCTGCCAGCCGATTTGTTCATGACCAGGCGAGAGGGCGGGGAGGTCTACGCACCCTGAACTGTGGCGAATGGCGCGCGGCTAGAGTCGGGGTAGATTGGCGTCATCGATTCACGTAACTGGCGCGAAAAGGGGCACGCTGACGGTCATTGCCTGGTCCTCTGCGGTTCGTGTTTACGCGGATCGAGCTGGCCGCTCAACGGGTGCTCGTTGACGGCGCGAGCCAGCCGGTCACGGCGGGCAGGATGACCTCGTTGTTTTCCATCGCCACGGTGCATTCCACGCCGGACTTCTCGCGGCAGCGCGCCAGCACCCGCTTGCGGGCCCCGTCGATATCCTGCGGGTTGGCAGCCCAGTGGGTTGCGGCACCCGGGGGGGCCACGACGAGAACCTTCGGCATTGGAGCCGACAGATATTCTTCGACCACGGCCCGCGCTTTGGTAGGGAGCTTGACCGCGCTCATCACCCGCTCCAGGCGTCTGGCGTTCGTGTTCGGCAGGTGGTGGTCGTGGAGAAAGCGGTCGAGCGCGCGCAGCCATTTCACGCGTCCGCTGAAGTCGGCAAACAGATAATGGCCGTCGTGCAGGACCGGGGACAGCATCTGCAATTCTGCGCGTCCGCCGGCCTTGGCATAGGCGTCGCGCATGCGGTTGACGAGGTCCGGAGGAAACAGGCTGTCGTTCTCGGCATAGAGCCATAGCGAGGGGACGCGCGTGCGGGCACCGAACGTTGCCATTGCCGAAACCAGGGTGTCGTGGCCGCAGACGTTGCCTTCCGGCGTCGTGCGCCAGACGCCGCCGGATACGTTGACGACACCGAGCAGTCCCGCCGGCCGGCGCGCGGCAAGCGCGAGCACCGCGCCGCCGCCCAGGGACTGGCCGATGGCGATGGCGCGCGAGCCGTCGGCGTCCGGCCGTTCCGCGATCACTTTGAGCGCCGCCTCGAGATCATCAGCCTCGACGTCGAAGCCGCGGCTCAGATCGCCATTCTCGCACGACATGTAGGCGGCGCCCCTGGATACGCCCGGGATTCCATCCGACTGGCCATAGCCGCGCCTGATCACGACGACGGCGAGCCAGCCGCGGGCGGCGAGATCGCGTGCCTGCGCCAGCATCATGTCCGCGCGCACGTATTGGTTATCGGCGGCTTTGGCGTTCTTGCCGTGCGTGATCAACGCGACCGGCAGGCGGCCCTCCGGCCTGGCCGGACGCACCACCAGTGCTTCAAGGCGGTAGGCGCCGATAGTTCCAGGCACCGTCAGGAAGGTCCGCTCCTCGACCAGCTCGTCGCTGATGCCCGCGGTGCTCTGCGATGTCGCCGTCGGGGTGCTGACGGGCGCGGTTTTGGCCGCGATGGCGCGGGCCGGCGCTGCACGTTCCGCCTGCGCTACGGCCTGCTGGGCACGCAGCCCCGACGCGTCCCCGGTCGGCAGCGCGGCGGGCTGCTTCGCCTCGGGCTCGGGCGGCGCAAACGGATTGGATGCGGGTCTCTTGAGCGCTCCGAAGCAATTATCGAGCTCCGCGATTGCAATGGCGAATCCGTCCAGCGGCAGCCTGAACGCGGCCTGGGCTGCCTTGACTTCCATTATTGGTGCGTCAGCCAGCCTGCGCATCAGCTGGCGGTCGGCGCCGAGCTCGATGATCACCACCTTGGGTGCGACCGCGACGGCGTTCGCGTCGCTGCGCAAAACCGGGTCGGCGATCAGCTCGACCGGAAAAGTCGTGCGAGGCTCGAGGTGCCACTCCTCGGCGGCGAGGCCGAGACGATACCCGCCCGGCACCCGCACCAGGAGGAACTGCAGCGGTTCGCCGCCGCCGGCCGCGCCGGGCAGTGTCCGCTCGGCGGTGCAATGGCCGCTGCTGCCCTGTTTCCACCCGACGACGGTCCACGCGCCCGGCCTGTTTCGGTCCGGAGACCTTGCTCGCGGGCGCCGCATTGGCCGGCGGGCTGTTGGTTGTCGGGGTGTTGGCTTGCGCTAGCGCCCAGCTCGGAGCCGTCAATAAAAGCGCCAGAGAGTGTCCCCGCGATGAACCGGCCGGTGCGCATGGATCCATCCTCCTGTGAAGGGCACGTGCCCTGCTTCGGGGAGAATGGGCGGTCTGCGGTACCGATGATGTGATGGCCAGCACCGAACGCGCGATTATCGTTCAGCGCGAATAATACCAACGGAACCGCTCAGTGTCCGTCATTCTGAGGTGCCCGCGTCACCGATCTCGGGTTTACCCGAGATCGGATCGCCACGACCGCCGAGCGATTTCCGGCAACTGTCTTTTTGGAGCTGTCGACGACGAACAGCGCCGCCAAACCGAGTGCGGCTGCGGTGTAGACCAGCCCGGCCGGAACCCACATCACGAGGCCCGCCAGTTGCTGATCTTCAACGGGGGTAAGTCCGAATTGCGAAGCGAATTCCCCCTGCCGCGCGTACCACGGCTGCCGCGATAGGGTGAGGAGCACGCCGAGAAAGCTGCTGTGCAATGCGGTCACGAACAGGCAGAGCACGGCTACGCCATAGCCCGACGGCCTGGCACGCGGGTTGATCAGCACCCACCAGAACAACAGCGCACTCGAGAAAAAGCTCAAATGCTGCAGCCGGTGCAGAGCAGGACTGACGAGCACTGCGTTATAGAGTGCCGGCACATGCCACATCCAGAGCGCGGCAGCTTGCAGCGCCGTGGCGAACCAGGCCGTGCTGGCGATCCGCCACAACGCCGATGACCGGACTCTTCGCGTCCAACCGCCGACCGATGCACGCGCCCGATTTGGCAGCGCCCAGAACATGGCGCCGAATGGCCGTGCCATCGCAATCAACGGCGCGGCAATGATCATGACGATCTCATGCTCGATCATGTGTGCGACGAACAGCCCTTCCCCCAACCGATAGAGCGGGGAAAACAGTGCGGCTGCCAACGCCGTCCATCCGAGCATGAAGCAGAGCGCCCGCCACACCGGGATGCCGCGGCTCCTCCCGGCGTGATTCCAGAGGCGCCATATGCCCGCGGCGTAGAGAACCAAGCTGACGAGCAGGGGGAGACCGAGCCAGGGATCGAGATTCCAGCCGCTCGCGAGCAGCGACGTTTCATCGTGCGCGCGCACGGCAACGGAGCACAGGACCAGTGTGCAGATTCCGAGCAGGGGTCTCATGGTTCCGCGCCCCATTTCCTCGGCCCAGTCTGGCGAAGGTCGAGCAACGCTCCTGGTTGCTTATACCAATCGTCATGGTGTTTAACTCGTCATGCCCGAGCGTGTCGCCGAGCACGGCGCGAGCACACCGATGCAGCGGGCCGGACAGCCGAACGAGGTCGCGCCCTGCTACGTGTTTCTGGCCAGCGACGAAGCCTCCTACATGAGCGGCCAGGTGCTGCACCCGAATGGCGGCAAGGTCGTGGGGTCGTGAGACCGGAACCAGGGCGCGCGTGTCCGGGTTTCCCTGCTACAGAGCAAGGAGCCTGATTATGGGACGCAAACCACGCCGCCCGCCGCAAGACGTTCCGGACTCGCTGCCCAGACGGGATGACGGGACTGACGTGATGCCGAACGACGTTCGCCGCACCGACCGCTCGCAACGCATGCCGCCGGATTCGCTGCCTCCCACGGAGGAACGGTCGCTCGAGCAGGATGAAAGCGGCGGTGGGAACAGCGACCGGTAACCGCGCCAGCGGCGCGCCGCCGGCGAACCGCCAGGGGAAGCGGATTCCCGGCTGGCTCAGCGGCGCGATCGTGCTCGGCGCCTTTCTGACCGTCGCTGTTGCGGAAGCGCGCCGGCCGCTCATCCCGCAGGACGAGATCACAGTCGGTGTGCCCGCTTTCCGCGATCCGGATGAGGTGACGCTTCCCAGGCTCGTCGAGATGCCGTTTGTCGAGCAGCGCCCGGCCTGGCTGTTGCTCGACGGCTCGAAGCCGCGGCGGGTGCACGCGTCGGACGCGCGTTCCGGGATCCCGCTATAGGCATGGCCCTGCATTTCGCTTACGGATCGAACATGAGTCGCCTGCTCATGGTGTCGCGTTGCCCGGGCGCTCGAGCACTCGGCATCGCGAGGCTTTCGGGCTGGCGGTTCGTGATCAATCCCGAGGGTTTCGGCTCACTTGCGCCACGGGCGGGGGGCCGCGTCCTCGGCGTCGTCTGGCGGCTGACGGCGCGCGATCTTGCTGCCGTCAACGCTTACGAGAGCGTGGCGTCCGGGCTTTACCGGCGCCGGCAACTGCAGGTGCGATGGATGCGGTGCGACGCAAACGCAATCGTTGGCGCAAAGCCTCGGCAATCCACCACGACGGCACTGGTGTATATTGCGAGCCGGCAAGGGGAGGGGATTCCGCGACCGGGCTACATCGCCATGGTCGTCGAGGCCGCGCGTGATTGGGAGCTGCCCGACAGTTACATCCGTTCGCTGATGCGATGGTCGCCCTCGGCCTGGCACGGCGTTCGCGCCAGGGATACCGGGCAGCTCGGATGAGGGGACAGACAATCCGCCACGTCATCGTCCGCGGCCGCGTGCAGGGCGTCGGCTACCGGTTCTGGATGCAGGCCCTCGCGCTCGAGCATGGCCTCGAAGGCTGGGTCCGCAACCGGCGCGACGGCTCGGTCGAGGCGGTATTCGCCGGCCCCGCCGAGGCGGTGGAGCAGATTGTGGCCGCATGCCGGCGCGGGCCGCCTTCGGCAGGGGTCGTCGGCGTGGAGCAGCGCGAAGGATCGCCGGCAGAGCTTGCCTTGCGCGCTTGCGCCGAGCGCTTTTCGCTGCTGCCGACGACGTGATCAGAATTCGGCTTTGCCGGCGCGCGCGGCCTCGGTGCTCCCGAACAGCAACTGGAACTGGCTTTGCAGCACGGCATCGACCTCTGCCAGGGTTGCCGGCACGCCGAGATCCGCGAGGCTGGTGACGCCGTAGCCGGGCTCCGCGACCCCGCACGGCACTATGCCGGCATAATGCGAAAGGTCGCAGCTCACGTTGATGGCGATGCCATGGAGGGTGACCCAGCGCCTGAGCCGGATTCCGATCGCCGCGATCTTGTCCTCGCGATCCCGTCCCTGCTCGGGCCGGCGCACCCAGACCCCGATCCTGTGCTCGCGCCGTTCGCCGGTCACGCCGAACACGGCCAGCGTTCGGATGATCCATTCCTCCAGGGTGGCGACGAAGCGGCGCAGGTCCTGGCCGCGCAGCGCGAGGTCGAGCATGACGTAAGGCGAGGCCGAGGCAGGCAGC
>CAWHPT010000065.1:0-22950 GCA_963831225.1 uncultured Alphaproteobacteria bacterium
TCAAGCGACGTTCAGCTGACTCATCGCGCATCTCGTAGTGATCGGTCAACGTGCGGTTCGGGGCAATCAACTAAACCGCTCGCGCGAGCAATTTAGTCCACCGGAGGTTTTCGTACGCCGGCCCCCAGAGTATGTGGCGATGTCCGTGAGGGCATCCGCGCCTGGGCACCGCTTTCATAGAACCCAATGACATGTCGGTCGCGCAAGAGTGCCGAATGCTCGGGCTTATACTGTAATCGCCTGAGGAGAAAAGGTTTTTCCTGTCAGCTCGGGCGGTTTTTCGACCAGAATGATCGCGTTTTCTCGCTTCGGTCGGGGCCATGAGCAGCGCGCGCTTACTTTTCGACAGCGGAAATTTCTCGAGCGGGTTCAGTACCTTCTTCGGTATGGACCGACCAGCCGACACCGGGATGTCGGACCGGCTCGATTTTGCGCTTGCATTTGTTACAGAGCTGGGGCATGAATCGCTCATTATCCACAATTGCGTTCTGACCTGACGACGGTTCGCTGCAGCCGGCTCCTCCGCTGCATCGAAGCCGGCGATCGTGGCTTGCGCGTCGCATCGCGCAGGGCGGCCGCCGGCCGGGAAGCTGTTGCGGATCGCCCATCGCCCTCGAACACGGAGAAATCGACATGAACGGCAAAGTCAACGGATCCGGCGCTCGCACCTGCGATACCATGATGCGCGATGCGCTGTTGCACGCCTTGCAGCAGGAGGTCGCAGTCGACGGATGCATCATGAGCAAGATGCAGGCCATCGCGCGCCTGCTGGTCGCGAAGGCGCTTGTCGGCGACATGCGGGCGATCAAGGAAGTCTTCGATCGCATCGACGGCAAAGCGCGGCCGGCCACGGTCGCGCGCGAACAACCGACGGAAGCGCAAGCCGGCATCGGATTGAAAGAACAACTGCGGCAATTGACGGCATGGGATTTTCCGCCGCCGGCCGCTGCCGGTTCGGATGAGCAATGCACGCCATCGGTGGATATGCCGCCACCGTGCGAGACCGGCAACGGCATTGCCTCCCCGCTCCCAATCGGGGAGCCGTCCGCCTCGCCGTTTCGTCACCGAACGTCGCGAGGAAACTTCCGCCTGTCTCGCCCTCCGATCTGGCGCGGGCAAGCCGGTTGGCAGTGGACATTTTGGCCGAACGAAGCCAACGGGAAAACCCCCAAGCCATACCGGATGCTCACCGGGAAATTGCCGCGCAGTCCGAGGCCGCGAGGAATTGCCGAGGTGACGCGATGGCGCTTACCGGATTTGCGGCACGCGCGGATGCTCCCCCTCGCCTTTGTGGCGGGCAAAAACCTTGGAAGGGCCGGACCCTCGTTGCTTCGCATGACTGATCTGAACGACGGCCAAGCGCGTAGCCCGCATGGAGCGCCAGCGCAATGCGGGAGCGAACGTGCCGCAAAGCAAACTGATCCGGAAAGGCCTTTCCCACGCTCAGCAAAGCTCGAGCGAGACCTTTTTCTTCAGGTCGACAACGCGCAGCGTACGGCCGCGATGATCCGATCCTGAATCGCCTCGTCGAGATAGGCGTGCATCGGCAGACTGATGACTGCCGCCGCCAGCCGTTCGCTGATCGGGGCGCCGCCGTCGGCGACCGGAAAGCGCTGGTAAGGCCGTTGTCGATGCAGCGGGATCGGGATAATGGACCGCGGTTGGGATGCCTTGCGCTGCGAGCGAGGCGGCCAGCGCGTCGCGGCGGCCCGGCGCGAGCCGAAGGGTGTATTGCGCCCAGACCGAGGTCGCGCCGCGGGCAAGCTCCGGAACGGTGGCCACATCGGCGAGACCGGCCGAATAGCGCCGCGCCGCACGCTCGCGCGCGACGATCTCGTCCGGAAATATCTTGAGCTTCTCGATCAGCACAGCAGCCTGCATCGTGTCCAGCCGACCATTGAGGCCGATGCGCACGCACTCGTATTTGTCGCGTCCCTCGCCGTGAGCGCGCACGCTGCGCATCACCTGCGCAAGCTCCTCGTCGTCGGTGAGCACGGCTCCACCATCGCCGTAGCAGCCGAGCGGCTTCGCCGGAAAGAAGCTGGTCGCCGTCGCCGGCGCGAGTGCACCGACACGTCGATTATCATAGGTGGCGCCGAATGACTGGGCGGCGTCGGCGAGCACGAACAGATTCTCGGTGTCAGCGATCGATGCAATGCGAGCGTAATCCGCCGGCTGGCCGAAGAGGTCGACCGGGATCACAGCCTTGGGATGCAGTCCGAGCTTGCGCGCGGTGGCGCAGGCGCGTTGCAGGCTTTCGGGGTCGAGATTGCAGCTCGCCTCCTCGACATCCGCAAAGACGGGCGTTGCTCCGATGAGCGCCACCACCTCGGCGGTCGCGGTGAAGGTGAAGCTCGGACAGATGACAGCATCACCCGGCCCGACGCCTTTGGCGATCAAAATCAGCAGCAACGCGTCGGTTCCGCTGGCGCAGCTCACCGCGTGACCCACGCCGCAAAATGCGGCCAGCTCGACTTCGAGCGCGCGCACCTCGGGGCCCATGATGAACTGGCAATGGCTCAGCACGCGCGCGATGGCATCGTCGACCGACCGCCCAAGTCGCCGCCGCTGAGCCGCGACGTCGACGAATGGGATTGGAGCGCAATCGATGGCGGCACGGTGATTCATGGCAGTCGACAAGGATCGAGTCGGCCAAGAACGGCTTCAACCGGTCAGCCGCCGCGGGCCCGGGCGGCGATGCGCTGCGCTCGGCATCGGCCGGCTCTCCAGGCAGCGGATGGCGATCTCGAGGCTGGCGACGCCCTCCTCTCCGGTGACCGCGGGCTCCTTGCGGTCGCGGATAGCCCCGACGAATGCCTGCAGCTCGGCACGCAGGGGCTCGGCATGGCCGACGGAAAGGTGCCGCATCGAATAGCTGCCGTCTTCCTGGAAGCCGAAGCATTCCGTGACCTGCCGCGTCAACAGGTCTCCCATGATGTATTTCTTGCGGGTGGCGATGGTGACGTTGCGCGCCTTGAACGGCGTGAGCCAGTTGGTGTTGATGTGGGCAAGCACACCGGATGCCGTGCGGAACTGCAGCAGCGCGATGTCTTCGCGCTCGGCCACCGCGTTCGACAGTTGCGGCTGCACCTCGGCGATCTCCGAACTCGGTGAACCAGCGGATGAGATCGATATCATGCACGGCGAGATCGATAACCACGCCCACATTCGACATACGCGGCGGGAATGGACCGACGCGAGTAATGGCGATCGACAGGATGTCCTCGTTGCGGATCGCTTCCTTGATCGCCTCGACGGTCGGATTGAAGCGCTCGACATGGCCGACCATGAGGACGACGCCGGCCAACCGCGCGGCGGCAATGATCGCGCGGCCCTCGTCTACCGACGGTGCGATCGGCTTCTCGACCAGAACATGCGCGCCGCGCTCGATGCAGACCAGCGCAAGTTCCCGATGCAAGTGGGTCGGGGCCGCGATCGTCACCGCATCGACCCCTTCGGCCAGCAGCGCCTCGACTCCGCCAATGCCTTGCAGCCCAGTACTTCGGATACGAAATCGCGCTGCCTGCGGTCGGGATCGGCGTATGCCGACGAGCTTGACCCCCGGCAGATCGGCAAAGACGCGTGCGTGATTGCTGCCCATGACGCCGACGCCGACCACCCCTACCCGTAGTCGGCCATCCGCGCCGTTGCTGGCGGATTGCACCATTTGAACGAAGTCCCCCTCGGCAACCCGTAGCCAACTCTCCCCCTAGCATGGCGGCGCGCGGCTGGCGATGGCGCGGGCTGCGGCTATGGACACGTTTTGATTCAAAGAGTTACAGACGAGCTAACTGCCCACGCAGCCTCTTGAACCGGCCCGCCAACCTGCGACCGGTCTGTGAATCATGTGGCGCTGCCACACATCTCCAGGAGCCCTGGCTTGCGCCAGACCTGCCGGTCGGGACAGGAGTGCTCGGCTAAGTCGGTGTCATGCGATATAAGGCGAACAAATGCCGACAGCCTTGCGCAGGTCATGACTGTTGTGCCGAATAGCAACTCCTGTGACTCTCGCGACAAGGGCCGCCGACTTGAGCGACGTCGTGAGCGAGGCCATGGCGTTGCGCGGCTGGCTCTTCGAGGCGGCGCTTCCGCTCTGGTGGAATGTCGGGGCCGATCATGTTCGCGGAGGCTTCCACGAGGCGATCGACCTTGATGGGAACCCGGTAGCGCAGCCGCACCGGGCGCGATCGCTTGCGCGTCAGGCTTTCTCATACTGCGAAGCCGGTCGTCTCGGTTGGAGCGGGCCGTGGCGCGCAGCGGCGACGCATGCACTCGAATATTTCCGCAAACATTTCATCGCTGCGGATGGCACCGTCGTCTCGGTCGTGGGTCTCGACGACCGAGTCCAGGACCCACGCTTCGATCTTTACGACCAGGCGTTCGCCTTGCTGGCTTACGCGAGCGGGCATCGTGCATTCGGAGAGGCCGCCGGCTGGCGGCGTCAGGCAGTGGCGTTGCGTGCCACGCTGGAGCGATCCTACGGCCATCCGCTCGGCGGCTTCATGGAAGATCGCTCCGGACGAGTGCCGCAACGTGCCAACCCGCACATGCACATGCTCGAGGCGGCGCTCGCCTGGATTGCCCTCGACGATGATCCGGGCTGGCGGCGCATGGCGGACGGCATCGCCATGCTCTGTCTCGAACAATTCATCGATCCGGCAAGCGGTGCGCTGCGCGAATTTTTTGCCGCCGACTGGTCGCCGGCGCCGGGCGTCGAAGGACGTATCTGCGAGCCGGGGCACCACTACGAATGGGCATTTCTGCTCGAGCGCTGGGCGCGGCTGACAGGCCGCAGCAAGCCGGAGCCGGTTTCACAGCTCATTGCATTCGCC
The DNA here is from genome assembly GCA_963831225.1 of uncultured Alphaproteobacteria bacterium. Lineage (GTDB taxonomy): Bacteria > Pseudomonadota > Alphaproteobacteria > Rhizobiales > Xanthobacteraceae > VAZQ01. Next base: position 4,833 of record CAWHPT010000065.1, read on the forward strand.
GATGCCCGAGGTCTCGATGCATTGCGCGGCGTGGCGATCAACGCAGTGCTCGCCGACGGCGGCATCCATGATCCGGTGGCGCGGCTGTGGGCGCAAGCCGAACGCGCTCGCGCCTATCTCGCCGATCACCGCGCGGAGGAAGACGTCGCCTCCGCCATCAAGGGTTTGCGACGCTTCCTTGCGACCCCAAGGCAGGGTTTGTGGTTCGACCAGTTGAGCGCCGACGACCGCTTCGTGCTCGAACCGGCGCGGGCAACCAGCCTCTACCATTTGATCGGCACGGTCGCGGAGCTCCCGGCCGCGATCCCCGATCGCCAAAATCCAATTCGCACTGCTGGCGGTTCGCGCTGGCGCTCGCCGCGCGTGATCTATCTCGTGACCGAGGACTGGTATTTCATGTCGCATCGCCTGCCCATGGCGCGCGCAGCCCGCAACGCGGGCTTCGAGGTGCATGTGGCGACCAGGGTCGATCGGCACGCGCCGGGGGATCGAGGCCGAAGGATTTCAACTTCATCCCATGTCCTGGCGCCGCGGCAGCGTCGATCCGCGCGACCACGTCCGCGTGGTCCGCGAAGTGCGCATGCTCTACCGCAGGATCGAGCCCGATCTCGCCCATCACGTCGCACTGCCCTCGACCGTGGTCGGAACGCTCGCCGCCACCGGCCTTCCGGTCCGTTGCCTCAATGCCATGACCGGGCTGGGAACGATGTTCAGCAGCGACGGAATCAAGGTCCGGATGGGCCGAGCAATCCTGACGCTGGCTTTACGCAGGCTGCTGGCGCGACCGCGCGCGGCGGTGCTGGTGCAAAATCCCGAGGACCGCGCAGTCGTCGAGCGCCTCGGCGTCCCAGCCGTGCGCATCGCGCTGATCCCCGGCTCCGGCGTCGATATCCACGCGATGAGGCCGGCGCCCGAGCCAGCGGGGCCCATCACGGTGGCATTCGTCGGCCGGCTGGTGGCATCGAAGGGGATACGCACGCTGCTGGCGGCGCACGAGCGCCTCGGCCGGCGCGGTCACGATATCCGCCTGCTCATCGCCGGCGTGCCGGACCCCGCCAACCCGACTTCGCTTTCGCTGGCGGAGATCGAAGCCTGGGCGCGGACGGCCGAATGTCCGCCATCTCGGGTTCGTCGAAGACATCGCCGCGCTCTGGGCTTCCGCACATATTGCGGTGCTGCCGTCGCATCGTGAGGGAATGCCACTGAGCCTGCTGGAAGCAGCCGCGTGCGGCCGGCCGCTGATTGCCACCGATGTTCCGGGATGCCGGAACATCGCCCGTCCCGGAGTCAATGCATTGCTGGTGCCTCCCGAACACGCAGATGCGCTCGCCGATGCAATCGAGCGCCTCGCCGCCGATGCCGGTCTGCGTCGCAAGCTCGGTCAGGCAAGCCGCGAGTTGGCGGCAAGAGAATTCTCCAGCGAGCGTGTCGGCCGTGACCTTGTCGATCTCTATCGGCGGCTTCTCGATTTGGTCTAGCTTATATCCCCCGGCAGAGCCGGGGGCTTTATTTTAGGAGCCGCTCAAAGCGGCTGTTGGGTCGCTGACGCGGCCCTGTAGAAGTGAGCCGCTCGAAGCGGCTGTTGGGGCCGCTGACGCGGCCCCGATCGTTAGGGCCACCTGAAGGTGGCTCCTCAGCGCCACAGATTTATCTGCTCCAGACGCTTGTCCTCCTCTTCCTGCTTCTTGATGTACTCGCGTATTACCTCTGTGTCCCGTCCTACTGTGGATACGAAATATCCCCTCGCCCAGAAGTGTTGGCCTACGAAGTTTCGCTTCTTCTCCCCGTAAACACGAGCCAAGTGGATCGCGCTCTTTCCCTTGATAAATCCGATCACCTGCGACACTGCGTGCTTCGGGGGGATCGAGATCAACATGTGCACGTGATCCGGCAGAAGATGACCTTCCTCGATCTTGCTTTCCTTTTGCTCGGCCAATTTCCGGAATACATCTCCCAGATGCCGACGCAGCTCTACATACAAGGTCTTCCTGCGGCACTTCGGAATAAAAACGACGTGGTATTTGCACTCCCATTTGCTGTGACTTAAGCTTTCATAGTCACCCATCGATGGAACTCCTCTTCGTGTGCTTGGCCGCTCACGATTTGGAGTTTCGTCGATGGATCGGCGGTGTCGACCGCCGGATATGTCAAACTTTTTGTGCCTCCCCGGCAGAGCCGGGGAACTCCTATTGGGGTTTAGAACGCGTTGGCGGTGATCCGACAGCAAGCTCGGCGGCGCTCAGTCCTTTTCAATTTGACGGCTTCATGGTTGATTTTATGTCAGCGGCTGCCGCAGGAACCCCGAGGTTTTGCTCGATGGCTTGTTGAATGTGTTGAAGCCACGCTTCGGCACGCACCGCGCGATCTTGAAAGCGTTGAACTTCTTTCGCCAGCTGACTTATCCGATCTTCGGCGGCTCGAAGCTGCCGAGAAAGCTCATCTGCCATGGTCCTGGGTCGAATCGTTGTTCGACTGGTCAGCTGCCTTTCTGAGCATGGCGACGATGGTGTCCCCAAACTGATCCATCGGACCCCCGTCCATATGCCGCATTTTCTTGGGTGCGAATTCGAGGACTTGCCTGGGTGTTTCGGTCGGGTGCGGCTCGTGCGGGATCGCCGAGCCATCCCGCTGAGAGTTGTCCCCCAGTGGCCGCGGTCGACCAGTTGTACGAGAGAGGCTTTCTTCGGGAGCTGCCAAGTGCGTTGATGTCTCTTCGCCGGCGAGCCAGAGCTCGAGGTCCCGAAATTGGAAGAAAACGTGGTCCATCCAAATCGATAATTCGTCGTCCAAAGGAACAGGGAGACCGGCGTGTGTCGTTCGCCAAAACCGAGAGAACGAGAATGTTTGCCGGTCGGCCAGGGCTTTCAGCGAGGAGCCGAGGATCGGAACATCGAGCAGAGCAGGAACCATGCTCGCGTTTGGAGACGCGTCCCCAGCTCGAATCGCCACTGCCGCGGTCTGATTGCGAACGGGCATCAGCGACGCCGCGGTGAATTGGCTTCGCAGCATGGAATAGGCTCGGGCTGATTTCGGATCTGGAGCGATGACGAAAAGAATGAGTGGTTCGATAGAACGGCGGCGGGCCTCTTCGAAAAAATCGATCGTTTGCACAATCTCGAAGAATTTCTGGAATGCACGGTGGCTGAGATCGATGACTTTTCGCTGCGTCTTGATCGGCGATCAGACGGTCGAAAAATGCCATCTGACCTTGGGTGTCGCCGAGGTCGACGACCGTCGTGAATTGCGGCAAAAAATCCGCCAGTTGCGGCCCTTCATCGGCCAGATCGAATGCAGTCACCGGTCGATCATCGATGGCATGAAACTCAGTAAGCAGCCGCGAGACCAAAGTCTTTCCGACGCCCCGGCAAGGGGAACAAACGACGTAAAGAGGAGTAGTCCTGCCGGTCATGCCACGATGCGCTCGCGCACAGCCCATCTCCACCGATGCCGCGTACGGCTCGATCGAGATGGGAACCCCCTGAGCTTTTCCGCCGGCGTTGTTTCCAAGCGGCCGTCTGCGGAGACGGCTTCTTGCGCCACGAGAAGTTCACGGCGGCGGTTGCCGTCCCCGATGCTCGGCAGCCCCCGCCTAGACTGCCTCTGCAACTTTCATTATCGGACGCGGCCTGATGACGGATTCTCTGGCGGCTTCCTTCGGGTGCACGACATCGATTAGGCCGACGCGGTCGTACTCGGCCCAGATAGCGCCGAGCCAGTGACGGACATAGCCCCGCAACACGAATGAATACGAGGCCGGGTCCCCGGTCTGCTTCTTGTTGTCGACGAAGGTCGTGAACGGAACGGAGGCAAGCTCGACCTGCTCGGTCGCCATTTCAGTCAGCTTTGGGATCGTGATTTCGACCGCGTCCTTTATCCTCTTGAAGTAGGATGTGTGGGTCGCTTCGTCCCATTCGAAGAAATGCGTGTTGTTGATGAAATTTTTCACCATGAAGTACTTCGCATTGCCGAGATAGGCGGCGGTTTCCGCAATCTCATCGAGCGACGCGAGGGTGGGTCCGAGAAGATGGAAGACGACGAATGTAATGTCGCCTTTCTTCGCTGCCTCGATGAAGCCGATGTTGCTCAGCGCGCGCAGCGTCGGCGACAGCAGGCCGGCTCGTACGTCGATCAGGCTGACCGACGCATCCGTGGAATGGACGGTGTCGAAAATCCGCATCTGGTCGGGGACATGGCTTATGTCGACGACATCGGTCACGTCCGGGTGAAAGCGCTTGAGCGTGCCCCTTGGCACTTCGGTGTCGAATGCGCGTGCGCGCACCTGTTCGTTCCGTGAAGTAGTCCAGCAGCGTGCGGGAAACCGTGGTCTTTCCGACTCCCCCTTTGTCGGCGCCGATCAATACAACTGCAGGCTTTGTCATGACACACCCCATGCACCACAATACGAAGGGCAGAGCATCCGCCGCTGAGCAGGACAAAACATGGCGAGAGCAAGAGCAAAGATGTGGCATCTGCCCAGCTTCTCGAATATTGTGACTGGCCGAGGGAATTCTCTTACGCGGGCAATGAGCCTGGACCTTTCTCGCCGCCGGAATCCGTCGCTATCGCGCCCGGCTCTCCGCGTAAGCATGCGCTCGGCCGGGACACGAGTTGTCGCGAAGGTCGGAGAACTTGCTCATGCCGGCTCAAATCATTCCGGTGATCATGTGCGGCGGGGCGGGAACGCGGCTGTGGCCGATTTCGCGCGAGAGCCGGCCGAAACAGTTCGTCCCCCTGGTCGGCCAAGGCTCGACGTTTCAGCAGGTGCTCGCGCGCATCTCGGATCCTGAGTTGTTCGCGCGACCGATCGTCATCACCCATTGCGACTTTCGCTTCGTCGTCGCCGAGCAGCTGCGCGAATGCGGCGTCGATGCTGATATCGTGCTCGAGCCGATGCGCCGCGATTCGGGTCCCGCGGTTGCGGTCTCTGCCCTGCTCGCCGCCAAGCGTGATCATCAGGCGCTGGTCCTGGTGCTGGCGGCCGACCACGTCATCAGCAAGCCCGACCAGTTCCGTGTTGCCTGCCGGAGCGCCGCCATCGCTGCGGCCGAGGGCAGGATCGTCACCTTCGGCATCGAGCCCACCTATCCGGCAACGAACTACGGCTACATCCGCCCGGGCGAGAAGCTCAATGGCGCCTCGGTCCGAGGGGTCGAGGCGTTCGTGGAAAAGCCCGATGCGGCGACCGCCGCGAATTACGTGGCTGAGCGCTACCTCTGGAACAGCGGCAATTTCCTGTTTCACGCCGCGACCATGCTCGGCGAGATCGAGCGCTTCGAGCCGGCCATTGCCGAGGCGGCAAAAGCGGCGGTGCACGGCCTCGAGCGTGACCTCGATTTCCTGCGGCTTGCGCCAGACTGCTTCGCCCGCGCGCCGAAGAAGTCGATCGACTATGCCGTGATGGAGCGCACGACACGCGCCGCGGTGATTCCCGCCGATCTCGGCTGGTCCGACGTCGGCAGCTGGAGCTCGGTCTGGGACGTGCTCGCTCACGATGCCGCCGGCAACGCCACCGACGGTCCCGTTGTCATGCTCGATAGCCGCAACAGCCTGGTGCGTTCGGAAGAATTGATGCTGACCACGGTGGTCGGGCTGGACGACGTCGTCGTCATAACGACCGCAGACGCGGTGCTGGTGGCCTCGCGCGCCAAGACCGAGCAGGTGAAAACGCTGGTCGAGCAACTCAAGGAGCAGAACCGGCGCGCGGCGACCGAGCATCGGCGGATCGATCGCCCGTGGGGCTACTACCAGGACGTCGATATTGCCGGTCGATACAAAGTCAAGCGCATCGTCGTGAAGCCCGGCGGCAAGCTTTCGCTGCAAAAGCATTTCCATCGCTCCGAGCACTGGGTCGTAGTCAAGGGCACGGCCGAGGTGACGCTGGGCAGCGACGTGCACTGCGTGCACGAGAACGAATCCATCTACATTCCGATCGGAAGCGTTCACCGGCTCGCAAATCCCGGCAGGATCTCGCTCGAGTTGATCGAGGTGCAGGTCGGCAGCTATCTCGGCGAGGACGATATCGTGCGCTTCGACGACGTCTACGGACGGGGATAGGTCCTGTTGACACTGGCCCCTTAGCCTCGTGTCCCGGCCGCGCGAGCGCCCCGCTCGGGGCGCGGGCGAAGAGCCGGGATCCAGGGGCGACTCGGCGTGCTGCTCCAAAGTGATATTGTGCTTTGCGCTTTTCGTGCTGGGTCCCGGGTCTCGTTCCGCTCGCGCAAGAGCGCTCACTACACTCGCCCGGGGCACGTGCGACGGCGCGGCTCACCCACGTCCGACGCTGACATAGGTCAGTCCATGCTCGGCCATGTCGGCCGGCCTGTAGATGTTGCGCAAGTCCACCACCACGGGACTGCGCAACATCGTCTTGACGCGTTCGAGATCGAGCGCCCGGAATTCATCCCATTCGGTGAGAATCACCATCGCATCGGCACCCGCAATACAGTCATAGGGACCGGAAAAAGTCTCGAGCCGCGGGATGAACTTGTGCGCCTCCGCCATCCCGCACGGATCGTAGGCGCGCACGCGTGCTCCCTGCGCTTCGAGCGCGGGTAGAATGACGAGGCTGGGCGCCTCGCGCATGTCGTCGGTGTTCGGCTTGAAGGTGAGGCCCAGCACGGCGATGGCCTTGCCGGAGAGCGTTCCGCCGCACGCGGCGACGATCTTTTCGGCCATGGCGCGCTTTCTTGCATCGTTCGCGCGGATCACGGTATCCACGATGCTGATCGGCGCTCCATGACGTCGTCCAATAGCTGAAAGCGCAGCCGTGTCCTTGGGAAAGCAGGAGCCGCCGAAGCCCGGGCCGGCATGCAGGAACTTGCCGGCGATACGGCGGTCCAGCCCCATGCCACGGGCGATCTCCTGCACATCCGCGCCGCACTTTTCGCAAAGGTCGGCGATCTCGTTGATAAAGCTGATCTTAGTGGCGAGGAAGGCGTTGGACGCATATTTGATCAGCTCGGCGGCGCGCCGGCCGGTGAAGAGAATGGGCGTCTCGTTCAGGAACAGCGGCCGATAGACCTCGCGCATGACGCGGCGTGCGCGTTCGTCCTCGGTGCCGACCACGACGCGGTCCGGCCGCTTGAAATCCTCGATGGCTGCCCCTTCTCGCAGGAATTCCGGGTTGGAGACGACAGAAAAATCCGCACTCGGGCCGCAGCTTGCGGATGATGCCGTCCACCTCGTCGTTGGTTCCGACCGGGACCGTCGACTTGGTGACGATGACCGTGAAACCGTCTATGTCGGCGGCGATCTCGCGCGCGGCGTCGTAGACGAATGACAGGTCTGCAAAGCCGTCGCCGCGCCGCGACGGCGTTCCAACAGCCAGAAAAATCGCGTCGGCGCCGCGCACTGCCGCTGTCGTCTCCATCGTAAACGACAACCGGCCGGCAGCGACATTGCTGGCAATCAGGCTTTCCAGCCCGGGCTCGAAGATCGGGATGACGCCCTTGCACAGCAATTCGATCTTCGCCGAATCCTTGTCGACGCAAGTGACGAGATGACCGAAATCCGAGAAACAGGCTCCGGACACGAGCCCGACATAACCGGTGCCGATCATCGCTATGCGCATCGAAAAACCTGCTGCTGATGAACCGTGATCCCACGCGCTCGACGATCGTGGACCATTACGGCATGATCCCGAAAAGATGCAGACTTTTCGATGAGATCTGCTACTGGCGACATTGACAAATCCAAAGGCAGGGACAGTTCAGGCGCCCCCTCTGTTGCATTGGACTCTTGCCGAACGCAAGCGATGTCGGACTCGGCCAGTTGGTTGAACTCGGCCGATGCGGCCGCCAATCTCAATCCTGAAATCACGAGCAGTTTCATATTGCTCAATCCGTCCTCCGCTGCTCAGGCATCGTGGACGCAAAATGGGCCCGAACAAGTGCAAGCGCCGCAGCGAGATCGGCAACCAACCGATACCGCGGCGTGTCGTTGCAGGTGCGCAAATCGTGTGGTCCGATCAGGATCTGCAGCCCGATGCCGGCCACGGCCCCCGCGGAGACGTCGCTGATCTTGTCGCCGAGAATGACGGAGTCGCCGAGGTCGAGATCGAGATCGGCTGCCGCTTGCAAGATCATGCCCGGATTCGGTTTACGCCATGGATGATCGGCGCCATACGCTCCGACGCCGTGGATGGGGTGGTACGGGCAGTGATAGACGCGTTCGATTGCAGCACCTTGCGCTGCGAAGCGCTCGCACATCCACCGCGTCAGATGGGCGTAAGCGCTTTCATCGAAGTAGCCACGGCCGATGCCGGACTGATTGGTGATGACGACGATCGGTCGGCGCTGCTCTTGGACCCAGAACCGCGCCAGGTCGAAGATGCCGGGAACGAACTCGAACTGGTCGGTGCGATGGACGTAGCCGTGATCGAGATTGATCACGCCGTCACGGTCGAGAAAGAGTGCGCCGCGGTGCATGTCTCGGCTCACGTGTCATTAGCGAGCGATGACGTTAAGAACGCCAACACCGTCCCATTCGGATGAGATCGGGCGACGCAGTCCAGTCTGCATCGACATGGATTCCGACATTGACAGGCATCCGGCCCTCGCCGCGTTGCTGGCTCTTGGTTTGCACGCAATTCCCCCATTCTTCAATCACATCCGGATGGACGTCGGCCTCGAAGTGGGGACGCCACGGCCGCAGCGTCGAATTCAAGCCGGCTGCAAGCCCTTATAAATGAGGGCATTTTTGCCTAAACGGATCGCTCTGGAAGCTGAATAGGCGAGCGAATCGCTGCATCTCGAAGGCGAGCTCGCATCGAGGCGGGCATATAACGAATGCTCCTGGCCGGTTGAACGCCTGGTCGCCGGTCCAACAGCCCATTCGGGGCCAGTTCTGATGATCTGCGCCCAAGCAGCGACCGAATTCGCGTCGGCAGCCCGACATTGAAGTTGCAAATTCGACACACCGTTCCGCCATTTGACCTCAACCGCAGTGGATTGGTTAATTCTTCGTTGAACTGTTCGGGGGGAATGGTTCAGATGGTCGCAACTCACGGGGCGTGAGTTTTTACAGAAGGGGAGTCCTCACAATGCGTCGTTTAGCTCTTGCACTACTCGCGGGAACCAGCTTGCTGGGACTCGCTTCGGCTGCCTCCGCCGCGGACCTTGCCGTTCGCAAGGCACCGCCGCCGCCGCCGCCGCCGATCTGGTCGTGGAGCGGCTTCTACATCGGCGCCCACGTCGGTGGCGCCTGGGGCACGGTGGAAACCGACCTCATCAACCTCAACGCCGGCGGAGCGGTGCTCCCTCTCGGCATCCCGCTGTCTTCGCACACCCTGAACGGCTTCCTCGGCGGCGTGCAGGCCGGCTTCAACTGGCAGGTCGGCGTCGTGGTGTTCGGCGTGGAAGGCCAGATCAGCTGGACCGACCAGGAAGGCCACACACCGTGCCTGGTGATCTTGCGCTGCTCGACCCAGACCGACTGGATCGCCACGTTGGCGGGCCGCATCGGCGTCACCGCTGACAAGGCGTTGCTCTACGTCAAGGGCGGCGTCGCCTGGGCCGACAACACCTACAGCGCCAATCTCAACATCGCGGGCGTCAACATCCTGTCGGCCACGGTCAGCGAGGACAGCCGGGTCGGCGCCATGTTCGGAGCGGGCGTGGAATACGCCTTCACGCCGAACTGGTCGGCGAAGATCGAATACAACTACATCGACTTCGACGTCGAGAACTACAACGCTCCGATTTTGATTCTGGGAGCAAACGTAGGCCTCAACGCCAACGTCGACGTCCATCAGCGGCAGCACCTGATCAAGGCCGGCATCAACTACCGCTTCGGCGGATTTGGCTTCGGCAAAGGTCCGGTGATGGCGAGGTACTGATCGTTCCAACCTCGACTTTCCAACTCGAACAAGACCCCTGGGGGAAACTCCGGGGGTTTTGGTTTTCCGGCTGTAAATTCACCGCCACGGCACCGCGTCCCGTTTCGAGGTCGGATCGCCGAGGCTCGCCGGAATCCGGTACCCAGGAAGGCAGCAACTCAGAAACGGCGTGTTGTTATCGCAACACTTGCTCAGAACATTCAGCAACTGCCGCCAATCGACCGTTTTTTCGTTGCTTGATGGGTGCTGTTGCCGCACGTTTGAAAACTACGGCCATCGAAATCCGTCCACCCATGAGGGGACCACTCTGGTCGTCGAATTGGGATCCGAAAGGGAACGCGGAGGGGTTACCGGTCGTATCGGAAGCACAAAGGGGAGCAGCAGTCATGTTGAAGATCATCGCACTCGCAACGTCAGCATCCTTTGCAATGCTGAGCGTTGCCGCAGCTGCCGACTTACCGCGAAGGCAGCCGCCACCGCCGGTAGCAGGGCCGGTCGGCAAGTATCCGGTCGGCAAGTATCCCGCCGGTAAGTATCCGGTCGGCAAATACCCACAAGCCGTGATCGCTAAGAGCTGACGCTCGATCGGCCAAGGACGCTCGCCGGCAACTTGGGTTACGGGGAGCGCCCTTTGGTTTCTTTCAATGGGTCATGCGCCGCCTGTTGCTCGTCGCTGCCCCGGATCAAGCTATGGCATGACAATGAGCATCCATTCAGGGACACTTGCGCGCTTGGGCTTCACCGTGATCTTTTTCGTGATCACGATCGCGGCGTTGCTCGGTATTTCGGTGGCCAGCGCACAGGATACGCGTCTGCAAGGCGCAACCGGTGCCGGGGCGCAGAAACTTCCCTCACCCGCCAATGCTGCCCAGCAATCCAAGTATACTTACTACGTTGATTTCCGGGCTCGAACCGCCGCGAGTTATGGCCATGCCTTCGTGTGGTATGGACGGACAGATCAGAGGAAGGTAGAGGTTGCAGGCTTGCACCCCGCCACGGAGAGCGTTGTTCCGTATGTCCTTGGGCACATACTTCCAGTTCCGTCCGAGACCGGGGCCAGCTATGGCGACCTCGATGAACGGTATTTGACCGCCCGCTTTCGCGTTTTGCTGTCGGAACCGGATGGCAAACGAGCCATTGCTTACATCAAGCAATTGCAAGCCTCTTCGCCGGTTTGGAATGCGGCTTTGTACAACTGCGTTTCCTTCATCGGTGACATTGCGCGCAACATTGGCCTACGAACTCCCGGTCCGGGTTCGCACCTGATGCTGCCGGAGGACTGGGTCAACAACCTTCGGCAACTCAATGGCGGACGCCAGATTGTGCGTCTTCCATCAACTCGGCAGCCTGCCGATGCCGCACCTTCTGACGCGAGAGAAGCTGCGGCGCGTTAAAGCGAGCTTTCTGCAAGCTCAGGCTGCCAAGCACCGCCGCGCGGATTCTGCGCCATACAAGCACTTTACGATACTACCTTTCTGCGCGAAATTATGTGATCTGGCGCCCAACGGATCTTCGGGGTGGCCTCACCACGAGACCCGAGCCGAGAAGGATCATGGAAGAGAATCAAGGGGCGATGAGCCCGGCTATCGTCGTGACCGGCGCGTCGTCCGGGATCGGCCGCGCGATCGCACGAATCACCGCGCGAGAAAAGTCCTTCCTGCTGCTGGTTGGCCGGTCGCATGAGGCGCTCGGCGATTTGGTTGCGGAGCTTGAGAGGGATGGCGCGCGAGCGGCCGGCCTTGCCGTGGACCTGTTGGACCCGCACGCCCTCGAACGCATCGAATGCGCTTTGTCAGAAAGGGGCCTGTACTGCGATGTGCTGGTGAATAGCGCCGGCTTCGGTGTCTTCGGACCTGCGGCCAAGCTCTCTCGCGCAGAGCAGTTGCAGCTGTTGCATGTCAACATCCGCGCCTTGACGGAGCTGACGTTGCGGTTCCTTCCCGAGATGGTGGCGAGAGGCCGTGGCGGCATTCTCAACGTGGGCTCGATTACCGGCTATGTTGCAGGTCCGAAGATGGCCGTCTACTTTGCATCGAAGTCCTACGTGAACTCGTTTTCCGCGGCGCTCGCATCTGAAGTGACCGGAACCGGCGTAACGGTGACCTGCCTCGTTCCCGGTGTCGTAAGAACGGCATTTTTCGACCGTTGCTCGGTCGGACAAACCCGCCTCATGAAGTTGATGCCTCGGTCGGAATCCCATGCACACGGCCTGGGCAGGCTGGCGCGGCTTCAAGGCAGGAAAGCGTATCGTGATTCCGAGACTGAGCGATCGAGTGATCATGGTGTTTGGAACGTTGTTGCCGGAGAGCCTCGTCTTGCGATTGATGAGCTTTCTGCAACGTCGGCCGGGCCCAACCCATGAATTTTTCAAGTCTCGAGGCGATGCCGCGGAAGGACAGGCGTCTCGATCACATCACTCGCTCGGTTCCGACAGCTGATTTGCCGATAACTTAAGCCTTTTTCGCGGTGCGCGATCGTGCTATTGCTGCTGCTTGATGTGCACTCCGGCTGGGGAGGGGGGTATCGGCATGGCGGATGCAGCGACGCGCCCAAGCGACGCTTCCAGCTTGTGCTGATTAAGCCATCGCACTATGACGACGACGGCTACGTGATCCAGTGGGCGCGCGCGTTCATTCCGTCCAATACACTGGCGGTCCTCTACAGCCTGGGACGCGATTCGGCGCAGCGCGCCGTGCTCGGACCCGACACCGCCATCGACATCACGGTGATCGACGAGATCAGCACGCGTATCAAGATCAACAGGCTTCTTTCCTTGTTCGGCGGCATGACGGGTTCGGCCTAGTCGCGCTCGTAGGCGTGCAGTCTAATCAATATCCCCGCGCACTCGATATCGCTCGCCCATTCCGCATCGCGGGCGTGCCGGTGATGATCGGCGGATTTCACGTTTCCGGCTGCCTCGCCATGCTGCCCGAACTGCAGGCCGACCTCAAGACGACGTTGGACCTGGGCGTGAGCATATTCGCCGGCGAATTGGAAGGACGGATGGACAAGATCCTGCAGGAGGCTTCGAACGGAACGCTGCAGCCGATCTACAATTATTTAAAAGATCTTCCCTCGCTCGAATCGGAGCCGACCCCGATCCTCCCGGTCGAGCACCTGCGAAGAACGTTCCAGCAATTGGCGAGTTTCGATGCCGGCCGCGGCTGCCCCTATCAATGCTCGTTCTGCACCATCATCAACGTCCAGGGCCGGAAATCGCGGCGCCGTTCAGCGGACGATGTCGAGCGGACCATCCGAGAGCACTATGAGCAAGGCATCCGCCATTTTTTCATCACCGACGACAATCTCGCCCGCAACAAGAACTGGGAGGCAATCTTCGACCGCATCATCGAGCTGCGCGAACGCGACAAAATGCATATCCGGCTGATGGTTCAGGTCGACACGCTGTGCCACAAGATCCCGAACTTCATCGAGAAAGCGGTTCGCGCTGGCACCAACCGGGTGCTCGTCGGACTCGAAAGCATCAATGCCGCGAACCTGCTCGCCGCCAAAAAGCGGCAGAACAAGATCACCGAATATAGGGCGATGCTCCTGGCCTGGAAAAACGCCGGAGCGATCACGACGGCCGGCTACATCCTCGGCTTCCCTTTCGACACACCCGAGTCCATTCGCGACGACATCCAGATCATCCAGAAGGAGCTTCCGCTCGACATTCTCGAATTCTTCTGCTTGACCCCATTGCCCGGTTCGGAAGACCACAAGGTTCTCTGGCAAAAAGGAGAGTGGATGCATGCGGACATGAATATTTACGACGGCGAGCACGCGGTTGCGCACCATGCCACGATGAGCAAGGATGAGTGGGAGCAGGTCTATCGCGACGCCTGGACGACGTATTACACGCGCGAGCACATGGCAACGATCTTGCGCCGCGGCGCTGCCACCGGCTGCAGCATGTCTCGGCTTCTGAGCTTCGTATTCCTGTTTTGCTCATCGGTTCCGATGGAGAATGTCCACCCGCTGCAGGGCGGATTGCTGCGCAGAAAATACCGGCGGGATCGCCGTCCCGGACTGCCGATCCAGACGATCTGGTCGTTCTATCCGCAATTCGCGTGGGACTTCCTCACGAAGTATGCACGCAAGCTGCCTTTGTTGCTTTGGCTCTACAGAACCAGTCGCCGCATCAAAAAAGATCCCAACCGTCACAAATACACCGATCAGGCGATGACACCGGTGACCGAGGACGAGACCGACCGGCTCGAATTGTTCACCCACAGCGATGCCGCCCGCCAAGCCGTCGCGCACGCGCACAAGGTTGCGCAATTGACCGGCAGCGGCGCCCAGGCTGCGATCCACGCTCGAGGGGGACTAAAATCCCGGCCGTCTAATAGATCCCGGGTAGAATCCGGGAAGTTCGGGCCATATAGCGGCGATATTCGTCGCCGAACGTCTCGACCATCAGTTTCTCCTCGCGCCTGATGCGCAGGAAAAACAATGTCCCGAAGCCGATGAGACCCGCGGGTCCCGCAACCCAATTCGGCAGTAGCAGCGCTTGAGCGATTGCCCAGAGCCAGAACGCAGAATACATCGGATGCCGCACGCGGCTATAGATCCCGCTCGTCACCAAGGTGTGGTTTTCACGCACGTCGAGCGTCACCGACCAATTGCGGCCGAGTTCTTTGTGCGTTCGATGGAAAAGCCACAGCGACGCGGCAAATAGCGCGCTACCGAGCCATCCTTGCCAGGTGCGGAAGGAGTAATTGGCGAAATGCGGCGCGTTGGTCAGCACGTAGATCGCCGGAACAATTCCCAGTCCTGTGGCCGAGATCGCCATCAGCGCGATCTCACGGCCGCGATCGCTGCGCCGCAGCTTGGGCGTGCGTCGCGATCGGCGGGCATAGGGATAGCGGATGACGAACCAGCTGACGACCCCGAGGAGCCAGATCAGCTTGGCAACGAATGGAGTCAAGATGCTTGCTCGACGGCCATCCGACCGGCCAGGGGATCTCGATAGCTGCCGTCAGCCTGGAAGAAATCCAGCAGGCCTGCAGGCGACACCGTCCAGCGCAAAAAGGGAGCAGGGCTGCACACCATCAGGAAATAGTCGTAGGCGGCTCGCTTCTCGTTGGCCATGACACACTGATAATGCAGTCGTAAAATATTGTTGCGACAGCGCGCGAGCGTTTCTGGCTGCAGCATTTGATGGAGCTGCACGCGCCGGATCACGGGTTTGCCATCGAGCCGGTCGCCCGCTAAGCGTCGCAGGGATACCGGGTCGAACTTGTAGAAGCTGATCGTATCGTCGCGTGATTGATATTCAGCCCAGGCCACCGCCGGCTCCATCACGACGCGCGCTACAATGCTGCGGATGCGCACCGCCAGCGGATGCAGCGCGAATTTCGGGATAGTCGCCCCGATGGTCAGCACGCAAATGGCCACGCCGTGATTTCCGAGATCGGGATCGATCGCAAGAGCGCGATCGAGGACGTCGAGTGCGAGCATCGCGCCCAGGCTGTGGCCGACGATCACGATCTCGTCCATCGTGCCCTCGCGTGAGCGCGCGACGAGCGCCTCGGCAAACTGGTTCAGCCGCGCTTCGATATCGGGTCGCCGGCCGTAAAGATATTCTCGAGCGAAGATCCAGTCATCCAACAGGTGCTGCACTCGCCAGCGTCGCCCCGGCCATGTCATCAAGACTATGAAGACGAGCACGCCGGCAAGCACATCGACAATTATTGCTCCGGCACCCCCGAGCCCGAGCAAGGTGCTCGCCAGGCTTCCGAGCAGCCACGCAATCACGGCGAATAGGGCAAGCTGCAACAGCGGGACAAGAAAGAAGATGGCGTAGCGTTGGTTCGCAACAATGTAGCGAAACACGGTACCGGTCGCGATGAAGTCGAGATAGGCTACCGCTGCTTTGAAGAGCCGCTCCGCCATCGGCCGCGAAAAGTCTCCACGCACGATGTCATCCCAAAGGAGCGATTCGTGGACCGCCTCGACTTGCCAATTGACCCCGCGCGCGCTCAGCGCCCATCGGGCGAGCGAATCCGCATTCGGCCCTTCTAGCTTCGACAAGACCGCGTTCATGTTCCAGGTACGCTGAAAAGTTTGGAGCTGGCGCGTGAACCGTCGGTATTGCGCGCCTGCATCAATCGGGTCGTATCCTGCTAGATGATAAACGTGACGCCGCCTTACCATGCGGGGCACGTAGCGAGAACGTGGCGTCGCGTCAACAACGGCGTCGCGAGCGCTATTCGCGCTCTTTTTCGTGCAGCAAGACCAAATCGATCTCGATGAATTCTCATCAATGCACGGCTTTCGTCCCCTCGGCGGCAGTGCCATGCTGTTGCAGTGCCTCGGATGACTCCTCATTTGCCTGTTGATCGCCCTCGCTCAGCTTCTTCATTCTTTCGATCAGGCTGTTCGGGCGCATATCGGTCCAATTCCGATTGATGAAGTCGAGACAAGCGGTACGGCTGTCGGAACGATGAACGATGGTCCAGCCATCGGGAACTTCGATAAAGCTCGGCCAGAGCGAATGCTGTCCCTCGTCGTTGATCAGCACATGGTAGATACCGTTTTCATCTTCGAAAGGGTTCGTCACCTTGTCCTCCTTGAAGCGGGCGGTCGTCTCGGGATACGACGTCGCTCCCGGCGTCCGAATGCGAGTTTAATGCAGGCACTGATGCTTTTCCATGCGCCTTGCCTCCCGAAACACGGAGGCTGGCGGCATGTCGTCCGGCGAAGTCCTCTGGCATTGTCGATCATCTGCCTGCCGAAGTGAGGTGGTTCTCCCGCGGCCCACGCAGGAATGCCAGGACAACCAAGTGCGCCGAGATAGAAAATCGCAGCTCGACAACCCGGCCGTTTCGCACGGTCGCTTTGCGATCCACGAAATCGATGTGAACGTCGTGATGATCGAGGAATACCTGATCGAGCGGATGAACCGCCTTGAACACGGCTTCCTTGGCAACAAAAAGCAGCCGTCCTTGATACGGGTCATGACCGATATCGAGCCGCTCCCGGGGCGTCGCAACAATGTCCAGCAAATCCGGCGGCAAGCGTTCCGCAGGCTCGATGTCTATTCCAATCGCTCCAACGTCACTGCACATCCCCACCGCTGCAACTGCAACGCGGGAATCGTGACTGAGCGAGCCGGTGATCCCCGCAGGCCAGATCGGCGCTCCGGAGGCAATCTCGGCAAGACAGTTTCGGCTCGTCCAAGTCGCGTCAGGAGTTGGCGCGCGACAATGCGAGCGGCGCCACTCGCGCGCCGTACCTTGAGGACACTCGAAGCAAAGGCGGGAGCCTCCTCGGGCAACAGAGCATGTTCATCCCCTGGCGAGATCAACCGATGTCCGATGAGGATGCCTGGAGAGGCGAGCGTATCGATCGCACTCTTAAGCTCCGAATCGGCGGCCGCGATCATTCTCTCACCGAACCCAATCGTAGCGTGCGACTAACCGACAGGTCGCTCTTTGCTCGTTTGCGTAGGAGCGCGGGACTATTTCTCCAACTCGCTTGCAAGCACGCGGCCGATGGTCGCCAACGGCACCGGCTGCGTCATTTGGATGTGCTGGCAGTCGACTTCGTGGACTGTGACCCGGCCGCTGATGTACGATTTCCATCGATCTGCCGGCATTTTGACGTCGCACTGCGTTGCGGCAAAGAGCAGGACGTTTCCATCAAACCGCCGGGGAAGATATTTGCTCGCGAGGCCGCTGTTGTTCTTCATGACCTGGATCATTGCAACGATGTGGTGCTCCTCGAGGTGCGAAAGCACGTCCCCCGCCCTGCGCAGGATGGTCAATGCGCTCGCGACCGGTACCGGCGCGTCGCCGCTGTAGTAACCTAGGGCCTTGAGTTGGTCCGCGAGGACCTTCTCGTTGTCCAACTGCTGCTCGTGGAGTGGGAGGCTATCGCTCTCGATCGGGTAGCTATCGAGGAGAGCGAGCAAGGCAACCCGTTCGCCTGCGTCCTGAAGACGATTGGCAATGGCATGGGCGACCAGTCCGCCGAACGACCAGCCCAGCAGATTGTAGGGCCCGGTCGGCTGTGCTTCCCGGATGCAGCTCAAGTAGTCCGCCGCCATTTCGTCAATCGATTGAGGGGTCATTTCCGGCTGCATGATGCCACGAGCCTGCAGACCGTAGATCGGACGGTCGGGCGGCAGGTGCCGCATGAGCCCGGAATAAGACCAGCTGAGTGCCGCCGCCAGGATGTATGCAGAACAACGGAGCCAGTGTTCCCGAAGATCTCAATGGCAGCAGGACTTCGAGCGACGAACCGTATGGCCGGCTTTCGCCGAGGCGTTTTGCCAATGCC
>CAWHPT010000066.1:0-98423 GCA_963831225.1 uncultured Alphaproteobacteria bacterium
CAAAGCCTCGCCAAAAGCGGACAGCTCGACTACGTGCCGATTTCACTCGAGGAGGTGCCGACACTCCTGGCGACCGGGCGGCTGCCGATCGATGTGGCCTTGCTTCAGGTGTCCCCGCCCGATGCCGAGGCTACGTCAGTCTGGGTGTGTCCGTGGACCTTGCGCCTGCGGTTCTGAGCGTCGCACGCTGCGTCATCGCCGAGGTCAACCCGGCGATGCCGCGAACTCACGGTGAGAGCTTCGTCCATGTTGGACGCTTCGATGCGCTCGTGAAAGTCGACACTCCCGTGGCGGAGTACCGCCATCCCGAGATCGGCGAGATCGCAGAGCGCATCGCGCGCTACATCGCGTCGATCATCGACGATGGCTCGACGCTACAGATCGGGCTCGGACGCGTCCCCAACGCGGCGTTGCCTCATCTTAGGGACCGTCGTGACATTGGCATCCACAGCGACGTCATAACCGACGGGATCATAGAGCTCATCGAGGCCGGCGTGGTGACCGGTCGCCGCAAGACGCGCCACAACGGCCGCATCGTCGCCAGCTATTGCCTGGGCACGCGGCGGCTCTACGACTTCATCGACGACAATCCCCATTTTCTGTTCCTGCCGATCGAGCAGGTCTGCGATCCTGAGGAGGTCGCCGCCAATCCGCGCATGGTATCGATCACCCAGGCCTTCGCGATCGACCTGACGGGCCAGGTCTGCGTCGACCAGTTCGAAGGTCAGTTCTATGGCGGCGTATCCACACAGGCGGCCTTCATCCGGGGCGCGGCGCGATCCGCCGGCGGCAAGCCGATCATCTGCCTTGCGTCCACCACCGACGATGGCGCCTCGAGGATCAAGCCTCTGCTCGAGGCCGGCGATGGGGTGGGGATCGCGCGGTCCGACGTGCACTACGTGATCACCGAGTACGGCATCGCATATCTGTTCGGAAAGTCGATTCGGGAGCGGGCGGTGGCGCTGATCGAGGTGGCGCATCCGCGCTGGCGCGAGGAGCTGCTGAAGGAGGCCAAGCGACTGGGCTACGTCCCGTCCGAGCAATACCTCGCCTCCCAGGCCGCATATCTCGTGCACGAGGAGCGCGCGGTCGAACTGAAGAACGGGGCCAAAGTCCTGATCCGCCCGGCTCGGGCCGCCGACGCCGGGGCGCTGCAGGCATTGTTCCATCGCCTCTCGCCGGAAGACGTCTACACGCGGTTCTTCCGGCGCGTTCGCTCGCTGTCGTACGCGGAGCTGCAGAACCTTTGCAACGTGAACCATGAGACCGAGGTCGCTTTCCTGGGCGTGACCGGGCCACGCGAAAACGAGGAGGTCGTGGGCAGCGCCTGCTACTTCCTGAGCCCCACGACGAACCTCGCCGAGACCGCCTTCATGGTCGCGCCGGAGTGGCAGGGACTGGGCCTCGGGAGTGCACTCCAGGCGCGCCTGCAGGAATACGCCGTAAGTCGCGGCGTGCGTGGGTTCGTCGCCGAGATCCTGCCGCAAAACCAGCGGATGCAGCGTCTGGCCACGGGGGCGCCGGGCAGGGTGACGACCGTGCGCGACCAGGATGCGGTCCACGTGACGATTTTGTTTGCCGATGACGCACCCGACGACGACGCGGCCGGACAGCCATCGACGCCGCCCCTGGCCTTCCCTTTTCGAGCCCGACTGCGGCCCGGTCAGATGAAGCGTCGCGACGACCCCTGATACCTGACAATCGAAGCCCTCGAACGCCGCCCGCAAAACGGCCTCTGCGACCGATAAGGCTTGTTCTCGGTTGCAGAAGGCGGTTGATTTTAGTCAACAAATCCAACATCCAAGTTTCACGAAAATCCAATCCGGGAGGAGATCATGTGGCCTGGCATCGGCGCACGCACACTGCTGGCGCTTGGCATGTTGGTATCGCCGCTCGCCCTGATGGAAAAGTCGGCCGCACAGCAGCCGAGCCGCGAGCAGGTTGAAGCGATACGAGAATCATGTCGGTCCGATTTCATCTCCCATTGCCCCAGCGTGCAGCCGGGCGGGCGCGAGGCGCTGGAATGCCTGCAACGTAACGCCGCGCAGTTGTCGCCGACGTGCAGCAGCGCCGTCGACGCGGCCGCGGCGCTGCCGCCGGCAGTCGCGGGGCCGCAGCCGCAGCCGTCGCCGACACAGCCATCGCAGGCGACCGCGTCTGACCAGCTCGGCGCCATGCGGCAGGGCTGCACACTCGACGATTTCCTGTCGCACTGCTCGTGGATCCAACCCAACAGCCCGGAGCTTCTGCTGTGCCTGCGTGCTAATGCGGCGAAGGTCTCGCCGGGCTGCCAGACGGCCGTGCGCGCGACGCCAGATGCCGCGACACCAGGACCGGGCGCAGCCTCCGCACCCGACGCCACACCGCCAGCGACAGTCGCGCCTCCGGCGGCAGCCGCCGCTCCCACGACAGCAACGCCGAAGCGGCCGAGTCCGCAGCAGCTCAGCGCAGTCCGCACCGCCTGCAGGTCGGACTTCATCGCGTATTGCTCCGGGGTACAGCCGGGAACCCCGGCGGCACTGAATTGCCTGCAACGCAACAGCCCGCAGGTCTCGCAGCCTTGCCAGGGCGCACTTGCCGCTGTCGGCGGCGGAACAAGCGTCGAGCCGTCACCCCCTACGCGAGCGCGCGGGGAGTTCGGGATCCTACGCGCCTGTGCGGCCAATATTCGCACGCTGTGCGGGGACGTGCCGCCCGGCGGCGGCCGTCTTGTCGCTTGCCTTGCGCGCAACACATCTGAACTCAGGCCGGAGTGTCGCGCCGCGCTCGCCCAGATGCGCCGCTAGGCTCGGCGGAAGCGCAGACGCGCAAAGCAACGGCGAGAAATCGAGGTTTTTCTCAGCGCGCGCCGCCCTTTCCCCAGAGTCCGTTCAAATTCAACAGCGTCGGACGGCAGCGAGCGGCGATTGCGGTGCGCTCGCGCGCACTCTATACAAAGACATGTCCGAGCACAAAGTGACCTTGAAGTGGGAGCGCGGCGGCGCTGAGTTTTCGTATCAGAACTATCCGCGTGATCATTTCTGGAGCTTCGACGGCGGCCATACTATGACGGCGACGGCGGCGCCGGCTTATCTCGGCAATCCGGCTCATGTCGATCCCGAGGAGGCGTTCGTCGCTTCGCTCTCGAGCTGTCACATGCTCACGTTCCTGGCGATTGCGTGTAAACAGAAGTTCGTGCTCGAATTCATATGAAGACGCGGCGGTTGGCTATATGGAGAAGAACGCCGACGGCAAGATGGCGATCACGCGGGTCGAGCTGCGCCCGAGGATTACATGGGGTGGAGATCGAACACCGAGTGCAGAAGAGCTCGATAAAATGCACCACGCCGCCCACGAGAATTGTTTCATTGCCAACTCGGTCAAAACCAACGTGACGGTGGAGCTGTAGCGGCAGGCTATGATCCCGAAGGCAGCTACTTACGTGGGTGGCTGACGCGGCTGATCAGCAGGAACGCGACGAGGAGGGGGACCGATGGAGTGGTCACCACACGCGCTACGCTGAGGGCGGACGGCTCGTTTGCGCCGCTACTGCCTGAAACTGACGGAGCGTCAAGGTTGGGTCGGTCATGTCGCTGACGCCAACAGCGAGAAGTTCTCATGACGCCGCTGAATCGCGCGGTGCCGTTTTCTAGGAGCGCGCGGCTCCCGGCTCGGCCGCGATTTGACCCGTCGGTCTTCGGTCGTGGCCAAACTACCAACTCACTCCACGAAAGCCCCACCAAGCCTCGCCAACGGCTCGCCTCGCCGCGTACGACGCCAACGTCAGCGATGGCAAGGCAGTCTGTTCGGTTATGATCGCGTTACCCGGTCGAGCTCACGCGCCCGCGGACAGCCACCCAGCGCGGCACGCGAAGCATGGGGTTGTTAGACCGCGCCCCCGGTGCACAAGCCTCCAATGAACTGGCGCGGCGTCGTCCGCGGCTTCGGTAGATGGAACACGGCGGCGCAGCGGCGGCTCACATGAAAATCGCGACGTTCAACATCAACAATGTGAATAAGCGCCTCGCCAACCTGCTCGACTGGCTGCGCACATTTCGGGCCGATGTGGTCTGCCTCCAGGAATTGAAGGCTGCGGAGGCGGAATTTCCGAAAGCAGCGATTGAGAAAGAGGGGTATGGCGCAGTTTGGCGTGGTGAAAAGTCATGGAATGGCGTGGCCATCTTGGCTCGCGACTGCGAACCAATTGTAACACGCACCGAATTGCCCGGGGATCCGGCCGACACACAGAGTCGCTATATCGAGGCGGCGGTGAACGGCGTGCTGATAACCTCGCTCTATGCGCCCAACGGCAACCCGCAGCCCGGGCCAAAATTCAAATACAAGCTCGCCTGGATGGAGCGTCTCGCGACGCACACCGCGGAACTCTACGCCGCCGGCATCCCGGTGGTCCTTGCCGGTGACTACAACGTCGTGCCAACCGATCGCGATATCTATACGAGCAAGTCCTATGCAAAGGACGCGCTTCTCCAGCCTGAAAGCCGCGCTCTCTTCCGACGCATCCTTGATCAGGGCTGGGTTGATGCCATCCGGATTCTGCATCCCGAGGCGCCGATGTACACATTCTGGGACTATATGCGTAATCGCTGGTCTCGCGATGCTGGGCTCCGGATCGATCATCTGCTGTTGAGCGCAGCAGTCGCGACTCGCCTTATGGATGCGGGGGTCAACCGTGAAATTCGTGCGAAAGAAGGCGCGAGCGATCACGCTCCCGCCTGGATCGTGCTACGTGATGATCACAAGGCCCGCCGAACGACCACCAGGATTGCCCGGAATCTCGGGAGGCGCAGCGAACCCGTTGAGAGATCGACTACCGCTCGACCTCTGCTGGTGGTCGACGGAGATTCTTTCGCACATCGGGCCTACCATGCGTTACCCAAAACTATCTTGCGGCGCGGCGGCAGACCTGCCGGTGCTATCCTTGGTTTCGCGAATTTCCTGATGCGGTTCTATCGGGAGGAGCAGCCGCGCGCAGTGCTTGTCGGTTGGGACACTTTGCAGTCGCCTACTTACCGCCACGAGCAATTTCCTGCTTATCAGAGCGGACGCAAGTTCGACGATGATTTGCTCGAGCAACTCGATCTCCTGCCGGGGTTCGTGACTGCCTGCGGCTTTGCGACAGCCAAAGCACCTGGTTACGAGGCCGACGATTTCGTTGCCGCCGCGGTTGCCAAGGAAGAGCGCCGGGGCGGCGCCGTTCTCGTCGCAAGCGGCGATCGCGACATGTTCCAGCTTGCGTCCGAGAACACCATGATTTTTTCCCCATTCGTGCGGGTGAGATGGCCCGGATTGGTCCCGCCGAAGTTCGCGCGCGATATGGTGTCAACCCCGAGCAGGTCCCGGATTTCATCGCTTTGCGCGGAGACCCTTCCGATCGGGTGCCGGGAGTTTCGGGGCTTGGCGCAACAGGCGCTGCGGATGTTTTGCGAAAGCATGGCAGTTTAGACAAGGCTTTGAAGGCAGGCCGTTTTCCGGCGCAGGCTGAGAGGTTGCGGCTGTTCCGGTGGATCGCCACCATGGACCGAAGGGCGCCTTTGCCTCGTCTTGCCAATCAAACACCTACTTGGCGCAAAGCCGCCGCGCTAGCGCGAGAATGGGAGCTTAAGCAACTGGCAAGCCGGCTGGAGGAGCTTGGGTCCACAACTCCGCCACCCGGAGCTCGACATGATTAGCCATAAGCGCGACCGTAGAGAGTACCGGCCCGATCATGGTCGCCAGCCCAGGGGGAAGTTAGTTAGTGCCGCCGGCCGGAGCGGACGTCGGTGTTCTGCGTCGCGACAATCCGCCAGCGCCCGTCGATCTTGCGCACAACGCGCGTGCCGATGCTCTCCCGCGACGCCTGGCTAAGGTCGTCGTGCAAGACTTCGCCATCGATCCAGAAGCGCGTGTGCAGGATTGCGATGTCGGGCGTGAGAAAGTGCACATGCATCTCAGGCGACTTGCGCGTGCTCGACCGGAACGGGCCATTCACGCCGTGCAGCCGCTGCATCAGGTCGCGGAACCCTTGGCGGCTCGTGGTCCAGGCGCCGTTGACGGTGATGAACTGCGCGTCGTCCGTGAGAGCCTCCGCGAGGCCCTCGGGATCGTGCCGGTCCCACGCCGCGTTGAAGCGGTGCTCGAGCTCGCGAATCGAGTTTTCGTCCGACTGACTCATTGGGTCTCCCTATTCCGCCGCCGTCGCGCCCGCAGCGGACCCGGTCAGTTCAGCTTCACGCCGGACTGCTCGATGATCTGCTTGAACCGCGAGGCTTCGTTGCGGATGCGCTCGGCCAGGGCATTCTGGCTGATCGGGGAGGCTTCCATGCCAAGCTCGTTGAAACGCTTGCGCAGCGCCTCATCCTGCAGAATGCGGAGCATCTCGGAATCGAGGCGCGACACGATGGCCGCCGGCGTGTTGGCCGGCACGTAGAGGCCGAGCGTCAGTCCGGCATCGACGTTGAGCCCGGCGTCGGTCATGGTGGGCCACTGCTGCAGGAACGTGGGCCTTTCGCGGTTGAGCTGCGCCACCACCTTGATCTTACCGTCGTCAACGAGGCCCTTTACCGAGGTCAGCGTCGTCACGCCGAGCGCGGTGTCACCCGCTGCGAGACCGTTCACCAGCGCCGCGCCGCCGCGATAGGGCACGTGCAGAAGTTTGATGCCGGCCTCGAGCGCGAGCCACTCGACCGCAAGCTGGTTGATGGTGCCATGGCCCGGCGAGCCGAAGGCGAGCTTGCCGGGTTCGGCCTTGGCCTTCGCGATCACATCCTTGACCGAGGCGAGGCCGCTTCCCGGATGCGTAAGCAGCAGTAGCGGAGCGGTGGCGATGCGGGTGACGGGAATCAGGTCCTTGTACGGATCGTAGGCCGTCGACGGCATAAGGGAGGGGACGGTGATGAAATCCCCCGTGGTGATGAGGATCGTGTAGCCGTCCGGCGCCGCCTTGGTCACAGCGTCGACCCCCAGCGTGCCACTCGCGCCAGGGCGGTTCTCAATCACCATCGGCTGGCCGAGCGCCTCGCCGAGCTTCTGGCTGACGATCCGGGCGCCCACATCGGTGATGCCACCAGCCGGGAACGGCACGATGACGCGGATGTTGCGGCTAGGATAGGTCTGGGCCTGCGCAGGCGCCGCGAGCAGCGGGCAGAGCGCAAGCATTCTCAACAGGAGGCCGATGGCAAGGCGCATGGCAAACTCCCCTTTTGCTGACGGGCAAACGAATGGTTCCGCAAAGCCGGGACGGAGGCAAGCGCCGGAGAATGTGGGTGGGATTGGAGCGCGCAGCCGGTCGTCCCGCACGCTGCCCCGCTGCTACTCCCTGTTTGTAGATGTCCGCGATGCTGAAGCCGCTCCTCGGGCTCGGTCTTGGTGTCCGCGCTCCCCGTTCGGGGCGGCCAGACCCTGACCACCGTCGCCGACGCGCGCGCGTTCGTGCTGGCGCTGCCGCCGGAGCGCGTCGAGAATCCGCGCTGGGAGCGCGCGGCCGAGCTGATGCTGAAGGGCGCCGGCACCGACGCGATATGGCAGGCGCTCAGGCTCGCCCTGTTCCACGACGGCCTCGCTCGACCTGCGTCGGACGGAGGAGCCGTGAGCGCCGAGTATCTCGGCGGCCGCCGCCTCGGACCCGAGGAACTCGACACCATCCGCCGGGAGCTCGAGGCGATGGACCGCATCGCGGCGATTAGCGCCGCTCTGCGCGACATCGTGCTGCGGCGATGGCCGCATCTGGCGCCGAAGCTTCCGCCGCCAGAGTGATCGGCACTTACAGATTCGTGAATTGTACGATCCGCATTTGTGCAGCGAATTGTGAGATTGTGTACCTGACCCTCCTCGGCGTGCATAAGATCGCCCTCTCAGGTAAAGTTCGAAATATTGATTGGGAACTCCTCGCCTTCCAGAATATTCGAGAACGCGATGAGGAATCCTTTTTTGGTATCCGGGTGGGCGAAGTTCGTCGCGGCGATGCTCTGCCACTTCGTGACATACTGTGACGGCTTCCACTTCGCGAGATCCGGGGGACTGCCGAGAACCTCTTTCCAAAGGTTCAGCCTGAGGTCCTTGACGGTTGCTGCGTCGTGCCACACAAAATCGAGTTCAGTATCCATGCGATAGCATCTTGGATTCGAATTCGCGCTTCCGATACTAGCGAACACGTCATCCACGATAAGCACCTTGCTGTGCACATACACTTGTTTTCCGCCTGTTCGTTCCATGCTGAATAGGCCCAGATCGTCTCCGAACTGAGTACGCATCTTCTTGAGCATCGCGAATTGCAGGAATGCGCCATGCTTGGAGATGGGATCCAACTTTTCTTTCACCCTATCGGTATCTGCCTCCTCGATGACCTTGGGGATCAGCATGATGACCTTGAGGTGCTTCCGCGTCTTCCGGCGCTTGACAATGGCGTCGAGGATTGCGGTATCGCGGAAGTACTGATTCTCGAAATAAAGGAACTCGTTGGCTTGCTCAATAGCTCGGCTGTATCCCTCCAGAATGTCCTGCCGTATCGCTTTGGGCGCAAACGGGTCACTGCTATTGTTAACCGACACGGTACGACGGACTTGACTGGGAATATTAGGGGACAATGAGCCGGCTGACTTGGCAGGAATTGTTTTCTCATCCAGCGCGGTCGTTGCCCCGATAACGGCTGGAGTATTGTCTTTCCTTGACGCAAAGGCGTTGCGCAGGAAAGCTTCGCATCGTGGTTGTTCGCGATTCCACATGCCCACGTAGTTGCGAATGAAATCTTCCAAGATCTCCTTGCCTTCAACCTTCACGAATGCATCGTGCCATGGGAGGGGCAGCACGTTGTGCTGTCTAGAATCCGGATACGCGGTTCCAACGTTTAGCCCCCCGGCGAACGCGCGCATGCCATCTACGATGACTAGCTTTTGATGGTGTGAACCGGGACGTCCCACATGGCTTTTGCTTGGATCCCGTAGTTTTACCATGCCCGAGGTCGCGTCGAAGTCCATTTTATCCCAAAGGCCAGGGGACGCATCGTACGACTGTTTTCGTTTGTCTTTCTCCGCATTCATCGCCTTCTCGATCTTGGAGTAGCTGAGCAGATCCGGAGCCTTTTTCGCCGCGGCCGCCATCATGAGTTCAGGAATTTCGTGTTCGTGGATGGAGCAAACGACCTGAAAGGTGTGCTGAGGAATATTCTGAGCGATCGTGGCGTTCACAATCTGGAAGTAACTCGCCCAAGCGTGCCGATGATATTTAGGAAAGAACAAAGGATCGAAATCGCTGAAGAAAACCCGGACCTGCACGCCGCGTTTCGCGGCCTCCAACAGCAATTCCAGCCAAGTCGTCGCCGTGCTGCCTGCTGGCCGCGACCCAGACCTGAGCGGCATGTCCGGATGTAAAAACCAAAAGGCGATCAGGACGTTGGACGTGGCCTCTCCGATGGCCTTCTCCAATTCGGTTAAAGTGAGAATGCCGTCGATGAGCGGTTGGACCAGCGAGGCTTTCTTCGCTGCGCCGCGGGAAAACATCGGGTCGGAATCCGATACCTCTTTCAGGAAAAAGGGATTTGTCTTCGGTTTGGGGCTGCGCTTGACGGATGTGCTCGGCGGCGGCGCCTGCACCGGCTCAATGGGTGGTATCGGTTTGATCTCGGGGATCGGCGGGATTTCCGGAGCGCCGGTTCTCTCGTCACCATTGGGCATACCGGTTACCCCGCGCGCGCGGTGTCATCGCGCTCGTCACACCTGCCGGCCAGTTTTCGGGTCGTATTTCACTTCCACGGGCACGATCTGATCAGTGGGCAAGATCTCGATCCACTGATCGAAGATTTCGTAGTTCTTGCCTACGTTCGCCCGGAAACCGTCGTCGAGCGGAAAGAACCCGTGCTCGTACACCCGGTCGATAGGAGTCGCCGTCACGGTGTTCTCGGGGTCGACGAGCGCCGGGTCGGAGACTTCGTCCTGCTTCGGATAAGTCCCATTCTCCAAGCCTTGTCCATACTTCTTCCGGATCTTCGCGGCCAAGTCCATCAGGACATCGATCATCCTTTGGCCGTCCAGCGGTTTGCCATCGATGTCCTTCTCCTCGGGATTCGCGGCGTGATAGATGACGTCGTCGGTGATTCCGTTCATTCCCTCAACGCCCTTCAGCCAGTTGATGGCTGCCTCTTCCTTGCCCGGACGGATCGGGATTACCGCCTTTACCCAAGGCGCGTTCAGGAACGCGTTGCGCATGTTGTCGCCGTCGAACTGCAGCAGCCATCCCAGCGAGCTCCCGAGCTTCGCGGGTTCCGAATCCTCGGTAATGAAGTAGTTGTCGCGGCTAGCGTCGTCGATGCCGCCCCACCCGATAGCGTGCTCGACGCAAGGGTGTCAGGCTTGGCGGCGGACTGTGCGGCTCGAGAGGTTCTTAACCAAGCCCTTTTGCAACACCGCCGCGGTGCCCGTGACTAAGGGCGCGGCGTGGTCCAGGACGCCCCGCGTAGGCGCTCTCTGCATCTGCTGTCGGCTGCGATGCAGTCGCGGCCGCCACCATTCGGGCGCCACGAAATACAGCATCTTGTCGACGTCGAAGATCGAGTTCAGCAGCTCGGCGACCACGTGCCGCGTGCGGTCGTCTGGCATCGCCATGCCGTTCAGCAGCATGTCCTGAATCAGCTTGCGATAGACGACGATGCGCTCTTCCTCGCGCAGCTCGTCGCTCTTGCGCGTGACGGATGTGGCTCGCGATCTCGACGCGCTCTTTGACCGTCTCGACGTAGGCCTTCTCATAGGCTCGCTTCTCCTGACTCCTTGAACTTGTCCGACGTTCTCTTGTTCTTTTGCGCGATTGCCGTCGTTGACCGCCGCCCTGAGGCGCCCAATGCAGAATGAGCTTCAGTCTGGAGGCTGTTCTGTCCCTGGAAGTCGGCGGATTCGAGATGCAGCGTGAACGGTTGCCGTCGTTTGCGGCAGGTTGCCGATACCGCCGACGCATGGCAAGTCGACCGGCTTGCCCTGCGGGTCGAACTCGACGTTGGTCAGCTCGTAGTCGGGCTTCGGGCAGACGAACTCCTGCGCGAAGTCGGCCTGGATCCTTTCCTCGAGGTCGCCAGGACCACTCGGATGTCTCGACCTCGACGCCGTCGACGTAGACTTCACCTTCGTTGTCGGCATCCGTGCCGTCGACTGGAAATGAATGGAATGGTGACCATCCTCTCTTCCTGGAACGGCTGCAGCAGAGGGATTTCTTCGGGGTGCGGGATGCCGTCGAGCTCGGCCGGCTTGGCGATGTGAATCAGCTTGGCGAGGCCGAGCTCGCGGCCCGGATCGTCGACGTAGGTCTGCCAGCAGAGGAACGTGCCGATGTCCTGCACCTGCACGCCGACCTGCCGCATCTTCCGCCGCAGCTCGTAGTTGATCGAGTCGGTCGGTCGTGTTGGCCATAGAGTGCTTGGTGCTGGAAAAATCGGTCAGCTCCGTGATGGTTTTGAACGTCGACTTGAAGTTCTTGCGGATCTCGGACGATAGCTTCTCCGTCTGCTCGCGCATCTCGCTTGTGGGTCGTCTCGCGCGCTGTCTTCTGCGAGCTGCCGTAGTCGAAGCTGGAGGTCGCCTCGATCGACGCGTAGGAGGCCGTGACGCTGGCGCCGAACTTGACGTCCTGATGGTTGTCCTCCTTCACGGCCTCTGATACCGGCTCCAGAGCAGCATGAATCGGCGTATTTAATGCCGGAGAATGCGGTGGCGGGGGAGTTGTTTTCGGAATTTGAGGTGTGATTCGCTGTGACCATCTGATTCGGGAGGAGCGGATGGTCAAATGCAGCAAAGCCGAGGTGCGGCGGCTGAGGACGGCGCTGCGGTGGAAGCTTCCGCCGACGCAACGCGAGCGCATCCAGATGGTACTGCTACGCGAGGGCGGAATGACGCAGCCGGCGATTGCGGCGGCCATGGGGGTTTCGCTGAGCACAGTGAACCGCGCGCATATGGCTTACGATCACGGAGGCATCAAGGCGCTCAAGCCCAAGGCGAACGGCGGACGCAAGCGCGAGAACATGACCGTGGCCGAGGAAAAGGCCTTGCTGGCGCGCTTCGCCCATGCCGCAGGGGCTGGCGAATTGTTGAACATCCACGATCTCAAGGCAGCTTACGAAAAGGCGATCGGGCACTCGACCAGTGACAGCACGGTATACAATCTGCTGCATCGGCATGGCTGGCGAAAGCTGATGCCGCGCCCGTACCATCCCAAGCGGAACCTGGCGGCGCAAAATGCTTTTAAAAAAACGGCTTTCGTGATGCTGTGAGGAAGGCCAAGCGGGCGGCGGCCAAGCGTGGTCGTCGCTTGCGTGTCATGTTCGCCGACGAAGCGCGTTTCGGACGCATGAACCGCCCGCGGCCTTGCTGGGCTCCTACTGGCGTCAGACCCGAGGTCGCCGCGCAACTCGTTCGCGAATACGTCTACCTATATGGCGCGGTCTGCCCCAAGGATGGAAGATGCGTCTATCTGATCATGCCCGCGTCGGATACTGCCTGCTTCCAGATCTACCTCGATGTTCTATCCAGAAAATACCGCAGGCAGCAAATTCTCTTGGTCCTCGACGGTGCTCCCAACCATCAGTGCGGCCTGCTCGCGGTCCCCGACAACATCACGCTTCTGTTCCTGCCACCCTATTCGCCGCAGTTGAACCCGAAGGAGAACCTCTGGGACGAAATTCGCGAGAAGATCTTCAAGAACCTCGCCCTTAAATCCATGGACGCCGTGCGCGCAAAACTTCGGGAGGCCGTTCTCTACATCGAGCGCAATCCAGAACTCGTCAAATCCATCACGACCTTCCCTTACATCGCCAAGTCAATCTGATATGGAGGCGGTATGAAATCTCATCCTGCTGAGTGACCGATTTTTCAGATCTGGTCAAAATATCCAGCGTGTTTTCCAAGGTCCTTTCGGTGATGATCTTGCGGGTGGAAATCTCGATAAGCTCGACGGTCGATCCGGGGCTGAGCCAGACGTGCCCGACCGGCGTACCGAGAAAAGTGTCTAACTCGAAGAAATACTGTCGGAAAAGGTGGACCACGCTTACGGGCGACAAAGCGGCTGCGCTGATGTGGTCCTTGTCGCGCGGATTTAGATTGCCGATGTCGAGCATGGCTTGGGCGCCGTCCGTGGCGGACAGCGCAGACATCAGCTTGGGAGCCTCCTCAGTGTTGTCCTTGGCGCCGTAGAATATCTCCTCCAGAACGCCGTAGCTTTTCGCCTCGGTCAGAAAGAGCAAGGCGCCCGCAACGGCAAATTCTGTAGCGCAACTGCCGCTCGAACACACCCGCTTGGAGGCGCGGGGTCCCGTTCGCATCGGCGCCGCGACGCGGGGACGCCGCTGCCCCAGAGAAGGCAGGTATCCCCGCTTTGACGATTTCGGAATAGGCTGTTCTATACGCCTCCACCACGTCTCTCTCGAGCAAGACGTTGATATGGTCCGCGGTGATGATCGACGCCCATATATCGGGACGGTAATCCTCGTACGGCGGGAGCCTCAGCGAAACCTGCTGCAGGACAATGCTATCGAATGATCGGATCGGACCGCGTTTCAGGACGCCGGGCTTGATCTTCAAGTCGAGATCGCCATTGTCCTTAATTTGAAATCGACAACTCCTGCGAATTCCCTCTTGAACCTGTCGAGAATCGCACCTTTGTCCCTAGCGAAGCCCTCCTTAAACCGCTCTTCAATGCGCTTGGATTTCCAGCCGAGCAGCGGTTGGTACACGCCGAACAGTTCGCTGGAGTAAGGGAGTACGGATGTGTAGTCCCTCAGGTCAGTAATTCGCTTTACTATGGCCATCGCATGCTTCCGATTTATAGAAGCCGCCACCAGAGCCGCTTCCAAAGGACTCGACGACGAAAATCCAGCGTAGCCTTATGGTTGCTGGACGTTTGTTTCGCAGCGCCGTTCGACTGCGTCCGTGTGTCCCAGGCCATCGATGTTGACAATGAGGTTGAACAGATTTCTCGAGCCGGCATCGTCTTCGTTCTTCGTGAGAGCCGCCAACCAGAGATTATCGACTATCGGCACGGCACACCTCTCGGCTGCATGCGTGCCGGAAATCTCGCATGAACTATCTGGCGCGTCTGTGAGGCAAGTCACAGGTTTGGCCGAGCAAATGCTTCGGGCACTGAGCATCCCTTGGCGGGCGAGCGGCCGATGAAAGCGGCCAAATTTTGATCGAGCGGAGGTAGTCATGCGCCGGCGCAACGGGCTCATTGCCTCGTCCGTCATGGGGATGCTCCTGTCTCGAGTGAGGTTGTTGTTGCGTCACCTCAAAGCGGGCCAGAGCAGCCACACGTCAGGCTGCCTGATCGCTGCCGGCGGTCACTACCCGACGCTTTGCGGGGAAAAACCGTATCGAGCTCGATTGGCCGCCGATTGATCCAGCCCCGCTTCGAGTGCACGCGCCGCGGCTGCAATCAGCGACTCCATCGGAATACCGCCACACTTGTTACTCCCACCGTTCGATTTCCGGTGCCAAAACTATCTCACGACCAACAACGAGCGATGAGCAGCGAAATGGAATCGCGCTTCAGCCTCGAGGCGCGGGAATTCGCCCAAATTAGGAGGTTGCAAAAGCCATGACTACATCAGCCGAGAACGGACGGAAAGGCGGACAGCCTGCCATGCACACACCACCGGTCGTGTCGCCGCAGGCGTGGGAGGCGGCCCGCAAGCAGCTGCTCGTGAAGGAAAAGGCCCAGACCCGCGCCCGTGACGCCCTGGCCGCCGAGCGCCGGCGAATGCCGTGGATGGCCGTGGAGACGGCGTATGCGTTCGAGGGGCCTGCGGGCAAGGCCAGCCTGCTCGACCTGTTCGACGGCCGGCGTCAGCTGATCGTCTACCGCGCCTTCTTCGAGCCGGGGGTGTTCGGCTGGCCCGACCACGCCTGCCGGGGCTGCTCCATGGTGGCCGACCAGGTCGCCCACGTCGCCCACCTGAACGCCCGTGACACCACCCTCGTCTTCGTCTCGCGCGCGCCTCAGGCGGACATCGCGCGGCTGAAGGCGCGGATGGGCTGGGAGATGCCGTGGTTCACCATCACGGACAGCTTCGACGCCGACTTCGGCGTGGACGAGTGGCACGGCACGAACGTGTTCTACCGCGACGGCGACCGCGTGTTCCGCACCTACTTCATCAACAACCGCGGCGACGAGCAGATGGGGAGCACCTGGAACTACCTCGACATCACGCCGCTGGGCCGGCAGGAGGTCTGGGAGAACTCGCCCGAGGGCTATCCTCAGACCCCGACCTACAAGTGGTGGAACTGGCACGACAGCTACGTCGCAGACGCAGCGCCCGACAAGAAGTGGGTCGAGGTGTCGGACGCCGGAGAGGCGGCGTTCCGGAACCAGCACGCGAGCACGAAGCCATGAGCCAGGCCTGTTCCGCGGTCCGGCCGGACGCCGGCGCGTCGCGGCCGACGGGCTGGCCCTCGCGGCGTCGCCGACTTTCGCCATCATGGCGCTGCTGACCGGTGTCCTGGGCGGTGGCCCGGCGGAGATGCTCTGCTCGGCCGCGCACGTATCGCCGCTGAGCGGAATGGTCACGATGTACCTGCTGATGAGCGCCTTCCACGCGGCCCCATGGCTGAAGCTGATCCGCGCGAGCGCCCGCCGGTCGGTCTGAATAGCATCGCTTACGCGAAGTCCCGATTCGGGATTCTGCGAGACCGAGCCGTGCTGGATTCGCTCCATCACGCGTTCAATTGGGATTGGCTTGATCCCAAGGTGCCCTACGAATGGACGGTCATGCGCGAGTATGACAAACAATGCTGCGGAGACTGCAACGATATAGATGCCAGCGGCTGTGAGCTGCCATCGGAGGTCATGATTGTAGGCGAGGACAATTAAGGTTAGCGCCGCCATAGGAATCAAAATCAAGGCCGTCCATTGTGCAGGGGAGACCCCACCTCGCGCAATCATTTCTCGCTGTACCCTCGCGCTCCGCAGCTCCATCAGCTGACCGACCAAACCGTCGAAGGCGGGACCCGCGGTGCTACCCCCAGCCCCGCTCGACAACTGGTCAATCAGTCTCACGATGGGACTTCTCTCTGAACGCTCGAACAGTGGTTCATTGAAGCCCGCTCGTCGTTGCATGGCTGGCCAGTCCTCCTCGATGGTACGCCGGCCGAAAACCAAGATTTGGTTGCGGACGTCTCCACGTAATTGCTCCGGAAGGTACGATGAGAGTGCGACGATGTTTTCGAGTGCATTCGCCTCCCGTTGAACGGCCTCTCGCGCTCGAATGTCATCACTCCAGATTCCGGCGGCGGAGAAAGCCAACATGATTGCGAACATGCCGGTTAGCCCGCCAATCAGCAATTCCCGAATTGGCAGCGCCTGCTTGGGATCGACCTTCAGCGCGCGCAGAGTGAGCCGAACCGAGACAAGTACGGTGGCACCGGCGATTACTCCACAAAAAACTGTAGCAGCGAATAGCTCGGCCAAGGGGAGAGACTGAAGGAAATCCAGAAGCAACATGTTCAAAAACGATCTTTGAGCACTCGCGCCGCCGATACGGCGATCCAGCAAACTGTTGCTGCCTTGCAATTCGATTGCCGGTGCGGCAACCGCCGAACAAGCTGATAGTCAGTCCTCGAAACCGCAAGAACGCTGGGCATGACCACGCGCAGACAAACTCGGCCGGGCCGGAACACAAACACTATCGCGTGGAGGCTCTGATCTCAGTCGCGGCCTTCAGGGCTAGGGCAGCAATGGTCAGCGTCGGAGGGTGCATCCCCGCCGTTGGGAACACCATCCCGCCGACGATGAACAGGTTGGCATGATCGTGGGCGCGCAAATCCCGATCGACGACCGATTGGCGGGGATCGTTCCCCATGCGGGCGGTGCCGAGGATGGTCCCCAGCTCGTCACCATCGGAAGGGTTTCGACCTCGGTCGATTGAAGCGCGGCGAAGATGGCCTCGTGCCGACGCATCGCCGGGGTGAGACCGGCCTTGGCATAGTCGTCGATGCGATAATGGATGCGCGGCCTGGGGATGCCGATGGCATCGGTCCTGGTCTCGTCGGGCACTATCCTGTTGGTCGCATCGGGAAGCGTCTCGGCCGTCGAGCCCAGAGTGAGCTCGCGCTCGGTGCGCCACGCAATGCCCTCCTGCAGGCGCTGGCCGCCAAAGCCCTGATCAATGAGCGCGATGGCCGTCGCCTGCGGGCCCAGGCGCCGCCAACCCTCGTTCGAGATCGACGTTCCGATGGCCGAATGATCCTTGCGGAACGGACCATCCCTGAACTCCCGGATGGCGGAGGTCACGACGGGTCCGCGGTAAGGATAGATCGGCGTCTTGGTCAGACCGCGTGTACCCTGGTCGATGTGGCTCATCAGATAGCGCCCAACTGCATCACTCGAATTGGCGACACCCTTGGGCGTGCGCTCGTCGCGCGACATCAACAGCAACTTAGGCGTCTCAATAGCGTGCGCAGCAAGAACTACGGTGCGACCCACCGCCGACCCGGCACTGCTGTCGGGTCGCCGGAAATGCACGGTCGAGACGCGGCGATCGGCATCAATCTCGAGCCGATGGACCACGGCACCGGTCTCGAGCCGGGCGCCGGCCTTCTCTGCCTTGGTTACGTGAACGCTCGCATCATACTTGGCGCCGATCGGACAGAGCGGCACGCAGCTCGCATTGCCGCAGCATTGCGGCCGCTCGTCATAGAACACGCTGTTGCGAGCCTGCGGGAACACGGCCAGCGACATGCTGAGCGGCCCGAGCACGTCTCCGACCACGGTATCGAGGTAACTGGGAGGAATCGGCGGCATCGGATAGTCGGACGCACGAGGCGCCCCCCAGGACTCCGTGTCGGAGCCGGCAACGCCCAGCACCTGCTCGGCCTCATCGTAGAATGGCGCCAGCTCTTCATAACTGATCGGCCAGTCGAGGCCGACTCCGAAGCGGCTCTTCATGCGAAAATCGCTCGGCCGGTAGCGTAGCACTGAGCCGGCCCAATGCCAGGTCGAGCCACCGACGCCACGCGTGTACATCCCGCGAAAAGTGTCGGGGCCGGTATTGATGTAGTAGTCGTTCCCGGGATTCCATTGCGGGGCCGGCGCATAGGTGGCTGGCGGATATGGAGCGCTCGCGTTCTTGTCCCTGGCGGCCAGATACGACTTGAACGCCTCGACACGATCGATTTGCGGACCGGCCTCCAGAATCAGAACCTTGACCCCCGCAGCGGCCAAGCGCCAGGCGATGAGTGAGCCGGCAACACCCGAACCGACGATCACCACATCGGCATCCAGGGGGGCACTCACGGCCGGCGCTCACGATTGAGCGCGTTCGGTGGCTTTGCGATCCAATCACCGAACTCGCCACACGTGCCCGGGGCTTTAGCATAGCCAGTCGCTCGCCAGGCCAGTGCCTCCTCATATGCGAGCACGCGCGCTCTGTCGCCGGTTCCGAGCAATCCCGAATACCATACCGAGACAATGGACCTGGCTAACTCCTGAAGACCTGAGCTGGCGACGAGACGATCGATATCCTGAGGGGTAGCCGAATGCAGAGTCTCGGCAATTCGCTTGAAGTCGTCGGCGGCATGCTGGTCGACCAAAGCCATCTGGATGACGTCGGCTAGGGACCTGTCATCGATAGACATGGCGCATAGCTTTTCCGACAACTCGACGAACCGATCCCGCTCGAGCGGCAAAGCCGCCGCGACCGCGTCACCATGCCAACCCGTCGTGGTGGCGAGCGCTGCAGCAAGCAATCTCAGCAGCACCTCACGGCGGTGAGGACCGCCCGCTGCAGCTTCCTCGCGTCCTGCGGCGGCGCGCGGCCACGATGCCACCGCAGCGCCGCCGAGCACCTTGCTGAACTCGCATCGCTTCATGGCGCCGCCAGTATTACGAAGGGATTGCGTTGGCGAATTCGCCCGAGTGAGATATTCATTTTCACAGTATCATGTTTTTACTGGTTGGTGTAATTTGTCGTGACCCAAGAGCGCCTGGATTTTGCGGATTTCGGTGTCGCGCTCGAGCAGGTGGGTCGCGAAGCTGTGGCGCAGAGCATGCAGCGTCACGCTCTTCTCGATCCCGGCCGCGTCGGCCGCCTCGTGGAACAGTAGGTTTGTGAGGGCTGGCAAAGAGCACCTCGAGCCGTCCTCGGCCGCAGCCCATGTCCGAACATGGTATCGGCTCGCTGCGAAGGCCAGCATCCCAGGAACAATGGCAAGCCCAGCAGATTGGCGGGCGACAGCTTGGCTCAATATCCCGGCTGTCATTCGTCATGTCCAATTGTGCGGCGACATGCTCGGCCAGCATGATCGTCGTCAGATTTGGGGGTGGATCAAATTTCGGGGAAGATCGAGGGCGTCGATCACTCTTAGAGCACTCACGCCTCGGACCAGGCCGGTAAAGTCCACGATCGCATCCCGATCGTCGTCGCCACCCATCGGGACCGTCGAGCAACCGTGGTGATAGGTGTCGAGACTGGCTTCGACGGCAGCGTCCAGATTTCTGTCGTCTGGGATCCGCGATCCCGGGTCCAGTCATGATCGATGAGCTCGGCGAGCGGATTTGTTTTTCCAATCTGCCGGACAAGTTTCACACCCTCGATTATTCGGCGGCGATCACGGTACGCGAATATCCGGACGGCACGCTCGCGGTATTCCACGGCCCGCGACGGCTGGCGCGCTACAGCGCCGGGGAGAAGAGATCGCCGAGGTCCCGCCCTTGCCAGCGAGGCACCGTGCTTGCCGCCGTCAAGGCGTGGCCTGGCGAGGGCAGAGCTTGAAGCGACGGAACGACGGCCAGCCTTGACCGCGCCTGCACACGGCGTCACTGGGGGAACGCAGGTCGGGACGAAGAAACGGTCCTCAGGTCGAACCAAGAAATGGCCAGAACGAGAGTGATAAGCGCGGCAGCGACATGAGCCTACATCTGGCCAGGGCGTCCACCGCTTCCAAACCGGCTAGGTCGATAGCCACCCCGAAGCGGACAAATGATGTGCTACAAAAACCGGACAACTCCAAAAGCTACCGACACTGCGCATTCTGCGTCATGGTCTCACTATAATCGCAGCTCGATTCTCGCAAACCAGTTGCGCGCGGATGGGGGCCAATGATTGCACGCATCTTCACGGTCGGCGGCTTCACGCTGCTTTCGCGCCTCACCGGCTTCGCCCGCGACATCGTGCTCGCAGCCGTGCTCGGCGCCGGACCGGTTGCGGATGCTTTCTTCGTCGCGTTGAGGCTGCCCAATCATTTCCGCGCCATCTTCGCCGAGGGGGCATTCAATGCTGCCTTCGTGCCGGCCTACGCACACATCCGTGAACAGGGTGGCGCCGATCCCGCAAAGCTGTTCGCCGATCGCGTGTTCGCGCTTCTGCTGGCGAGCCAGCTCATTTTGCTCGCTGCCGCGATTGTGTTTACTCCGGCGGTGATCTCACTCCTGGCGCCCGGCTTCGCCCGCGATCCCGGGCGGTTTGCGCTCGCCGTCGAGCTTACGCGCATCACCTTTCCTTACCTTCTGCTGATCTCGCTGGTGACGCTGTACGGAGGCATCCTCAATGCGCTTGGCCGCTTCGCCACCCCCGCGGCTGCCCCGATCCTGCTCAATCTCTCGATGGTGGCGGCGCTCGCGCTGGTCGCCTGGTTCCCGACTCCGGGACACGCGGCGGCATGGGGCGTGCTGATCGCCGGCGTGCTGGAAGCGCTGCTGGTTGGCGGCGATGCCTGGCGCAAGGGTGAGCTGCCGCGCTGGCGCCGGCCGCGCCTGGACGCCGACATGAGAACCTTCCTCAAGCGTTTCGGCCCGGCAACTGTCGGTTCCGCCGAAACCCAGATCGCGCTGTTCGCCGACACCATCATTGCGAGCTTCCTCGCGACCGGCGCACTCTCGGCGCTTTACTATGCCGACCGCCTCAACCAGTTGCCGATCGGCGTCATCGGGATCGCCGCCGGCACCGTGCTATTGCCGGAGATGGCGCGCCGCATCGCCAAGGGCGACGAGCACGGCGCCCGTCATGCGCAGAACCGCGCGATCGAGCTCACCTTGCTGCTGTCGGTTCCCTGCATGGTCGCTTTCCTGCTGGTTCCCGACCTGATCATGCGGGCCTTGTTCGGACGCGGCGCGTTCACCCAGGCGGATGCCGGCGCAGCGGCCGGCACGCTGGCCGCATATGCCGTCGGGCTGCTGCCGTTCGTGCTGTTGCGCAGCATCACGGTCACGTTCCTTGCCCGCGGCGACACCATCACGCCGGTAAAGACCCTGGCAGTGGCGGTCGCCGTCAACGTCGCCTTGAAGATCCTGCTGATGGGCCGCTATGCGCAAGCGGGGCTCGCGTTTGCAACTGCGATCGGCGCCTGGGTCAACTTGAGCCTGCTGCTCTGGATTGCCGCGCGCAAGCAACTGATCACGATCGACGATCGCCTCAGGCAATCGGTCGGCAAGCTTGCGCTGGCCGGCGTCGCGCTCGCGCTCGCCATTTTCGCCGGCGAGCACGTCGTGGCCGGTCTGCTGCCGAGCTCGTCGGCGCTGCATGCCGAGACCACGCTCGCGCTGATCGGCCTGATCGGCGCCGCGGTTTATTCCGCCGTCGTGCTCGCATTGTTCGGAAAACAGTGGCTGGCTGCGTTCCGGGGGAGGGCGGACTGAAATCGTGTCCCGGGGCAGCACCAGCAATCAAGGCCGACGCGGCCGCTCGTCGGGAACGAGCGAAACCCGCCGCTGCTCGCCGTTGCGAAGTGTCTCGATCTCGACGGTTCGCCCGATCTTCTCCCCGGCGAGTATCCGGATCAGATCATCCGCGCCGGTCACGGAGTGGCCGTCGAGCGTCAGGATGATGTCGCCGGCGGCGAGACCGGCGCGTCCAGCCGGACTTTCCAGTTCGACGGACGCGATCATCACCGCGCTCTCCTGGGCAAGGCCGGCCGCATGCCGCCGTCGCCGCGAGAGCGTGAACTGCTGGGCAGCGATACCGATATGGGCGCGCCGGACGCGGCCGTGCCGAACCAACTCGCCGAGCACGAAGCTTGCCGTATTGGCTGCAACCGCGAAGCAGATGCCTTGCGCGCCCATGATCACTGCGGTGTTGATGCCGACCACCTCGCCATGGGAGGAGACCAGCGGTCCGCCCGAATTGCCGGGATTGAGGGCGGCGTCGGTCTGAATCACGTCGTCGATCAGCCGGCCCGATTGCGCCCGCAGCGAGCGGCCGAGCGCCGAGACGACGCCGGTCGTCACCGTGGATTCGAATCCGAGCGGATTGCCGATGGCAATGACCAGTTGGCCGCGTTTGAGCAGCTTGGAATCGCCGAGCACCGCCGCCGGCAGCGTCACCGGGGCGTCGATGCGAACGAGCGCGAGGTCGGTGTCGGGATCGTCGCCGACGACCCGCGCGCCGAGGCTGCGGCCGTCCACGGTGGTGACTTTGACGCTGGCGCTGCCACCGGCCACGTGGCTGTTGGTGAGCACGAGGCCGTCCGGCGCCACGATCACTCCCGACCCGGTCCCACTGCCGCGCTCGCCGCCCCTTGTCTTAACATCGAGACGCACCACTGCCGGGCCGACTCGATCGACGACGTCGATGACGGCGCGAGAATAGGCGTCGAGCAGATCCCGATCCTCGACGGGAACCGGCGGCGGGTTGGGCATTTCGAGATCAGGGGTGTCGAACATGGCTGTTCCAGGACGCCTTTTGCGACGCCGGCAGGGCCGGTCATCGTGCGCAAAGAATTGATGCAGCAGGAGAGATAACTTGCGGCTTTTCGCAGATATGGGGTGCCGCATGCCGCCGGGGAAGAGCAGGGGCCATTCGTTCACAAGCGCGCGATCTTGCTCCACGGGCATGGTATTGCCTGTAGAATGCTCGGCACCTGTCATGATCGTGCCGCTCGCAACCCCAGCCATGATCGCTGCCGACTCTTCGCTGGCGTATCCGCCGGAGTGGATGGGGCTGTTCGGCCGTCATGATCGTGCTGGCGATTCTGCTCGCGGGTTGCGGGGGGGCGCCTCAGCCGCCTGCCGCCCCGCCGCTGCCCAACGTGACGGTCGCCAAGCCGACCAAGCGCACCATCGTCGAACAGGACGAATATGTCGGCCGTTTCGTCGCCGTCGCACATGGTCGAGGTGCGCGCGCGCGTTTCCGGCTATCTCGACAAGGTGCATTTCCAGGATGGCCAACTCGTCAAGGAGGGCGACCTGCTGTTCACCATCGACAAGCGGCCATTCCAGAACACGCTCGCGCAGGCGCGCGCCAATCTCGAGACCGCGAAGTCCAATCTCACCTTCACCGAAGCCGATCTCGGCCGCGGCCGGCAGCTGCTGCGCGATCGCACCATCAGCGAGCAGGTGTTCGAGCAACGGTCGCAGGCGTTCCGCAATGCGCAGGCCGCGGTCGCGGCGAACGAGGCGCATGGTGCGCCAGGCCGAGCTCGATCTCGAATTCACCGAGCTCAAGGCCCCGATCGGCGGGCGCATCGGCGACCGCCGCGTGACGCCCGGCAATCTGGTGACCGGCGGCACCGGCGGCACCACCACGCTGCTCGCCGTCATCGTCTCGACCGATCCGATCCGACTGGAATTCACCTTCGACGAAGCCTCGCTGCTTGCGCTACGAGCGGCTGGCGCGGGACGGCAGCACCGAACTCGCCGGTCGGCAACACGCCGGTTCGATTGCGGCTGATCGACGAGCAGGATTTCTCCCACTACGGCCGCATGGATTTCGTCGACAATGTGGTCGATCGCGCCACCGGCACGATCCGCGGCCGCGCGCAGTTCGCCAATGCCGACGGCCTGTTCACCCCGGGCATGTTCGCGCGGGTTCAGGTGCCGGGCTCCGCGCCGTATCAGGCGCTGCTGGTGCCCGATGCCGCCATCGGCACCGAGCAGGCCCGCAAATACGTTCTGGTAGTCAATGCCGACGACGTCGTGACGCAGAAATATGTGACGCTCGGCGAGGTCGTCGACGGCCTGCGGGTGATCAAGTCGGGGATTTCCGGCGATGATCGGGTCATCGTCGCCGGCCTGATGCGCGCGCGCGCCGGCGGCAAGGTGGCGCCGCAGGAGGAGGGCGCGCCGCCGCAGGCCAGCGGCCCCCGTTCGCAGACCAACTGAAGGGCCGGCGTGGTCCGATGCGCATCTCGCATTTCTTCATCGACCGTCCGATCTTCGCAGGCGTGGTCTCGATCGTCTTCGTGATCCTCGGCGCGGTCGCCTTTGCCCGGCTGCCGATCGCGCAATATCCCGAGATCGCGCCGCCGATCATCAACGTCACCGGCCAATATCCCGGCGCCAGCGCCGAGGTCGTCGCCACCACCGTGGTGGCGCCGATCGAGGAGCAGATCAACGGCGTCGAGAACATGCTCTATGTCGGCTCGAACTCGACCGCCGACGGCCGCTTCACCATCTCGGTGACCTTCGATCTCGGCACCAACCTCGATATCGCGCAGGTGCAGGTGCAAAACCGCGTCGCGATCGCCCAACCGCGGCTGCCGTTCGACGTGCGCAACATCGGGGTCACCGTCAACAAGAG
Source organism: uncultured Alphaproteobacteria bacterium (assembly GCA_963831225.1). Lineage (GTDB taxonomy): Bacteria > Pseudomonadota > Alphaproteobacteria > Rhizobiales > Xanthobacteraceae > VAZQ01. The sequence continues at coordinate 24,455 of CAWHPT010000066.1, forward strand.
CTCGCCCGACCTGATGATGGTCGTGCACCTCATCTCGCCCGACAAGTCGCGCGACACGCTGTTCATCTCGAACTATGCGACGCTGGAGATCAAGGACACGCTGACCCGCATCGATGGCGTCGGCTCGCTCACGGTGTTCGGCAGCCGCGACTACGCCATGCGCATCTGGCTCGATCCCCACCGCCTGCAGTCGCTCGGCATGACGGCCGGCGACGTTACGCTGGCGCTGCAGGGGCAAAACGTGCAGGTCGCCTCCGGCGTGCTCAATCAGCCGCCGGTCGAGCGAGCCGGGCGCCTTCCAGGTCGCGGTGAAGACGCTCGGCCGGCTGGCCGATCCGGAGGAGTTCGGCGACGATCGTGGTCAAGCAGGCGCCCGAACGCGGTGGTGCGCCTGCGCGACGTCGCCAAGGTGGAGCTTGCGGCGCTGGACTATTCGTCGAATTCCTATCTCAACGTCGAGCCGGCGGTCGCGATCGCGGTGTTCCAGCGGCCGGGCTCGAATGCGCTGTCGACCGCCCAGACCATCCGCGCGACGATGGAGCGGCTTTCCCAGCGCTTTCCGCCCGGCGATGCAAGCACACGATCATCTACGACCCGACCCAGTTCATCCAGCAATCGGTCGAGGAGGTCGAGAAGACGATCGGCGAAGCGATCCTGCTGGTCGTGCTGGTGGTCGTCCTGTTTCTGCAGACCTGGCGCGCCGCGATCATTCCGCTCGTCGCCATACCCGATCTCGCTGATCGGCACGTTCTTCTTCATGGCGATGTTCGGCTTCACGCTGAACAATCTCTCGCTGTTCGGGCTGGTGCTCGCGGTCGGCATCGTGGTCGACGACGCCATCGTCGTGGTGGAGAACGTCGAGCGCAACATCGCGGCCGGCTTGGCGCCGCGCGAAGCCGCGATCAAGAGCATGGACGAGGTCGGTGCGGCGCTGATCGCGATTGCGCTGGTGCTGTGCGCGGTGTTCGTGCCGTCCGGCTTCATCACCGGAATTTCCGGCCAGTTCTACCGGCAGTTCGCGCTCACCATCGCCGGCGCGACCATCATCTCGCTGCTCGTCTCGCTGACGCTGTCGCCGGCGCTTGTGCGCGTTGCTGCTCAAGCCGCACGAGCGTCGGCCGCCGCGGATGTGGGAACGCCCGCTGCGCGCGTTCTTTCGGCTCTTCAACCGCGGTTTCGACGCGCGTCGCGGCCGGCTATGGCTGGCTTGCCGCGCGGGTCGTGCGCTTTGCCGCGCTCATGCTCGTGGTCTATGTCGGCATTCTCGCCTTCGGCCTCAACGAATTCCGCAAGACCCCGGTCGGATTCATCCCGCCGCTCGACCGCGGCTTACCTCATCGTCGCCACCCAGCTTCCTCCAGGCGCCGCGCTCGCGCGCACCGACGAGGTCAACCGGCGCGCCGTCGAGATTGCGCTTGCAGGTTCCCGGCGTTTCGAGTCGCCGGTAAATGTGGTCGGTTTCTCCGGGGCGACTTTCACGGTTGCGCCGAATGCCGGCGCGGTCTTCGTGGTGCTCGAGCCGTTCGACGGAGCGCGCCGGCGATCCCGGCAAATCTGCCGGCGCGATCACGGGCCAGCTGTTCAGGCCGCCTGTCGGCGATCCAGGAAGCGATGATCTTCGTGGTCATCGCGCCGCCGCCGGTGCAGGGGATCGGAAATGCCGGCGGCTTCCGCATGATGGTCGAGGATCGCGCCGGACGCGGGCCGCAGGCGCTGCAGGAGGCGGTCGCCGCGATGATGAGCGCGGGCGTCGCAAACGCCGGGGCTCGCGCAGGTGTTCTCGCTGTTCGAGGTCTCGACGCCGCAGCTTTATCTGGAGATCGACCGCACCAAGGCGTTGCTGCTCGGGAGTGAGTGCACCTGACGTGTTCGCCGCGCTGCAGATTTACATCGGCTCCGCTTACGTCAACGACTTCAACCTGTTCGGCCGCACCTTCCGGGTGACCGCGCAGGCCGAGAGCCGCTATCGGCTCGAGCCGCAGGACGTGCTCGACATCCGGGTGCGCAATTCGAGCGGCGGCACGGTGCCGCTCGGATCGTTCACCACCGTGCGCGACATTGCCGGACCTTACCGCGTGCCGCGGTACAATCTCTATCCGGCGGCCGAGCTCGACGGTGCGGCGGCTCAGGGCTACTCGCAGGGGCAGGCGATCACCGCGATGGACAAGCTCGCGGCCGAAACGCTGCCCGACGGCTTCAGCTACGAATGGACGACGCTTGCGTTCCAGCAACTGCGCGCCGGCAACACCGCCATGTTCGCCTTCGTGCTGGCGGTGGTCTTCGTGTTTCTGGTGCTGGCGGCGCAATTCGAGAGCCTCACCCTGCCGTTGGCTGTCATCATGATCGTGCCGATGTGCCTCGTCGCGTCGATCTCGGGCGTGGTGCTGCGCGGCTTCGACAACAATATTCTCACCCAGGTCGGTTTCATCGTGCTGATCGGGCTGGCGGCGAAAAACGCGATTCTGATCGTCGAGTTCGCCAAGCAGTTGGAGGACGAAGGTCGCGACCGTTGGGCGGCCGCCGTCGAGGCGGCGCGGCTGCGGTTTCGCCCGATCCTGATGACCTCGTTGGCCTTCATCTTCGGAGTGTCGCCGCTGGTCTGGGCGGTGGGGGCCGGTGCCGAGCTGCGGCAGACGCTCGGCACGGCCGTGTTCTCCGGAATGATCGGGGTGACGCTGTTCGGGCTGATCTTCACTCCGGCCTTCTACGTGGTCAGCCGCTTCATCGCGCAAAAATTGAGCCGCCGACAGCCGACGCTGCAAGCACCACCCGCCCCGGCGGAATAAGGGCGCAGTTGTGTTCGGCCTCCAGCTGACGAAACGCTGCTGTGATGGGGGGAGCCCCAGCAACGAGTCTCGCCGGTGTTCACGGAAACGTGAGCCCTGTGCACCTCCATTGCCTTTCTTGTGCGGCGGAATATCAAACGCGATGCGGTGTTTCATGGCTTGCCCACCAGTCCGCGCTGCCCGGCGCGGAAATCCCTCCAGAGAGGAAGCGCCCCATGATCCGTACAATCCTTGCCATGGCAGCCGTCGCAATCGGCGTGTCTCTCGCCGGCGCCCAGTCCGACCCGATTGCGGAACGCAAGCTGCTGATGAAAGGCAACGCCGACGGTGCGCGGAACGTAAACAGGATGGTTCGCGCCGAGGATCCCTTCGATGTCGCCAAGGTCAATGCGGCCTTCGCGCAATGGACCGAGACCGCGGAAAAACTTCCAGGCCTATTCCCGGAGCCCCCGAAGCCCGGACAGGACACCAGGGCTTTGCCGAAGATCTGGGAAACAAAGGCCGACTTCGACGCCAAGATTGCCTCATTCGGCAAGGCTGTGGCCGACAGCAAGGACAAGGTGAAGACGCTCGACGAGCTCAAGGTCGCATTTCCAATCGTGAGCAAGGCTTGCAACGATTGCCACGAACCCTACCGGCGGCCGCAACAGCGATAGGTCCACTTCGCAATATCGGGAAGTAGTATTGCCGTCGCATTTCATTGCGACGGCACAGAGCATTTTCCGGAAAAGTGGGTACCGGTTTTCCGCAGAAAATGCGACCAAGCAAGGAATCTAGAGCGCGTTACCAATTCAAACAAATCGGAACGCGCTCTAGCGCGGGCTTGGTTCAGAGCGAGCAGAAGGCCCGATCACGGGCCGTGCCGGGGAGTTGCCAACTCATGCGCCGATTGTTGCTTGTCCTTCTCTTGCTGATCGTCCTCGGTGGGGCTGTTTTCTGGTTCCTGACCATTCCGGAAACCATCGCTGCGAGTGCACTCGCGCCGCACACGCCTAACCTCGAGAACGGCAAGACCATGTTCCATGCCGGCGGCTGCGCGTCCTGCCACGCCACGCCCGATCAGGAGGACAGGACTCGGCTCGGCGGCGGCATGGCGCTGAAATCGCCGTTCGGCACTTTTTACGCGCCGAATATCTCCTCCGACGCCAAGGACGGAATCGGCGGTTGGAGCGAGGCGAATTTCGTCACCGCCATGTGGCGGGGCACCTCGCCGGACGGCCGCCACTACTATCCGGCCTTCCCGTATGCCGCGTACCAGAAGATGAAGATGGAGGACGTGCGCGACCTGTTCGCTCATCTCAAGACCCTGCCGGCGGTCGAAGGCAGCGCGCGCGACCACGATCTATCGCTGCCCTACAGTTTCCGCCGCATGCTCGGAGGCTGGAAATTCCTTTTCCTCGACGGCCAGCCGTTCGCGCCCGATCCGTCCAAGGAGGAGAAGTGGAATCGCGGCGCCTATCTGGTCAACGGCCCGAGTCATTGCGCGGAGTGCCACAGCCCGCGCAATAGCCTGGGCGGGATCATCGAAGGCCAGCGCTTCGCCGGCGGTCCCGATCCGGAAGGCGGCGACGGTTGGATTCCCAACATCACCCAGGCCGCAATCGGTGATTACTCGCGAGCAGGAAATTGCGCGTGTCCTGGAGACCGGCGAACTGCCCGACGGCGATTCCGTCGGCGGGGCCATGCGGGCGGTCGTGCGCAATACTGCGCAGCTTTCAGCCGAGGACGGTCCGCGATGGCGACCTACGTGAAATCGCTGCCGCCCGTGGAGGGCCCGAAGCCCCCGGGACGCAAGTGATTGCGCTGGTCGTGCGGCGCTCAAGCGACCTTGCCGATGTCAGAATGCCTTGAAGGTTATTATGGTGTGCGTATCCTGGATGCCGGAAATGGTCTGCACCTTCTCATTCACGAAATGCCCGATATCGGTCTTATCGTCGACATAGAACTTCACCAGGAGATCGAAATGGCCGGCGGTCGAATAGATCTCGGAGGCCAGCTCGGCGTCCGCCAGCTTGTTCGCCACCTCATAGGATTGGCCGAGCTGGCATTTGATCTGGACGAAGAAGGGGATCATGCGCGCCTCCGGGCCGCCGTAAGTGGCGGACGCAATCCAGCAAAATCGCGCCACATTGACAAGGCGCGGGACGTAGCCGGGCTAATCTAAGCGGCATCCGCACGGCGCACACGGCGAGCGATCTCTTTGCCGTGCTCACGCTCGACCCGAGCGATGTCGTATTGACCCTGCAGATCGATCCAAAACTGAGGGCTATTGCCGAAGTAACGGCCAAGCCGTACCGCAGTATCAGCAGTGATCGATCGCCGTCCATTGAGGATATCCGTTACCCGCCCGGAGGGTACCCCGATATCGAGCGCAAGCCGTTTGCCGCTGAGACCTCGGGTGGTCAACTCGCGCCTGAGTAATCGACCGGGATGGGCAACGGGAGTCATGTTCTCAGCGAAACTGGCTCGGACGGGCACCCTCCCACACCTTGCGACTGGCAGTGTTGCGCCATGATCGGATCACGGCAAGGTCGTAGTACGTCACGCAGACAAGAGCAATAATCATCTCTCCCCAGCGTCGATTGGCTGCCGCGTTTCTGTCCAGGAACGGGACGTAACGACAGTGTGGCGTAACGACGATAGCTCTTGCCACATGTCGGATCGACCCCTAAATTCGGCTGGCAATCTCAATGGGGTGTCCGGCAGATGCGCCGCCGGGCTGAGAGGCTTCGAGCCAACCCATCGAACCTGATCCGGATCATGCCGGCGGAGGGAGCTTGAGATGCACGCGCCCGCATCGAACCTGGTCACGTCCGACCTGCCCGACATCGCGGCGGACTTGCTCACGCGCATGCGAGCATCGAGCCCGCGTGTTCACTGCATCACCAATGCGGTGGCGCAGAATTTTACCGCCAACGTGCTGCTGGCCGCGGGCGCGGTGCCTTCCATGACGCTCGCGCCTGATGAGGTTGCCGACTTCGTCGCACGTGCGGATGCGCTTCTGATCAATCTCGGAACGCTCGATCGGGAGCGGCGGGAGGCGGTCGAGGTGGCGATCGCGCGTGCAACCGACGAGCGGCGTCCCTGGGTGCTCGATCCGGTATTCATCGACCGCTCACCGCGGCGCGCCGCCTTTGCCAGGATGCTGGCCGCCCAGAAGCCATCGACCGTGCGCCTCAACGGCGCCGAGTTCGCGGCGCTGGCGGAGGCCGCGGCCACCGATGCTGCGCTCGAGCGTTATGCGCTCGACCGCCGTTGCGTGCTCGCGCTCACCGGCGCAACCGACGTCCTGACCGACGGGATGCGCACCGCAAAGATCGTAAACGGGGACCCGATCATGGGCCGCGTCACCGCCATGGGATGCGCAGGCACGGCGGTGGTCACGGCTTGTCTCGCGGTCGAAGCCGATGCGTTGATCGCGAGCGCGGCTGGACTTCTGGCTTTTGCCGTTGCGGGCGAGTGTGCCGCGGCGCGCGCACGCGGCCCCGGCAGCTTCGCGGTCGAAATGCTCGATGCGCTCGCCGGGCTCGACCGCGAGACCTTGCGGGCCCGGGCGAGAATAGCGTGATGCGCAGCGTTCGATCCTCATGTGGGCACGCAAAATGAGCGTTGATCTGCGCCTTTATGCCCTGGTCGATCCGGAGCACGCGGCAGGCCGCGAGCTTGCGGCACTGGCACGACTGGTGGCCCAGGGCGGCGCCACCCTGGTGCAGCTTCGCGATAAGCACAGCGAGACGCGGCTCTTGGTCGACCGCGCGCGCGCGATCAAGGCGGCGCTGTCGCCGTCGGGATTGCGCCTTCTCATCAATGACCGCGTCGACGTCGCGCTCGCATCCGGGGCCGATGGCGTCCATGTCGGGCAACAGGATATGGCGGTGGAGGATGCGCGGCGGCTGCTGGGCCGTGATGCGATCATCGGGCTGTCGATCAAGACCGTCGCCCAGGCCGAGTCGGCGCCGATCGATCTTCTCGATTATGCCGGCATCGGCGGTGTGTTTGCGACCTCGTCCAAGGACAATCCTGGTCCTCCGATCGGTACCGGCGGCTTGGCGGACATTGCCGGCGTGCTCCACCGTCGCGCGTCGCACTTCCCGCTCTGCGCCATCGCCGGCATCGACGCGAACAATGCCGGCGACGCGATTGCGGCCGGAGCCGACGGCATCGCCGTGATTTCGGCGCTCTCGCGCGCAAGCGATCCACAGGCGGCGGCGCGCCAGTTGCGCGAGATCGTCGATGCGGCGCTGCGGCAAAGGACTCGCCCATGACTGCAATCGCGGTGACGATCGCAGGCTCGGATTCGGGCGGCGGCGCCGGCATTCAGGCTGACCTCAAGACGTTCTCGGCGCTCGGAGTCTATGGCGCCTCGGTGATCACTGCGTTGACCGCCCAGAACACCAGAGGTGTCACCGCGATCCACGATGCCCCGGCGGAATTCATCGCCGCTCAGATCGACGCCGTCTTTTCCGATCTCGATGTCGGAGCGGTCAAGATCGGAATGGTCTCGCAGCGTGCAGCGATCGAAACGATCGCGGCCGGTCTCGAGCGCTGGGGTCAGACCAAGGTGGTGCTCGACCCCGTGATGGTCGCGGCCTCAGGCGACAAGCTGCTCGCTCCCGACGCCGTTGAGGTGCTCAAGCGCCTGCTGATGCCGCGCGCCGTGCTCGTCACCCCGAATCTTCCGGAGGCGGCGGCATTGCTCGAGGCTCCGATTGCCCGCAACGAGGTGGAGATGCGCGAGCAAGGGGAGCGGCTGCTCGCGCTCGGAGCACGCGCAGTGCTCGTCAAGGGCGGTCACGCCAGCGGAGCCGAAAGCGTAGACTTTCTGATCGAGCCGACGGCATGCACCCGCCTGGCAGCAGACCGGAAACCGACCGTGAACACCCACGGCACCGGCTGCACGCTTTCATCGGCGGTGGCAGCCGGCCTGGCCAAGGGCCTTGTTCTTGCCGAGGCGGTGCGCGCCGCCAAAGCCTATGTCACCGAAGCGCTCGCCGCGGCGGATCGCATCAGGATCGGGTCCGGCCACGGGCCGGTGCACCATTTCCATGCCTGGTGGTGAAAGCCAAGAAGGAGAAAGCAATGATCACGCGACGAAAGCTTGCTGGCGTGGGTGCGATCGGGCTCTTGGGAGCCGCCGCTGCACCCAACATTGCACGCGCACAGACGCGACGCTGGCGCATGGTCACCTCCTGGCCGAAGCGGCTTCCCGGCCCCGGCATGTCGGCGGAGCGGATCGCCGAGCGCGTTGCCGCGCTTTCCGGCGGGCGGCTTCAGATCATCGTGCACGCCGCGGGCGAAGTGGTGCCGGCCTTCGAAGTGTTGGATGCGGTCGGCTCCGGCGTCGCCGAGATGGGCCACACCGCAGCGTTCTATTGGCAGGGCAAGCAGCCTGCTGCGGTATTCTACACGACCGTGCCGTTCGGTCTGACGCCTTCCGAGCACGTGGCTTGGGTGGATGCCGGGGGCGGACAGCCGCTGTGGGACGAACTTTATGCATCGTTCGGCGTCAAGCCGTTCATGGGCGGCAATACCGGCGTGTGCATGGGCGGCTGGTTCCGCCGTGAGCTCGCCAGCGTCGAGGACGTGAAGGGGTTGAAAATCCGCTCGCTCGGACTCGGCGGGGAAGTCTATCGCCGCCTCGGAGCAACCCCGCAGACGACCTCGCCGAGCGAGATTCTCACCAGCATGCAGTCGGGACTGATCGACGGCGCGGAATTCGTCGGGCCTGGGTCCGACATCGCGCTCGGGCTCTATCGGGTGGCGACGTTCTACTACGCTCCGGGCTTCAACAAGCCGAATGGCACCGGCGAATGCATCGTCTCGAGCAAAGTCTGGGGTGCGCTCGATTCCGAGCTCAAGGCCATCATCCAGCACGCCTGCGCCTGCGAGGCGAGTTTCGCGCTCGCCGAGATGGAGCGGCTCAACGCGGAGGCGCTTGCAGCGCTGACCGGACAGCACGGCGTGAAGCTGCGAACGTTTCCGTCGAGCCTCATTACAGCGGCGCGCCGCCAGGCGGACGACGTGGTCGGCGAGCTTGCCGCCAAGAGCGCGGTCGCGCGCAAGGTCCACGATTCCTACCGGGCATTCCGCGATCGCACCGCCGCCTGGTCACGTATCTCGATCAAGGCGGTGCTGGACGCCCGCGATGGGTAGTAGCGCGTCGTCGCAGCTTCACTTCTTGAGCTTCACCACCTTCTGACGCTGTTCGCCCAAGCCGTCGATCCCGAGCGTGACCACGTCGCCGGGCTTGAGGAATTTCGGCTCCGGCTTCATGCCGAGACCTACGCCGGGCGGGGTACCGGTGATGATCACGTCGCCCGGTTCCATGACGAAGAACTGCGAGCAGTACCAGACCAGGTGCCGGCAGTCGAAAATCATGGTCTTGGTATTCCCGCGCTGACGCTTCTCGCCGTTGACGTCGAGCCACATGTCGAGACCTTGTGGATCCTTGATCTCGTCCTTGGTCACGAGCCACGGACCGAGCGGTCCGAACGTTTCGCAACTCTTGCCCTTGATCCACTGGCCGGTGCGCTCGATCTGGAACACGCGTTCCGAGACGTCGTTGGCCACGAGATAACCGGCGACCACGTCGAGCGCCTTTTCCTTCGTGAGATAGCGCGCGCGCCGACCGATGACGATGCCGAGCTCGACCTCCCAATCGAGCTTGGTGGACTCACGCGGGATCACGGTGTCGTCGTTCGGACCGCAGATGCAGGTCGTCACTTTATTGAAGATGATCGGCTCCTTTGGTATCGGCATCCCGGCCTCGGCGGCGTGATCGGAATAGTTGAGCCCGATGGCGATCAGGTTGCCGACCCCGCCCACGCAGGCGCCGAGCCGCGGGTTGCCGCGAACGAGCGGCAACTTTTCGATCGGCGACTTGCGGATCTTGGCAAGTCCCTTGGGCGAAAGCGCCTCCCCGGCAAGGTCCGGGACCACGGCCGAAAGATCGCGGATACGGCCCTTCGCGTCGATGATTCCGGGCTTTTCACGGCCGCGCGGGCCGAAGCGGACGAGCTTCATGCAGCACTCTCCTGATGGGCTGAGGGGAAATTCGCGGGTGCAGGATCATGCGTCCATTGCTTGCGCCGGGCAAGGTGCAAGCAACCGCCGGAACGTGACATCGACGAGTGCGGGCCGTCCCCTGTGGCGTGCCGGCAACGAGCGTGCGAATTCGCGTTCCAGCGACGAATTACGCGGAATTTGCGTTTGCAATCGGGTTCCGCCGCCCACACAGTCGCCGCATGCACTTTGACCGCGCGCCGAGCTGCAAGCGTCGCGGGGCGAGGGGCGACTAAGGGCAAGCCTGCTCCTCGGGGGTATGCCGGGACTGCGATCGATACGGGGGGCAACGAGGCCGGCGCAAGCCGGCCTTGTTCGTTTCGCGCTCGTTCAGAAGGCGCCGGGGAATGCGCCGCCGTCTATCAATAAGCTCTGTCCGGTAAGATAGCCTGCATGTGCGGAGCAAAGGAAAGCGCAGGTCGCGCCGAATTCGTCCGGGGTTCCGAAACGTTTGGCAGGGACCGTGGCCATGCGCTCGGCCTTGGCCTGCTCGAATGAGATGCCCTTACCCTCGGCGTTCGCCCGGATGTTGGAGCGCAGACGGTCGGTCTCGAAGGTCCCCGGCAGGAGGAAGTTGATGGTAACGTTCGAGCCGGCGACCGAACGCGCGATGCCGGCGAGGAACGCGGTCAGTCCCGCCCGCGCCCCTGAGGACAGATCGAGCCCGGCGAGCGGCATTTTCACCGAGCCGGAGGTGATGTTGACGATGCGGCCGAACTTGTTGCGCACCATCGGATCGACCACCTTCTGGGTGAGCTCGATGGCGGCCACCATGTTCGCGATCACGCCATCGAGCATCTGCTGACGCGTCAGCTGCCGGAAATCCCGGAAAGGAGGACCGGAATTGTTGTTCACGAGAATGGCTGGCTCCGGGCAGGCGGCGAGCAGCGCCTCCTGACCTTGCGTCGTCGCGACATCACCCTGGACGGCGGTCACCTTGCCGCCGCTACTGCGCGCGATCTCGTCCGCCGCCGCTCGCAGTGAAGTGCCGTCTCGACCGTTGATGATCACCTCGCAGCCGGCATGTGCGAGTGCCAGGGCGCAAGCGCGGCCGAGCCCGCGGCTGGAGGCGCAGACAATGGCTTTGCGCCCTGCGATGCCAAGATCCATGGGATTTTTCCGGTGGCAAACCGCCGTCCAGGCCTCCGTTTCGTGACATTTGGGGCACAGTCCAAATGAAATCGGCGGAGGCTTCCCATATTACCCGCGATTTGGGCTTTTATGTCACGCACGCCTAAATTTGGAGGGATTTCTGCATTCCATGGGGCGCATCGGAGACCTTAGAAGGGGTGGCTATGAAGAAGTCCCTTGTTGCGTCGTTTGCGTCTGTTGGTTTCGCCGCGCTGGTTGCAGTTCCTGTCATGGCGGCAGACTTGTCGGTCAGGCGGCCTGTCTACAGGGCAGCACCACCGCCGCCGCCTCCTCTGTTGTTCACTTGGACCGGCTGCTTCGTCGGCGGGCATGGCGGTGGCCTTTGGGCCACGAAGGATTGGTTCGATCGCACGCCCGGCAGTCCGTCCTTCGGATTTTCCGATGGGGGACATGATGCAGAAGGGTTCCTGGCCGGTGTTCAGGGCGGCTGCAACTATCAGTTCGGCGGCATCGTCGTCGGCATCCAAGGCGACTATGCCTGGTCCAATGCCGACGGCAGCAGCGCCAGCGTCCTGTTTCCCGGTTTCACCAACCACTCTCGTGTCGAGTCGCTGGGGTCCGTCACCGGCCGCGTCGGATACGCCTGGGACCGCTTTCTCGGCTATGTGAAGGGTGGCGGTGCCTGGGAACGCGATAATTACGACTTCACCTTGGGCGGCGTGCTGGTTGGTTCGGCCAGCGAAACGCGCGGTGGCTGGACGGTCGGAATCGGCGGTGAGTATGCCTTCACCCCGTTTCTCTCGGCGTTCGTTGAGTATAACTACTATGACTTCGGTTCCCGTGACCTCGCCTTCGTTACGCCCGGCGGCGCATTTGCTGCCGGCATCGACGAAACCAAGAGCGTATTGAAGGCCGGCCTCAATTTCCGCTTCTGGGGCGGGCCGGTCGCAGCGCGGTATTGAAGCCAGCATCCAGGCGGGCTCGTTTAGTTGGTCAGTCATCGGGTCGGCGGGAGGTGCCGTCCGATGACTGAGCACCGCCCTTGCCCGGCAGGGCGGGGAGGCGTTACGGTCCGCCGATGCCAAAACCCGTTGCCGCCATCTTGCCGACGGCCGCCGATGTCGATGCGGCCACACGGCGGCTGGCCGGCGTCGCGTTGCGCACTCCGCTCGTCACCTCGCCGATTCTCGATGCGCTCACCGGCGCGCGCGTGTTTCTCAAAGCCGAGATCCTGCAGCGCACCGGCTCTTTCAAGTTCCGCGGCGCTTACAACAAGCTTTCCTCGATTCCGCAGGGCGAGCGTGCCCGCGGCGTCGTTGCTTTTTCCTCGGGCAACCATGCCCAGGGTGTCGCGGCGGCAGCGCGGTTGCTCGGAATGCCCGCGGTCATCGTCATGCCGGCCGATGCGCCGCGTCCGAAGCGCGAGCGCACCGCTGCGATGGGCGCCGAGGTCGTGCTTTACGACCGGGCGCGGGAAGACCGCCAGGCGATCGCCCGCGATATTGCCGAGCGACGCAATGCCGCTTTGGTGCCGCCCTATGATGATCCACTGGTGATCGCAGGTCAGGGAACCGCTGGCTGCGAGATCGTCGAGGATCTGGCGGCGCAGGGGCTGGTGCCGGATGTGATTGCGGTGACGACGTCGGGCGGCGGATTGACCGCGGGCATCGCGCTGGCGGTGAAGGCGCGATTGCCGCGCGCCCAGCTCTATACTGCGGAACCGGAGGGCTTCGACGATCACGCGCGCTCGTTCAGGAGCGGTCGAAGAGAAAGAAACGCGGCGCTTACCGGTACCATCTGCGATGCGCTCATGGCGCAGACCCCGGGCGAGCTCACCTTCGCGATCAATCGCACGCTGGTGGGTGAGGGCGCGGCGGTCAGTGATCGCGAGGTTGCTGCGGCGGTCGCTTTCGCTTTCCACGAGCTCAAGCTCGTGCTGGAGCCGGGAGGCGCGGTGGCGCTCGCCGCGATCCTGGCGGGCAAGATCGACGTCAAGGGCAAGATTGCGGTCGCCGTGCTGTCGGGCGGCAATGTCGATCCCGAGCTGTTCTACCGACTGGTGGCGTAGAAGCAGACGCCAGACGACACAAACCGAACCACAGACGACCGACGACAGGGAGGGCAGACGACGGACGACAATGGACGGACGGTGCTCGGCACCGCGCGCGCATCGTTCTTTTCTGTCCTCTGTCGGCTGTCCTCCGTCGTCCGCCCTGCCGCAGGCGGGGCATTTGCGTGGCGCCTTGCGCTGTTTTACTGCGCCGTCTTCGCGGCGCTCGGGGTGCAATTGCCGTTCCTGCCGGTCTGGCTCGTGGCCAAGGGGCTCGATCCCGGCGCCATCGGCATCGTGCTGGCCATCCCGATGGTCGTGCGGCTCCTTGCGATCCCGATGGTGACGCAGCGCGCCGATCGGCATGACGCGTTGCGCGCCGCGATCATCATTGCGTCCACTGCAGCGGCGCTGGCTTATTGTGCGCTCGGGCTTGCGGAGGGGGTGGCAGCTGTTATCGCGGTTTATGCGCTCGCCGCTGCATTCTCCACGCCCCTGATTCCGCTCGCCGATGCTTACGCTGTACGCGGGCTTGGCCGCCATATGCGCGCCTATGGCCCGGTGCGGCTGTGGGGCTCGGCTGCCTTTATCGCCGTCAGCCTCGGCGCCGGCCTCCTGCTCGATGTCGTCGGCGCCGTCGACCTGATCTGGCTCGCGACAGCCGGAATGATTCTGACCATGGCTGCCGCGTTGGCATTGGCGCCCCTCGGTGCCGATCCCGCGAGCGGTCCGGCAAAGCAATCATCGCGAGAGGGGCTGCTGCAGCAGCCCGGCTTTCTCGCAGTGGCAGCCGCTGCCGGCCTCATCCAGGCGAGCCACGCCGTCTATTACGGCTTCTCCACCATAGACTGGCAAGCAGCCGGGCTGCGCGGGGGAACCATCGGAGCCCTTTGGGCGCTCGCGGTCCTCGCCGAGATTGCTTTTTTTGCGGTGTCGGGACGCTTGCCGATCTCGCCGACGGCGACTGCTCTCGGCAGGAGCATGCGGCGCCGTGGTGCGCTGGACCGCAATGGCCCTCGATCCGCCGACGGCGCTGCTGCCTCCGCTGCAATGCCTGCATGCGCTCTCCTTCGGCGCAACGCATCTCGGCGCGGTGGGCTTCTTGGCGCATACGGCGCCGATCGGATCGAGCGCCACCGCCCAGGGCTATCTCGCCGTCGCGCTCGGCCTGGTCATGGCCATGGCGATGGGGATTTCGGGTGCGCTCTATGCGCGCTGGGGCGGCCTTGCCTATCTGGCGATGGCGGTCATGGCCGCCGCCGGCGGCCTGTTTGCGCTGGCCGCCTGCCGGTCCACGTCACACCCTCGACAGTCTTAACGTCAGTTGCAGGTCTGGTACATCGCGGCAAGCTCACGGCCGCTGAGATACATCATCCGCGGCGTCAGGCCACCACGACGTGTGATCCAGCTGCGAACGTTCTGAGGGTAGATTTCCATCAGCAAGCGGGTTGCGGCTCGGCTCGGCACCGGCTGGCCATTGTCGCCAGGATGCCAAGCCGCATGGAATCCAAGCCGCGCACGCGCCGTGACGCAGATGCGTTCGGAAGGGATCACACCCAGCACCATCGTGCATGCGGAGAGGCAGGGCCCATCGATGATGACCCGCTCACCGGAGCCGCGCAGCGCCACCAGGTTTTGGAGATATGGCCCGATCTGGCCCCCCGCATCGGCTTTGATTCGCACTGCCGCCTGTGCAGCCGAAACCGTCAGCGCCGCCACCACGGCGCCGGCCAGAACTGCAGCCAACCGCATGCTTTCCCCTCCGTGCTCCCGGCGCCGACCTGGGAAGGCACGCGCCGCCCTCGACCAAAGTTTTAGAATCAAATGTGTACTAAATGTGGAAAGTTGGGGATGGCGACGCCAACGTGGTAAGTTTTTCCCAGAAAAGGCAACGTAGGGACAATTAGGAATGCGGTATTTCACACCGCGGGGCGGAAGATACCAGGATTGGGAAGCGATTTCGAAACCATTCATCTTTCGGAATACCGGCTCGGTCACCATGCTCTTCTCAACTTCACGCTAACGCGTGCTTAACCGTCCGAGACCGTAATTCGCTCGATCGCTGATCATTCGACCTTGATGTGGGTAGCCTTGACGATGTCCGCCCACTTGCGTGCCTCGGCGGCGAGGAATGCGCGAAACGCCTGCGGCTCCGCGATGTTCGGCTCGACATTGAATTTCGCCAGCTGCTGCTTCGCCTGCGCAGAGCGCAAACCGTCGTTGATCGCCGCATTGAGCTTGCCGATAAGATCGGCAGGCGTGCCGGCGGGCGCCAGCACCCCGGTCCAGAACGACAGCAGATAATCCGGATAGCCGCTTTCGATCATGGTCGGCACGTCCGGAAGATCCGGGCTGCGGGTGGTGCCGGTCACGGCGAGCGCTCTCACCTTGCCGTCTCGAACGTGGGGCAGCAGTGAGCCGATGCCGTCGATCATCATTTGAATCTGGCCGGCCACCAGGTCGGTCATGGCTTGCGCCATTCCGCGATAAGGAACGAACACGATGCTGGTCCCGGTCGTGAGCGTGAACAGACCCCAGGCGATGTGGGGAGGAGACGCGACGCCTGCGCCATTGTGCAGCTTGCCTGGATTGGCCTTGGCATAGGACACGAGCTCCTGCAGCGTTGTTGCCGGCACACTCGCCGACACGGCCACAACCATCGAGCCGATCGAGACCGATGCGACAGGCGCAAAGCTCCTGATGGGATCGTAATCGAGATTCTTGAACAACGCCGGACCGATCGAGAGCGAGGTCGTGCTGGCGAACAACAGCGTGTAGCCGTCGGGCTCGGCGCTCGCCGCCGTGCGGGTGCCGATTGTGGCGCCTCCACCGGGACGATTGTCGATCACGACGTTCTGGCCGAGCCGCGACGACATGTCGTTCGCCACCAGGCGGGCAATGGTGTCGGGCGGTCCGCCCGCCGGAAACGGGACGATCATCTTGATCGGACGGTTGGGATAGGATTGCGCGTCGGCGCCGGCGGGATGGAAGCCGAGGCAAATGGCTGCGATTGCAACCAGAAAAATTGGCCTGTCGAGCATCAGTGTCACTCCATCTTGAACCCGATAGCCCTAACGACCGGCCCCCATTTCAGCGTCTGCTCTCTGAGCAGTGCGGCATAATCCGCCGGTGCTCCGCCCTTCGGACCGAATCCCAGTTTCTCCATGCTCGCGGTCAGCTCCGGAGACTTCAGACTGTCATTGGCTGCCCTGTTGAGCTTGATCACGACGTCGGCAGGCATCCCTGCGGGGCCCATGAGCCCGTAATAAGTCACCGTCGTCACATCGGGAAGGCCGCTTTCCGCCAGGGTCGGGACCTCCGGCAGGTCGGCGTGTCGTGCCATGCCGGTGACGGCGAGCGCTTTCACCTTGCCTGCCCGGATCAGGGGCACCAGCGTCACCGTGGCGCCGAGGTTCATGTGGATCCGACCGCCGAGCATGTCGGTGACCGCCTGGGCGCCGCCTTTGTATGGAATGCTGGCGATGTCGGTTGCTGTCGTTACCTTGAACAGCTCACCGACAAGGTGCGGCAGCGTCCCTTGCCCAAACCCGAAATTCAACTTGCCCGGGTTGGCCTTTGCATGCCGAACGAAATCCTGCACCGAGCTTGCAGGGACATCCGACGCGATGACCAGCACCAGCACGGTGCTGGCGATCGTCGCAATCGGCGCGAAATCCTCGAGCGGATCGAATTCGACCCCCTTGCTGATGAGTGGGGCGATCACGTGCGTCGGCGTATTCGTGAACAATAGCGTATAGCCGTCGGGCTCCGCCGCCATGACCGCTTTTGCTCCGATCGTGGTGCCGCCGCCCGGCCGATTGTCGATCACGATGGGCTGTCCGAGACGGACGGACAGAGCCGGTGCGGCGAGTCGGGCGATGACGTCGTTCGGAGAACCGGCAGTGTAGGGAAGAACCAGCTTGATCGGCTTGTTCGGGTAAGATTGCGCCTGGCTGCAGGTGATCGAACCGAAGGTGAATGCCGCTGTTGCGATTGCGCCGAACTTTCTGGTGATCATTGCTCTCCTCGTGTCGCCAAACGCGGCAATGCAGGGCAGGTCAGTTTAGGCGCCCCCCGTAACTCGCTCCGCCTGCAAAGGGAAATGTAGCGCCGGGATCGCCGCACGAGTAGTGGGCCTTGGTCAACCCCAGAGTGCGGAACGTGGCGGGTGCACCATGCTGCCCTCGTAGCGCAGCCCATTGGGACGGTCGCGCGCCAGCAGCAACGCGCCGTCGAGATCGACGATCCGTGCGCGCTGCGCAACGAACATCGCCGGTGCCATTGCCAGCGAGGTGGCGACCATGCAGCCGATCATCAGCGTGAATCCGAGCCGCTCGGCTTCCCGCGTCATCGTCAGCGCCTCGCTCAACCCGCCGGTCTTGTCGAGCTTGATGTTGACGGCGTCGTATCTCCCGACCAGCGCGGCGAGCGACGCGGTTGAATGCACGCTCTCGTCGGCGCAGACCGCAACCGGTCGCGCCAACTGGGCGAGCGCTTCGTCTCGCCCGGCCGGCAATGGCTGCTCGACCAATGTCACCCCAGCCTGTGCACAGGCCCTTAGATTGTCCGCGAGGTCTTCCGACGTCCAGCCTTCATTGGCATCGACGATCAGCTCGGATCCCGGAGCAGCATTCCTGACGGCCGCAATGCGCGCGCGGTCGTCGATGCCGCCGAGCTTGATCTTGAGAAGGGCGCGTCCGGCGGCCTTTGCGGCCGCTTGCGCCATTGCGTCGGGTGTTGCCAGCGAGATCGTATAGGCGGTCGTGAGTGGTTTCGGTGCAGGAATGCCGAGAAGCTCGTGAACGGGCTTGCCGGCGCGCTTGGCGGCGAGATCCCAGAATGCGCAGTCGAGTGCGTTGCGCGCTGCGCCGGGCGCCATTGCAGCTTGCAGGTGCTCGCGGCCGAGACCTCCGGCAATATCGCGCGCCATAGCTTCGATGGCGTGCGACACCCCGGCGACAGTCTCGCCATATCGGGCATAGGGAACGCATTCGCCGCGACCCCGATGCAGGCCATCGGAAAGCTCGGCAACAACGACGACCGCCTCGGTCTTGGCGCCGCGGCTGATTGCAAATGACCCTGCAATCGGCCAGCGCTCGACTCGAGCCGAAAGGGAAGGGGCGGGGAAGCTCATATCAGGCGCCGCGTTTTTCCGAGCGCGGGAAATTACTGCCGACGACCTCGGAGAAGGAGCTCAAGGTGCGCCGACCTGTGATGGCCGTTGGCTGCGGCATTCTGCGTTGCGGCCATGATGATGCCGTCAGGAACCGTACCGGCCACGATCCACAACGTGACGTTTGTTGCCGGCCATGGCATGCAAATTTGCCGTGGACGGGTTGATCAAGGAATACTACCTCCCGGAGGTCGACAAGCGCCTCGAGGCCGCGGACGGGCAGCACACGATCTCCTGGACCGAGGTGCCCGGCGGGACGGTGGCCTACAGCCGGCTCATTGCCCTGTCGGGGCCAGCGCCGCTGAACACGACGCGATCGGAGGGGCCAATGGATGTCGAAGCCAACGGAATCAGGGTCAATTACCGCGTCGACGGCGACGGCGACCGGCCTTGGGTGACATTCGTTACCGGGATCGCCAATGACCTCACGATGTGGGACGGCCAGGTTCCGGCACTGGCGCCGGACTTGCGAATCCTGCGCTACGACCTGCGAGGGCATGGCGGCACCGAAGCCACGCCCGGCGAGTACTCGCTGCCGTTGCTGACAGCGGACCTGCTGGCGCTGTGGGATGCACTCGGGATCGAGAGGACGCACCTGGTCGGGCTCGGGCTCGGCGGCGCGATGATACAGGGATTGGCGGCTGATCATCCCGGGCGCATCACCAGCTTGATACCTTGTTGCTGCCGCGCCGACATGACGCCGGATTTTGCGGCGATCTGGCCCGGGTTCGTCGAAGTGGTCAAGCTGCACGGCATGGAAGGCATGGTCGAGCCGACAGTGCAGCGCTGGTTTACCGACGAGTTCCGGACGGCGCACCCCGATGTGATCGAAGGGGTCCGCAAAATGATCCGCGGTACCGATCCACTGGGCTATTTCGGCTGCATCGCCGCGTTCCTGACGCTGCGTTTCGGCGACAAGATCGGGCGCATCAGTGCGCCGACGCTGTACATCAGTGGTGCGGATGATCATCTCGGCGGGCCGCCGCCGATCATGCAGCAGCTGGCAGATACGGTGCGAGGCGCCCGGCACGTGTCCGTGCCGAATGCTGCACATATCTGCAATCTGCAAAATCCAGCCGGGTTCAATTCGGTATTGTCCGGATTTATCGGCTCGGTTCGATGACGGACCGTCGCCGGGATCGGCGAGAATTCCGTCGACTACATTGCATCGGTCGTGGAGCTGGTAAATCGGAGAATGAATGCGGTCCTGGCCACGCCGGCTGCGAAGGAAAGCCTTTGCGAAGCTTGGAATGGAAACGGTCGGCGGCAGCCTCGACGTGCTCGCCAAGAAGGACGCTGCTCAACGACATGGGGCGGGTGCCGTCGAGCCGCTCGCAGAAGACCCTGCTCGACCGGCACAGATATGGCATGGTCGACCCGATCAGATGGACCGACGAGGCGTCGAAATGGGAAAGGCTCTGGAGCGAGTTGTTCCTGAAGTAGGACGACGGGGGAAGAGACGGACGAGAGGACAGACGACGGACGACAGAGAACCGGAAGCAACAATTCCCACTCCGTGTCAGTCCTCGGTCGTCCGTTCTCTGTCCGCTGCCCTCCGTTGTCCGTTCAGTCGAACCGTCCGGCCGCGTGGGCGAGCATGGTATAGACCTTGCCGGTTTCGGAGGTGAGATAGCTGCGCGCCACCACCTGGCCGCGGTCGTCGCGCGAAACCTCCTCGAGCAACCGCTCGAATTCTCCGATATAGCGGTCGACCGTGCGTATGAAGTCCCGGTCGCTGCGATATTTCCTGCGAATCTCGTCGAACGCCTTCTGACCCTGCATGGTGTACAGCTTGCGCGTGAACACATTGCGTTCGCCGCGATTGTAGCGGTCCCACAAATCGGCGGCCGCGTCATGATCGATCATGCGGGCGATATCGACGGCGAGCGAATCGAGCGAACTCGATGGAATTGCCCCCTTGCGTCGCTGCATCCTGCGCCGGTTCGCGGGGCGGTGCGGGTGCGCGACCGGCCGGCTCGGCTTCCTGGGAAGCGCGTGTGAGCAGGTCAGATAGCCAGCCGGAACGCCCGCCGCCGGCCTGAACGGGGCTCAACGTGGGGGCCTCCGACCGGCGCGCCGGAATGCCCGGTGCGTTCATGCCGGTGATATCGCTGCGCGCTCGGAGCGGCTCTGGCCGCGTCCCGCCATTGCTGTGCGGAGGCTCTTCGCGCGCGGTGCGGCGAGGACCAGCCTCCACTGCTGCCACCATCGGGCGTGCGACCGGTTCCACTGCATCGAGGCCGCGGCCATGACGGGCAACGATGCGATTGAGCTCGGCCAGGGCCTCGATCTGGTCGACGATGACGCGGCGCATCTGGGCGGCGCTGTCGGCGGTCTCCTGCGGCAGCTCCAGAATGCCCTTGCGCAGCTCGCCGCGGGTGGCTTCGAGCTCCTGCTGCATCTCCGAGCTCATCTGCTTCAACCCGTCGACCACACTGGCGAAGCGTTGCGCCGCCTGCGTGAACATCGCGTGCGCTTGCTCGGTCGACTGCTTGAACAAGGCATTCAACTCCTCGGTCGCCTGCTCGTAGATGCCGTGAATGCCGTCCGCCATGCGCTTGCGTTCCTCTTCGGCGCTGTTGCGGATGGTCTCGAAGCTCTCGGCGATCGCTCGGGACCCGCTGGTCGTGGATTCGGCCGTGAGGCGGGCGATCTCACGCGCGCGTTCGGAAGCGCCTTCGAGCGACTGATCCAAGACACCGGTGAAGCGGGTGAGCCGCTGATCGAGGTCGTTGCTCTTGGCGTCCAGCATGGCGACAAGCTCATCGATGGTCGATCGACGTTCGGCAATCGTGCCCTCGGTGCGCCGATTGCTGGTGTCGATCAGCGCGACCGCCTCGGCAAGCGAGCGGCCGTGAACGTCGAACTGCGTGGCGAGCTGCGTGAGGTCGCTGAGGGTCTGGGTGGACATCGATTGGAAGGTGCTGATGCTGCGCTCCACCTCGCTGTTCGCCGAGCCGGTCTTCTGCGCCACTTCGTTCATTGCCGAGACGAAATCGGAGACCCGTGTCACCAGCGTGCTCTCGATTTCGCTCATGTTCTCATGCGCGCCGCTCAGGACTTCCTGCAGCAGAATGTTGGCTTCGCGCAGGCGCTCGAACAGCGCGGTCGTATCCGACCGCAGCATGTTCTGCGTCTCCAGGATCTCGGTCACCGCGGAAGAGGCGGTCTGCTTGGATTGCTCGACCGCCGCCGTGGTCGTATCCTGGAGCTCGCGTAACGTGCGTGTGATCGTCTTGGCCGCGCCTTGCGTCGCCATCTCCGCGGTCTCGCGCAGCTCCTTGATCGAACGAGCAACGGAGTCGCTGGTGGTTTCGGCCGCAGCGCCGTGGCTGCTCTGCAGCTCCTTCATCGAATTGGCGACGGCGCCGGTCGCGGTCTCGCTCGCTTCGTTGATCAGGCGCGCGATCTGCTCGCTGTTGTCCATCATGGTCTGGGTGAAGTTGAAGCCTTTGGCTTCGATCGCCTTGACCGCGTGGTCGGTGACGCGGCTGACCTCGCTCGCGAATTCCTGGCTTTTCGCGGTGAGAGCGATGAGCAAGCCGCTCGACTTCTCGTCGACGATCTTCGTCATTTCGGCAGCGCGCTGGCTGACTGCCGTTGAAATCTCGTCGGCCTTGCCGACGAAGGTGCGCGCCACCTCGGAACTGACCGCAAGCAGCGTGCGCTCGACCTCGCTGGCATTCTGCTTGAGAACATTGCTCACGCCGGTCGACGTTCCGCTCAGCATGCGCTCGGCATCGTGCGAGCTCGATCGAATCGCCGCCGTGGTGTTGGTGGCGAGCTGAGTGAGCATGCGTTCGGCTTCGGTGCTGTTGGTCTTGACGGCCTCGCCCAGCTGCTGGATCCGGCTGGTGATGACGGTGGACGTGGATGTGGCCAGATTGCCGATCGAGCGCTCGGCCTCGGCGGTATTTGCCTTGATGGCGTTGTTCAACTGCTCCACCCGAGTGACGATGACCTCCACGGAAGACGTGGTGAGCTGCTCCAGAGCCAGCGCGGACGACGTGGTGACCTGCTCCAGCGCTAGCGCAGCTTCACTGGCATTGGTTTTGATCGAGCTGCCCAAATGTTCGGTGCGGGCGGCGAGCAGGTCGGCGGCGGATTGGCTGCGAGCCTCGATTTCCTTGGTGACCGATTCGGCGCGGCCGATCAGGAGCTCCTCGAAACGCCCGATCCGGGTATCCAGATCGTTGGCGACCTCCATCGCGCGGGAGCCGAGCGCCTTGTCGATATCGTCGATCTTGGTGCCGATGCTTTCGGCCAGCTTGGCCCCTCGCACGTTGATGACGGTGGTGACGTCGGCAATTCGCTTGTCGAGCGCTCCCACCACTTCCTTGCCGCCCTCCGCCATCGTCTTGGCAATATCCATGACCCGCGAGCCGAGTGCTTCGTTGAGCGTCTGGGTGCGCCCGTCGAGGGCGTCGCGGAAGCGGGCAAATTGCTGGTCGAGGCTCGTCGTGACCTCAGCCGACTTGGTGGTGACACGCGTATCGAAATTGTCGAGATAATCGCGCATCGCGCTGGAGACGTCCTGGGTGCGCTCGCCCAGCCGCTCCACCATCTCGCCGCCATAGGTCTTCACGGTGCGGTCGAATTCGGCAAGATGGCGGGTGATGAGGTTGCCGAGCGTGGTCGAATCGCGCGCGATCCGTTCGGCCAGCTCGGCGCCGCCGTGATTGAACATGTCCTCGAACGATTGCAGGCGCGCCGCCAGCATCTCCCGTACCGCGTCGCCGCGGTTGCCGATCACGTCGGCCAGCGATTCGGCGCTCTCGCGGAATTGGTCGGTGACCCGGCCGCTGCGTTGCACGATGGTGTCCGTGATGCGCGCCCCGGTCTGCTCGAGCTTGGACACCACGTCTCCGCCGCGCAAGCTCAGATCGAGAACGAGCGAATCGCCGGTGTTCTTCAGGGTCGTGTTGACTTCCTCGATGCGGCTGGAAATGGTTTCCGTGAGCCGGTTGCCGGCATCGATGACAAGATCGCTCATCTCTTGCGATCGATTGGTCATCAAGTCGAGGATTGCCGCCGACTTCTGCGCAAAGCCGTCGGTCACCCGGTCGAGCCGGACCGACATCATGTGCTGAAGGTTGGCGGTGATCTCGGTGAACTCGTCGCCGATGTGGTCGGTCTTGAAATTCAACGTCGAGGTCAGCCGGTCGCTGGCGGAGGCGATCGCCTGCGAGGTTTCCTGGCTGCTGGATTCGAGGCGATCGAGCAGATCGCCGCCGCGCTCTCCGAGCGCCTGGATCATGCCGTCACCGGCGTGCCCGAGCGCGCGTGTGATGTGCTCGCCCTTCTCGGCCAAGGTGTGCGTGATCCGCCGCGACGCCTCGTTGACCTGCTCGGCAACCAGCTCGCTGATCTGGGATATGTCATGGCCGAGATCGAGGTGCACGCTGTTGATGGCATCGCGAATCTGACCGGCTTGACCGACCAGCGTATCGCGCTGGCCGCCCAGGTCCTGCAGCAGAGCACGGATGCGTACCTCGTTGTCGTTGTAGGCATGCTCGAGGGCGGAAACCTCGTTCGCCACCAGCGTCTCGAGCTCGGCGGCGCGTGCCAGCGCGCGCTCGATGCCGTCGCCCATGGCGGCGACTTCGCGCCGGATCGCCTGGCCGACAGTGACGATCAATTCCCGCGCGACCGTCTCGGGCTCGGCCAGTCGCATCGCGACCTCGGCCATGGATTGAGTGATCAGTCGCAGTTCCTGCGACCGCCAAGCCATGTGGGCGAGCACATAGAAGAAAATGATCGGCGCGAAGAAGATGGCGGCGAGCATGCCGAGCACTGGTGCCGTCAGGCCCGGTCGGGCCGAGCGCGGACTGCAGTTGCGGCAAATACATCCAGCCGAGCACGAGCCCGGCCAGCACCCAGACCACGGCGAAGACGGTCGCGATGATATAGGACGTGCGCGCCGGGCGGCGCTGCAGCGTGCGCAGGATTTGACCGATCGATTCACGATCGTCGTTCGCCGGGAGACGCAGTGCGCCTTGCTCTTGCGAGCCACGAATTTCATCGTCGAAGTCGTCCTTGGTCGGCGCGGCCGACCTCACGTTGCGCCAGGGCGGCTCGGAAGCCGCCTCGTCGGCCTGCTGCGCCACGGGAGCGACGGGGCGACTGACCGGTTCGGGCTCCGGCGTGGTATCCCGCACGGTAAGCGCGTCCTGGATCGCCGACAGCGCCGCCTCGGTCGGATCCTTCATCTTCTTCGGGGTGTTCGCCATGTCAGTCGTCGCCTCGCATCACGCTTGGACCAGAGCAGCAGCAGGAATCGGTTTCCTGCCGCGCCCACGAGCACGTCTATACTGATCGCCGTCGGATCCCCCTCAGGCAGCCGGTAATCACGCGCCGGCACAAATATCCCACTGCCGTTCGAACATCCTACCGGCTCCGCAGACCGAAGGATATGTCCTGTTAAGCACACTCTTTAATGAAACGTTAACTCTGAGCTGCAAAGCAAGGACGGCGACCCTTTGATCCCGCCGCCACGATTTGTCCCCCCGCCACGATTTGTCCGGCCACATTGCGGCCGCTATGCGGCCGACCGAGGCGAAACGGCGTTATCTCGAGCGCGGAGTGGATCAACCCGGTGGAAAGCTTCCGCTGTTTGATCGCGACGGCCGGGAAGTATCGAAGAAGACGACAGAATCCTGCATGGCGGCGGCTGGGCCGGCCCTTGGCTGCACAATCCGATCAAGCCGCGCTATCGGGTGCTGCCACGCGAGCCCCCGGACGCGGATTCCTGGCCAGCTGGGCCCCCGCCCCGCCGTCAACCTCGCGATGGTGTCGGCCACCTCTTCGTTCAGCAATAACAAGACCAAAGCTCCACGTCAGCGGACTGGCGATCGACCTCCGTCCTCACTGGCGCGCATATGCGTGAGCGGCTATAGCACCCCGGCCCCGCTGTGCTCCAGCAGTCTTGTTTCGCAAGGTCGCATGCCGAAAATAACCTTCATCGATCATCAGGACGCCGCCCGCACCGTAGACGGCGAAATCGGGTCCACCGTCATGGAGACCGCAATCAAGCACGGCGTGCCAGGGATCGAGGCCGAATGCGGCGGGGCGTGCGCCTGCGCCACTTGCCACGTCCACGTCGATGAGGCTTGGCGGGCCGCTGTGGGCGAACCTTCGCCAATGGAAGAGGACATGTTGGACTTCGGCTATGACGTCAAGTCCAATTCGCGGCTCTCTTGCCAGATCAAGGTGACTGCCGATCTCGATGGCCTGATCGTGCGCACGCCCGAGCGGCAGGCCTGACGGGCGGGACCGGCGCACAGGCATCGCTGCTTTCGCCATTGCGGCGTCGCGGCTACAGGAGGTGCATCATCCACACATCAGGATGCGGATCTGCGGACGTAAAGCATGAGTGAAGTGATCAAGACCGACGTACTGATCATCGGCGCCGGACCGTGCGGCCTGTTCGCCGTGTTCGAGCTTGGGCTGCTCGACATGAAGGCGCACGTGATCGATATTCTGGACAAGATCGGCGGCCAATGCGCGGAGCTGTATCCAGAAAAGCCGATCTACGACATTCCCGGCATCCCATACGTCACCGGACAGGGGCTCTGCGACGCGTTGATGGCGCAGATCAAGCCGTTCAGGGCAACCTACCATCTTCAGGAAATGGTGGAGACGATCGAGAAGGTCGGCGATCCGCTGTTCCGGATCACCACCGATCGCGGAAAAATCTTCGAGGTCAAAGTCATCGTCATTGCCGCCGGCGGCGGCTCGTTCCAGCCCAAGCGTCCGCCGATTCCCGGGATCGAGGCCTACGAGGGCAGCTCGGTGTTCTATGCCATCCGGCAGATGGAGGCGTTCCGCAACAAGCGAATACTGATCGTGGGCGGTGGGGATTCCGCGCTTGATTGGACGCTCAACCTGGCGCCGCTCGCGAGTCACCTGACGCTCCTGCACCGGCGCGGCGAGTTCCGCGCCGCCCCCGACAGCGTCAACAAGATGATGTCGCTGGTGGGCGAGGGCAAGATCGATTTCGTGCTTGGTCAGGTCTCGAGCTTGCAAGGCGACGGTGGGCGCATTGCCAGAGCCATCGTCAAGCGCAACGACGGCTCGAGCTTCGAGATCGCCTGCGACGTGCTGCTCCCGTTCTTCGGACTGACCATGAAGCTAGGCCCGGTGGCCAACTGGGGCATGGACATGAAGGACGGCGAATATGTCCTGGTGGATACCGCCACATTCGAGTTCGAGCCGACCGGGGATTTTCGCGATTGGCGACATCAACTGGTATCCGGGCAAGCTCAAGCTCATCCTCTCGGGCTTCCACGAGGCTGCGCTAATGGCGCAAAAGGCGCACCGCTACGTCTATCCGGACAAGCGGCTGGTGTTCCAATACACGACGTCGTCGACCAGCTTGCAGAAGAAGCTCGGCGTGGCGTGACTGGCATCGTGTTCCTGTCACGCTGTGGGCCAATTCGCGGACAGAACGGAGGTAACCGTTTCGAAGGTCGGATGGCCATGGACAATTTGCTGTAATATCTTGTGGCTGGGTGGCCCTGATCCAATTAGCCTTCCGTTTCCGGGCCAGACCGATCGGGTCGCCCTAGACGGGAGCCGAAGCCGAGCAGGGCAGGACCGGCGACCCTCGCAAGCGGTGATCGTCTCATGAGCAAACCCCAAAGCCTGCTGATCGTCGACGATGAGCCCAATATCCTTCTCTCTTTGCAGTTTCTCATGAAGAAGACGGGATACGACGTGCGGACCGCCAAGGACGGCGAGGAGGCTCTCGCCGAGATTGCGCGTGCGGCGCCTGATCTGGTGTTGCTCGATGTCATGATGCCGAAGATGGATGGGTTCTCGATTTGTGAACGGATAAGAGCCAATCCTGAATGGAAGGACATGCGCATCATCATGCTTACGGCCCGCGGCCGAGATATTGAGCGCGAGAAAGGATTGGCTCTGGGCGCTGACGATTACATCACGAAGCCGTTCTCGACCAAGGACGCCATTGCTCGCGTCGAGGCCGTTCTCGGTCGCTCTCGAAAAGCGGAGGGGCAGTGAGGCCCCTGCGCAGCTCCAGGGGGAGCGATGCCGAGTTCAAGCCGTACCCGCGAGCTTCTAATCGCCCTGTTCCTGCTCGGGGCTCTGCTTTTCGCACCCCCGCTGCTGATCATCTTCAATAGTCCGACCCGGTTTCTCGGCGTACCGTCACTTTATTTCTATCTGTTTACAGTCTGGACGACTCTCATCGTGCTGGTGGCCGTTGCCGTTGAACGCCGGCACGACGAGGAGGACACCACTGAAGCCGGTCCGGAAATGCTCGGCAAGGAATCCACGCCAATTGCGGGGGGCCCGAGCGATGCTTAGCGGTCCCCTCATCATTACCGTCGCCCTATTGTATCTCTGCCTCCTGTTTGCGATCGCCTACTACGGCGACAAGCGAGCCGACCAGGGGCGCAGCCTGATCGCCAATCCCACGATCTACGCCCTGTCCATTGCGGTTTATTGCACGTCTTGGACGTTCTACGGCTCGGTCGGCCGGGCCGCGTCCACGGGGGTCGACTTTCTGCCGATCTATCTCGGCCCGACGCTCACCTTCATCCTGGCCTGGTTCGTGATCCGCAAGATCATCCGCATCAGCAAGATCAACCGTACCACCTCGATCGCGGATTTCATCGCCTCACGCTACGGCAAGAGCTTTCAGCTCGGCGGTCTTGTGACCATCATCGCAGTAGTCGGTATCCTCCCCTACATCTCGCTGCAACTCAAAGCGATATCTGCCAGCTTCTCTATCCTGCTGGACTATCCGGAAATTGTGATGCCGAGCACATCGGCGAGCAGTCTCTTTCTGCAAGACACCGGCCTTTACGTGGCGCTGATCATGGCGCTGTTCGCAATCCTCTTCGGAACGCGCCATATCGATGCGAGCGAGCGGCATGAGGGCATGGTTGCCGCGATCGCCTTCGAATTGGTCATCAAGCTGGTCGCGTTTCTCGCCGTAGGAATGTTCGTGACGTTCGGTCTATACGGTGGTGTCGGCGAGATTTTCACGCAGGCAGAATTTGTCGCCGCACTGACCCGGCTTTTCACCATCCAAGGCGTTGCGGGTTACACCAGCTGGATCACGCTTACGCTGCTGGCCATGGCAGCGATTGTCGTCTTGCCGCGTCAATTTCAAGTTCTGGTGGTGGAGAACGTCGACGAACGTCACCTGCGCAAGGCGATGTGGCTGTTCCCGCTGTATCTCCTGCTCATCAATATATTCGTTCTGCCAATCGCATTCGCCGGGTTGCTGCAGTTTCCGGATGGCGGCGTGGATGCCGATACGTTTGTGCTCACGGTGCCGATCAAGCAACAGCAGCCGATGCTCGCCCTGATCGTCTTCATTGGGGGGCTTTCCGCGGCCACCGGAATGATGATCGTGGAGACCGTCGCCCTGGCGACCATGGTTTGCAACGACCTGGTGATGCCGCTGCTGTTGCGCGTCGGCCGGTTGCATTTGTCCGACCGCAGGGATCTCGCGGGGATCCTGCTGACGATTCGGCGCGCCACCATCATTCTGGTGATGCTGCTGGGCTACGCCTTTGTCCGCCTTATCGGCGAATCCTACGCGCTGGTGACCATCGGCCTCGTCTCGTTCGCGGCGGCTATGCAATTCGTGCCGGCGATTATAGGCGGCATCTACTGGAAAGGAGCCACCAAGGCCGGCGCTCTCGCGGGGCTGACAGGCGGTTTCTTGGTGTGGATCTATACGCTGCTTCTGCCGTCGTTTGCGCGATCGGAGTGGATCGCCCAAAGCTTCGTGGATAGCGGACCAATGGGCGCAGAGCTTCTCAAACCGTATGCGCTTTTCGGCCTCGACGGACTCGACCCGATCTCGCATGCCACGATCTGGTCGATGCTGGTGAATGTCGGGCTCCTCATCGGGGTTTCGCTGATGACCTCGCAGTCGCTCATCGAGCGCAGCCAGGCGGTGCAATTCGTCGACATTTTCAAACGGACGGCCGAAGCCGGACGGGTCTGGCGCGGCCGCGCGACGATCGGAGACCTGCGGCAGCTTCTCGTCCGTTTCATCGGCGAGATGCGCGCCAATGCGGCTTTCGCGCGATTCGAGCGGGAGAGCCGGCGGGCAATCCAGGATCACGGTCCGGCCAATTCTGACATCGTCTCGTATTCGGAACGCCAGCTGGCCGGTGCCATCGGTGCTGCCTCCGCGCGCATCATGATTGCATCCGTGCTGAGGGAGGATATGCACGATATCGACCGGGTAATGCAGATCCTGGACGAGGCGTCGCAGGTGGTCGTCTATTCGCGCCAAGTCGAGCAGAAATCTCGGGAGCTCGAGGATGCAACTGCGGAGCTTACAGCCGCCAATGAGCGCCTCAAGGACCTCGACAAGCTCAAAGACGATTTCGTCGCGACCGTGAGCCACGAGGTTCGGACCCCACTGACCTCAATCCGCTCATTCAGTGAGATTTTACGCGACAATCCCGATCTCGATCCTGAGCAGCGCCATGAGTTCATCAGCATCATCGTCCAGGAAAGCGAGAGGTTGAGTTGGCTCATCAACGACATTCTCGACCTTGCCAAGATGGAGGCGGGCACTTCGGAATGGCATATGACGGAGTTCGATCCGGCGGCAGTGATCGAGCACGCGATGGCCGCCACCAGTGGCCTATTCGCCAAAGCACGCCACATCTCGCTCGAGACCAGGATTGCCGGGGAGCTTCCATCGATCCGGGGCGATGCAGATCGCTTGACCCAGGTAATCGTCAATTTGATCTCGAACGCCGTGAAGTTCTGCGCCCAGGAGAACGGTCGCATCCGACTGAACGCCTGGCAAGAGATCGGGTTCCTGCGCGTGGACGTAGAGGACAACGGCATTGGCATCGCCCAGGCGGACCATCAGAAGATCTTCGAGCGCTTCCAGCAGGCCGGCAATATCCTCACGGAGAAGCCGCAGGGCACCGGACTTGGTCTACCTATTTCCAGGCAAATATTGCAGCACCTGGGCGGCGAGATCTGGGTTGAGAGCGAGCTCGGCAAGGGGGCGACGTTCTCTTTCCGTATTCCGCTGTCTCGTTCAGCGGGCGAAGCGGACGCGGCGGCGTTCGAAGCCGCGCAATAATGGGGGTCACGGTGCGCTTGCGCAGCCGGATGTCGGCTGGGCTTGAATTTGGAGGGCAATTATCGCCTTCACCCGTGCGATCCGCTCGACCAACGAGGTTGATGTAGACTAATTGCCTAAGAACAATAGCTAGGTCGACGCTACCGCCCGCCCGCACTATAACTCGCAATTGCGGGCAAGATCGTCCACGGTGGGGCTTCGGTTGCGCCGAACGACGTACCGCGTGTGATGCCTAAAGACCGATCGGTTGTCGGCGGCAGCCCCGAGCGCCGATGACGCGCCGGCGCAACCAAAGGGGACAAACCCATGTCTGTCCAGGCCACCATTGCTGATACAGCGGTGCGAAGCCGCCCGATGAGTCGCGAAGAGAAGAGAGTCATCCTGGCTTCGTCACTCGGTACTGTTTTCGAGTGGTATGATTTCTATCTCTACGGTTCACTGGCTGCCATCATCGGCGCGCAATTCTTCAGCCAGTACCCCGAGGCGACGCGCAACGTCTTTGCGTTGTTGGCGTTTGCCGCGGGCTTTCTGGTGCGTCCATTCGGCGCCCTGGTATTCGGCCGGCTGGGCGATCTCGTCGGCCGCAAATACACCTTCCTCGTTACCATCCTGATCATGGGCATATCGACCTTTCTGGTCGGATGCCTGCCGAGTTACGAGACCATCGGGTTCCTGGCGCCTGTCGTGCTGATTGCGCTGCGCATGGCGCAGGGTCTCGCGCTCGGCGGTGAGTATGGCGGTGCGGCAATTTACGTTGCAGAGCATGCTCCTCCCGGCAAGCGCGGCTATTTTACGAGCTGGATCCAGACCACCGCCACGCTCGGTCTCCTGCTCTCCCTGATCATCATCATGTTCACGCAAATCTGGGTGAACGCCAATTTTCCAGAGGTGACGCTGGCGTCTGGGGCCAAGATCAGCGCCTTTGCCGCCTGGGGTTGGCGTATTCCGTTCCTGGTCTCGATCGTTCTCCTGGCCGTTTCGGTGTGGATCAGGATGCAGATGCACGAAAGTCCCGCTTTTCAGAAGATGAAGGACGAGGGTTCGCTTTCGAAGGCGCCACTGACCGAGGCCTTCGGTCAATGGCGCAACGCCAAGATCGCGCTGCTTGCCCTTCTAGGCTTGGTCGCCGGCCAAGCCGTCGTCTGGTATACCGGGCAGTTCTATGCTTTGTTTTTCCTGCAGAACATTTTGCGTGTCGACGCGTTCACCGCCAACGTGCTGATCGCGTGGTCGCTCGTCCTCGGCACCGGCGGTTTCATCCTGTTCGGTGCCCTGTCGGATAAGATCGGCCGCAAGCCGATCATTCTTGCCGGCTGCCTGATCGCGGCATTGACGTATTTTCCCCTGTTCAAGCTGATGACTGCAACGGCCAACCCGGCGCTGCATCAAGCCCAGGAAAATGCACAGGTCAGCATCATTGCCGATCCGGCAGACTGCTCGTTCCAGTTCAATCCGACTGGCACTGCCAAGTTCACCAAACCCTGCGATATCGCAAAGGCGCTGCTGGCACGGAGCTCCGTGAACGCAACGACGGTCAATGCCCCCGGCGGCACCATCGCCAAAGTGAGGGTCGGCGACAAGGAGTTCGTCGCCAATGATGCGAACTTCGCCAGAGAGGTCGGCGCGGCGCTCACAGCGGCCGGATATCCCGGCGCCGACAATCCCACGGTCGTGAAGATTCCGATCGATTCGAAAGCCGGCCTCGCCAACTTCGCGAAGATGTTCGATATCTTCAGCGCCCAGAAACTGACCCTTATAGCCATTCTGACCATCCTCGTCATCTATGTGACGATGGTGTACGGTCCGATCGCGGCTGCGCTTGTCGAGTTCTTTCCGACCCGTATCCGCTATACCGGCCTGTCGTTACCCTACCACATCGGTAATGGATGGTTCGGCGGCCTCTTGCCGGCGACCTCATTCGCAATGGTGGCTCAGACCGGCGACATCTACTTTGGCCTCTGGTATCCGATCGTGGTGGCTCTCATGACCTTCGTGATCGGGTCGATCTTCGTGCCCGAGACCTACAAACGGGACATCTTCAAGCAATAGTTTCCGGCCTGGGATGCGAGCAGGGGGCCGGAGCGAAGATCGCTCCGGCCCGGTGTGCAGTAGATTTCTCGAAACGCCGATGATCGACGAGCGCGCCTCTGTCGCTTCTAGTCGCTCGTAAGCCTCCCGAGGAGAGCGAAATGACTCGGTTTCAGCGCATCTTGTTGCTCACCCTCATCTGCGGTGTGATCGCCGTCGGGATTGCGTACCTGATTCTCTTATTCCTCGGGTGATATCGAGCATTGTCTCTATCTTCCGTTCGACGCGTAGCTGTGCGGCGAACCGTTCAAGCCGGATCGCCATGTTGATCGCTCTTCTCGCCGACATCCATGCCAACCGCGAGGCATTGACCGCTTGCCTCGCCGATGCCGAAAACGCGAAGGCCGACCGATACGTCTTCCTAGGTGATCTCGTCGGGTATGGCGCAGATCCCGGATGGGTTGTCGATCGCGTCGCTGCGATGATGGAAAACGGCGCTGTGGCCGTGCGCGGAAATCATGATGCCGCGGTGAGCGACCCGAGCGAAGGGATGGTAGCCGAGGCGCAGGCGGCGATCACCTGGACTCGCTCCCGTCTCGACCATGGGCAGAACGCTTTCCTTGCCCAGTTGCCGCTCACCGTCGAGGAAGGCGATCGCCTGTTCGTCCACGCCAGTGCCTGCGCTCCGGATACTTGGATTTACGTCTTCGGCGCGCGTGAGGCTGACCAGAGTTTCATGGCCACCCATCATCGTTTGACTTTTTGCGGGCACACCCATTTCCCGGCGCTCTTCCACGCAACTCCGCTCACGCCGCCACAGCGACATCTCCCGACCGAGGGAAAGGCGACACCCTTGCTGGCACAGCGGCGGTGGCTCGCCGTGCTCGGGTCGGTTGGACAGCCGCGTGACAAGAACCCGGCCGCCTGTTACGGCCTCTTCGATGACGTGCGCAACACGTTGACGTATGTGCGGGTGCCGTATGACGCCGACCTGACTGCGCGCAAGATCCGTGCAGCGGGACTGCCGGAGATTCTGGCAGCGCGGTTAACGCTGGGGATTTGACCCGCATGGCGAAGGCGCAGCTGACGGTCGGCATGACGATCGACGGCTTCCTGTTGCAGGAGCGTCTTCATCGCGGCGGCATGGCAGATATCTGGCGCGTCAGCCGAAGCGATATCAAATTCCCCATTATCATGAAGGTGCCTTTGCTCGACTTCGAAGGCGACATTTCCGTGCTGGTCGGCTTCGAGGTCGAACAAATGATCATGGCGGAGCTCCGGGGCCCACATGTACCCCGGTGGGTCGCGAACGGCGATTTCGCAGTTCAACCTTTCATCGTGATGGAGTACGTCGAGGGCCCGACGTTGCTCAAGCGCTACCTCGACCGGGTCGCTCCCATGAATGAGGTCGTGAGCATCGGCATCTCGGTGGCCGCCGCACTCGCCGATCTGCACCAACAACATGTACTGCACCTCGATCTCAAGCCGGCCAACATTCTGTTCCGCCCGAGTGAAGAGGCCGTGCTGATCGACTTCGGCTTGTCGCGCCACGAGCAACTGCCGGATCTCCTGGAGGAACAGTTTCACCGCCCCACGGGAACGCCCGATTACATGGCACCGGAGCAGCTTTTCAGGGTGCGCTCGGACAAGCGCAGCGACATCTACGCGTTCGGTGCAATTCTCTACCAACTGGCGACCGGCCGGCTGCCATTTGGCCGGCCGGGGCGAATGAGAAAGGTACGCCGGCGCGTATGGCGCGATCCCGTGCCTCCGCGGGCTTTGCGAGCAGACACCTCACCCGCACTGCAGGAGATCATTCTCAGATGCCTGGAGCCGATCCCGGACGGCCGCTATGGCAGTGCCACCGATCTTCTTTTCGATCTGCGGCACCTCGATCTCGTCGAGCTGACTGAACGCGCCCGCCGCTCGCAACAGAGTGACTGGAGGACGGTGCTCGGCCGCCGGCTGCGTGCGCCGGCGATCACTCGCAAGATCCTTTCGAGTGCGACCAAGCCGCCGGCCCGCCCGCCGATCATATTAACGGTCCTCGATCTTCGCCCCGGCTTCGATGACCTGAGGCAAGCGCTGCTAGAGGCCGCTGCTTCGGCGCTGGCGAACACGCCGGGGGCGCGGTTAGCTTGCGTCGACGTGATGCCTACCTCGCTCGTCGGGATCGACGAGAACGTCGATGCTGCGGGAGACAACATTCATGTCCAGAGGCTCGCGCAAATGCGAAGCTGGGCCCAGCCACTCCAATTGCCGCGAGGCAAAATCTCATATCACCTTCTCGAGTCGCGTAACATTGCGGCTGCAATTCTCGAATTCGCACGCTCCAACCACGTCCATCACATCGTCATTGGGGCCCCGGTGCTTGCATCTTCAGGAGGGAGGATCGTGGGCCAGATCACGGCCGAAGCGCCCTGCGGCGTCACCGTCGTGCGGGGTCAGGCGGCCGAAGCGCGGATGACGCCGAAGTTGACTTAGGGCCCGTCCAAGAACAACTAAGTCATAATTGCGACAAATCACAAAGAACAGCTTGAAGGGGATTCACAAGAGGGAACCACTCGACGTAGCTTGGCCGCATGATTCGAGCTGCGCAAGCGCGCGCGACGCGGAGGCGATATCGGGAGATGGCGCCTGTTCTGAACGAACAGAGCCGACGGCGCTTTGTCGCCTTGGAAGCCCGAGCGTTGGGACGTGGCGGTGTCAGTTTGATGGCCCGGATTACCGGACTGGCGCGGTCTACGATTTATCACGGACTTTACGACATTCGTCATGAGGTGTCGGCGGCGCCTGGTCGTATCCGCAAGGACGGCGGTGGGCGGAAGAAGAAAATATCCCAGGATCCAACCCTTTTGGTCGACCTCAAGAAGCTTGTCGAGCCTGTGACGCGGGGCGACCCGATGCGGCCGCTGTTGTGGACCTGCCGCAGCTTGCGTAATCTTGCCAAGGCGTTGGCGAGGAAGGGGCACGAGGTTTGTCCTACGGTTGTTGGCAATCTCCTGCATGACATGGGCTACAGTTTGCAGGCCAACAACAAGACGCGGGAAGGCGGCAAGCACATCGATCGTGACGCCCAATTCGAGTACATCAACACGCAGGCCGTGGCGTTCCTGGCCGCGGACGAACCGGTGATATCGGTTGACACCAAAAAGAAGGAATTGGTGGGCAATTTCAAGAACAATGGCCGGGAATGGCGTCGAAAAGGCACTCCTGAAGCCGTCAATGTTCATGATTTTATCGATCCCAAACTGCGCCGCGCCGTGCCGTACGGCGTCTACGACATCAACAACAATGTCGGATGGGTCAGCGTCGGCACCGATCGTGATACGGCCTGCTTTGCCGTCAATGCGATCCGCAGGTGGTGGCGGGCAATGGGCAAGAAACGCCACCCCAAAGCCAAACGTCTGATGATCACAGCCGACGGTGGCGGCAGTAACGGTTATCGCGTGCGTCTATGGAAAGTCGAGCTTCAGAAGCTGTCCGACCAACTCAAGCTCCCCATCACTGTTTGCCACTTGCCGCCCGGCACCAGCAAGTGGAACAAAATCGAGCATCGTCTGTTCTCGTTCATCACCATTAACTGGCGAGGCAAGCCGTTGCGCAGCTATCGCACGATCGTCCAACTGATTGCCGCGACCACAACCGAAGCCGGCCTCAAAGTGCGAGCTGAGCTGGATGAAAACAAATATCCCAAAGGCATCAAGGTCACCGACGCTCAACTCGCCGCCGTCAACCTCTCTCGCCACTCGTTCCACGGTGACTGGAACTACACAATTGCGCCGCGGCGAAAAACTTCACCGCACAGAAACGTCAATTGACGCACGCAGAAAAAAGTCAATTGTCTTGTTTATTTATGGACAATCCCTTAGCGTGCAGACGCCGGAAGGTGAGGCGCGAGCAGATTCTGCGGCGCGGGCAGCGGCTCGCTGTGCACCGGTGCGATCAAGGCCGACAAGCCGAGCACTTCGCGCGCCAGCGGGACCGCAGCGTCCGCCATGGCGGCATGCCCTTCCGCGGTCGGATGAACGGCCCCACCGTAGACGGCCGCATAGATTCCCCAAATCGCATCGTGCAGGTCGGCGGGCTGCAGCAGCGAGGGGAGCCCTTCGGGATAGGTCAAGGCGGTGAAGTAGCTGTCGTTTGCAGTTCTGATCCAACGCGCGCGTGAGGCGTAGGGACGGAATTCGCTGGCCGGCAAGCCGCATGCCATAGGATCGCTCACGGCCTTGGCGAGGCTGCTCTCGAACGTCTCCCCGTTGCCCGAAAAGCATGCCCGATCAAAGGCGGGGTCGCGCTCGGACCGTGCGCACGCTCCATGCGATGCAAAGATCTCCTGGTGTGCGTCCACGAAGGTCATGCGTTCGGACGATGGGTCGCGACAGCTCTTGCCGTCTTGACACAGCGCCAGCGCCCTGATCCCGGGCAAGAACCTGCTGGAGACGAATTCCACGGTCTTGCGCAGACGCTCGCCGTCCGCCCCGAACGCCGGATGCACGTCGAAGCCGTCGCGGCCGCCGGGGCAAGGGGTACCGGGAGCGGCGAGGGCAGGGTTGCCATAAGTCACATAAACGACACGCGACAGGTCTCCGCCGACGAACGGCTTGAGGGCAGCGCGTACCTTGGCGAAGTTCCCCGGCAACTCGCGATCGAGCACCTTTTGTGCATCCTCGACCGAAGCAATGATGCCGCCGCGCCGGAGCAGGTTTCGTTCGGTGCCCGGCTCGACGATGACGTCGGCGATCAGCCCGGAGAACAGAATATCGTTGGCTCCAATGGTCAGCAGAACGAGATCGAGACTGCGGTCGGCGCGGTGGCGACGCGCCATAGCCAAGATGTCTTTCAACTCGGCGATCTGGGCGCGGGCGGTTCCCGAACATGCCGCCCCGCTGCCTGGATTCGGGCATTCGCGCGCTCGCTGACTGTCGAGAAAGCCGATATTGATGGTGGCACCCGTGCAGCCGAGCGGAATGAAAGTCACGGCGAGGTGCGGATTCTCGACGGCGAGCACGAGCGCGGTGCGCATCTGATAACTGTAAAGCGAGCGATGGCAGGCCCCGCTCATCCAGCGCGCGCTCTGCCGCGCCCAGTCGGCAATTCCAGCGTCTTCCCCGGGCACCGTGTTGCACGACCTGTTGCCGGTGAAGCCGGCTCGCCCAGGCCGATAATATTCGATGCCGTCGAAGCGCTTGAAGCAAAAGCCTTCATCGGACAATCGCACTGCACGGTCCGGGTTGCCTTCACCGGCAGCGATCGAGTCTCCCATTCCGGCGATCAGCACGTCGCGCACCTGGATCTCGCTTACGATCCGCTGGGCCGTGCCGTCCGGCAGGACGATATCGACGCTCACCATATTCGGCCGCCCGTGCGGCAGCCGAACATTGACTTCCTGGTTGCAAGCGCCCTTGACGTGCCGAGCGGCACCGTCGCCGTCATCGAACGTCCAGACACAGCCTTCATTGGAGGGCAAGGCGCCGGCCAGCTTGACGCCGACACGGTGATCGCGCGGCGAAGCATATATCTCGCGCTCGCCATCGCGCTCGCAGAACTCCAGAAGCTTGCCGGCGCGATCGACGCAAAGCCGCTCGACCGTATCGCGCGCCCAGCCCCGGCCATCGCTCTCGCGCGCAAGGCGGCGTTCGGCTGCGAGCACGCCGTCGCCTTGTGCTGCGGCAACGTGGCGCTGGAAATCCGCTTCGTTGCGGAACAGACGGAACCGGTTCTTGACCTCCCATTCGATCCGCAACACGCCGCTACGAATCTCGGCGTGGGCAGAAGCGCCGCACCAGGTCGAGACCAAGAGGATCAGCAGGCCGAGGATACGAAATTCATGCATGGGATATGCCGGGATGAACCGCCGCTCAGCTGGAATAGCATGCCGGATGCGGCGGAAATGTGAGGTTCGAGCCTTTCTACGGGGCGTCCAGACGGCGCGCGACCGCGCCCCAAGGGGACGGGACCTCGCCCACGATGCCGGGCCGGCTGCGCACGATTGAATCGGGTGGCAGCTTCGTCTCGCATCGTTCGCGCCGCGGCGCCGCTTCTGGAACAAAATTGACCTTGCATTTGGCAGCCGGTACCGTGGCGCAAACGTCCAGTCATTGGGAGAACACTATGCGAAAACTCGTGACCGGGTTGGCCGGCTGTGCCGCCGCGGTGCTCGCGCTTTCGGCTGCGAACGCGCAAGGCACGCTCAAGATCGGCGTGGTGCTCACCCTGTCCGGTCAGTTTGCCGACGCCGGGATCCAGCTCGACAATGGCATCAAGACTTACATGAAGCAGCACGGCGACACCGTCGCCGGCAAGAAGATCGAGATCATCCGCAAGGACACCGGCGGTCCGGCCCCGGACGTTGCCAAGCGCCTGTCGCAGGAGCTCGTCGTCCGCGACAACGTGGACGTCCTCGCCGGCTTCGTGCTCACACCCAATGCCCTCGCCGCGTCCGACGTTTCCGCGCAGGCAAAGAAGTTCATGGTGATCATGAACGCCGCCACCTCGATCATTACGACCAAGTCGCCGTACTCGGCGCGCTCGTCGGTCACGCTGCCGCAAGTGGCGGAGACCTTCGGCACCTGGGCTTTCAAGGGCGGTGGAGTCAAGAAGTCCTATACCATGGTGACCGATTACGGACCGGGCCATGATTTCGAAGCAGGCTTCACCCGTGCCTTCAAGGAGGCGGGCGGGGAGATCATCGGATCGGTGCGCTTCCCGGTTGCCAATCCTGATTTCTCGGCTTTTGTGCAGCGCGCGAAGGACATAAACCCAGAATCCATCATGATCTTCATCCCCGGCGGCGCACAGCCGGCCGCGCTCGGCAAGGCTTTCGCGGAGCGCGGCGTCGATCCCAACAAGATCAAGATTCTGGGTTCCGGAGAGACCACTGCGGAGCAGGCTCTCAAGAGCATGGGCGACGCCAGCCTCGGCATCATCACGGCGTGGCACTATGACTACAAAGGTGACACGCCGCGCAATGTCGAGTTCGTCAAGGTCTTCAACGAAATGCACGGGCGCAATCCTGATTTCTTCTCGATCGGCGGCTATGACGGCATGC
Organism: uncultured Alphaproteobacteria bacterium; assembly: GCA_963831225.1. Lineage (GTDB taxonomy): Bacteria > Pseudomonadota > Alphaproteobacteria > Rhizobiales > Xanthobacteraceae > VAZQ01. The sequence continues at coordinate 63,785 of CAWHPT010000066.1, forward strand.
ATCTGATTTACGAGGCGATCAAGAAGACCGGCGGCAAGACAGACGGTGATGCACTGATCGCTGCCGCCAAGGGAATGACGTGGGAAAGCCCGCGCGGCCCGATGTCGATCGACCCCGCTACCCGCGACGTCGTGCAGACGATCTATATACGGCGCGTGCAGAAGGTCGGCGGCGAGCTCGTCAATGTGCCTTTCGACAAGGTCGAGAACGTCAAGGATCCAGTCAAGGCGCGCGGCGGCTGATCGCCGGACGGCATCGGCCTGCAACACCGGCCGGATGAACCAGCCGGCGACTTTGCGGGGCAACGCGGCAGGGAGCAGTCAATGCGCAAATGTCATATCGCTCTCGGCATCTTCGCCTTGCTGGTCGCCGGGTCCGTGGCGAACGCCCAGGGAACCGTCAAGGTCGGGGTGATCCTGCCCTATTCGGGCCAGTTCGCCGACACTGCGACCCAGCTCGACGGTGGCATCAAGCTCTACATGAAGCAGCATGGCGACACCGTTGCCGGCAAGCGCATAGAAGTGATCCGAAAGGACAGCGGCGGAGTGGCGCCCGACGTGGCCAAGCGGCTCGCACAAGAGCTCGTCGTGCGTGACAATGTCGATATCCTCGGCGGCTTCGTGCTCAGCCCCAATACCCTTGCTGCGGCCGACGTATCGTCGCAGGCAAGGAAGATGATGGTGGTCATGAATGCCGGAGCATCGGTGATAATGACCAAGTCGCCGTTCGTGACGCGGGTTTCCATCACGCTGCCGCAGGTCGCTGAGGCCTTCGGCACCTGGGCAGCCAAGAGCGGCGTCAAGAGGGTCTACACCATGGTGTCCGATTTCGCGCCGGGCCACGATGCCGAAGCCGGATTCCAGCGTGCCTTCAAGGAAGCCGGCGGCGAAGTCGTCGGATCGGTCCGCTTTCCCGTGGCCAATCCCGATTTTTCCGCTTTCATCCAGCGTGCGAAGGATCTGGCGCCTGAGGCGATCTTTCTGTTCGTGCCTGCCGGGGCGCAGCCGGCCGCGTTCGGCAAAGCCGTCGCCGAGCGCGGTCTCGATCCGAAAATCACCAAAATTCTGGGAACGGGCGAGACCACGGCCGAGCAGGCCTTGAAGAGCATGGGCGACGCTGCGCTCGGAATCGTCACCGCCTGGAATTACGATTACAACGACGGATCCCAGCTCAACAAGGAGTTCGTCAGGCAGTTCAGTGAGTTGAACAAGCGAAACCCGGACTTCATGTCGGTCGGCGGTTATGACGGCATGCACCTCATCTACGACGCGCTGAGGAAGACCGGCGGCAAGACCGATGCCGATGCGCTGATCGCGGCGGTGAAAGGAATGAGATGGGAAAGCCCGCGCGGGCCGATCTCGATCGATCCGGACTTCCGTGACATCGTGCAAACCATCTATATCCGCCGTGTCGAGCGCGTTGGAGGCGAGTTGCGCAATGTCGTATTCGACAAGGTCGAGAACGTCAGGGACCCCGTGCTTGCCCGCATGAAGAATTGAGCAGCCCTGTGCACTTCGTGCTCGCCGCTGTGGTGCTCACGCGCAGGGGCGGAGTGGGGGGATGATCGGCTCGGCCTTCGGCGTCCTGTTCGACGGTTTTGCGTACGGGATGCTGCTGTTCCTGCTCTCGGTCGGGCTGTCGGTGACGCTCGGCATGATGAATTTCGTCAACCTGGCGCATTGCAGCTTCGCCATGCTCGGCGGCTATGTCACCGTGACATTGACGAACGAGCTCGGCTGGCCGTTTCTGGCGACGCTGCCACTGGCGTTCCTGGCGGCGGCGGTGGTGAGCGTGGCTTTCGAGCGCACCCTGTACCGGCGCCTCTACCGCGCGACCGATCTCGATCAATGCTTGTTGACGATCGGCATCGTCTTCATCTCCGTTGCGGTCGCCGCGTATATCTATGGCACCATCCAGCAGCCGGTGAGCCTGCCGTCCTATCTGCGCGGCAGCATCTCGATCATGGGTCAGAATTTCGGCGTCTACCGTCTGTTCCTGATCGGGATGTCGCTCGCCGTGACCATTGTCCTGGTGGCCGGGCTCGAATACACCCGCTTCGGTGCGCAGGTGCGTGCTGCGGTCGACAACCAGCGCATGGCACGCGGGCTCGGCGTCAATGTCGATCGCATCTTCGCGGTCACCTTTGCGCTGGGCAGCGGTCTCGCGGGGCTCGGCGGGGCGCTCGCAATCGAGATCATCGGACTGGATCACGCGTTCGCGTTTACGTACCTGGTTTACGTTCTGATCGTCGTGTCCGTCGGCGGGCTCGGCTCCATCGCTGGCTCGTTCGTCGCCGCGAGCCTCCTCGGCATCAGCGACATGGCCGGCAAGTATTATTTCCCCGAGCTCGGCGCCTTTCTCATTTATCTGGTCATGGTCACGCTGCTGATGTGGCGGCCTCTGGGGCTGTTCGGGAAACGCTAGACCATGACCGCGACGTCTCCTCCGCTCGCCGCGCCGCAACGCTACCTCGAGGATCAGATCCGCTGGCACCCGATCGAGATGGCGTTCTGGCTCGCCACCCTGCTGCCTTTCGTCATCTTTCCCAATTATCTGCAATTGGCGAGCCAGGTCGCCATCACCGCGCTGTTCGCGCTGTCGCTCGATCTGATCCTCGGCTATGCCGGCATCGTGTCGCTCGGCCACGCAGCCTATTTCGGGTTCGGTTCCTATACCGCGGGCCTGATCGCGAAATGGGGCTGGGGCGAGCCGCTGACCGGCCTCCTGATCGCGGGCGTGGCCGCCGGCCTCCTCGGCTATGCGACCAGCTTCGTCATCGCCCGCTTCCGCCATCTCGCACTGATCATGATCACGCTCGGTCTCGGCTTGCTGCTGCACGAGGCGGCCAACAGTGCAAGCTGGCTGACCGGAGGTGCCGACGGCCTGCAGGGCGTGCGCATGTGGAAGCTGCTCGGCATCTTCGAATTCGATCTCTACGGTTATGTCGGCTACGCCTATTCGCTGATCGTGCTGTTCCTGATCTTCCTGGTCGCACGGCGGCTGATCCATTCGCCATTCGGTCTTGCCTTGCGCGGCATTCGCGAAAATGCGGTGCGCATGCCGGCGATCGGAGCACCGAGCTCTGCGCACATCCGCAAGATTTACACCATCGCCGCCGTCGTGGCCGGTGTTGCCGGTGGCTTGCTCGCGCAGACCACCGAGACCGTTTCGCTCGACACCTTGAGCTTCCAACGCTCGGCGGACGTGCTGGTCATCCTGATCCTGGGCGGCGCCGGACATCTCTACGGTGGCATCGTCGGCGCCATCATCTACCTGGTGGCGCGCGATCAGTTTTCCGGGATCAATCCGCAATACTGGTATTTCTGGATCGGAGCGCTGCTGGTGGCGGTCGTCATCTTCCTGCCCAACGGAATTCTGGGAGGCTTGGCGCGCTTGCTGCCGTCGCGGTGGAGCCGGGCGTGAGCGCACCGGCACTCTCCACGCGCGGTCTGGACAAGAGCTTCGGCTCGCTTACCGTCGCCAAGGACATCGAGCTCAACTTGCCGCAGGGCGAACGTTACGCCCTGATCGGACCGAACGGGGCCGGCAAGACCACGCTGATCAATCTGATCACCGGAATGCTCAAGCCCGACGCCGGCCGCATCTTTCTCGGCGGCGACGAGATCACGGCGCTCGAGCCCGACGAACGCGTCAAACGCGGTCTGGTGCGCACCTTCCAGATCAATACGCTGTTCCCCCATCTCAATGCGCTCGAAGCCGTGACATTGGCGGTATGCGAACGGCGGGGCTGTGCCGGCACATGGTGGCGGAGCTTGCCGGCCTACCGCGACGCGATCGAAGAGGCCCACGCGATCCTGACGTCGCTGCGGCTCGCTGCGAGCTCATATCGCCCGACGCGGGAGCTCGCCTATGGCCAGCAGCGGTTGTTGGAGATCGCGCTCGCGCTCGCCACCAGGCCCAAGGTGCTTCTGCTCGACGAGCCAGCGGCGGGCGTACCTCGAGGCGAGAGCGCCGAGCTGTTCTCGGTCATCGCCCATCTGTCGCAGGAGATCGCGGTGCTGTTCATCGAGCACGACATGAACGTGGTGTTTCGCTTTGCCAACCGCATCATCGTCATGGTCGGCGGACGCATTCTGCTCGAGGGCACGCCGAAGGAAATCTCGTCCGATGCGCGCGTGCGCGAGGTCTATCTGGGCGGAGCGCACCATGGCTGACGCGTTGCTGGCGCTCGAGAACGTGCGCGCCGGTTACGGCGACGCGGTCGTGCTCGACGGCATCGAATTCGACGTTCCGGAAGGGGGGACCCTTGCATTGCTCGGGCGAAACGGCGTCGGCAAGACGACACTGCTCCTGACCATCATGGGGTATACCTATCTCAGCCGCGGCAGCATCGGCTGGCGCGGCCGTGACATCACGCGGCTTGCGCCGCATTGGCGGGCACGCGACGGGCTCGGATGGGTGCCGCAGGAGCGCGAGATTTTTCCCTCGCTTACCGTCGAGGAGAATCTCACGGTCGCGGCGCGGCCCGGTCGGTGGACGCTGCGCGCAGTCCATGAGCTGTTTCCGCGCCTGTACGAGCGTGGCGCGAGCGCAGGCAATCATCTTTCCGGCGGCGAGCAGCAGATGCTGTCGATTGCGCGCGCATTGATGACGAATCCGGCGCTGCTGCTGCTCGACGAGCCGCTCGAAGGTCTTGCGCCGATCATCGTCGAGGAGTTGGTCGCCGCGATCCGGCGAATGACGGCCGACGAGGGCACCGCCGTCATCCTGGTCGAGCAGCATGCCGAAATCGCGCTGACCCTGACCGAGCGGGCGATCGTGCTCGAGCGCGGCAGCATCGTCCACCGCGCACCCTCGCAAGCCCTGTTGAAGGACCACGCGACGCTCGACCGTCTGATCGGACTGCGTTTGGCGGACCAGGAGCCGGGAGTCAGCCATCAGTGACTCCCGCTATAGCTTCTCGGCGATGAACTTCAGTATTTCGGCGGATTGGCGGTTGATGTCGTCGGTTGGGTTCCCGGGTTGGCCTTGCGGCTGGGCTTCCGCCTGAATCGCCCTCCCGACGGCCTCGTCGAGGATGGCCCTCACGGCTTCCTCCCTGGTCAACACGCCCTTCTTCACCAGGGCTCGAAACAGCGCAACAGTGGCGCTGACGGCTGACATGGTATACGCCGCGTCGTGGAATGCACTCATTGCACGCTTTCCAGTGTTGCTGGAGCCGCGACCAGGCCAGCACAAGAGCCCTTGCTCCAGTTGCGATCAGCGTGCCGCCGTCAACGGATTGCGCTCGCCTGCAGCAGTCGTGAGCCGTCGAAGCCGGTACGCTCGAGCGATATTGGCCTACGCGACGCCACCGTGAAAGCGTGCTGTCGAGCATGACCGCGACGGCACGGTCACCCGCGTTGTCCTCGACACCATCTCGGCGTCTGCAAGCGCGTGCCGAGAGGACTGAAATGTGTGATGACGATACAACAGCTTGCGCAGGAGTTTGGTCGGGCAGCCATCATCTCTCTTGATTCTTCGAACGGCGGTACAATACTGATGCCGAGATACAGCGTAAGCAATGCGAGGGTGCGCGTCCGCACTTTGGGACCCTCGTCTTTCGGTGAAAATGAACCGTCAGTCGAGCGGTGTTATGTCGTCTTATGCAAAATATTGTCGTGACCAGGCGGCCGAGTGCGCGCGGCGCGCGCGATTGGCGATCTCTCCGGAAATAGCCGCCAATTCGCGAACCCTGGAGCAGCGCTGGCTGAAGCTTGCGGCGCGAGCCGGAATTGCCGCGGGCCCCAGCCTGTTCAGCAAAGCACCGGTCGCGGCCGACCAGCGTCGGTAGCGGATTCCGCGGCTGTCAATGCGGCCGCGTGCCCGCGGCCCTCCCCGGGCATGAGCCGGGCCAGGGCTCGAGGCAGGTGCTTATCAGGACAGTCGCAGGACGGACTCCTCGTAAGAGCCCGACCCCATGCCGGTATCGGCGAAAATGCCGTGATCGGCGATCCACTTGAAGGTCTCCTCGTAAACCTCCTTGGTGTAGGGCTCGAACACCAGACGCTCGCCCGGTCCCCAGCGGCGGGTATCCATCATGGCGTGGTAACGCGCGGGGAATTCGTTCTTGTAGTAATGGGTGTAGAGATCGGGGCGCAGATCGATGTCGCGTTGCGCACGCCGAAGTGCCCTGAAGAACTTGCGCAAGTCTTCGGGCTCGGGATTCCCCGCCACCATGGACGCGATCATGAAGGTCGTATCGATGATCTTGCGGAATCCCAGCTGCTCGGCGAAGTAATACGGACCACTGAACAGCGCGGAAGCCTGCGCCTTGCCGTCGATCAGCTGGTCGAGCCGATGAAACAGCATCCCGTCGGCGAAGGTCAGGTTGATCTTGTCGGCAGGCATGTATTGCTCGAGGGCCTGGATGGTCGAGTAATGGCTGCCGGATTGATAGCCGACGGCGATCGGAACGCCGGCGAGATCTTCCGGCTTCCTCACCGGCGAATCGGCGGGGACGAACACGCCCGAGGGTGCGACCGAATAGACGTCCGCATAGAGCCGGCCGTTGCCTTTCGATGCGGCGACGCCGACGGTCCAGTGGCAGGCGCAGCTCACGTCGGAGCCGCGGCCGCGCTCGAACGACTGCATGGCGCCGACCTTGTCGCCCTTGTAGTGGTGGGAGCCGTCGGTCGACTTGATCATTTCCTGGAAGATGTAATCGAGCCCTTCGTCCCTGAAGTAGCCCTTTTCCTCGGCCACCCATTCCTGCAATCGGAAGTGCGGCTCGATGATGAATTTGTCCTTGGCCATGTTTGTCTCCTCTCTGTTGTGGCAGTGATGTGCCGGTTGGACCGGCCTCAGCAGCAGCTTCGACTGGCGCGCCGCTGGTCGCGCTGCTCGGCAACACGCCTGGCGCCGATCATTCCAACATGCTCGTCCATCAGCCGACGGGCGCCGCCGGAATCGCGCATCTCGATGAGAGTGGACAATTCCTCGTGCACCTCCAGAACGCGTCGCGCCACCTGCGGCGTCAGCGTCGGATTCTGCGCCGGCCAGGAAACATGCTGAAGCGAGATGAGCTGAACCACGAGGACGCGGTTGTGGGAAGCCTCGGCGACTGCGAGATGGAACTCGCGCGACGATCGCGTATACGCCGGGATGTCGTCGATCTTGCGCTCGGCGTCGGCGATGAGCTCACGCAGACGCGCGTGATCCTCGGCGGTGGCATTGATTGCGGCAAGCTCGGCCGCCAAGCCCTCGATGGCGCGCTGGGCATCCATGATCTCGCGCACCGATACGCCGGTCAGATCGAGTTGCACGGCCAGCGCCTCGGCGAACAGCCGGGCGTTGCCTCGTGCGATGCGTGCCCCGCCGCCGGAGCCGACCTTGATCTCCACGATGCCTTGCGCTTCCAGCGTTCGCAGCGCATCGCGCGCCACGATCCGGCTGACCCCGAAACGCCGGGCAAGGTCCTTCTCGGTGCCGAGAAAATCGCCGGGCCGAAATTCTTTCGCAAACAGTGCCTCGCGCACCCGACCCACGATCTGGGTAGACATGGTGGCGGTACGCAACGGGATGACCTTGCTCTCGACAACCTTGATCGCAGAATGAGGTCGCATCGATCTCCTGTTCTGATCTGATCTTTCTCCTGATCAGTGCTGTCCAGTGCCGCACACCCTGGTCGAGCCCCTCGAGGGCAGCCCAATACGAAAGATGATATCTTTCGCCGTGCCGGTCAACCCCCGGGGGATCGTGTTCCTGGGCTTCGAACGCGTTCCCGCAAGCATCGCTCCCATTTCCCGTGTTCCGGGCGCCGGCCAGCGCTCACTTTCTCAAGCCGGCGGCCGTGGCGACGGTGTTCCAGTTCCGGGTGTCTTTTTCGATATGTCCGGCAAACTCGCCCGGGCTGCCGCCGAGCGGGTCGACCCCCTGCGCGCGCAGCGACGCCAGTACGTCCGGCGACTTGAGCGCCTCGTTGAGCGCGCGTGCCAGCTTGTCGACAGCATCGCCCGGGGTGCCGGCCGGGGCCAGCAGCCCGATCCAGATGCCGGTGTCGTAGCCGGGCAATCCGGCCTCCGCCATTGTCGGCAGATTGGGTGCGATCGCGGCCCGCGTGGTTTGCGTCGTTGCAAGTGCCTTGATCTTGCCGGCCTCGACATGCGGCCACACCGTGGAGGCGGGCGAGAACATCACCGTGACGCGGCCTGCGAGGAGGTCGGTCACGCCCTGCGCGCTACCGGGATATGGCACGTGCACGAGCTTCACTCCGGCCCTGAGATTGAGCAGCTCGCCGGAGAGATGCGCCAGGGTGCCGGCGCCGGAGGAGGCGTAGAAGATCTGCTCGGGTTTCGATTTCGCGAGCGCGATCAGCTCCCGAAACGCTGGCAGACGCCGAGCGAAGGATGCACGACCAGCACATTGGGAACGTTGGCTACCAGCGCGATCGGCGCGAGATCCTTGCCGAAGTCGAAGGAGAGTGTCGAGATCGCCGCGTTGATGGTGTTGGCCACGGTGGCCATCAGCAGCGTGTAGCCGTCCTTGGGTGCGCGCGCCACGTGCTCGGCGGCGATGCTCGATCCGGCGCCGGGCCGGTTCTCGACCACGATCTGCTGGCCGAGGGTCTGGCTCATGCGTGCGCCCAGCGTGCGCGCCACGAGATCGGCGACGGCGCCGGGTCCGAAGCCGACGACAACGCGCACCGGCCGGGTGGGGTAATCCTCCGCCGCGAGCACCGTCGTCGAAACCAGGGCGGCGAATGCGACAGCTGCGGCGGAAATGGGCCTTGTACCCACGGGCAGCCTCCCATGTATCGCAAAAGGAAGCATGTTTCGATGCGAGCCGCCAGCGGCTGGTGCACGATTGCCGCGGCAGGCCGCGCTGAGGCAAGGACGTGGCGAGCGCATCCGCAGACCCGCGCTATGGTGCCCCATGTTCGTCACCTTCTTTCATGAGCTCAAAGCCGCCGGCGTGCCGGTGACGCTGCGCGAATATCTCACGCTGATGGAGGCAATGGAGAAGGATCTCGCCGGCCGCCGGGTCGAGGACTTCTATTATCTTTCGCGCACCGCGCTGGTGAAGGACGAGCGCAACCTCGACAAGTTCGATCGTGTGTTCGGCCACGTGTTCAAGGGGCTCGAATTGATGGAGCCCTGCGCCGGCGGCCGAAATCCCGGCGCAGTGGCTCGAGAAGCTCGCCGAAAAATATCTCACCGAAGACGAGAAGAAGCAGATCGAGGCGCTGGGCGGCCTCGACAAGCTGCTCGAGACGCTGCGCCAGCGCATCAAGGAGCAGCAGGGCCGTCACCAGGGCGGCAAGAAATGGATCGGCACCGCCGGCACCTCGCCGTTCGGCGCCTACGGCTACAATCCGGAAGGCGTTCGCATCGGCCAGGACGAGAACCGCAGTTTCCGGGCGGTCAAGGTCTGGGACCGGCGCGAGTTCAAGGACCTCGACGATCAGGTCGAGCTCGGCACCCGCAACATCAAGATCGCGCTGCGGCGGCTGCGCAGGTTCGCACGCACCGGGGCTCCCGAGGAGCTCGACCTCGACGGGACCATCAAGGGTACCGCGCATAAGGGCTATCTCGACATCCTCATGCGGCCGGAACGGCACAACGCGGTGAAGGTGTTGCTGTTCTTCGACGTCGGCGGCTCGATGGACTGGCACGTCGAGGCGACCGAGGAGCTGTTCTCGGCAGCGCGCGTCCGAGTTCAAGCACATGGAGCATCTCTACTTCCACAATTGCCTGTACGAGAGAGTGTGGAAGGAGAACCGACGGCGCTGGGACGTGACCACGCCGACCTGGGACGTGCTGCACACTTATCCACACGATTACAAGGTCATTTTCGTCGGCGACGCGGCAATGTCGCCGTACGAGATCATGGCGCCGGGCGGCTCGGTGGAGCACTACAATGAGGAGACCGGCGCGGCGTGGATGCAGCGGGTTGCGCGCACCTATCCCGCCTGCATATGGCTCAACCCCGTGGCCGAGAGGGAATGGGGCTTCACCCAATCGATCGGCATCATGCGCCAGCTCCTGGGCGGAAGAATGTATCCGCTCACGCTCGAAGGATTGGACCGGGCGATGCGAGAGCTGGTGCGGTGAGCGCAACGCTCATCACGGCATAGAACGCGACAGCAGTCGTTTTCCCTCAGCAGTCGTTTCTCCCTGCGGCCGAGCTTCGCGGCAGGGACGTGTTTCCGCCTACCCCGGTATCGACGGAAGCGTTGCCACCTGCGCCGCCGGTTTCCGCAGTCGGGCCGCTCCCGAGCGCCGGATCGTTGGCGATCCGTGGCGTTCTCATATTCCCGGTCGCGTCCGCCGATCCGCTCGTTGTCGGCGTGCAGCCGGGCCGCGATCCGGCCATGCCGGTGGTGTCCAAGGCGGAACCCGATGGCGGCGCGGTCCTGTTGGTCCCCGGCGCCGATGGGAGTGTGCTCGACTGGCCGGGCGTAGGACCGGGCGCCGGCCCGGTTCCGCTCGGGATCCGGTTGCCCGAAGGATCGTTGGTGCCGGGCGTGCCGACGTTCGACGGAAAGCTGAAGGACTGACCGGGCGTCGGCGCCGGCGCTGGTCCGGTGCCGCTGGGGATCGAGGTTCCGGGCGTCGGGGCAGCACTCCCGCCGGTGCCAGCGGTGCCGGCGCCCGTTGCACCGGCTCCGCCGCCTGTTCCGCCGGCCGCTCCGGCGCCGCCGGTTCCACCGGTGCCGCCGCTCGATCCGCTGCTCTGGGCCCATGCCAGCGAGGCGCTCGCGACGATCACCGCGGCAGCCAGCGTGCTCGAAATCGTTTGCCTGCGTCGCATGGTCTTTCTCCGTTCCAAACTGGTCGGAGGCCAACGCACGGATTTTGCATCCGTTCCGGGGTAGGGGAGAGCACCATGGCAGCCCCGGCATCGGGACCGCGCAACGGGCGAATACGAAACGATCAGAAACGCTAGCGGTGTCCGGGAGTGCCGATCCAGCGTCCCATCCGGGCCAGCACCGGCGAGAATGCGATGTCGGTGACGCGCCCGATCAGATTCTTCATCGGAACGGGGCCGTGTGCCACGGTGTCCCGACTGTCCACGCTGTTGGCGCGATTGTCGCCCAGCATGAACACGTGGCCCTGGGGCACTCTGGTCTCGGCCATATTGGCGGATGCTCCCTGCGAGGCTCCGGCATCGACGTACGGCTCCTCGACCGGCATCCCGTTCACCATCGCGCGGCCGTTCCTGATCGCAATTCGGTCACCTTCGATCGCAACGATGCGTTTGATGAGGTGGGTGTCGATGCGTTTGGGATCGGCGTAAACCGCCACCTCGCCGCGGCTCGGCTGGCGGCTGCGATAATAGGTCGAGTCCGCCAGGAAATACTCTCCGGCACGCAGCGTCGGTGCCATGCTGGCAGCGGTGGCGCGGAAATAGCCGAGCTGGCCGGAAGCCTTGGCATGCAGGCCATAGATGCACGGCGCCGCGAACACGAGACAGGCCAGCACGAAGGCGCCGACATAGGCCGGCCACCAGTTGTAGCTGTAGACCGGGTGGCTCGGCATTCGGCGAGCCTGTGTGATCGCGTCGCCTAATATGAACAGCCACAGTGCGATAAGAAGTGCGAGGCTGATGGCGAACAGCCAGAAGCGCGCCAGCACTCCCATCATGGCGAACAGCAGCAGCGTGTCCGCAATCATGACCAGGACGAACAGGGCAATGCCGCGCCGCGCCTGGCCGAGATAGAGGTGGCCGAGCCCTGGCGTGAGCACGGTCAGCAGTGCCGTCACCCAGGTCGAAGGGGTGCGCCGCTCGGGCGCCTGCGTCGATGCGTAACCGGCGAGCGATGCCGCCATCGTGATCTCCGAATTGGTAGCGCGCCATTTACTCGAGCTACACGGAGGTCGCACCACTGCCTGACCGTTAGTCTCCCGAGCGGGGTCGAAGGTTCGAAGCCACTACCAAATTATACCGCGGCCCGGCGTCGAGACTTTGGCCGAAAAACGGCATCAGCGCCGAGCTCAGCGCCGGACAGTGACGAAAGCCCCGCAAATTGCCATGAATGCGGCGACCCCCAGGGCGCCCAGCGTTGCCGCCACATGCGCCCAGGCAGGGATCGCCTCCGGCGCTCTCGCGCCGTGTCCGACATGGGCAAGGAGGAGCACGATCGCCGCGCCGGCCACCCAGCGCAGCAGGCGAAATCGGCGCCACGGCGGCGGGAACCGGCTGAGCACGGCAGCGGTCGCCCCGCCCACGACAAAGGCCAGGCTCGCAACTCCCCACCAAGGTCCTGCCGTGCGCAATTGCAGGGCCTCGGTCGCGAGCAGATTGCGCCAAAACCCGACAAAATCGAAGCCGGCCGCGCCGAGTTGGATTTGCAGCGTCAATGCGGCCAGCACACCGCAGGTCAGCGCGGTCGTATAGATCGAGGTTCGCGAAAGCTCGATTGCAGTGCGCTCGCGTCTGGTGCTTCGCATGTCACGCGGAAGGGAACAGCGAGCTCAGAGAGCACAATGCCCGGGCCGGCGCCCGGGCAGTGCCGGATCGATGGCTGTTCACAGCTTCGTTCAGCTGCGGCGCTCGGCCTGCCAGATGCCGGAGCAGGCCCCGTTGCCGCCGCTCCAGGAACCGCCGCCGCTCTTGCCGGCGAGCCGGCCGGTGCCAGTTGCGGTGTTGTCCCCGGCTTGCACATGCACGGTGATGGCGCCGTTCCTGCCGACCTTGCCCGAGATGGTGACGGCGGCAGAGCCGGCATTCCCCAAGCTGCCGTTGCTGATGCGAATGGGATAGCGGTAGGAGGAATCGCAGATGCCTTGATTGGTGACGATCACGACGCTCCAGATGCCGTCGTAGCCGGGAACGGCCTCGGCCGGGCGAAGCGCAGGAAGCGCCGCCGCCGATGCCAGTCCCGCCGCCAGCAGCAATCCGCGAGTGCGGGTGAAAATTCTCGGATAATCCATTGCAGCCCCCTTGTGTTTTCCTGCCGGGCGCCGCCCACGCTCCCAGGCGTAGCGGCAGAGCCAGTGTTTGTTGGCGCCGCTCCGTTAGTCGCAGCATGGCCCGCAATTGGTTCAAAGCGGGTTGGAACGAGTATCGCCGTGCGCCGTTGGCCAAGCGTGAAGGCGGCGCAAGGAGGCGCATGTGTGCTTGCGCAGCGCCGTGATCGCGGGATGACCGCCTGCCTCCCACGTCTCGAATCAATGAAAGGGTACGCCATGGGCTTGTTTACAAGAGACATCAAAACGATGGACGACCTGTTCGTGCATACGCTGCGCGACATGTACTATGCCGAGAGCCAGATCATCAAAGCCTGCCAGAGATGATCGAAAAGGCGACCGACCCGCAGCTCAAGCAGGGGTTCAAGACCCATCTCGGCGAGACGCAGAACCAGGTGAAGCGGCTGGAGCAGGTGTTCAAGATGCACGGCGTCGAGCCGAAGGGCGTCGACTGTCCGGCCATCGACGGCATCATCGAGGAAGCCGAGGAGATCGCCGGCGAGATCGCCGACAAGGAGGTGCTCGACGCCGGGCTGCTGGCAGCCGCGCAGGCGGTCGAGCATTACGAGATCACCCGCTACGGAACGCTGGTTGCCTGGGCGAAGCAGCTCGGCCGAAACGACTGTGCGACCGTGTTGCAGAAGAACCTCGACGAGGAAAAGGCCACCGACAGGAAGCTCACCGAGCTCGCCGAAGCGCGGCTCAACCTGAAAGCCGCCAGCTGATTTGGCCGCAACCGGACCCGATCCGTTCGCCGGGACGGCGCTCGCCGCCCCGGCGTTGTTTTGATCTTGCTCGTGAATCGGGGGTGGTTCCTCCGCGACCGTCTCTCCCGGGCGCGTTTCAGCGACTAGCCACCTGCGACATCTGGGCTGCCCGGGCGGCGCGACTGATCGTCTCGTTGCCATTGTCTCGCACCCGCGACTTCGGCAGGTTGGTCGGCACGATCTATCGATGGGGCAAAGCCATGGGTCTGCTCGTCGTCTTCATCGTCACCGTCATCATCGGTCAGACGCTCTCGATCGGCATTGCGCTCATGCTCGACCGGCTGGTATCGCCGTATACAGGCTTGGTGACCTTCATTGCTCTTTATTTCGCGATGTTCTGGCTGGCGTGGAAGCTTTCGGTCCGCATCACCGAGCCGAGCACCCGGTTTGGGAGTTGGCTGCAAGGGTTGGGAAACAAGCGCGCGAGTTGAGCGCGATTTCCCGCACTCATTTCGGTTGCACGCTCCGGTCCCCGCCGGGCGTGCCGGGCGGGGGAATCACCTCGATCACACCCCCAGCCGGAGGAGTGATCTGCATTTCGCGGTCGATTCCGGCCGGCGGGCAGATGATGCCCTTCGATTCCGCCAGTTGCTCGCTCAAGGATTCCCTGCCGCTGCTGCCGCGCCCGCCGATCGTGGGCGCGTCGCCTCGCACTCCCGGCGGGCATTCCACGGCCGGTGCCGAAGGGGAAGGACTCTGCGCCGACGGTTGCGCAACAGCGCTGGTCGCGACCAGGCCGGCGATCGTTGCGATCATTGTGCGCAGAAGCAAATCAGTGTCTCACTCGTTTATCTTCGTGATCAACGCATCGCCCTCGCGGACGTTCCGTTTCGGCGGGTTATGGCAACCGACGCCATGATCTACGCTCCCTACACGTCATGGCCGGCCTTGTCCTCGCTTGTCCCGGCCATCCACGTCTTCGATTTGACTCGCGATTAAGACGTGGATGCCCGCGACAAGCGCGGGCATGACGGGTATCAGGGCGCGAAGCGCCCTGATACCCGACCTATTGCGCGGTGGTCGAGCCGCGCTGAGACAGCACGGTCAAGCCGTCCTCGAATGCGGTGCCTTTTTTTCCGGACGCGACGCCATAGCTCGTAGAGCGCGCGCATATATGCGCCGTCGAAGACGCCGCGGTGCGGGTGGTTGAAGCTGTCGGCGACATGGGCGATGCGGAGCCCAAAGCCATGCCGTTGCGCGCCGCCGGAGACCAGCAGGAGTTGCAACCGCAACGCCGAGGTCAGCGCCACCGCGATGGAGCGGCCCAGCACGCCGTGGATGCTGCGGTCCGGCATGCTGAAATCAGTGACCGAGCCGTCGAGTTCACGATGACATAGAGCTGGCTCGAGCGGCGGCCGCGACGTGCTGCCGGCCGAAAACATCGACTCCGGCACCACGAAGAACGGCGCGGTGATCGTGCCGTCGCTGTGCAGCTCCTCGAATTTCTTGCCATTGCGCCTCGACCTCGATGCCGACCGGGGAGAAAAATCCGGGGATGCTGCACGATGCCAGCAGAATGTCGCGGAACAGCTCGAGCGCCTTGTCGTCGCCGCGCGCGGCGATCGCTCCCATGTTCCAGACCACGCGGCGTCCGGCGTCGAGGTTCGTGGTGACCACGAACAGGCGGCGGCCGCGCGCATGCTCGGCTGCGATATCCGACAGCAGCTGCGCGCGTCACCCGCATCTCGACCTGTCGCTTGAGCGGCCAGTGATCGAACAGGCTGTCACGCGTCTTGCGATCCTCGAAAATGTCGGCGGCCGAGATCTGGGTGAAAGTCTTGCGCACCTCCTCGTCGTAGCGCGGCCCGAGAAACGCGAACGGCGCCAGCAGCGAGCCTATGCTCGCGCCGGTCACCGCGGCGAATTGCGGCCGCGTCCCCGCTTCGGTCCAGCCGGTGAGCACGCCGGCGCCGTAGGCGCCGTCCGAGCCGCCGCCGGAAATGGCCAGCCAGGGTCCGCTCGCCTGCGGCAGCAACCGTGAGAACTCCTTTTCCGAATCGCCCCAGACGCGTGCGTCGGCAATGCCGGCGATGACCGCGGCCTGCTCGTCCTGCTCGGTGAACGGAGTGCGCGCCTGGTCCTTCTGCGCGTCCTTGGCGACGCGCGCCGGCACCTTCTTGTTGCTGGTTGCCTTCTTGCGCTCGGCCACGTTCTGGGCGTGCGCAGAGGCCCACTCCAGTTGCGGGGACGACGCCAGCATGGTGCAGATCAGCAACCCGGCGGCAAAGCCGAGATAAGCGCCCAGCCTGTGCACTATTTCTCTCCGATCGCTTGGACGCGCGGCATTGGTACACGATTTCAACATTTATGGGGCGTGCCGTCTGCCGCCGCACCGGCATTGGCGCACGTCATGTGCGGATACGGAGATGCCGGCGCGCTCCTTCGCGGCTCTCGTTGCATGGGTCTCGTATCGGTCGCGGCGGCGCAGCCTGCAACCGCCATCAACGAAACGGCTTGTCCGGCTTCAACCCTGGCTCGCGCTCCAGACGCCCTCGCAAGCGCCGCCGAGCCCCTGGCCCTGCCACGTGCCGCCGCCGCGGCCGTTCGAGAGCCGGCCGGTGCCATACGCACTTTGCCCGCCCGCCGAGACGTTGACCTGAACATGGCCGGACCGCGTCACGCGGCCGGACACGCTGACCGCGCCGCCGCCCAGATAGGACACCGAGCCGCCGCGGATCATGAGGCCATACCGGTACGATTGGTCGCAGGGTCCGCTCCTGGTGATGACGAGCACGCTCCAGGGGCCGTCGAACGATGCGGCCTGTGCGTTGGGCCCGGCAGAAACGGCCGATACGGCAACGGCCGCCGCCATGATGACGGCGCGAATGGAATGGCTGATCATTGCGACCCTCGTATTGCGCGTGAGCTTCGCGGGCTTCCCGTTTCGCTGGGCGGGAACGGCTGTCATGGACTCACTTGAAGCGGCATGGTTAGCAGAAGGCATCGCGCGAAAGAAGGGGTATGATACCGCTCGACGGCGACCGGCCCGGATTGCGTGGCCCGGATTGCGCGGAGCCTGTCATCGGGCGGCGCTTCGCGCCGGCCCGGTGGCTCCATCCGGGCTACGAATGCGTGTAGTGCTGTAGCCCGCATGAAGCGAAGCGGAATGCGGGACCAGCGCGAAAGGTGTCTACGCGTGCGGGCTGTGCCCCGGATTGCGCTACGCTCCATCCGGGCTACGAATGCGTGTAGTGCCGTAGCCCGCATGAAGCGAAGCGGAATGCGGGACCAGCGCGAAAGGTGTCGCGCCTTCTAACGAGGAACGCTCAATGTTACGTCAAATCGGTCTCGGCCTCGTATCCGCCGCTCTCCTGGCGGCGCCGGTTCCTGCTTCGGCGCAGGCGCAGGCCAGCTTTCCAACCCGACAGATCACGCTGGTGGTGCCGCTGCCGGCCGGCGGAACGGCAGACCTGCTCTGCCGC
Organism: uncultured Alphaproteobacteria bacterium; assembly: GCA_963831225.1. GTDB lineage: Bacteria > Pseudomonadota > Alphaproteobacteria > Rhizobiales > Xanthobacteraceae > VAZQ01. The sequence goes on from CAWHPT010000066.1 coordinate 80,885, forward strand.
TTCGCCGCGGAGAAGGCGAGTGCCATCCTCGGGCAGCAGGTCGTGGTCGAGAACCGCCCCGGCGGCGCCGGCGGCCGCGTCGGCACCGAGCAGGTGATGCGGTCGCCGCCGGACGGCTACACGCTGCTGTGCGCGCCGCAACTCGCCTTCAGCATCACCCATCTGGTGTTCGCCAAGGCGGCCTTCGACACCCGCGGGCTCGAGCCGGTCAGCGTGCTCGCCACCTATCCGCTGATCCTGATCGGCAGCGCCCGCGCGCCGTTCAGCAACACCGCCGAGCTCGTCGCCTATGCGCGCGCCAATCCCGGCAAGGTCAATTACGGGCACCAGGGCAAGGGCAATACCGGGCATCTGCTCGGCGAGCTTCTGATGCTCAAGGGCAAGTTCCGCATGACCGAGATTCCCTACCGCGGCAGCGCGCCGGCGATCAACGATCTGCTCGCCGGCAACATCGATCTGGTGCCGGATTATCTGCTCGCCAACAAGCAGAACATCGACGCCGGCAAGTTGAAGTTGCTCGGCACCGGCAGCCGCGCGCGGCTCAAGGATTATCCCAACGTCGCCACCATCGCGGAGACGCTGCCGGGGGTTTTTGCCGACACCTGGATGGCGGTGGCGGCGCCTGCGGGCACGCCCAGGGAGATCACGCGAAAAGTGTCGGATGCGATCGGACAGGGATTCCGGCAAGCCGACCTGAGCGCGCGCATCCTCGCGCTCGAAGCCGAGCCGCTCGGCAGCACGCCGGAGCAGATGCGCGACATGATCCGCCAGAGCCTCGACACCTGGGGGCCGGTGGTCGAGGCCGCCAAGATCAGCGTGGAATGACGGAGGAAACAATGAACGCGGGGTCGAGCGCGTAGCCGCGAGATCCGCGCCTGCTACGAGGAGAGAATAAGGAGAGAGGAGACATCCATGTCGTCGAGCAACTCTTGCGCCGCCGGTAGGCGTCGCAATTTCGGCCGGGCTCCGGCTCATGCCGGGCTGGTGCTTGCTCTCGCGATCGCCGCACTCGCCGGCGCGCAGGCCCAGGACTATCCCGCGCGTGCGGTGAAGATCATCGTGCCGTTCCCCGCCGGCGGCACCGCCGACGTGATGCCGCGGGTGTTCGCCGACTGGCTGTCGCGCAAATGGGGCCAGCCGGTCGTCATCGAGAACCGCACCGGCGCCGCCGGCAATATCGGCGCCGAGGCCGTGTTCAAATCCGAGCCCGACGGCTACACGCTGCTGTCGGCGCCGCCGCCGCCGCTGGTGATCAATCACAATCTCTATCCCAAGCTCGGCTTCGACCCGACCGAGTTCGTGCCGATCATCATCATGGGGCGGGTGCCGAACGCGCTGGTGGTCAATCCGAAGGTGGCGGCCAACACCGTCGCGGAGGTGATCGCCTATGCGCGCGCCAATCCCGGCAAGCTCACCTCCGCCACGCAGGGCAACGGCACCACCTCGCACCTGACCTCCGAGCTGTTCCAGCTGATGGCGCAGGTCAAGGTCCAGCACGTGCCTTATCGCGGCTCGGCCCCCGCGCTCAACGACCTGGTGGGCGGCAGCGTCGACATGATGTTCGACAATCTCGGCGTGTCGCTGCCGCTGGTGCGGTCCGGCAAGCTCAAGCTCATCGCGGTGGCGACGCCCAAGCGCATGGCGTCGCTGCCGGATGTGCCGACCATGGCGGAGACGCTGCCGGGCTTCGAATCGGCGGCGTGGTTCGGCGTGGTTGCGCCGCCCGGGACCGCGCCCGCGATCGTGAGCAGGATCAATGCCGACATGAACGAGGCCATGCGCCAGCCCGAGATCCTGCAACGGCTGGCGCAGCTTTCGGCCGAGCCGATCGGCGGCACGCCGCAGGCCACCGCCGCCTACATGCGCGAGGAGATCGCGCGCTGGCACAAGGTCATCAAGGACGCCAACGTGAAGCTGGATTGACGGCGTCCGGCTCTCGCGCGCAGCGCGCGCTTCGGCCGGGACACGAGACCGGATGGATGTGATATCATGGCGTTATGACCCAGGATCAACTGAAAGCGATTTTCGACCGCGTGTTGACATGGCCGCCGAAGCGGCAGGAAGACGCAGCGCGGGTGTTGAGTGACATGGAACAGCAGGACGCGAGCCCGTACGGTCTCTCGGACGAGCAGGTGTTGGAAGTCGAACGCCGGCGCACGGACTTCGCAGAGGGGAACGAACGTTACGCGACGGACGAAGAGATGGCCGCACTTTGGGAGAAGTGCGGTCTGTGAGAGTTCGATATCGCCGCCGAGCCCAGCTCGATATCGAGAGCATTCACGAATACATCGACAAACGGAATCCACGGGCGGCAACCGAGGTTGTCGCACGTATCCATTATGCTGCCGATCGCCTGGGAAAGTTGCCGTATATGGGACATGTCGGCCGCACGCGGGGTACCTATGAGTGGGTCGTTGTCGGCCTGCCGTATATCGTCGTGTATGAGATCGACGAGGCAGCCGATGAGGTTGCGATCATTGCCGTGTTTCATGGAGCGCAAGATCGACGATGAGCCTGAAGGACAATCGACATGACGGTTGACACGATTGACCGGCATTGGCCCGCGGAAGGCCTCACGCGGGTGCCGTACTCGCCTGGACCTGCTTCGGCAGCGTCGCGCAGACGAGCTTCATGGTCGCGCGCATCATGCATACCGGCGAGACCGTGCTGTTCGCCACCGGCCGCTACCACGACCGCATCGTCCTCGATGGCGGCGAGGCGCGGTTCGCCGAGAAGCTGGTGATCCTCGACAGCCGCCTGATCGACACGCTGCTCGCCCTTCCACTGTAGCATCGGATCGGCATGAACTGAGATCGCGCCCAGGACCGCAACAACGACCGTGCCGGGCAACCGGCGTCCGGCGAGCAGCTCCTCTATGCATACAAGCCGTCGCTGATGGGCGCGCCCTGGGAGTTTCGGCTGCGGCCCGATGGGCTCGCGTGGAAGGTCGGCCGCTTCGAAGGCTGCGTCCCCTACGGCCGCATCCGGCGCGTGCGGCTGTCGTTTCGTCCGGCGACCATGCAATGGCGCCGCTTCGTCACCGAGATCTGGACCCTGGACGGGCCCAAGCTCACCATCGCCTCGACCACGTGGCGCAGCCTGGCCGAGCAGGCGTCGCAGGACCGGGCCTATGGCGCATTCATCCGCGCGCTGCACGCCCGCGTCGCCGCCGCCGGCGCGAAGGCCACGTTCGAGACCGGCTCGCCGGGCGTGCTCTATTGGCCCGGGCTCGTGGTGTTCGCGGTTGCGAGCGTCGCGCTCGCGGTGCTCACGGTGCGCGCGCTGGCGACCGGCGCCTATGCCGGGGCGGCCTTCGTCGGCTTCTTCCTCGCGCTGTTCCTGTGGCAGAGCGGCAATTATTTCCACCGCAACCAGCCCGGCCGCTACGCGCCGCACGCTCCGCCGGCGCGGCTGGTGCCGCCTGCGAATGGCGGATCACGCGCTGCGCGCTGATCCGTCATTCGCGACGACCGGTAGGGCGGGTCAGCGTCTTCGCGTAACCCGCCGATCCGCGCCTCACCCGCCTGCAACCGTAACGGACAAAGCACTGTCGTGCGTTTCGCCACGATCCGCGCTAAGCTGTGGCGAAACCCAATTTGGCTCGTGAGACTTGGACGGGAACAAGGTAATGGCGACGACACCGGATGCCGAGGAGGCCAAGACGGTCGCGAGCCATACGCTGGCCTATCCCCGCCTGCTCGACAAAAAGCTCGATCTCGTCGTCGACACGCTGCAGCGTCACGGCGAGCGCCTGGCTCGCGTGGAACGCGACATAGGCGAGACCCGGCGCGATCTGGTGGAGGTGAAGGGCGACATCGCCCTGCTCGAGAACAAGGTGGTCACCGCCCAGACCGAGATCCTCGCCATTGTTCGCCACCTCGCGGAGGGGGCAGGTCCACCGGCCTCGTAGGCGAATCTGGGCGGCTTTGCCCGTACCTTCTCCCGGATTGCGAGCGGGTGCCGCGAAACGCCTGCTGCTCATCACGCGCGCGATAGTTTCCGAGCAAATCATTGCCATGCTTGATCTTTCCTGCGTCAGCTTTGTTCGGGCCAAAATGGCCGGGCCGCCGCCCGTGCGTCAACGGCGATCTAACGCAGCATTCCTCGCGCCTCCTCGATCGTGATCATGAGGGTCATGGGCTCGACCGGGGAGACGCGCAAGCCGTGCTTCTCGTAGAACGTCTTCGCCGCGTTCGAGATCGCATGCACCAGGACCGCGCGCACACCGACGGACTCGGCCGCTCCGATTGCGCGCAAGACCGCATCGGACAGGAGGTCTGCGCCGAGCCCTTTGCCATGCTATGCACGATCGACCGCGAGACGCCCGAGCAGCAGGACCGGCACCGTGTCCGGCATGTTGCGACGAACTTTGCCGGTCGCAACAGTGTGCAGAATCGAGCCCGCGGCGAGGCCGTAGTAGCCGATGACGCGGCGACCAGCGCAAATCACGAAAGTGCGTGATGCACCTTCGGCTTCGTTGCGCCGGGCGCGACGCTTCAGCCATTCGTCGAGCGTCGCGACACCGGATTCGAATGCATCGAGCTCATGTTCGGGTGCGAGCGGTTCGGGAATCGTGAAAGCGTCTGCCGCAGGAGTTCCTGCTGGTCACTTTTCCCACGCCGGCTTGCGGGCGAGCAGCTTACGCAGCCGGGGATTATTCCTGGGTGGTGCTGCAAGCGCCGCCATGAATGCATTCCAGCGTTTTTCGTCGAGTTGAAACACCCGTCGGTCTGCAAGCGTGTCGAGAGCCGCATTGAGCCCGGAATTGAGCAGGAACTCGGTCAGCGTCTTATGCCTAAGCATTGAAACGCCTCACCTTTCCCTTGTTAGCTTTGTTCCGCCAAAATGCCGGGCCGGCCGCCGACCCCGATCCCGGCGTTTCCCGGGCGCAGCGCAGCACGCGGCTTTGCGTGATGCGCTGCCGACCCGGGATCTTTGCGCATTCCGAAGTTGCAACGGTCCTGGACCAGCGGTGCACCATTCCCGCAGCAGTCAAACTTGCGCAGACTGCGAATACTTGTCTGCGTGCGCTCGCGCTGCCCCGCATCCGGGACACGAACCGGCATACCTTGGTGCAACTCAGGACATCTTTCTGCGTCGCGAGCAAGCACATGCGCGAAGCGTTGAATGCCTGACTTGTCCAGCGTTGGGTTCGTTTCGCCAATTCGCGAAGCGGTCCGCCGTTGATGACACTCTCCCGCACTTGCCAGCGCGGCGTTGGGTTGCGCGCAACGCTTCTTTCGCGTCGTCCGCCGAAACGGTTGTTGACACAACTTTGGAGGATGCGCCTTTACTATCAGCGTTCTGTAACACAGTCAAGCCCAAAGTTTAGGCACTTTTGCTTGAAGTCTCGCCGCCGACCCGCCTTGCGGGATCGAGATCGCGTCAGCGATTTCGATCTCGAGATTTATGGCTCGGCCGACCGCACGCGTGCCGCCTCGATCTCGGCACGGTTGAGCAGCACGATGTGCTGCTCGTGCGGAGGGCGCGCTCCCGGCGCGACATCGAGGCCGAGCCGCTTGAGCGCATAGAACAGGAGCGCGCGGCGCACCTGGAGCGAGGTCGAGGCGCCGCGAATGCCGTAGTCGACCGCGATCGCCCGCTTCTGCGCCGGGGTGAGCCCGGGATGCGGCGCGATGACCAGCGCGATGAAGCTGTGCCAGGCGATGTCGTCCTTCGGCGCCGAGCCGGCCGGCGCCGTCATCTTCGGCTTCGACAGGCGCCCGAGCACGAAATCGCGAAATTCCCCGCTCTCGCGGTCGTATGCCCGCGCGTGCCAGCGGAAGCCGTCATGGGCGAGCGCATGCGGCTCGATCACGCGGCGCATCGGGCTCGGCCGGCTCATGGACTGATAGTGCACCGTGAGCGCGCAATGCTCGCGGATTGCGCGCAGGAGCGTGCGCAGCAAGACCGCATCGATGGCGCGCTCCGGAACCGGGGTCGCGTCGAACGGCGGCAGCACGCCGAGCATGGTGTCCTCGACCGCCAGCAGGCCGAGGTCGACGAGGCGCAACTCGCCGAGAAAGCGCCTGGCGCTGGGCGCAGCCAGCACCGGCCTGAAGCTCTCGCCCGCGACGTAGCGCTTGGCCGACTTGTCGTAGCTCACGCCCGGCGGCTCGAGCGCGAGATAGCGGCCGATATCGCCGGACGCCTGGCTCATCGACACGCCGAAGCGGCGCACGAGATCGGTGCGGTTGACCTCGCCGAGCCAGAACAGCCGCTCCTCGACGAAGGCGAGGCGCTGCTCGACCGACCAGCGCAGGGGGCTGCCTTCGGATAAAGGCGGCCGCGCCAAGTCAGAGCTTGACTTTTTGGTCAGACGAGTTTTTACTACCATCCAGTGAGTGAGACCATTTAATATGACCATCGTCTTTATTGATGGATCGAAGTAGTAGCAGATTCGCGACTAATGGCCTCAGAGTTTGTCCGAAAACATCAAGCAGGATTACAAAGTTTTCGCAGCATGAGGCGGATTGAGGCGAGGCGCAAGAATGCGAGCCCCTTGCGGTTGAGGTTTTCCCAATCTTTGGCAAGCCTTCGACAGCGATTGAGCCAAGCAATCGTGCGCTCGACGATCCAGCGCTTGGGCAGCACCACAAATCCTTTGACGTGATCGGAGCGCTTGACGATTTCGGTTTCGAGATGGGGCATGATTTTGGTCAGTGCGCCGTGAAAGCCCGGCCCTTGATAGGCGGCGTCGGCGAACAGCTTCGTCAAGAAAGGCTGCGTCCCGAACAGGGTCGCAAGCAGCAGGATGCCGCCATCGCGATCCTGGATGTCGGCAGGATGGACGATCGCGTGGAGCAACAGACCCATCGTATCTACGAGAATGTGGCGCTTCTTGCCCTTGATCTTCTTGCCCGCATCATAGCCATGCGGATCGATGCAGGCCCCCCTTTTTCGGCGCTCTTCACGCTTTGGCTATCGATGATGGCGGCGGTCGGGCTGGCTTCCCGTTCATCCTGCTCCCGGCACTCCACATAGAGCGCGTGATGAATGCGATCAATCGTGCCGTCCCAGCTCCACAAGTCGAAATAGTCGAACAGCGTGCTGCGCGCCGGAAGGTCTTTCGGGACCGCTCGCCACTGGCATCCCGTGCTCAAAACATACATGATCCCGTTCATCACTTCGCGAACGTCGACGTGGCGCCGGTTGCCGCCGCGCTTGGCCGGCGGGATCAACGGCTTAACATGCGCCCATTCTTCGTCGGTCAGATCGCTCGGGTATCGCAATCGGCTGCGGTCGTAACGCCCGCGGTTCTTCGTCGTCCACATCGGGTGAGCCTCCTCGAATCAGGCCACCCCCTATCGAATCACAAGTGACTCACTCGATTCAAATTCTTTTCGGACAGACACTCAGGGACAGAAAGCTGAAATTGTTTCCTGATACCGTCGAGAGCTTATTGTGTACGGGCGTCCATAAGCCGGCACTACGGAGGGGCGATGATGGCATCGACGTCGGTGAAGTTGCGTCAGCTCGTCGGTCACGGTGAGGCAGGTCATTCATCGTGCTGACCGCCATGGACTTCTCGACCTTCTTCAAGGAGTCGTCGGAAGGAAGGTGTCCTCGTCCTTATCAGCAACAGCTGGGTGTAAGGGCGTGGCCGGAAACCCTGATTGTCCCGACGGGCTTTGGCAAGACGGCCGCCGTGCTCTCCGCCTGGCTATGGAAGACCTCACAATCGGATCCTGATACGCCGCGCCGGCTCGTCTATTGCTTGCCGATGCGAACATTGGTCGAGCAAACGGAGGATGTCGCTAAACACTGGATTGCTGCTGCGAAAGCGCGTCTTGAGCTCGATGTTCAACTCGACGTGCTGATGGGCGGGCGCGGCGATGGACGGCTCAGTTCGCCTGGCTGGATAATCAATCCTGAGCGGCCGACCATCTTGATCGGAACGCAGGATCTTCTGGTATCGGCTGCCCTCATGCGCGGATACGGGGTGAGCCGCTACCGATGGCCGATTGATTTCGCCCTGCTGCACAATGATGCCCTATGGGTATTCGACGAGGTGCAGCTTGCGGGCGCCACGATTACGACATCGGCCCAGCTCGAAGCGTTCCGTCGGGAGTTCAAGATCGGGAGGCCGAGCCGCACATTGTGGATGTCTGCCACATTGGACCCCTCGTGGCTGAAAACGGTCGACTTCATCTCGAAGGACAGGTATCGCCCGCACGACTTGTCGACAGAGGATATCCAGCGCGCCCGCCATCTTTGGACAGCGCACAAGAGGCTTTACGCGCTCGATTTCTCCACTCACGACCTCCGCAAGAAGGATGGCCTCACAGGTTATGCCGACGCTTTGGCAAAAGAGGCGCGTGACCGTGCGAATGCTGGCGCTAACACTATCGTGTTCCTCAACACGGTTGCGCGCGCCCAGGCCGTGTACACCGCTCTGCGCAACACCGGCAAACACGCTGATCCGCTGCTGATCCACTCGCGCTTCCGTGCCGCCGATCGGAAGGCGCGGACCGACCGACTGCGAGCGGACCCACCTGCCGAAGGCCGCATTATTGTGACCACCCAGGCGCTGGAGGCGGGCGTTGATGTCACTTCATCCGTAATGATCACGGAGATAGCGCCCTGGTCATCGCTCGTCCAACGTTTCGGGCGATGCAATCGCTACGGTGAATGCGGCGCGACGGGTGCGGATGTTCTCTGGATCGACCTGCCGCCCGAGGCCGCCGCACCATACGAGGTGGACGAGCTCGCCGACGCGCGCGAGAAGTTGGCAGGCTTGCCAGCCTGCGGCCCGACCGATCTTGCGGCAATCCCCCCGTCTGCACCTGCGCGCGGGCACGTGGTTCGCCGACGCGACCTGTTCGACCTGTTCGACACCGATCCTGATCTTTCGGGCTTCGACGTGGACGTCTCGCTCTATGTCCGCGACGCGGATGACACTGATGTCCGGCTGTTCTGGAGACCGGTCGAAGAAATCGGACCACCAGCAGATGCTGGTGCGCCCTCGCGTGGCGAACTCTGTCCGGCACCAATCGGTGGAGCGAGGCAATTGCTTGCGCGGGCAAAAGGTCGAGCTTGGCGCTGGGACGCGCTCGCCAAAAACTGGCGGTCAATCAGCGGCGCAGACGTTTTCCCCGGCCTAGTGCTCTGGATTGATTCCGAGGTGGGAGGTTATTTGCCGGATCGCGGGTTTGATCCTTCCAGCAAGGTGAGCCGGTTTTGCTAAAGTATGATCCGAATAGTCTTTTGCATGGCGTTTTCCTTGAAAGCATCGCTGGTGTCATCCGTGTGCCGCGGGCATTATCCGGTTTCATCGAAGCAAAGAATGTCCGAACTGCGTCAAGCGGTGGCGTGAAGAATGATCGCGTGGATGCCAGCGGCAAGATCGAAGGTGGGGGCGCGGCCGCGGGCTATGGAAACGTTCCGTTTTCCCGCGATGAGTACACGGCCGAGCAAATCACAGCCTATTTCAACCTGGACCTCGCGCAGATCCGTGCCTATGGGCTGGGCCAGGAGGTCGAGCGACTGCTTATCGCGCTCGCCCTGTTCAAGATCCGAAAGTTTCTGGTGGAAGGCCTGAGGTTACGGACGGCTTGCGACCTCGATCTGGTCTCTCTCAAGATCGAACGGCCAAAGGATGATTTTGTCCTTCCCGAGCTTTCGGACGTGTCGACCGAATTGCCTAGTCTCATTCAAGCTGTGGCGGCCAAGAGCCTGTTCGCTGATCCGGCGGCGACCGTCGTCACGTGGAGCCCGAAGACTCGGCGCGCCCAACGCTCGACGCAAAGCGACGCCTAATGATCGCATTCTCATTTGCATTCCCGGCAGGGCGCTACCATGCCACTCCATGGGACCGGCATGCCAATGAGGCTGACGTGGCGTGGCCGCCCGAACCCGCGCGCATCCTGCGTGCGCTGATCGCGACTTGGTGGCGCAAGGCTGAGCACAAGCGCTTTCCGAAGCCTGTCCTCGACGACTTGATTGATGCGATGGCCGCCGAGCCTCCCTTGTTTCTTCTTCCGGACGCGGTGCATGCACACATTCGCACCTATATGCCTGCACCCGAAAGAAAGGCCCTGATCTACGACGGATTTCTGCGGTTCGGCGAGGGAGCCGAGCTAATCGCCGCCTGGCCGAACGTCGTTCTCGAGCCGGAGCAACGGGAGCTCGCAGCGCACCTCCTTGAATGCATGGGCTATCTTGGCCGGGCCGAGGCTTGGGCAGAAGGACGTCTGGTCGATAATTGGGATGGAGAATTCAATGCTTCCCCGCGCTCCCGCGCGGTGCCGGCGGCCGAAGATACGGTTCCAGTCGATGTCAATATTCCGGTGACGCCACAAGCCTGGGCTGATTTGCGTTCGCGCGCTATGGCTGATCCGAGTAAGCGGACGAAGAAGCAGAGCGCCTTGGTGCAGGCCACGTTGCCGGTCCGCCTCGCGGACGCTTTGGCCGTGGATACTGGGCAATGGCAGACGGCCGGCTGGTCAAGCCCGCCGCCGCTCGTGAAGATGGTTTATGATCGGCCGCATGTCGGTCCTTTGCCGCCGCGCAGGGACGGACAGATGGGGCGCGCAGTTGCGACTTCGCGGCCGCACGATCCAGAAGTTGGACGCTTTCTGCTGGCCGGAAAGCCAAGGCCGCGTATCGAGGACGCGATCAAGATCGGCGAATTGGTGCGGCTTGCAGCACTTGCGCAGTTTGGTCGTGATGGGCGCGATCGATGGCGTGCACCGCCGGTGATCTCGGGCCGCGATCCGGATGGCAAACCCTTGGCGCAAGGTACTCACGACCATGCCTTCTACCTACCCGAGGACGCGGACGGCGACGGCTTCATCGATCATGTGGTCATCTTCGCCAAGGGGGGCCTGACTGACGAGGTGCAATCGAAGCTCGACCGGATCACACGTCTGTGGGAGCCGCGGAGGGGAGCCGATGACGAAGATGACGTGCCGAACGGCCGCAAGGAGTGGCGGCTGGCGCTGGAAGGTTTCGGGCGGCCCGCCGATTTCGCCGATAGCGTCATTCTCGGCCGAAGCCGATGCTGGAGGAGCGTAACGCCTTACCTCATGCCGTGGCATGCGAAAAAAAATTTCGGTTTGGCAGACCAGAATTCGACGCGAATTCAGGGAGCGGAAACTGATGGGGGAGGGGGACGTTGCTGTTAGGGTGGAGGTTCTGCCCGCACTTGGATTCAAAGGCCGAGCGCTTCGGCCGATCCACTTCCATCGGTTCCGTTCGCGGCGCAATTTGAGTTCAACCTGATACTCTTGGTCACTTTGTTATGCTTGAGGCCGACGCGGAGATTGACGGGCCGTTGGCGCTTGGCTTTGCCTGCCATTTCGGTCTAGGCCTCTTTGTTCCGGCTGAATAACTGAAACTCCCCGATGACCTGCAGCACAGAAAACGGCGGCGGAAAGCCGCCGTCACCTCTGTGAGCACTGTTCGCTAGTTCGGTTTAGGGCGTCGCGCCTGGCGCTCGGTCGCAACGTCAGCCGCCTGGGTGGCGATGATCCAATGCAGCGTGTCGATGTCGTTGGGAAGATGTGCGAGATCGAATCGCATGCACGAAGCGTAACAGCGATGCGCAATCGGATCACGTTCCGCATCGCACCCGAGTCAAAAAGTCGCGCCTATCCGGCAGCTCGCGGCTGCCACGTGCGCACCGGCATCCGCCAATCGATGCCTTCCAACAACATGCCGAGTTGCGCCGGCGTGAGTGCTGCAATGCCGTCCGCCGGTGAGGGCCAAACAAAACGACCCTTCTCCAACCGCTTGGCAAACAGGCACAGCCCTTGTCCGTCCCACCACAGCGCCTTCAGCAGATATCCTCGACGTCCGCGAAACACAAAAATCTGGCCGCCAAACGGATCGCGCCGCAGCTTGTCCTGCACCAGCATGGCCAAGCCGTCGAAACCCTTGCGCATGTCGGTGACGCCGGCGGCAAGCCACACGCGCGTTCCGGGCGGCGGCGTGATCATCGTCCCGCCAGTGCCGTCAACACTCGGCGCAGCGCCTCGACCTCGATCGCGCTGCCGACACAGATCACGATGCCGCTCGGAAGGCGGATCTCGATCGATTGCTCGACGCCCGTCGATGACGACGCCGCCACAGCATCCGCAGTGATCCGGACCGGCACGAAGCCGCTCTCGCCCGCGCAGTCCCCAACCGCCGCCGCCAACAACTGTCGCCGCCAGGTGAAAAGCTGGCCAGCGGCAATGCCGTGCGCACGCGCCACTTGCGAGGCAGTGCGATCGGGTCGCGCCGACTCTGCGACGATCCGCAGCTTCTCTTCCCGGCTCCAGCGCCGACGACGCTCGACCGATGTGATCACCTTCGCCCAATCCGGTGGCCAGCTCCTGTTCCACCTCGTCAGCCGCCTCTACGAGCGCACCTCAATCATCGTCACCACGAACCTGGCATTTGGTGAATGGCCGAGCGTGTTCGCAGACGCCAAGATGACGACCGCGTTGCTCGATCGCCTGACCCACCACTGCGAGATCATCGAGACTGGCAACGACAGCTGGCGCTTCAAAAACCGCGCCTGACTTGCGCAAGTCGCTCACTCGCTACGGCGCTATGGGGGCGCGCTCGCTCGCGGCTTGCCTCCACCCCATCATGCCGCACAATCGTCCCAGCACGCACTCGAGCACCGCCATCGAAATAGGCGGGTCAAAATTGGACGCCGATCCCGGGTCAATTTTGGACGCCGATTGACAGTCATCACGATCTTCGAGTGAGGTCCCCGCTCCAAGTGATCGAGTTCATCGAGGTATTGTGTGCCCGCCTGCTGCGCGCGGACGACGCGGCCGCGAAGTGCGTTACCAACGTTGGCCACGCTGCCCCGCGCTTCAGCGGCTCGATCCGCTCGAGATACTTCACTCTAGCGCGCTCGGCCGTCAGCATGTCGTAGCGGGCCTGGAGATCGAGTCAGAGCTCGTCTCGAGAGCCTGGCGACGCGAAGGGTGGTATCGGCAATGCTTGCTCGCCGGTATCGGGGCGCAGCTGGTGCATTCGCTGGTCGGCGTCACGCGTCCGCCGGCAGCTCCACGAATGGATCGCGTGCCGGCACATCCAGGCGGCCAAACTCGCTCATGTTGCGCGTCAGCACGATGAGCCCGTGCCGCACGGCGGTTGCAGCAATGATCAGATCGGGCAGCGCGACCGGCTGCTGATAAGTTGCCGCGCCGAGCCGCGCGACGTGACGAGCAGTCTCGATATCGATCGGCAAGACTTCGATCCCCGAAATCGGTCAGGATCGCCGCGACCAGAACGGCGATCTCGTCGGCTCGCCCGACCTTGCCGTCGCGCCTGAGCCTGAGAGCGCCGGCATCCAGCTCGGTGATGGTCATCACCGACAGGAACAAGCTGGCGCCGTTCCGCTCCAGCCATTCGATCAGCGCGGGCGCGTGCTCGTGCCGCCGCGGGTCGAGCATCGAGACGATGTTGGTATCGAGCAGGTACAACGTCAGGGCAGCTCGATGCCGGGCGGGCGTTCTCTCCAAGGCCGGTCGGCGACCTCCTCGCCGGCTGTGCCTGTCCGTGCATACCGCGCAAGCAAGGCTCCGAGCGTTGGCGCGGAGCGCGAACGCGCTCGCCATTCCTGCTCGGAAACGATGACGACGGCCTCCTTGCCATAGCGCGTCACGCGCTGCGGTTCGCCGGCCAAGGCCCGCTCGACCAGCTCAGAGAAATTGGCCCGCGCCTCGTTGATGGGATGCGTCTTCAGAGGTCACCTCTGTTTCCAGATATGTACAACACTGGTAATTATTGTACAACATTACTTCGCGAAGCTTCAACCGCTTGATCTCTCGTATCCCATAGGATACCTTACCGGTTGCCCGATGTCCGGCAGACCGAGAGTTTTGTGCGCGGCGGCGAGAGACCGCAGGGCGCGGGCACGCATTCAAGCGCGCATCGATCGTCTGGTGATCGGAAACCCGGGCGACGTGAAGCCGGTGGGAAGTGGCATCTCGGAAATGCGGATCGACTATGGTCCGGGGTACCGCGTCTATTTCATCGAGCGCGGAACCGCGCTCGTCATTCTGCTTGCGGGCGGCGACAAGCGCACGCAGGACCGCGACATCGCGACGGCACGCGACCTGGCGCGCAACCTCTAGGAGATCGCCATGGGCAAGACGAAAACAATTCCCTGGGACTTCTCGGAGCATCTGAAGACCGACGAGGACATCGCGGATTATCTGGAAGCTGTGTTCGAGGACGGCGACCCGGCGCTGATCACCCACGCTCTCGGTGTGGTCGCCCGCGCCAAGGGCATGTCGCAGATCGCGCAGGCGGCCGGCCTCGGGCGCGAGAGCCTCTACAAGGCGCTTTCCCCGGAGGGGAATCCCGAGTTCGCCACCGTGCTGAAGGTGGTGCGTGCGCTCGGCCTCAAGCTCAAGGTGGCGGTGTAGCCCAACGGCACAGGACCACTCCGATGCGCCATTTGGCAGAGCCAGCTTTGGCGATCTGGGCAAGCTCCTCTTCTGCAAGGCGCCACTCGGTCAGCGGCGCCATCGTGCGCGGCGGATGCGGCTGATAGAGCATCACACCGGCTGTCATCGTCCGCGCAAGCGGACGATCCAGTAGTCACGGGCGAGCGATGTTGCACCGGCCGAGCGACGCGCGGATCCGGTGGTTACTGGTTTCCGGCTCTCGCCCCCTGGGCGCTCGGCCGGAATGACACCACCGTAGTCCGGGCGAGAAAACTGATCCGTCACGGATCCTTCAAAGCTGCAGTGACATGCGAATATAAGCGCGCTTGGGCGGCTGGGAAGTCCGAGGGCAATCCTCTCGGGATCATTGCAAAGGCGCGTTGCGTAGCGATCCCGTGTCTGCCGCGCACCGCTCGCTGTGCTCGCGCTGCGCTGCGCCCGGGAAACCTCGTGGTTGCGCAACGCGAAGCAGCAGCCAGGACATAGAGCATCACACCGGCTGTCATCGTCCGCGCAAGCGGACGATCCAGTAGTCACGGGCGAGCGATGTTGCAGCGGCCGAGCGACGCGCGGATCCGGTGGTTACTGGTTTCCGGCTCTCGCGCCCTGGGCGCTCGGCCGGAATGACACCCGCAGTTCCGCAGCGCCATGCTCCCGCTGCAATCACCCACTGAGATACCGGTCGTCCAGTTGCACGGGGGGTGTGGCGTATGTCGTCTCCTGCGACCGAGCTCGTTTCCTCGCCGCCGGCCCAGCTCACCCTCGAGCTGCCCGCGCCGCCCGCCACCGCCGAGACCCCGCTCGTGCCGGTGCGCATGGTCAACGAGTACGTCTATTGCCCGCGGCTCGCCTTCCTCGAATGGGTGGACGGCGAATGGGCCGATTCCGGCGACACCGAGGAGGGCCGGCGCGCGCATGTGCGGGTCGATGCCGGCGGCGGCCGGCTGCCGGCGCCGGCCGAGATCGACGAGCGGCCCGACTTCGTCGCCCGCTCGGTGATGCTCGCCTCCGAGACGGCTCGGCATCATCGCCAAGATGGACCTCGTCGAGGGCGAGGACGGCACCGTCACCCCGATCGACACCAAGAAGGGCAAGCGGCCGCATGTCGCCGAGGGCGCCTACGAGCCCGAGCGCGTGCAGGTCTGCGCCCAGGCGCTGATCCTGGAGGACGCCGGCTACAAGGTTGCCGAGGGCGCGATCTGGTACGCGGGCTCGCGCGAGCGCGTGCGCATCGCGCTCGACGAGGAGCTGCGCGCGCAGACGCGCGCGGCGATCTCCGACCTGCGGCTCGCCGCCGCTGCCGGCCGCCTGCCGCCGCCGCTGGTCGACAGCCCGAAATGCACGAAGTGCTCGCTCGCCGGCATCTGCCTGCCCGACGAGGTCGACCTTCTTCCGCCGCGGGCTGGCGCCGCGTCCGCTCAATCCGGCGGCCGACACCGCGCTGCCGCTCTACGTGCAGGAGCCGGGCGCGCGCGTGAGCAAGTCGGGCGAGGTGCTGGTGATCGAGACCGACGGACAAGGAGGACCGAGGTGGCGATCGGCGATGTCTCGGAGCTGGTGCTGCACGGCGCCGGTGTCGCTGACCACGCCGGCGCTCGGCGCGCTGCTGCGCGAGGAAATTCCGGTCACCTACGCCTCGACCGGCGGCTGGGTGCTCGGCCACACCGTCTCGACCGGGCACCGCAACGTCGCCGATCCGCATCGCGCAGTACCGCGCCGCCTTCGACGAGCGGCGCTGCGCTCGCCTTCGCGCGCAGCCTGGTGGCGGCGAAGATCCGCAACAGCCGCGTCTTCCTGCGCCGCAACTTCAAGGCCGGCGACGAGGCGCGACGACGCGACGCGCGACGCCTCGAGGCGCTGGCGCGCCTCGCCGACCGTGCCGCGTACGCGCCGACGCGAAGCCGAGCTGCTCGGCTTCGAGGGCGAGGCGGCGGCGCGCTATTTCCGCGCTGTTCGCCGACCATGCTCGGCGAGGCGGCGCGCGACTTCCCCGAATTCGCCTTCGACAAGCGCACGCGCCGGCCGCCGGCCGACCCGGTCAATGCCATGCTGTCGCTCGCCTATGCGCTGCTGACCCGCACCTGGCTCACCGTGCTCTCGGCCGTCGGCTTCGATCCCTATCTCGGCTTCTATCACCGTCCCCGCTTCGGCCGGCCGGCGCTCGCGCTCGACATGATGGAGCCGTTCCGGCCGATCCTCGCCGACTCCGACCGTGATCCAGGCGATCAACAACGGCGAGGTGAAGGCCGACGGCTTCGTCGCCGCCGGCCCGGCGGTCAACCTCAAGCCGCATGCGCGGCGCGCCTTCATCGCCGCCTACGAGCGCCGCCTCGACCAGGAGGTGACGCATCCCGTGTTCGGCTATCGCGTCTCGATGCGGCGGCTGCTGGAAGTGCAGGCGCGGCTGCTGGCGCGCCACCTCGCCGGCGAGATCGACGAGTATCCGCACTACCTGGTGCGGTGAGCGCCGATGGTCGAGGAACGGCTCTACATCGTCACCTACGACATCGCCAACGATCGGCGCTGGCGGCGCGTGTTCAAGCTGATGCACGGCTATGGCCGCTGGCTGCAGCTCTCCGTGTTCCAATGCCGGCTGAGCGCGCGGCGCCGCGCCGA
Source organism: uncultured Alphaproteobacteria bacterium (assembly GCA_963831225.1). Classification (GTDB taxonomy): domain Bacteria; phylum Pseudomonadota; class Alphaproteobacteria; order Rhizobiales; family Xanthobacteraceae; genus VAZQ01. The sequence continues at coordinate 97,894 of CAWHPT010000066.1, forward strand.
GATGGCGCGCCGGCTGGAGGCAGGCGATCCACGGCCGCGACGATCACGTGCTCATCCTCGACCTCGGCCCGGCCGACAAGGTCGATCCGCGGGTGGAGAGCCTGGGCAAGACCTTCGAGGCGGTGACCCGCGCCGCAGTCGTGATATGATGCCGACGCGGATCACGGGTGATTACGGTTGCCGCCGCGGATGCGAGCGCTGAGGTGGCGGCGCAAACGCCGGGCAGCGCTCGCAGGCAAAGAATTCGCTTGTCGATCAGCGGGTTGTTTGACATCGTGAGCAGGACAGCGCGGCGAGCGGAGGTCGCTTGCTCGCCGCTATCATGGCAGCGCTCGCGGATCGCGCGCGTTTCATCGATGCCCGAGCCACTTGCGCTCCAGGCCATCTTCCGCGGTTTTTTTGCCGCGGCCTCATTGAAGCACGACAGGATCGTGCAGCTCGTGCATGCGTCATCGTGCGATCTTCCGCGGTTTTTTTGCCGCGGCCTCATTGAAGCAGGGAAGCTTGCAGCCACTTGACATACAGGACGG
>CAWHPT010000067.1:0-4975 GCA_963831225.1 uncultured Alphaproteobacteria bacterium
GGCGCTCTCCAACAATGTCGTAGCGTTCGATGCAGACGGGCAGGAGCTCAGCGTCGTTTTCGAGACGACCTCGCCCTTCGATACGCCGCGCGAGATGGAGGCGCTCGTCGCCTGGACGCGCAAAGCGCTGGATGAGGAAGCACTGCACCCGCTCCTTATCATCGCCGTTTTCATCGTGACGTTTCTCGCGATCCATCCTTTTCAGGATGGAAACGGGCGGCTCTCGCGGGTGCTCACCACGCTCCTCTTGCTGCGAGCGGGCTACGCTTATGTGCCGTATGCCTCGCTGGAGCGCGTGATCGAGGAAAACAAAGACCTGCACTACAAGGCGCTCCGGCGCACGCAGACGACGCTCAAGAGCGAAACGCCGGATTGGGAGCCTTGGGTTGGCTTTTTCCTGCGCTGCCTCAAGAAGCAGAAGGATAGCCTTACGGCACGATTAGACCGTGAACGGATCGCTCAGGGCAGCGAGGCCGATTTGCCGGAGCTATCGCTCCAGGTCCTCAAGGAGCTGCGGGCGAAAGAGCGCCTGACGATCGCGCAGCTTGCATCAATAACCGGCGCAAATCGGAACACGCTGAAGGTGCGTCTGCGCGAGCTGGTCGCAGATGGGCGCGTGCGGCAGCACGGCAAGGCGCGCGCCACATGGTATTCGTTATGAGCGCCGAGCCGCCAACCATCGACCAAGCCCAACTCACGGGCATCATCTGCGAGCGGCCACAGAATTTTGCGTGGTTTCTGGCGCGGGCGCGTCGCGAACGGCGGGGCTTCCGACTGCGACGGACATCATCTGGGATTTGAAGCGGCGCTACTACTGCCAGCAGGAGAACGAGAACATCTCCCGGCAGGACGTGCAACTCGAAGCCGTGCGATCCCGCATCCAGTCCCTACATGGCCTCGAAAGTCTTTCCGGCGGAATGGGCTCCCGAAGAATATTCAACCTACTTTAAAAAAATCTTCGGCGACGACAAGGAGCGACAGCGCCGGTATCTCGCGGGCATCCTCGCCGAGGACAAAGCCACGCTCTCCGTTGGCAACCGTGTGCTCGGCGCGATGCTCTCTTCAGGTCTCAGCCGCGTCGCCTTCACCACGAACTTCGACAGCATCGTCGAGAAGGCCGTCGCCGAGGTGAGCGGCAATTCCCTTTCCGCCTATCACATCGAGGGCTCGCGCTCGGCCGTCCAGGCCCTCAACAACGAGGAGTTTCCGTTCTGCTGCAAGCTTCACGGCGACTTCCGCTATGACAGCCTGAAAAATCTCGCCGCAGACCTTGCCACCCAAAACGCCGAGCTCGCGCAGGCGCTCAAAATCGCGGCGAGCCCGCTTTGGCTTCGTCGTCGTTGGATTCAGCGGCTGCGATGAGAGCGTGATGACCCTGTTCCGGGAAGCGATCGATGCGCCCAACGCGTTCCCGCGCGGATTCTATTGGACGGGCATCAAGGGCGTGCCGATCGTTCCGGCGGTCGAGGAACTCTTGAGCGCCGCGCGCGCCAAGGGCGTGAAGGCCGCAAACGTCGCCATTGAAACATTCGATGCGCTGATGCTCCGCATATGGCGCAATCTTCCGGGCAAATCGCCTGAGCCGGATAAGAAGGTTCGCAAATCACAGGCGGCGAGCGTTTCGATCCCACTGCCGGGAGCAGGGACGGGCAAGCCGATTAAGCACGGCCTCCATCGCCGTCTTCAAAGCAAGCGTGTCGATGGTGGTGCCGACGCAAAAACAGTTTGCAGGTTTGTGGAAGTTGGGTTCGGCGGTGCGGAGTGCGTCGGTGCCGGCGATGCGGAGTCGCGCCACGCGCCGCTGTTCATAGTCGCGGTAGGCGGCGTAGAGCCGCAGGTCGGCGGCCTCACCGCTGGCGAAGACGTAGCCGTGACGATGGCTGTAGCCATCGTGGCCGGTCCATGAAAACCGACGTGGACTGAGACGCGCTCGCCCTCCTGCCATTGTGGGTTATGATGCATCAAGTCGCCGCCGGGCCGATCGGGTCCCCACTCGCCAAGCTTCCTCAAGGAAACGGCACAGGTTTGAAGGATGAGCCGGATGAGCCAAGTGTCCGCACCGGCACCGCTTCGCCCGATTTCCTACGGGCCGCCCCGGGTCGTCTGTGAACGAGCGGCCGACGGCAGCCTGCTTTATCGCTCGACCGAAGCGATTGCGCCGCACGATGCCAGTCTTGCGCAGCTGTTCCGGGCGGCGGTCGAACGCAATCCGGCCGGCCTGTTCCTGGCCGAGCGGGATTCCGAGGGGGCCTGGCGCAAGCTGACATACGAGGCGGCACGACAGCTCGTCGATGCGCTCGCCCAGAGCCTGCTGGAGCGCGGCCTCTCGGCGGCCCGGCCGGTGATGATCCTTTCCGGCAATACTATCGATCACGCGCTGCTCACTCTCGCCGGCCATACCGCCGGAGTTCCGGTCGCCCCGATATCGGTCGCCTATTCGCTGCAAAGCCAGGACCACGCCAAGCTCAGGCACATCGCTGGCTTGCTCAGGCCCGGCCTGCTCTATGTCGCTGACACCGCACCCTTCGCCAAGGCGCTGGCTGCTCTGGACATGACCAATGAAGAGCTGGTCGCGACCCGCAACGGGGCCAATATCGACCGCGTCACCTCCTTCGAGCAGCTGGCGCGGAGCCCGCCCGGTCCGGCAGTGGAGAAGGCTGCCGCGTCGATCGGCGCCGACACGATCGCAAAATTCCTGTTCACCTCCGGGTCCACCGGCTTGCCCAAAGGGGTCGTCAACACCCACGGCATGCTCACCGCGAACCAGCAACAGCTGGCGCAGATCTGGCCGTTCCTGAACGAAGCCCCGCTCGTCCTGCTCGACTGGCTGCCCTGGAACCACACCTTCGGTGCCAACCACAATTTCAATCTGGTGCTGCGTCACGCCGGCTCGCTGTTCATCGACTGCGGCAGGCCGGTGCCAGGTCTCATCGAGCAGACCGTGCGCAATCTCGGCGAGATTACACCCACGATCTATTTCAACGTGCCGGCAGGCTGTGCCGCCCTGCTTCCGTTTCTGGAACGGGACGAAACCTTGGCGCAGTCGTTCTTCGGCAAGCTGCGGCTGATCTTCTATGCCGGGGCCGCCTTGCCGCAGGATCTGTGGGAGCGGCTCGAGGCCGCATCCGTGCGCACAACCGGCGAGCGCGTGCCGATGACCTCGTCTTGGGGCACGACCGAGACGTCGCCTTTGTCGACCGCCGCGCATTTCATGATCGAGCGCGCGGGCTCGATCGGCGTGCCGGTGCCCGGCGTCGAGCTCAAGCTGGTGCCGGCGGGCGAAAAGCTCGAAGTCCGGGTGCGCGGCCCGCACGTGACCCCGGGCTACTGGAAGCGCCCGGATCTCACTGCCGCGGCCTTCGACGAGGATGGCTTCTACAAGCCGGGTGACGCCGTTCGCTTCGCAGATGCCGCCGATCCGGCACAGGGGATCGTTTACGACGGGCGGCTCGCAGAGGACTTCAAGCTCACGACCGGAACCTGGGTGCATGTCGGAAGCCTGCGGCTCGGCGCCCTTGCCGCCGCTTCGCCGGTCCTGCAAGACGCCGTTATCGCCGGCGAGAATCGCGAATTCATCGGCCTGCTCGGCTGGCTCAATGGCGCCGGCTGTCACAAGCTGATCGGCGGCGACGCTCCGCTTGCCGAGCTGGCAAGTCATCCCGGCATTCGCGGGCATGTCGACGGGGCGTTGGCACGCTGGAATGGCGACCATCGCGGCTCATCGCAGCGAATCGCGCGGGTGCTGCTGCTTCCTGATGCGCCGTCCATCGATGCCAATGAGATCACCGACAAAGGTTATGTCAACCAGCGGCTTGCGCTCGAGCGTCGCAAGGCCGAGGTGGAACGGCTGTTCGCGGCTGCGCCTGACGCGGACGTGATCGTGGTCGAGAATCCCAAGGAGTGAAAATGGGCAACCGTTTCACGAGGATTGCCGTTGTCGTTGTTCTGGTCGTCCTGGGCATTTATCTTGTCCAACCCTACTTCAACCGGCTGATGTATTCGGCGTCGACGCCGCGGCTGGTCGAGCCGCGCGGCTCGCTGTCCGAGCTGGAACGCTCGACCATCGACCTGTTCGAACGCGTCTCGCCGTCAGTGGTGCAGGTGGTGGGGCGCGCAGGCGCGTTCGAGGCGCCGCAGTTGGAGCGCGAGAACGGTCCGGGCCAGTCCGGCACCGGCTTCATCTGGGACGCCGCCGGTCACATCGTCACGAACGATCACGTCGTTCAGGGCGCCGGCGAGCTGGCCGTGCGCCTGGCATCCGGCCAGGTCTTGCCGGCCCGGATCATCGGGACTGCACCCAACTACGATCTCGCCGTGATCCGCGTGGACAACACCAGGTCGCTGCCGTCGCCGGTTGCGGTGGGCACATCCAATGACCTCAGGGTCGGGCAACTGGTGTTCGCGATCGGCAATCCCTTCGGGCTCGATCAGACGCTGACCACCGGCATCATCAGCGCCCTCAAGCGCCGGCTGCCGACCAGCGCCGGCCGGGAGATCACCAACGTGATCCAGACCGACGCCGCCATCAATCCAGGAAATTCCGGCGGTCCGCTGCTCAACTCGGCCGGACGGGTGATCGGCGTCAATACCGCGATCCTGTCGCCGTCCGGAACGAGCGCCGGAATCGGTTTCGCCATTCCGATCGACTCCGTCAACCGGGTCGTGCCCGAGCTCATCCGGAGAGGCTATGTGCCGACCCCCGGTATCGGGATCATTGCGGCAAGCGAGGCCGCCACGACGCGCGCAGGCGTGGAAGGGGTGGTGATTTTCAGAACCGTGCCAGGCTCTGCCGCCGAGCGCGCCGGCCTGCGCGGGACCGACCCGGGCTCCGGCAGGCTCGGTGACGTGATCGTCGGCGTGAATGGCAAGCCGGTCCAGCAACTGGCGGATCTCACCCAGGAGCTAGAGCGGGTCGGGGTCGGACAGCGGGTCGCCTTGGCGATCAAGCGCAATGGCCGCGACACCACGGTCGAGG
>CAWHPT010000068.1:0-88309 GCA_963831225.1 uncultured Alphaproteobacteria bacterium
TCTGGCGCGACGTGCGCACGATCTTGTTGATGGTTTCGATCATGTGCACCGGGATGCGGATGGTGCGCGCCTGGTCGGCGATCGCGCGGGTGATCGCCTGCCGGATCCACCACGTCGCATAGGTCGAGAACTTGTAGCCGCGGCGGTACTCAAACTTGTCGACTGCCTTCATCAGGCCGATATTGCCTTCCTGGATCAGATCGAGGAACTGCAGACCGCGATTGGTGTATTTCTTGGCGATCGAGATCACCAGGCGCAAGTTTGCCTCGACCATCTCCTTCTTCGCCTGGCGCGCCTCGCGCTCGCCCTTCTGCACCATGTGCACGATCTTGCGGAATTCCCCGATCTCGAGCCCGGTCTCGCCGGCGAGCACCTGGATCTCGTGGCGGTGCTGCTTGACCCTGTCCTTGTCCTTGGCGACGAGGTTCTTCCAGCCCTTGGCGGCGAGCTTGGACACCCGGTTGAGCCAGCGCGGATCGAGCTCGGAGCCCTGATAGTTCCTGAGAAAATCCTCGCGCACCACGCCGTGACTTTCGGCGAGCCGCATCAGGCGGCCCTCGTAGCCGACGAGCCGCTTGTTGATGTCGTAGAGCTGCTCGACCAGCGAATCGATGCGCGCCTGGTTCAGCCGCAGCGACTTCACCTCGGCGACGATGTCTTCCTTGAGCTTCTTGTAGCGGCGCTCCTGCGCCGGCGACAGCGTCGTGTTCTTGAGCTTGAGCTCGATATCCTGGTCTTGCAGGCGGCGCAGCCGTTTGTAGGCATCGGCGACATTGTCGAACGTCTCGAGCACCTTGGGCTTGAGCTCGGCCTCGATCGCCGCAAGCGACAGCGAGTTCTCCATGTCGTCGTCGTCGAAGTCGGCTTCGCCCGGCGGCGTCTCCGGCTCGGCCTCCTCGCCATTGGCGCGCTCACCATTGCTGCGCTCACCATTGGCGCGCTCGCCATTGGCGCGTTCGCCATTGGCGCGTTCGGGCGCCACCTTGAACGGAGTGGCAGCCGGAGGCGCCGCCGGCGGCGCCGGCGTCTGTGCAAGTCCCGCAGGGCCGGGCGGTGCACCCACCGCCGGGATCGGCCGGCCATCGGGGCCGACCGGCGCCGGGATCGCCTTGGCATCTGGGCCGGCAAACGTCGCTTCGAGGTCGATGATATCGCGAAGGAAGACTTTTCCCTCGTTGAGCTCGTCGCGCCAGATGATGATGGCCTGGAAGGTCAGCGGGCTCTCGCAGAGACCCGCGATCATGGCTTCGCGGCCGGCCTCGATGCGTTTGGCAATGGCGATCTCGCCCTCGCGGGAGAGCAATTCCACCGAGCCCATTTCCCGCAGATACATGCGCACGGGATCGTCGGTGCGCTCTGTCGGCTCCTTGGTCTCGGCTTTGGCCGGGACCTTTTGCTGAACTTCGACCAGCTCGCCGCTCTCGCTTTCCGGCTCCTCCTCGGGCTCCTCGCGCTGCTCCTCCTCGTCGCTCGCCTCTTCGGTCTCGACGACGTTGACCCCCATCTCGCTGAACATCGAGAGCACGTCCTCGATCTGCTCGGAATTGACCTCTTCCGAGGGCAATACCGAGTTGATCTGGTCATGGGTGACGTAACCACGCTTCTTGGCGGTGCGAATGAGCTTCTTGACGGCGGCATCGGATAGATCGAGCAGCGGGAGCGGCGTATCGGGCGTGTCAGCAGCCTCTTTGTCGGGAGCGTCTTCCTTTTCTTTCTCTTTTTGTGCCGCCTTCATCTTGCTCGCCATGCAGCTCTCCTGGGGCGCCCATCCGGGGCGTCGATCACCGATACTAGCCCTACCCTATGCAGGGAGAATCGACGGCCGAAAGGGCAGCACCTATCCTGGCACCGCCCCGATTCGGAACCGGCCGGAGTGTCACCCGAAGCCGTTTAAGCTTCGTTTAACCCTCCAAATGGCGAAAGCCAAAGGCTTATTCCGGTCCCGGTGAGTTCCCGGCCGGCTGCCGCCTGCGGCTCCCTATCGTCCCGCATTCATAGAGACCGAACCGGCCGGCCCGAGGAGGCTCCAAATCCCTCGATCATGGCCTCGGTGCCATCAAGCACCGAGAGCCTGGCCTTCACATCCTGCAACCAGGAGTAATTGGCCTCGGTCGAGTCCTGTCCCAATGCCTGTTCGGCGTCTTTGAGTTCCTTAGTTAGGGAATGCCACTGCCGATGCAAGGCGACAAGCTGTTTCCAGGTCATCAGCACGTCGTCGGGCGCAGCCTCCGGCGTGACGCCCCAGACTGAAGACGTAGTGATGGTCCGATGAATGCGCGCGGCAAGCTCGGCCAGTCCACGGCGCGCAAGCTCCGCGGCCATGGCCTCGCCGTCCGGGGCGCTACCATGGGCGAAAATGTCGATCAACGCGCCCTTGATCCTGCCGGCTTCGGAATGACGAAACTCGATCCCGGCGAGCTCTTCCAGATGCTCGTGCAGCAGCCAGGGATGATTGACCACGACCTGCAGGATCAGCGCCTCGCGGCGAGGAATGGCGGCGCGGTGACCGCGATGCACCGGGCTCGACGCGAGCTGCGGGCTGGCCACGACGTAAGGCTCGCCGCCGACGAGCCTGGATTGCAGACGCGCACGATCGGGCATGAACCGGCCCCGCGGCATTCCCGGCGTCTGCAGCCAGCCGCCGGCACGCCCGCGCGGATCGTTTCGGTGCGGAGCACGCCGCGCCTGCGGCCGCACGTCGGCCTCGAACAGGCGACGCAGTCGGTCGCCGAACTCACGGCGATAATATTTGCGCACGGCGTCGTCGCCGATCGCGGCGGCCACTTCGGCAAGCCGCGCTTCGAACCCCGCGCGCCGCTCCGGCGTATCGAGGCTGCCGGCTTCGGTCTCGCGCATCCACAGCACCTGCGCGAGCGGACGCGCCGCACCGACGACTTCGTTGATCGCCTCGCGGCCGCCGGAGCGCACGAGATCGTCGGGATCGTGACCTTCCGGCAGGCTTGCGAACCTCAAGCTCTTGCCCGGCTTGATCAGCGGCAGCGCCAGATCGACGGCGCGATAAGCGGCGCGGCGTCCGGCGGCGTCGGCATCGAAGCACAGCATGGGCTCATCCGACATCCGCCACAGCAGCAGGAGCTGCTCGGCGGTCAGCGCGGTGCCGAGCGGCGCCACCGTCGCCTCGAAGCCTGCGCTCACCATGGCAATGACATCGACATAGCCTTCGACGGTAATAACGGCTGAGCCCTTGTGCGCCGCGGCGCGCGCGGCAGCGATGTTGTAGAGCGTGCCGCCCTTGTGGAAGAGCGCAGTCTCCGGCGAATTGAGATACTTTGCCTGAGCATCCTTCTCGAGCGCCCTGCCGCCGAACGCGATCACGCGTTCGCGCAGATCGGTGATGGGGAACATCACGCGGTCGCGGAAACGATCGTACGGAACCGGAATGTCTTCGCCCGCGACCAGCAATCCCGCCGCAACCATGTCCTCGGTCGCAATGCCCTGCTTGCCCAGATGTTCCTTCAAGGCGAAACGCTCGGCCGGTGCATAGCCGACACGAAACCTCACCTGGGCCGGAGCATCGACGCCGCGATCCGCGAGATAGCCGCGCGCCTTGGCCCCGGCACGCGCGGCGAGCATGGTTTCGAAGAATTTTGCCGCCAGCTCGATGATATCGTGAAGCGACTTGCGGCGCGCATCGCGTTCCTCTTCTTCATGCGAAACCTTGGGCAAAGGCATCCCAGCTTGCGCCGCGAGCTGCTCAACCGCCTCTGGGAAGCTGAGCCCCTCGGTCAGCATCACGAAATCGAAAATGCTGCCGTTCTTGCCGGAGGAAAAGTCGAACCACGCCATCTTCTGATCATTGACGAAAAACGAGGGCGTCTTCTCCTTGTTGAAGGGCGAAAGCCCCTTCCACTCGCTTCCCGACTTCTTGAGCCGCACGCGCCGGCCGACGACCTCCGATACCGGCAGGCGCGCTCGCAACTCGTCGAGGAATTGGGGCGGAAAGCGCATGTTGAGACCCGAATCGATTCGGCCATGATAGCGGCCAAATCGATTGGCTCCCGCCGCCCGGCACGCGCGGCAGCAATATCGTCCTGGAGGGCACGTTTTCCAAGTTATCCACAGTCTGCACGGCCACGGGCTGGGGATGCTCGCAGGTCAGGATTCGTCTCGCGTCCTGGTCGCCTGTCCCGGCCGAGCGACCCCCGACTTGATCCGGGGAAGAGCCGCGACCCAGCTCGCCCCAGCGAAGGGCGGGACGAGCGTGCACAATCTCGCTACGATCGAGCAAAAGAACAGGGAGGTAACGAAATGACGCAACAGAACGAAGCATCGATCACCCGTCGAGGCGTGCTCGCGAGCGCAACGGCCGGCGCGAGCGTGGCCGCCGTGGGCGGGACACCCGCAATGGCGCAGACGGGTGCGCCGAAAACATTCCTGCTCATCCATGGTGCCTGGCATGGCGGCTGGTGCTGGCGGCGCGTGTCCGACCTTCTGCAGAAGCAGGGGCACAAGGTGTTCTCGCCCACGCTCACCGGCCTTGGCGAGCGCTCCCATCTCATGAGCAAGGACATCAATCTCGACACCCACATCACCGACATCGTCAACGTGATCAAATGGGAAAACCTCAGAGACATCTGCCTGGTCGTCCATTCCTATGGCGGCTGGCCGGGCTCGGGTGCAGTCGAGCAGGCATTGGATCGGATTTCCTCGATCGTGTGGCTCGATGCATTCAAGCCTGAAGACGGACAGCGCGGTTTCGACTTCTCGTCCGAGTTCAGCCGCAAGGCGCTGTTGGAGGCGGTCGAGAAAGGCCAGCCCGCTCGTCCCGGACCGAAGGCCGAGGCCTTCAAAGTCGTTGACGAAAAGGATCGCGCCTGGGTCGATGCGAAGATGACGCCGCAGCCGAACGGCGTCGCCCTGCAGCCGATCAAGCTCACCGGCGCGCGCGAGAAGGTGGCGAAGAAGACTTACATCCGCGCGCCGAAATATCCGCAGCCTGCGTTCGACAAGGCATTCGCCGAATGCAAGGGCGACAAATCGTGGAAAACCTTCGAGACCGCCGCAGCCGGCCATGACGTGATGGTGGACGCGCCGGACTGGCTGGTCGAGATTGTCCTGCAAGTGGCGTAGACATGTGGAGGAAGCAATGGCGAACGAAAACGGACAGACGCGCCGTACGGTCCTGGGCGGATTGGTAGCGGGCGCAGGCGTCATCGGCATGGCGGATGCGGCCAATGCACAGGTGCAGGCAAGCGCCAAGACTTTCGTTCTGGTGCACGGCGCCTGGCACGGCGGCTGGTGTTGGCGGCGGGTGTCCGACCTTCTGGAGAAGCGTGGGCACAAAGTGTTCACGCCGACCATGACCGGGCTGGGCGAGCGCTCGCACCTGCTCGACGCCAAGGTCAATCTCGCGACCCACATCACCGACATCGTCAACGTGATCAAATGGGAGGGGCTCGACGACATCGTGCTGGTCGGCCACTCCTATGGCGGCATCATCATATCCGGCGTGGCCGAGCAGGCGCGCGACACGATTGCGTCGATCGTGTTCCTGGATGCGTTTATTCCGGAAAGCGGCACTGCTCTCGCAGAATCGGCGTCGCAGCCGGTGCGCGAGGCGCTCAGCGCGGCAACCGAGAAAGGCGAGCTTACGCTCAAGCCGGTCCCGGCCGCAGTGTTCCGGGTGAATGAAAAGGACCGTGCTTGGGTCGATTCGTCGTGCACGCCGCATCCGATTGCCACCTTGAAGGACAAAATAAGCATCTCGGGCGCACGCGATCGCATCGGCAAGCGCAGCTATATACGCGCCAAAGGCTATCCCAGCATCCCATTCGACGCCGCGCAGGCAAAGGTAAGTGCGATGTCGGGCTGGCGCGTCTACGAGATGGCGTGCGGCCACGACGCCATGGTCGACATGCCGGACCGGCTCAGCGAGATTCTGCTCGAGGTGGCGTAGCTACTGCGGCTGCAACCCGGATTCCTTGATGATCTGCTCGGAGGCGGTGCGGTCGGCTTTGATGAAGCGCGCAAATTCCTCGGGCGGCGTGGCTCACTGCGGCGTCAAACCGGCGTCCTTGACGACCTGCTGCGCGGTCGCGCGATCCTTCCTGATCTCGTCGGCGAACTGCTCCGGCGAGTTGATCGCAGGAGTGAGGCTGCGCGCGGTCAGGTGGCGCTCGCGAAACGCGGGATCGCTGACGATGCCGGCGACGTCTTTCGCGATCTTGTCGACGATCGGCTTGGGAGTGCCGGCGGGCGTGAACAATCCGTACCAGCTGCGCGAGGGCGCCCCCGTGTAACCGGTCTGCTCCAGCGTGGGGACGTTCGGGAAGTTGGGCGAGCGGATGTTGTTGACCATCACCAGCGGAGTCATCGTGCCGGCGCGGATCTGGCCGATGACGTTGCCTTCGCCGATGAGCGCGATCGGGGTCGACCCGCTCAGCACCGCGTTGACCGCCTCGCCGCCGCCCTTGAACGGAACGCGCACCCAGTCTGCGCCCTGCTCTTTCTTCAGTGTTTCCATGTAAAGGGCGAGCGGCACCGCAGCGGTGACGTAATTCAGCGTACCGGCCTGCGCCTTCGACAATGCGATCAGCTCGTCGACCGTCTTGACGTTGAGCTTCGAGTTCACCACCAGGGTCTGGATCAGGTGATAGAGGTTGGTGACGGGTTGCAGACCCTTCTCCGGATCGAACGGCATGTTCTTGAGCAGGAACTGGTTGTATGCCACCGGCTCCGCATTGAGGATGCAGATGGTGTAGCCGTCGGGCGGCGCCTCGGTGCAGGCGCGGGCCCCGACGTTCTGCATGCCGCCGGGACGGTTCTCCACGATGATCGGCTGGCCCCAGCGCTTGTGCAGCTCGTCGCCGAGCGCGCGCATGAAAATGTCGCTGATGCCGCCCGCGCTGGTCGTGGTCAGGGTCTTGATCGGACGGGCGGGATAATCCTGTGCGGCCGCAGCAGTTGCGCCCGCGATGCCGAGGATGACGAGCACCCCGACGGTAGCAGCCGAACGTGTCATGATCTCATGCTCCCGTGCTTTACTGTAGCCGCCCCGGCAAATCGGTCAACGCGCGCCGAAGTGGAAACCGTCCTCGGTGTGATCGAACAGCCGCTGGACGCGGTGATAGCGGGCCGAACGCGGCTGCGTGATTCCCCAATGGTCCGACCGCCCGGGCGGAAACTTCCAATAGTCCGAGGCGCGCGGCACGTAGCTGTCGTCGACCTGGAGCACATCCGACGTGTATTCGATCGGCAGCTCGTCCGGGCCGCAGAAATAGGCGAATACATTGTTGCCCGGCCCATGCCGTCCCGGACCCCATTCGATCGGATAGCCGTTGTCCTTCATGCGCCCCATGCCGCGCATGACGGAGTCCATGTCCGGCATTTCGAACGCGACGTGATTGAGCGTGCGAAGATTGGTCTTGGCGAGCACGATCGAGCTGTGGTCGGCGCTGGCGCAGCGCAGAAACCAGAGCGGCGCATTCTCGTCGATCAGTTGAAAACCGAGCGTCCCGGTGAAGAACCGCAGGCTTGCATCGAAGTCGCGGGCATTGAGATTGACGTGCGCTATCTTGCGCGGATGATCGGGCTGGTCCTCGATGTCCGCGTGGTCGGCACAACCGCACACGAACACGAGGTTGCGGCCATCCGGGTCCTTGCAGCCGAATCCGTAGCCGCCGCCTGGGAGCGCCAACTCCGCCGGCACGCCGGCCGCGCAACCCGCAGCCGAGATTGCCTGATGCAGGGCACGCACCCCTTGCCGGTCGGCGACATCGAGCACGATGCAGATCAACGCCGGCTGCGGCCCGCGGTGGAGACCGAGGATGTGGTGGTAAGGTCCGGTACCACGCAGCAGCAGCCTGTCCTTCCGCTGCTCCACCGCACGCAGACCCCAGATGCCCTCGTAGAACCGCCCGGCCTCCGCCAAATTCGTGGCGACGACCTCGACGCTGCGCACGCCGCGGACAGAGCATTGCGGCATGCCCGTCATTCCCCCGCCAGCAGCCCCTTCACCAATCCCGAGGCCTTGCCGAAATCCATCTTGCCGGCATAGCCCTGCTTGAGCGCCGCCATCACCTTGCCCATGTCCCTGACGCCTTGGGCGCCGGTCTGCTCTATGATCGCCGCAATCGCCGCTTTCGCCTCGGCTTCTGACATCTGTTGCGGAAGATAAGCCCTGATGATCTCGATCTCGCTGCGCTCCCGATCGGCAAGCTCACGACGGCCGGCCTTGTCGTAGATGTCCACCAATTCCTGGCGCTGCTTGACCATCTTCTGCAACAAGCCGAGAAGATCGTCATCGCCGAGCGAAGGCTTACGCTGCATCTGCGCCTCGATATCGGCGTTCTTGATCGCAGCATTGACGAGACGCAGGGTCGATACGCGGCGTTCGTCGCGTGCCTTCATGGCATGCCTGAGGGCGGTGTTGATCTCATCCCGCAGCACGGCTATGGCCTTTCCCGAAGCGGCGCCGTGCCCGCCCGAGGCGAGCGGCGCGGCTCGAAGATCTAGGCTTTCAATGCGCGAGAAACAACCCGCGGCCACTCCTCCCCATGACTTCTGCTCAGCCCCTGCAGGTCTGGGCCGAACCTGCGCCCACCGCGCTGCTCGTGCTCGCCGATGGGACCGTGCTCGAAGGCTTCGGCTTCGGTGCGACCGGCCATGCCGTCGGCGAGGTCTGCTTCAATACCGCCATCACCGGCTACCAGGAGATTCTCACCGATCCATCATATGCCGGTCAGATCATCACATTCACCTTTCCCCATATCGGCAATGTCGGCACCAACGAGGACGACATCGAAACGGTCAACATGGCTGCTACGCCGGGCGCGCGCGGCGTGGTGCTGCACAGCGCCATCTCCGAGCCCTCGAACTACCGGGCGACACGCCATCTCGATCAATGGCTCAAGGCGCGCGGCGTCATCGGGCTCTGCGGCATCGATACCCGCGCGCTCACCAGCCTCATCCGCGTAAAGGGCATGCCGAATGCCGTGATCGCGCACCAGCCGTCCGGCATGTTCGATCTCGACGCGCTCGCGCAGGAGGCGCGCGAATGGCCGGGCCTCGTCGGCATGGACCTGGTGCCGACGGTGACCTCGGGCCAGCGCTTCACCTGGGACCAGACCGCGTGGAAGTGGAACGAAGGCCATGGGCGACAGGATGGCGCCGAGCTCCACGTGGTCGCCATCGACTATGGCATCAAGCGCAATATTCTGCGCCAGCTCGCGAGCAAAGGATGCAAGGTGACGGTGGTTCCGGCCCAGACTTCGTCGGAGGACATCGTGGCGCTCGATCCCGACGGCGTATTCCTCTCCAACGGCCCCGGCGATCCGGCGGCAACAGGCGCATATGCGGTCCCGGTGATTCGCGACATCATCGCCAAAGGCATCCCGACTTTCGGCATCTGTCTCGGCCATCAGATGCTCGGGATCGCACTCGGCGCCAAGACGGTGAAGATGCACCAGGGGCACCACGGCGCCAATCATCCAGTAAAGGATCTAACCACCGGAAAAGTCGAGATCACCTCCATGAACCATGGTTTCGCCGTCGACCGCGCGACGCTGCCGCCGGATGTGACCGAAACCCATGTCTCGCTGTTCGACGGCTCCAATTGCGGGCTCGCGCTCAGGGACAAGCCGGTGTTCTCGGTGCAGTACCACCCGGAAGCGTCGCCTGGTCCGCGCGACAGCCATTATCTGTTCGACCGCTTCGTGCGCCTGATGCGGCGGCAAGAGCTCATCTGAGAGACTGCGTCAGCCAGCGAGTTGCGCCTTAGCGACAGATGATTGATCCGGTTACCGCCGGCGCCCCCTGTCGCAATTCGGATGACCGCACTAACATTGCCCCTCGAGGTCATGGGCGCGCGGCGACAACATGATGATGGCCAGACGCATTGTCCCCGCCCATTGCTGGGGTGTCATAATCGACGTCCAAGATTTTTTCTTATCGCAGACGGATAAGCGTCTTCGTTCCAAGATGAAGACAAATATAAAGAACTTTGCTCGTCTGCTCGGCTATTTCAGAATTCCGATTGTCGCAACCCTCGAGAGGCCCGTCGATCAAAAGGGCTCCTTGCCTAAAGAGATCAACAAGCACTTGAGTGATCTGGCAGAAACCTTCGAAAAAGATTTCTTCGACTTGACCAGAGAGAAGACAATTAGAGATTACCTCGGGCGCCTGAAGAAGAAGCAGGTTATCGTGGTCGGTTGCGAAACCGATGTCTGTGTCCTTCAGTCCTGCCTCGGTCTTCTCAGTCTTGGCTACGAGGTCTACGTGGTGGAGGATCTCCTGTTTTCCTCATCGCGTAATGTCGATTCGGCGATTGCCAGAATGAAAGCCGAAGGTGCCATTTTCCTGACGTACAAGAGCCTCTACTACGAGTTGATCGAAGGTGTGAAAGGCGGTCGACATACAGAGGAGATCCTAGAGACATTCGGACCTTTCCCCGATGACCTCCTTTCCGATTCCGCGGCTCAATGACCCTTCTCGTCGCGCTCAAGTCGCTCGCCCGCATCGCCGCCTAGATCAAATCCGACTGCGTGGATCGCCGATCTCTTTACAGGTCGCGAGCTATCGGCGCTCACCGCAGCCGGATTCGTCAATGTAGAGGGCCGAAGCGCGCGTTTTCTGCATTTTCGCAACCAAGCTCGGCGCTGAGCCGAGGGTTGGGCTCGGTGTCCCCCTCTCCTGCGAGACAAACTCACTCCGACACGATGTTGTTCGTGCGGATCACCTCGCCCCAGCGCTGCGAGTCTTCCTTGATGTAGGCCGCCATTTCGGCGGGACTGTTGCCGACCGGCTCGACGTTGAGCGCACGGAAGCGCTGCTGCACGTCCGGCATCTTCAGGACCTCGATGGTTGCCTTGGCGATCTGGTCCCGCAATTCCGGCCTCAATCTTGGGCGGTCCGACCATTCCGTACCACGCGCCCGAGATCAGGTCGGGCAGCCCGGCCTCGGCGGTGGTCGGAACCTCCGGGATCGCCGCCGCACGCGCCTTGTCGGTGACCGCCAGCACCTTGAGCTTGCCGTCACGATAGAGCGCGAGCGCGCCGGAAATGTTGCCGAAAAAGACATCGACATGGCCGCCCAGCATGTCGTTGTAGACCAGCGTTTCGCCGCGATACGGCACATGGACCATGCTGGTGCCGGTCATGGTCATGAACATGTTGGCGGTGAGATGCGGGGTATTGCCACTGCCCTGGCTGCCATAGACCACCTTGCCGGGATTCGTCTTCACGTGCTCGATCAATTCCTTGACCGAATTCACCGGCAGGTCCTTGCGCACGATCACGAGATTGGGGACCGCGCCGAAAACGGTGATCGGCACGAAATCCTCGGCCTTGTAGGTCAACTGCTTGTACAGGCTCTGGTTGATGGCGAGCGGCGGCGATGCCGACACCAACAGGGTGTAGCCGTCGGGCTCGGCCTGCGCGGCAACGTGCGGCGCCGATGTTGCCGCCGGCGCCGGTGCGGTTCTCGATGATGACGGGCTGGCCCCACTTCGCCTGCAGCTTGTCGCCGACGATGCGCGCCAGCACGTCATTGGTGCCGCCGCCGGGATACGGCACCACGAATTTCACAGGTCTTGCTCGGAAAGCCGCCTTGCGCAAGCACAGCCGCGAAAGGCAGTGCCGCGGCCACCGCAACGAAGAACCAAAGTGCAACAAGACGTCGGGCCATGACTTCCTCCGCGTTACGAGGCCATGAGCGCAGCATGCTCCCATCCCGAAAATCTGCAACTGCTCCGGGCATGCACTATAGTGCCCGGCCGCGTCGGACCGACCAGGACAAGCTGATGGGCGACTGGATCACCTTCTGGGACTCGCAGCATTCGATCTACGTCAATGCGCGTCATCGCGACGTGCACTACCGGACGATCGCACAGGATATCCGCGTGCACGTCGGCACCGGCGCATCGGTGCTGGACTTGGCTGCGGCGAGGCGCTCCACGCCGGCCTGGTGGCTGCGCCGTCGCGCCGGCTGATCCTGTGCGAAGCCGCCCCCAAGGTGCGCGCAGCCCTGGTCGAGCGCTATCGCGCCGACCGCAAGATCGAAGTGCGCTCGCCCGAGGAGGTGGAGGCGCTGCCGCCGGGATCGTTCGATGTCATCGTGATGCATTCGGTCGCGCAATATCTCAGGCCGGAGGAGCTCGATGCGCTGCTGCCGAGCTTCCGGCGGCTGCTCACGGACCAGGGCGTCTTCATTCTGGGCGACGTGCATCGCGCCCCGGGACTCCGCCTTGACGCGACGTGATGGCGCTCGTCCGCTTCGCCGCATCGAACGGCTTTCTCGGCGCGGCCCTCGTCGGGCTCGTGCGCACGCTCGCCTCCGATTATCACGCGCTTGCGCTCGCAGCTCGGGCTCACGCGCTACAGCGAAGCGGCGGTCATCGGGAAGCTCGCGGCTGGCGGATTTGCGGCAACACGGCTGCCCGCCAATATCGGGCACAACCCGGCGCGCATGACTTTCCTGGCGCGACCGGCATGACCGCACGCTGTCCGGCGTCTTACCTGTCATACCCGCGGCAGGATTTTTCGGCGACGTTCAATTCGCCGCAATGCCGGCTTCGCGGATCACGGTGCCGTAGCGTTTGTGATCGCTCGAGATCAGGTCGCGAAAGCTGTCGCTGCCGGCGAACTTGAGCTCGTAGCCGAGCGGCGACAGTCGCTTCTGCAACTCTGGAAGCCCGGCAATCCCGCCGATTTCCCTGGTCAGGCGATCAATGACATCGCGCGGCGTGCCGGCCGGAGCGGCAATGCCGAACCAGAACTCCGACATTGAAGCCCGGGAGCGCGTTCTCGCTCACCGTCGGCACTTGCGGCAGCAACGCGATGCGTTCGCGCGATGCAATTCCCAGCGCCTTCACTTTCCCGCTCTCGACCAACTGGATGACGACATTGGGCGTCGCCCAGATCAACGGGATCTGTCCGCCCACGAGGTCGTTGAGGGCAGGCGCGGTGCCGCGATACGGAACGTGCGTGATGTAGATCCCAGCCGCGTTGTTGAGCATGGCGGCGGCGAGATGATGCGGCGAGCCCACCCCGGGGTACGAACCGACAGCTTATGGACCCTGGCATGGGCGATCAGCGCTTTGACGTCGGCCGCGGGAAGTGACGGATGCGCGAACAAGAGCAGTGGCGTCGTCGCCACCTGGGCAATCGGCGCGAAATCCGTGATCACGTCGAACGGCACGCTCTTGTGCAGCCATTTGTGGAGCACGGCGGAAATGTCCATCAGCAGCAGGGTGCGGCCATCGCGCGCCGCCTTGGCAACGGAATCGACACCCACCACCCCGCCGGCTCCGACCCTGTTCTCCACCACCACCGGCTGCCTGAGCCGTTCCTGCAGCCGCTCGGCCAGCGCGCGGCCGATGGTGTCCATGCCGCCACCGGCCGCGATCGGCACGACCAGGGTGATCGGACGCGTCGATGGCGCATCGCCGGCAGTCATCTGCGCCTGCGCAGAAGCGAGCAGCATGAGTTGCCGGCACCAGGGCCGCCGCAAGCGGTCGAGCAATGCGCATGCCGTTCCTCCGTGTCACGCCGTTCGCAATGCGTGTGCACCGCGCGCAGCCGAGCACACACTGATGCCGAGTCCGAAAACGGTGCATATCGGGTACTTTCTCGCCACGGTGAAGCCGGTGCTGACCATCGATTCCGGCGACATCGTTACCCTGGAGAGCGTACCGTCGATCGTTCCCTCGGTCGTCGACGAGGCCGGCGTAGTTCCGGCCAGCGCCGTCGCGCAATACCATCGCGACATCTATGGCGAGGTGAAGGATCGCGGCCCCGGGCCGCACGTCTTGACCGGCCCGATCGAGATCAGGGGCGCCATGCCGGGCGACGTGCTCGAAGTGCGCATCCTCGACGTCAGTCTCGCCACCGAGTATGGATACAACCGCCAGCGGCCGAATACCGGTGCTCTCCCGGAGGAATTTCCGGCGATCTGGACGCGGATCATTCCGATCGATCGCAAGGCGAAAACCGCCGAGGTGGCGAAGGGTGTCGTGGTGCCCGTCGATCGGCCGTTCTTCGGCACCATGGGGCTCGCCCCGGATCCCTCGCAAGGCCGCATCAGCAGCGGCCCGCCCGGCGTCCATACCGGCAATCTCGACAACAAGGACCTGATCGCCGGCACCACGCTCTACATGCCGGTCCACGCAGCCGGGCGCACTGTTCTCGGCCGGCGACGCACACGCGGCGCAAGGCCATGGCGAGGTCGACTCTGACCGGGATCGAGACCGGAATGCGCGGCAAATTCCAGTTCATCCTGCGCAAGGACTTGAAGCTGGTCTGGCCGCGCGCCGAGACGCCCACGCACTGGATGGTCATGGGACTGCACCCGAATCTCGAAGAAGCGATGAAGCTGGCGGTGCGCGAGACCCTCGACTTCATCACCAAGCGCTTTCCGCATCTGACGCGCGAAGAGGCCTACATGATCGCGAGCGTGGCGGTGGATTATCATGTCACGCAAGTGGTCGACGGCACCAAGGGCATCCACGGGATGATTCCGAAGGCGATCTTCGCTGGCCACTGAAGCAGATCGGGCAGATGCAGCTTTGAGCGATCGTGCGATCTGTTGACGTCAGCTGGCGCGCTTTCAGGCTAATGAAGCGGTTAGCCGCACCAAGCGGAAGAGCGCTCACCCCTGCGCGGGGCCGACGGTATCGGCCATGACCGCGCCGCGGGCGCCGAGCGGCTTTTCCGGACCGACCGTGGTATCGCGCGCGGTCTGGTGCTCGACCTCGGAATTGAGCGCGGCGCCGACCAGCACGACGATGGTCGAGAGCCACATCCACATCATCATCCCGACCACGGCGCCGAGCGCGCCGTAGGTCGCGTTGTAATTGGCGAAATTGGCGAGGTACCAGGAAAACAGCGAGGACACCGCCAGCCAGACCAATGCCGCGAACACGCTGCCGACGCTGATCCAGCGCCACTTCACCAGCCGGCGGCTCGGTCCATAGCGGTAGAGCACGGCGAGGCCGAGGATGATCATCACGAACATCACAGGCCAGCGCAGATACCCGATGACAGGCGCGTCGAAGCTGCGAGAGCCCGAAGCCCGGCCAGGAGCAGCGGAAACACCACGACCAGCGTGACCGCCAGCCCGGCCGCGACGATCGCGCAGACCGTGAAAAACAGCGACACCAGATTGAGCTGGATGATGCCGCGCTTCTCATCTTCATCATAGATGATGTTGAGCGCATCGAAGATCGATTTCATGCCGGCATTGGCACTCCAGAGCGCGATGACGAGACCGAGCAGGAAGCCGAAAGTCAGCCTGCCTTCGCTCTTCGACGCGATGCGCGCGATCTCGCCCGAGAGCATGTCGAGCGTGTCGGCGGGGACGACGTCGGCGGCGATCGACAGATGCTTGCCGATGGTGGCGGCATTGGCGAACAGCGCGTAAACCGAAACCCCGGCCGCGAGCGCTGGAACCAAAGCCACCAGCGAATAGAACACCACACCGGCCGCGAGCGCCAAGAGGCGGTCGTTTCCGACCTGGGCATAGGTGCGGAACAAGATGTCCTTCCAGCCGGGCCAGGGAATTTGCAGTGGAGTACGCGCGCGCCGCCCGCGGCCGCGTTCGGCTGCGCGCGTCCGCTGCAATGTCAGCGGTTCCTGTGCCGGCGACGCGCGCGGCAAAATGCGCTCAGGAGATTTGCGGCGATCGTTGCCCGGCTGGAGGACGTAGATCACGCCGGCCGTGACCATGACTGCGGCGGCGAACCACGAAATGAGATTGTCGAGGCGGGGATTGTCGAGGCGGGGAGCCATGGCGCTGTCAACTGAGGATGGGGACGCTGGAGCATGATCTCGAAGAGTTGCAGACTTTTCCGACCAGATTATGCGATTTGAGAACACATTGGATCAACGAAGGGATTTCGCTCCGGGCCGCTCGTCAACGATTGCTTGCCGGAACGGTTGCACCGATCGAGCCGAATCCCCTGCGAAGCCCCTCGAAGCTTCTCCGTTCCCCTTCCCTGCCCCGCGATTTTGGTCTAAACAGCCGGCGCGCGGGGTTGTGGCCCTCTGCGCTGGCCGAAGGACGCGCAAACGCGCGGCCTTTTTTTGTGCCCTGATCGTCCCAGCAATCGCCGAGCATAATGCCCAAGCGAACCGACATCTCCTCGATCCTCATCATCGGTGCAGGCCCGATCGTCATCGGCCAAGCCTGCGAGTTCGATTATTCCGGAACCCAGGCCTGCAAGGCGCTCAAGGCCGAAGGCTATCGGATCGTGCTGGTGAATTCCAACCCGGCGACGATCATGACCGACCCCGATCTCGCGGACGCCACCTATATCGAGCCGATCACCCCGGACATCGTCGCCAAGATCATCGAGAAAGAAAGGCCGGACGCGCTGCTTCCCACCATGGGTGGACAGACCGCTCTCAACACCGCCCTGTCGCTCAACAAGATGGGCGTGCTCGAGAAGTTCAAGGTCGAGATGATCGGCGCCACCGCGCAAGCCATCGACAAGGCAGAGGACCGCGAGCTGTTCCGGGAGGCGATGGGGCGCATCGGGCTCGAGACGCCGCGCTCGAAGCAGATCAAGACGCTGATCCAGGCGCTCGAAGCGCTGGAGGATATCGGCCTGCCGGCCATCATCCGCCCCTCGTTCACGCTCGGCGGCACCGGCGGCGGCATCGCCTACAACAAGGCCGAGTTCATCGACATCGTCGAGCGCGGCATCGATGCCTCTCCGACCAGCGAGGTTCTGATCGAGGAATCGGTTTTGGGCTGGAAAGAGTTCGAAATGGAGGTGGTTCGCGACAAGCGGGACAATTGCATCATCATATGCTCGATCGAGAACCTGGATCCGATGGGGGTGCATACCGGCGATTCGATCACGATCGCGCCGGCGCTCACCCTCACGGACAAGGAATACCAGATCATGCGGGACGCCTCGATCGCGGTGCTGCGCGAGATCGGGGTCGAGACCGGCGGCTCGAACGTGCAGTTCGCCGTCAATCCGGCCGACGGCCGCCTGGTGATCATCGAGATGAATCCGCGGGTGTCGCGCTCCTCCGCGCTCGCTTCGAAAGCGACCGGTTTTCCGATCGCCAAGGTCGCGGCCAAGCTCGCGGTCGGCTACACCCTCGACGAGATCGCGAACGACATAACCGGGGGCGCCACGCCGGCGTCGTTCGAGCCCACCATCGACTACGTAGTGACCAAAATTCCGCGCTTTGCGTTCGAGAAATTCCCCGGCGCGGAACCGACCCTGACCACGTCGATGAAATCCGTCGGCGAGGCCATGGCAATCGGGCGCACGTTTCAGGAGAGCCTGCAGAAGGCATTGCGCTCGCTCGAGAACGGTTTCACGGGGCTCGACGAGATCACGATCGAGGGCCTGGGCCAGGGCGACGACAAGAACGCGGTGCGCGCCGCGCTCGGCACGCCCACGCCCGAGCGCCTGCTCAAGGTGGCGCAGGCGATGCGGCTCGGTTTTTCCGATCAGGATATCCATGGCTCCTGCAAGATCGATCCCTGGTTCCTCGGCCAGATCCGCGGTCTGGTCGAAATGGAGGAGGAGATCCGGGCCAAAGGGTTGCCGGCAACGTCGAGGGCTTTGCGCCGGCTCAAGGCGATGGGCTTCTCCGACGCCCGCCTCGGCAAGCTCACCGGGCTTGCCGAGGAGGCGGTGACGCAACGACGTCGCGCGCTCGGCGGTGCGACCGGTATTCAAGCGCATCGACACGTGCGCCGCCGAGTTCGCCTCTCCCACCGCCTACATGTATTCGGCCTATGATGCGCCCTTCGCCGGGCCGCCCGCCTGCGAGGCCGCGCCCTCGGACAGGAACAAGGTCGTGATCCTCGGCGGCGGACCCAACCGCATCGGCCAGGGCATCGAGTTCGACTATTGCTGCTGCCATGCCTCGTTCGCGCTCAAGGAGGCGGGCTACGAGACCATCATGATCAATTGCAATCCGGAGACGGTGTCGACCGACTACGACACCTCGGACCGGCTTTATTTCGAGCCGCTCACCGCCGAGGATGTGCTCGAGATCATCGAGACGGAGCGGTCGAATGGGCATCTGCACGGGGTGATCGTGCAGTTCGGTGGCCAGACGCCGCTCAAGCTCGCGCAGGCGCTGGAGCAGGCCGAGGTTCCGATCCTCGGGACCTCTCCCGACATGATCGACCTCGCGGAGGACCGCGACCGCTTCAAGAAGCTGCTCGACAAGCTCGCGCTGCGCCAGCCCGAAGAGCGGCATCGCCACCAGTCCCGAACAGGCGCGAGCGATCGCCCAGGCGGTCGGCTACCCGATCGTCATCCGGCCGTCCTATGTGCTCGGCGGACGCGCCATGGAGATCGTCCTGGAGTTCGGCCCAGCTCGACCGCTACATCGTGCGGCTCGCCAACGACCTCGACCGTCCGTCGGAGCTCGTGGTCTCGCAGAAGCGTCCCTTGCTGATCGACCGCTATCTCTCCGACGCCATCGAGGTCGACGTCGATTGTCTCGCCGACGGAAGCGACACCACCGTCGTCGGAATCATGGAGCACATCGAGGAAGCCGGCATCCATTCCGGCGACAGCGCCTGCGCATTGCCGCCGCATTCGCTCGACCAGGGAGCTATCGCCGAGCTCGAACGCCAGACCCGCGCGCTCGCGCTCGCGCTCGATGTCGTCGGTCTGATGAATGTGCAATATGCCATCAAGGATGGCGACATCTACGTGCTGGAAGTCAATCCGCGGGCGTCGCGCACGGTGCCGTTCGTCGCCAAGGTCATCGGCATCCCGGTTGCCAAGATCGCCGCGCGGATCATGGCCGGCGAGACGCTTGCAAGCTTCAAGCTCGAGCCGGCCGCCTTCGACCATGTCGGGGTCAAGGAGGCGGTGTTCCCGTTCGCCCGCTTCCCCGGCGTCGATACCGTGCTCGGGCCGGAGATGAAATCGACCGGCGAGGTCATGGGCATCGACAAGAGCTTCGCCATTGCTTTCGCCAAGAGCCAGATCGGCGGCGGTTCGCGGTTACCGCGCGAAGGCTGCGTCTTCGTCTCGGTCCGGGACGACGACAAGCCACGAGTGATCGAGGCGATCCGGCTGCTGGTTTCGCTGGGCTTCCGGATCATCGCCACCTCCGGGCACCCAGCGCTACCTGGCCGCAGCAGGGGGTGCCGGCCAGCAAGATCAACAAGGTGCTGGAAGGCCGCCCTCATATCGTCGACGCCATCAAGAACGGCGGAGGTTCAGCTGGTTTTCAACACCACCGACGGGGCGACCGCACTGGCCGACAGCCGCTCCCTTCGCCGCGCTGCCCTCTTGCATAAAGTGCCGTACTACACCACTCTTTCTGGGGCCGTCGCGGCCGCGCAGGGCATCAAGGCTTATCTCGGGGGCGACCTCGAGGTGCGCGCGTTGCAGAGCTATTTCGGCGGCAAGGGCGCATCCGGGCAACCGGGTCCGGCCGCCTGACGGTACGTGTTTGGGACATGGTGCAGGTCGCGTGGCCGGGTGCAACTTCGGCCCGCGATCGGAATTATTGTCGGCCGAAGCCGGAGGTTCGGAGAAGAGTATGGACAAGATCCCGATGACAGGGGCGGGCTATTCGACGCTCGAGAACGAGCTCAAGCACCGTCAGCAGGTCGAGCGGCCCCGCATCATCCAGCAGATCACCGACGCGCGCACGCACGGTGATCTTTCGGAGAACGCGGAATATCACGCGGCCAAGGAATCGCAATCGCACAACGAGGGCCGCATTGCCGAGCTCGAGGACAAGCTCGCGCGCGCAGAAGTCATCGACGTATCGAAGTTGTCGGGCGACACCATCAAGTTCGGCGCCACCGTGACCTTGATCGACGAGGACACCGCCAAGAAGCAGGTATGGCAGCTGGTCGGCGAGCCGGAAGCCGACGCCAAGAAAGGCAAGATCTCGATTACCTCGCCGCTCGCCCGCGCGCTGATCGGCAAGGCCAAGGGCACCAGCGTCGAGGTGGTGACCCCGAGCGGCGCCAAGGCCTATGAGATCAAGAAAATCGAGTGGCGGTAAGCCAGAGCGCAAGCTTCGGCATGAGTTACGGCTCTCGCCGCGCCGTTGCATCCCCTACGACCTCCCCATCGGCACCATGGCAGCGTCCTTGGAGTTGCGCAGCGTCAGCGACGTCTTGACATTGCGCACATGCGGCGCCGCCGTGAGCTCCGCGACGAAGGCCTGGAAGGTCTTGAGATCGGGCGCCACGCATTTGAGGATGAAATCGATCTCGCCCGAAAGCATCCAGCATTCCCGCACCAGCGGCTCGGCACGCACGAAATCCTCGAACGCCTTGAGGTCGGCGTCGGCCTGACTGGTGAGGTGCACCATCGCGAACACCGTCACCTCGTACCCGAGCAGCTTTTCGTCGAGCAGCGCACGATATCCCTTGATGAAGCCGGCCCGCTCCAGCGCGCGCACCCGCCGCAGACAAGGGGGAGCCGAAATACCGACACGACGGGCAAGCTCGACATTGGTGATGCGGCCGTCATTCTGTAGTTGCTCGAGGATGTGCCGGTCGAGCGCATCGAGTTGGGGCAAGGCAAAGCTCCACAATTGCTCCGCTTCGGATGTCTTTAGCCGCGTTGCGCGGCGCGCGAAACATTATTGCGCATGACCGCGGGGCTGGGTCTAGGTCCAAGGCCCCAAGCCGCCGTTCGCTTGTCCGTGGAGGCGGACTACGGTGAAGAAGCGTGAGCTGACCGCCCTTCGAGAGAACTTGCGGCGGTAGCACAGAACCTTCGGGCTCGCCGCTGTGGCATTCTGTTCTGCATGGCTTGCATAGCTGTCCGAAGCTCATAAATTGGGTGGGATGCTTGGGCTGTTCCGGGTAATCCCGAAACACGGCCAGTTACGGGGGTAATGTTCTCGATGGGCAAGCTAGCCCGGAACAAGGTGGTGATCGTCGGTTCCGGGCCGGCCGGTTACACGGCTGCGATCTACGCCGCGCGCGCCATGCTGGAGCCGATCGTGATCCAGGGCATCCAGCCCGGGGGACAAATGACCATCACCACCGATGTCGAGAACTATCCCGGCTTTGCGGACGTCATCCAGGGTCCCTGGCTCATGGAGCAGATGCAGAAGCAGGCCGAGCATGTCGGGACCAGAATCATCTTCGATCACGCCAGCAAGGCCGAGCTCGGGCAGTGGCCATTCCGGCTCGAATGCGAGTCCGGGGACCGCTACATTGCCGACGCCCTGATCATTGCAACCGGCGCTCAGGCGCGCTGGCTGGAGCTTCCGTCCGAGCAGAAATTCAAGGGATACGGCGTGTCCGCCTGCGCGACCTGCGACGGATTTTTCTATCGTGGCAAGGAAGTGGTGGTGATCGGCGGCGGCAACACCGCGGTCGAAGAGGCGCTCTTCCTCACCAATTTCGCATCGCGCGTCACTGTGGTGCACCGGCGCAACAGTTTCCGCGCGGAGAAGATCTTGCAGGAACGGTTGTTCAAGAATCCGAGGATCTCGGTCGTGTGGGACAACATTCTGGAACAGGTCGTGGGCGAGGAAAGTCCGCCCAAGGTCAGGGCGGTCGTGCTGCGAAACGCCAAGACCAACGCGCTCACCGAGTTGCCCGCCGACGGTGTGTTCATCGCCATCGGTCATACGCCGGCTTCGGAGCTGTTCGTCGGGCAACTGGAAATGAAGCATGGCGGCTACATCAAGACCGCGCCATTCTCGACCGCAACCTCGGTCGCCGGCGTGTTCGCGGCCGGCGACGTGACCGATGACGTCTACCGCCAGGCGGTGACCGCCGCCGGCCAGGGCTGCATGGCTGCGCTCGAGGCAGAACGCTTTCTTGCGGCACAGGGCGAGGCCGAGCCGGCCGTCGCAGCCGAATGATGCGACCGTCAAACGCCCGAACGAGCATGGACTGGGACAAGCTCAAGGTCTTTCATGCGGCTGCCGAGGCCGGCAGCTTCACGCATGCCGGCGAGCACCTCGGGTTGTCGCAATCGGCGGTGTCGCGGCAGGTTTCGGCGCTGGAACAGGAACTCGGGGTCGCGCTGTTTCATCGTCATGCGCGGGGCTTGATCCTCACCGAGCAGGGCGAGCTGCTGCATCACACCGCGCACGACGTGTTCATGAAGCTCGAAGCCGCGCGTGCGAAGCTCACGGACAGCCGCGAGCGGCCGAACGGGGAGCTGCGGGTGACGACCACACCCGGCATCGGCGTGCATTGGCTCACCCCGCGGCTCGGCGAATTCATCGAGCTCTATCCCGACATCCACCTCACGCTGATCACCACCGACGAGGAGCTCGATCTCGCCATGCGCGAGGCGGACGTGGCGATCCGCCTTCGCCTGCCGACGCAGCCCGACCTGATCCAGCGCAAGCTGTTCTCGGTGCGCTTCCACGCTTATGCCTCGCCGGAATACGTCAAGCGGTTCGGCACGCCGCGCACGCTCGATGATCTCGACAATCATCGCTTGTTGCTGCTCGGCGGCAGCACGGTGCCGAACTATCTCGAGAACCGGCGCTGGCTGATCGAGGTGGGCCGCAACGGCAAGGGCCCGCGCAACCCCACGCTGACCATCAATACCGTGCTCGGCGTTCTGCGTGCCTGCCAGCGCGGAATCGGAATTGCCCTGCTGCCGGATTATCTGGTCGAAGAGAATGGCGGACTGGTGCAGTTGTTCGGCGAATCCGACACCATCGCGCTCGACGCTTATTTCGTCTACCCGGAAGAATTGAAGTCGGTCGCGCGGGTGCAGGTGTTTCGCGATTTCCTGGTCGCCAAGGCTCAGCGCTGGCATTTTTGAGCTCGCGCGAACGCTTGCCGCGCCCGCATGGCTGGCATGCGACCCTTTGTGTTGTCACGCGAATTTGCCTCTGCATACTGGCCGATCACTGACGGCCGACGGTTGCCCATCCTCCCAGATCGCATCCCGTCTTCGTCAGCTGTTCCCCTCTGGAAGGTGATTGTCGGCCCCGCGCCGACGAACTCAACCCGGACTCGCAAGAGTCCGGTTTTCTTTGCGACCAATGCGACGCGTGCATCCTCAGCAGGCGCTTGCAAATGTTCCGGGCGCTTGCGAAACCATCGGGGCTGCTTTAGGTTGCCTTTTTGGTGATCGAACCAGGGAAGGACGAACAATGACCTGGACCACTCCGTGCCTTGTCGAAATCTGCATCGGCCTCGAAATCAACGGTTACCTGCCGGCCGAGCTCTGATCTCGACTGCCACCTGCGCATCTGAATGGGCGCCTCGCCGCCATCGTGCTCGGCTCGGCGGCGGGGGGCGGGTTTCCGCAGTGGAACTGCCGGTGCGCAGTCTGTCGGCTGGCGTGGGCCGGCGATGCGCGGGTGCGAACGCGTACCCAGGCGAGCTTGGCTGTCACCGCCGACCGCGATCACTGGATATTGATCAACGCGTCGCCTGACCTTACTGGCGCAGCTCGGCCGCACCAAGGCGCTGCATCCGCGCGGGCCGAACCGCGGCAGCCCGATCAAGGCGGTCGTGCTCACCGGCGCCGAAATCGATCAAGTTGCCGGTCTGCTCAGTCTGCGCGAGCGTGAGCCGTTCGCCGTTTACGCCACCGCCGCCACGATGGCCGCGCTCGCCGCCAATCCGATGTTCGGCGTGCTTGCCCCCGACGTGGTCGAGCGCCGGGCGGTGGCGCCGGGCGAGACGTTGCCGCTCCCGGGCGGGGTGCGGGCGCGAATGTTCATGGTTCCCGGCAAGGTGCCGCTTTATCTCGAAGGCGACGAGTCGGCGACCGCGAGCGAGAGCGCGGCCAATGTCGGCGTCGAAATCGAAGCCGGGGGCGCCCGCCTGCTCTATATTCCCGGAGCGGCCGCCGTCACGCGCAGACATGCAAGCGAGCGAATGGCGCGCGCCGACGTGGTGTTGTTCGACGGCACGCTGTTTCGCGACGACGAGATGATCGCGAGCGGTACCGGCAGCAAGACCGGCCGGCGCATGGGCCACATGCCGGTCGAGGGCGCGGACGGCTCGCTCACAGCGCTCGACGGCATTGCCGCCCGACGCATCTACGTCCACATCAACAATACCAACCCGATCCTGATCGAGGGTTCGCCGGAACGCGCGCTGGTCGAGCGCCGAGGCTGGCAAGTGGCCGAGGACGGGATGGAAATCACGCTGTGAAGCTGATGCATCCAGAGGAGCTCGAAGCAGCACTGCGCGACATCGGCGCGCGGCGCTACCATCATCTGCACCCCTTTCACGCGCTGCTGCACGGCGGCAAGTGCACGAGGGGCCAGGTGCAGGCCTGGGCGCTCAACCGCTACTACTATCAGGCGAGGATCCCGTTGAAGGATGCGAGCCTGATCGCACGCTGCGAAGAGTCCGGCACTGCGGCGGGAATGGCGCAACCGGCTGATCGACCATGACGGGGGCAGCGAAGGCGACGGCGGCATCGCGCGCTGGCTCAAGCTCACCGACGGGCTCGGGCTCGATCGCGAATACGTCGTCTCGCTGCGCGGGCTGCTGCCGGCGACCCGCTTTGCGGTCGACGCCTATGTGCATTTCGTGCGCGAGAAGACGCTGCTCGAAGCGGTCGCTTCCTCGCTCACCGAACTGTTCTCGCCGCAGATCATCGGCGAGCGGATGGAGGGAATGCTCAAGGGCTACGATTTCGTCAGCACAGAAACGCTCGCCTACTTCTCCGGGCGTCCGCCGCTGGCGGCCCGCGATTCCGAGCTCGCGCTCGATTACGTCAAGCGCAATGCCCGACACGCCGGATGCCCAGCAGGCCGTGCTCGACGCGCTCGAATTCAAATGCGACGTGCTGTGGGCGATGCTGGACGCGCTGTATTACTGCTATGTCGCGCCCCGGCACGCTCCGCCCGGCGCCTTTTTGCCGAAGGACAGTGCGCCATGAATGACGCGCGCACCGGCATTCGACGCAGATGCCCGCCCGCGCCTGCCGCGCGGCGTGCGGCTCGTTCACAACGAGGCTCATGGCGGCTGGGTGCTGCTGGCGCCGGAGCGGGTGTTCAAGGCCGACGCGATCGCGGCAGAGATCCTCAAGCGCTGCACCGGCGACGGCAACATTCCAGGAAATCGTCGACGACCTGACCAGCACCTATGCGGCGCCGCGCGAGAAAGTCCATGCCGACGTGACCGCGCTTCTGCGCGGCTTGGCGGACAAGCGGCTGTTGGAATTGTGATCGCACGCGAGGGTTCCCTCTTGTCGCAGCCATCGCCGTCATTAAGTTCCGACGCACGAGGACCGCGAAGCCCAGCCGAGGTCCGTCACGGCAAAGCGATGGGATAAGACAATACGTGTCGTCCTCGAGTCGACCCACGTTGCCCAGCCCGCTCGGCCTCCTTGCCGAGCTGACCCATCGTTGTCCGCTCGGATGCCCCTATTGCTCGAATCCGCTCGCGCTCGACACGCGAAGAAGCGAGCTCGATACCGCGACCTGGGCACGCGTGTTTCAGGAGGCGGCGGCGCTCGGCGTTCTGCAGGTTCACTTGTCCGGTGGCGAGCCCGGCGCGCGGCGCGATCTCCCTGACATTACGGCAGCTGCCCATGGCGCCGGCCTCTACAGCAATCTCATCACCTCCGCCGTGGGCATCACCGCAAAGACGCTGGCTGCGCTGGCCGCGGCCGGGCTCGATCACGTGCAGGTTTCCATCCAGGACAGCGAAGCGTCCTCGGCCGACCACATCGCCGGCTACGAAGGCGCTTTCGCGCGCAAGCGCGCGTTCGCGGCCGAGGTCGTGCGTCTCAAATTGCCGCTCACCGTGAACGCGGTGATGCACCGGGCCAATATCGACCGCATCGCCGACATGGTGGATCTCGCGCTTGCGCTCGGCGCCAGCCGGGTCGAGATCGCGCACGTGCAGTATTACGGCTGGGCGCTGAAAAACCGCGCCATGCTGATGCCGAGCCGGGAGCAGGTCGCTGCGCGCCGCGGCGTCGGTCGAGGAACTGCGCGGGCGCCATCACGGGCGCATCGTGATCGACGCAGTGGTGCCGGACTACTACGCTCGCTATCCCAAGGCCTGCGTCGGCGGCTGGGGGCGGCGCTCGCTCAATGTGACGCCGGCAGGCAAGGTGCTGCCATGCCACGCCGCTGAAACGATTCCCGGTCTTCAATTCTGGAACGTGCGCGATCATTCGCTCGCCGATATCTGGGCGAATTCTCCGGCCTTCAATGCCTTCCGCGGCACCGCCTGGATGAAGGAGCCGTGCGTGAGCTGCCCGCGCCGCGAGCAGGATTTCGGCGGCTGCCGCTGCCAGGCCTTCGCGCTCACCGGCGACGCCGCGGCGGCCGATCCGGTGTGCCACTTCTCGCCGCAACATGGGCGGGTCACGAGATCTCGCTGCCATCCGCCACGACGAGGCCTACAGCTATCGACGATAGAGCATCTTCGCGAGCGCCAAGATGCAGGAGCGCTGGATGACGTTCATCAGCTACGAATATCCGCGCGTAAGCGGGGCGGAACAGAGCCTACTACACGCGCTTGGCGCAGGACGAGGCCGCACGCGAGCTGATCGCGGATTTCCTGGTGCCGCGGCTGGGCGGCAAGGCGTTCGTCGTAGAGAAGAACCAGATTTTGCGGGTGATCGCGATCGAGGGCCCGCAGGTCGCCGACTTCAACGCCTTCAACAAGGACGATCCGAAAGAAATGTTCTGGTCCGGCCGCACGCGGCTGTTGCAGCGCGCGCACCTCTCCGTCGGCGACCGGTTGTGGTCGACACCACCGCGCATGCGGCCGATGTTCACCATCATCGCCGACACGGTCGAGCACAAGCCATTGCGGCGAAATGCGCGCTCGCACGATCTGATGTATTGCCGTTGCAACGAACGGCTATACGAATTGATCAGGAACGAGGGCAACGCTCCGAACTGCAACACCAACATGGGCAATGCGATCGCGGAGTTCGGGCTGACGCCCGACTATGTACACGACGCCTTCAACATTTTCATGACCACCGGCCTCGACGACAACGACCGGTTTTTCTACCTCGAGCCGGACGCCTGCAAAGGCGACTATCTCGAGTTGCATGCCGAGATGGATTGCATCGTCGCGATATCCGCCTGCCCGGGTGCGTCTTCCGGTCCTGACAAGCGGCCCATCGGACTGCAAATCTATCGAACCCTGATCGAGCCCGCGGCATAGCGCTTCATTGCCGCCAGAAGATCAGCCGCTGTTCCAGCAACGCAACGGCGGCGTACATCGCACCGCCCCACATGGCGAGAACGAGCAGGATGGCGAGTGAAAATCCCATGTCGAGCCGGCTCGATGCGAACAACAGGAGATAGCCGAGCCCACTGCGCCCGGCGATCATCTCGGCAACCACGACCCCGATAACCGAAAGCGTGACGGATATCTTCATGCCGGCAAAGATCGCACGGCAGCGCCGAGGGCAACTCGACCTTGGAGAAGAATTGCCATGGGCCGCATGAAAGCGAGCTCGCGTAGTCGCGCATGCGAGGATGCAGCCCTCTCACCCCGAGAATCGTGTTGATGACCATAGGGAAGAAAGCGATCAGGAAGGCGAGGATCGTTCGTGACAAGGTGCCGGCGCCGAACCAAAGCACCAGCAGCGGAGCGAGCGCCTCTTTCGGCACGACCTGGAGCACGACGATCACGGGGTAGATCGCTTCGAACAGCAACCGAGACTTGCAGATCGTCCAGCCGAGCGCGATGCCGACCACGACCGAGATGACAAAGCCCAGCACGGTCTGCGAAAACGTCAGCCAGGCATGATCGAGCAGCAGGTCCGCCCGCACGTACAAGCTCCAAAGCACGAGGCTGGGCGGCGGGAAGAGGTTTTTTGAAGGATCGAGCCCGCGGGTGAAACCCTCCCACAACAGGACCACGACGATTCCGAGCAGGATCGCCGGCCAATTCAATGTGACGGCGCTTTTGAGCTCGGCCGCGGACGGCACGCTCATCGACCGGCCTGCCAATACACGAGGCGCTTTTCCGCGAATTCCAGGATACCGAGCAAGAGAAGACCGATGCAGCCGATGGCAAATGTCGCTGCAATGGTCAGCGAAGTATCCATGACTGCGCCCGATTCGATGACGATCTTTCCCAACCCCCGGTCGGTTGCAACGAACTCGCCGACGACGATGCCGATCACCGCCACGCCAGCCGTAATCTTGATGCCGCTCACGATTGCCGGCACCGCAGACGGGAGCTGCACCTTGATCAGTATTTGCCAGCGAGAAGCCGCCAGGGAGCGGGCATAGCGCAGGCTTGCATCGTTGGTCCCGAGCATGCCGGCGAGCGTGTTGATCACCATCGGGAAGTAGGCGATCAGGAACGCCAGCACGAGCCGCGATTGCATGCCGATACCGAACCACGCGATCAGGATCGGTGCCAATGCAACCTTGGGAACGACCTGCGTCATCAGGATGTAGGGAAACACGATCCGTCGGATCAGCGAGCTGATGCCGAGGATGACCGCCGTCGCAAAACCCGCGACGACCGCAATGAGTGTCGCAAGCAGAATCTCGGAAAGCGTATAGGCTGCCGCCTCCATGAGGAGGTCGCGCTCTGCGATCATCGAACGGATGACGGCCATCGGGCCGGGCAACAGGATGGGGGGCACTTGCAGGCTGGTCACTGCGACGTGCCAGACGAGAC
This sequence comes from uncultured Alphaproteobacteria bacterium, assembly GCA_963831225.1. Classification (GTDB taxonomy): domain Bacteria; phylum Pseudomonadota; class Alphaproteobacteria; order Rhizobiales; family Xanthobacteraceae; genus VAZQ01. The sequence goes on from CAWHPT010000068.1 coordinate 28,517, forward strand.
CGCCCACGAAGAACACGGTGACCGGCAAGATGATGCTGCGCCGTCTTCGCAATGTGCTGATGATCCCGGAGAAAGAGCGCGGCCGGAACTTCGGTCCAGTCATCTTCAACGGCCCAGGCTGGCGCGAATGACGCCGCAATAGCGGTTGAATTCGGGGGTCTCCTGCACCGCGAGCGTCCGCGGTCGTGGAAGATCGATCTGAAGATCGCGCGCCACGATGGCGGGTCGCGGCGAGAACACGATCACGCGGTCCGAGAGGAACACGGCTTCGCGGATGCTGTGGGTCACGAAGATCACGGTCTTGCGGTACTGTTCCCAGATCCGCTGCAGCTCGAGGCCCATGTCGTCGCGCGTGAGCGCATCGAGAGCGCTGAACGGCTCGTCCATGAGCAGCAGCTCCGGATTGGTGATCAGCGCCCGACAGAGCGAGACCCTTTGCGCCATTCCGCCTGAAAGCTGTTCCGGCAGCCTGTCCCTGAACTCCTGCAGGCCGGTGATCTGGAGCAGCTTGATTGCTTCGTCGTAATAAGACTTTCGATCCCGTTTGAAGATCTCGATCGGAAACAGGACGTTTGAAATGACGCTGCGCCATGGAAATAGCACGGGCGCCTGGAACACCAGGGAGGTTTGCCGCCGCGGTCCGTCGACCGTGACCGCATTTATCGTGACGGTCCCGGATGTGACGGGAAGCAGTCCCGCCACCATCATCAGCAGCGTCGACTTGCCACACCCGCTTGGGCCCAAAATGCTCAGGAACCCGCCGCGCTCCACGTCGAACGAAACGCGTCGGATGGATTCGATTGCATCCGCCTTCAACTCGTAGGTCTTGCTCACGCCGTCGACGACGACATGGGCATCGCGCGCGGGCGGCGGCTCATCTTTGCCCGACGCCTCCATCAACTGGCTCCCTGATTCTCAATCGAACAGGAAATTCTTCGCCAGTTCCCGGGTCCTGGTCCATTCGGCATCGGAGAGCTTGACGCTGCCGACATAGTCGTTGGTGTAGACCGCGCTCGGGGCGGGAATGTTGGGCAGCTTCAAATAGGTATCGCCGATTTCGAGCGTGCGCCTGATTGTTGCCTCGTCGTGCCAGCCGAGCCCATGGCGACGGACCTCCTCCGTGAGCCCTTCCGCGGTATTGATCAACAGCGAGCTCATCGTAATCTTGCGGTCACGCTCGGTCTTGCCTGCCTCGGGTATGGCTTCGACGAAATCCGCGAGCGTCTTGTCCGGATCGAGGTACGAAAACTTGAGCCCCTCCATCGCACCCTCGACGAACGCCGCAACCTGTTTGCCGGAATCCCTGCGGCGGTCCGCCGGCGTGATGAACGTGAGGCTGTAGATGTCCAGCCCGTAGGACGAAAAGAACATGATCTCGTAAGGGATATTGTCCGCCAGGAGATAGGGCACGCTGGACTGATAGACGGTCGCCACCGCATCGACGTCGCGGCTGTTGAGAGCCTGAATATTCAACCCGGGCTGAAGCGACACCATCCTGACCTTGGTCGCGTCGATACCGTTGGCCCGCGCAAAAGCCGGCCAAAGGTTGTTGGCAGCGCCCGCCGCCGCGCCTCCGAGGCGCTTGCCCTCCAAATCCTTCGGCTTGCCGATCCCCGAACCCTTCAGCGATAGAATGATCACCGGCGAACGCTGATTGACCATGGCGATGGAGATCAGCGGAAGTCCTGCGGTCGACGCCTTGATCATCGCCCCGAGATCGGCCTGGCCATATTCATAGCGCTTCAATCCGACGTTCTTCGCTGCTTCCCCGGAACCGAACCCTCGGGTGATGCTGACGTCGAGACCGCGCTTGGCCCAAAAGCCCTGCTTGCGCGCCGCGTACATGAAGGCGACCTCGCCTTCCGGAATCCAAGGCAAAGTCAAATTGACCGAATCCGCGGCGTTCACCGGGAACGAGACGAAGACCGGGTTGATCGCGCCGGCCGCTGCAATGCGAGCGGCCCCGCGCAGGAGTGCGCGTCGCGAGACTCTATGCATGATCATGGTGATGCTGCTCCACTCGGCTGTTCCGGGCCGTCCATGTTTCATCATCATTTTGAAAAACATCACCGTCAAGCTGTGCTGCCGGGTTGGAGCCTGCCACGCCTCGGGCAAGATCCCGGATGCTGGAAAGTTCACGGTCGCGTGACACCGCATGTCGATCAGAGCAGAATCCCCGTTGCACCGGCCGGACGCATGTCGGACACTGGAGCTCGAACGAGCCGGCCATTTCGGCGCGTGCACCCATCTCCGGATTTCGCCAGCTCCAACAACAGGGAGGATCAAAATGTCGCACTGTCCGTCATACCGGGACGGCCTGCTGGTCGCGGGCGTCCTTGCATGCCTGACCGCTGCTGGTCCGGCGATCGCTCAGCAGCCGGCTCCGTCAGCTCCGCCGAGGCCGCCCGGCTTCAGCGACCTCGACCAGACCAAGCCGGCCGCCAGCAAGCAGGACACCAGCCTGCGGCCGCATGCGACGCCGCCGACGGTGACCGCAGCCGACAAGATCCCGGTCGACAAGATCAAGCTGCCGGCCGGCTTCAAGGCCGAGGTCTGGTCGCACGGCCATCCGGCTGCGCGCACCATGGTCATGGGCCCAAGGGCACGATCTTCATGGGCACGCGGCAGCTCGGGCGCGTCTATGCCATCGTCGACAAGGACGGCAAGCGCGAGGTCAAGACCATCCTGCAGGGATTGACCCAGCCCAACGGTCTCGCAGTCAAGGACGGCGCGCTCTACGTGCTCGCCATCAACAAGGTGCTTCGCTACGACAACATCGAGGACAAGCTCGACAATCTCGGCGAGCCGGTCGATCTGACCGACAAGTTCAATCTTCCGCCCGACATCCATCACAACTGGAAATACGTCGGCGTTCGGGCCGGACGGCAAGCTCTACATACAGGTGGGCGCCAACTGCAACATCTGCGAGATCAATCCCGGGCGTGCACGGGCAAATCCGCCGCTACAACGCGGACGGCTCCGGCATGGAGATCGTCGCACGCGGGGTGCGCAACACGGTCGGGCTTCGACTGGCACCCCGTGACGAAGGAGCTGTGGTTCACCGATAACGGCCGCGACTGGGCCGGCAATGACGGGCCGCAGGACGAGCTCAACCGCATTCGCCAAGGGCCAGGAAGGCGCCAATTTCGGCTTCCCCTATTGCCACGCCAATGGCATCGCCGATCCCGACATCAAGCGGCCGAATCCCTGCGCCGGCGTGGTGCTGCCGGCCGCGCTGACGGGACCGCACTCGGCCGGGCTGGGCATCAAGTTCTATACCGGCAACATGTTCCCCAGCACCTACCAGAACGCCGCCTTCATCGCCCGGCGCGGATCCTGGAACCGGGAAAAGAAGTTCGGCTACGACGTGGTGGTCGCGACGGACCCAGCCCGAACGGCACCGCCAGGATCGAGCCGTTCATGACCGGGCTGCTCGACGAGGGCAAGAACGAGTTCCATGGCCGGCCGGTCTACGTGCTGCAGATGCCGGACGGCGCGCTGCTGGTCTCCGACGAGCAGAACGGCGCGATCTACCGCATCTCCTATGCAGCTCCGCGAGAACCGCGGGCTCGCCCAAGAGGCAGGACCAGATAAGGAGCATCGCGACGAACTGATCCACGTAACCGTGAGCGCATGAACCTCGTCTCGGGATGGCGGCGGCCGCTGGCTCCTCGGGCTGGCGGCCGCCGTCCTTTGCGCCTGCGCTGGCATTCGGGCAAAGCATGCCGCTCGACGAGCGGATCAAGCTCTGCGGCGGCTGCCACGGCGAGGATGGCAACTCGCGCATGGAGAACATCCCCTCACTCGCCGGCCAGCCGGAATTCTTCATCTGATGAACCAGCTGTTCCTGATGCGCGAGGGCGTGCGCCGGATCGAGGTGATGATGCCCTTCGTCAAGGACCTCAAGGACACGACCTCAACGCGCTGGCGGAGCATTTTTCTGCCCTTCCGGCCAGGGCGAGCGACGAGCCGATCGATCCAGCGCTGGTCGAGCGCGGCGCCGAGCTTGCCGCGCCGCGGCGCTGCGGCTCATGCCATTTGCCGAACCTCGCCGGACCAGCAGCAGATGCCGCGGCTGGCGAAGCAGCGCGTCGATTACATGATCCATGCGCTGAAGGAGTTCCGCGACAATACCCGCTCGGGCGCCGATACCCTGATGAGCAATGTCGTCATCGGACTATCCGACGCCGATCTCGCCGCGCTCGCGCACTACGCGGCGTCGCGCTGAGATTCTTCCAGGCGATTTGTTAATGATCATCTGCACGAATATGCTCTGACAGAAATCTTTCTCCGACTTGAGGTTGCAGCCATGTCGACGTTGCATATCCAGCGCTCCTGCAAAGGCGCCCATGCGAGCCGGAGTGGAGCACAGATCGGCCGGGCCGACGCTCGGGTACGGATGTCGTTCAAACGGGCTCGGCTGGCGCTGGCGGTGATTGTCGCGACCAACGCTGCGCTCGTCGCAGCCTGCCTCGCAACCGTTGCTCAGCAACCGGGCCGCGACCGCAATCCAGGTGCCCAGATTGCCGGTGCCGGTCAGCGGCTCGCCGAGAGCAACGAGGCGGGACGTCAGAAGGGCGAGGCCCTGCACAGGGCGCAAGCAGCGATCCCGTCCATCGATGTCGAGAAAACATGCCGGGCACGGCGGCACTTTGATGGGCCGCGCTCCTACCGAAAGCCAGGTCAAGCAATGCGTGGCCAGTGAGCAAAGCGCACGCGAGCAGATCGCCGGGCAGTGGGGCGAGTATACCGCCCGCGACAAGGCTCGATGCGTCCAGACCGGCGTCTATCAGCCGAGCTATGTCGAGTGGCTCACCTGTCTCGAGATGGAGCGGGATGTGAGGAACCTGAATCGAAATCCGAATCCGGCGACCCTCGCCTCGCTGAGAAGCTCGATGAACGCACCGGAATTGCAAGCGCAGACGCACGGACACGATTGCGACCGCCGGCCGGCGCCGGAACTGCGCGGCCCGCAAATCATAAGCGCCAACGGCACCGCATCGGTGCATCTCACGCTCGCGGTCTGCGACTACGAGCACGTGCGCGAGATCACGCAAGGCCTGGTGCGCGCCGACGGCATCACGCTCACGCCGCTGATCTTTCCATCGATCGAAGAGATCACGTTCCGCTTCACGAGGGGGCTCGAATGGGACGTCTCCGAGCTGTCGTTCGGTAAGTATATCTCGCTGACGTCGCAGGGCGCTGCACCGATGGTTGCGATTCCGGTGTTCCCGTCGCGGGTGCATCGGCATTCCGCGATCTATGTCCGCAGCGACCGTGGCATTCGGACCGCGAAGGACCTCGAGGGCCGCGCGGTCGGAATTCCGGAATGGGCGCAGACCGCCGGCATCTATGTGCGCGGATTCCTGGCCGAGGCGTACGGGGTCGATCTCGGCAAGATCCGCTGGCTGCAGGCCGGCGTCAACGAGCCCGGGCGCGCGGAGAAGGTGGAGCTCAAGCTGCCTGCGGGCATCTCGTATGAGGCGCGGCCGCAGTCGAGCCTCTCGGCCATGCTCGCGAGCGGGGAGCTCGACGCGGTGATTTCCGCGCGCGCGCCGCAGGCGTTTGCGCCGGACGGGCCGGTGGTGCGGCTGTTTCCGAACTATCGCGCCGAGGAGGAGCGCTTGTTCCGCACGACCGGCATTTTCCCGATCATGCACCTGATCGCGATGCGGCGCGCGGCCTTCGAGCAGCACCCCTGGATCGCAATGAACCTGTTCAAGATGTTCGACGAGGCCAAGCGGCGCTGCTTCAACCGGCTGCGCGATTTCACCTGCGCGCGCATTCCGCTGCCCTGGGCGGCCGCGATCGCCGACGAGATCGCAGCGGAGTTCGGGCCCGATCCGTTCCCCTACGGCATCGAGGAGAGCCGGCCGACCATAGAGGCGTTCTGCCGTTACGCCCACGACCAGGGCGTTACCCACGCCCGCATGAGCGTGGACGGACCTGTTCCCGCGCGAGGTGATGGGAATGGCGAAGGTTTAGGATGGGCCGTCCGCGCTCAGTTCCGCCGACCGCAGACTGCCAGCGCGCCATGATCTCTTCGGACGTCACCACCTGTCCGAAAAATTGATCAGCATGTTTTCCAGCCGTGCCGGATCGGCGCGGCTGGGAGTGGGTCGCGGCGACCGTACTAGTAACAACTACAGCTTTTTGATGCCGGCCTGAACGATGATCTCCCGGAACATCGGCACCTCCTTGGCGATCCGCGCCATGTGCCCTTTGCCATCCTTGGCCGTTACCTCGAAGCCGGACTTGGTCAGTCTTTCCCGCATCTCGGGCCTGCGCAGGATGTCGAGCGCGACCTTCTCCAGTCTGCCGACGATCTCCGGCGGCGTCTTCGAGGGCGCCATCAGCGCCGTATAGGTCTCGAACACGAAATCCTTGTAGCCGGCCTCCAACATGGTTGGAATCTCCGGCAGGTCGTGCCAGCGCGTCGTCCCCGTGACCGCCAGGCCCTTGATCGTGCCGGCCTTGATGTGCGGATGCGCGGGCGCCAACACGCCGGAGCTCAGCTGCACCGTGCCGCTGATGAGAGCTTTCAGCGCGTCGCCGCCGCCGGCGAACACGACGGTCGCCATCTTCTGCAGTCCCTCTCGCAGCTTCAGCACTTCAGCCTGCAGCTGGGGCGTCGTGCCGATCGGCGGCGTCGAGACGTTGAACTTGTTCGGATCGGATTTGGCGAGTGCGACGAACTCCTTCATCGTGCCCACGCCGAGGTCGGGCTTCACCGCGAACACGTGCGGCGAGACGGCGAGCTCGCAGATCGCGGAAAAATCCTTGAACGGATCGTACGGCAGCGTCTCGTAGAGCCCGGGATTGACCGAATACGCACTGGTCGACAGCAGGATCGTGTAGCCATCGGCGTCGGCGCGCGCCACCGAGCCCATGCCGATGTTGCCGCCGGCGCCGCCCTTGTTCTCCACGATCACCGACCCGCCCATCGCTTCCTGCATGGCAGCCGCCATGATGCGGGCAATGATGTCAGATGGTCCGCCGGGCGTGTTCGCCACCACGATCCTGACTGGACGGTCAGGATAGGCGGCGAACGCCGTGCGGCCGCGTAGAACGACGGGCGCCGCAACGGCGGAAGCGAGCACACCAGCTGCCTTGATGATGTGACGCCGCGTCGGCGCCGTTGTTGCGTCGTGGGAATCGCTCACTGAGGATCTCCGAGATCGTGCCTGGGTATCGAGGCATGCTAGGAGCTTGCGCTCTTCGCCGCAACTCTGAGCTTGTGCCGCTGACAGGCATCGGAATGGGTTGATGCTGGCAAACTTTGCCATAGCTGTTAGGTTAACTGCGATTCGAGGAGAAGCGAGATGCCGACGCGAAATATCAGCCTGACGCCCGAACAGGACGCCTTTATCGAGAAGACGGTGAAGGCAGGCGAATATCAGAACGCCAGCGAAGCAGTGCGCGACGCGCTGCGCGCGCTGCAACACCGGCGGCGCGAAGACGCGCTCAAGCTCAAGGCGCTGCGCATCCAGATCAAGGCTGGCATTGACGCGCTCGATCGCGGCGAGTTCAGCGAAGTAGCCGATGCCGACCTCGAATGTTACCTGGAAAGCCTGATGGTCACAGCGGGTAAACGGGCACGCTGAGGCAATGGCGCGCTATCGGCTCTCGCGGCTCGCGGAGGGCGACGTTGCGCATATCCTGGCGACCAGCGAAGTACGATGGGGAACGGAGGGCAGACGCCGCTATGCCGCAATCCTTGCCGCGGCGATGCGGAAGGTCGCGGCCGAGCCGAACGGGCCAGTGATGCGAGATCACGCCGAACTCTCGCCCGGCATCCGCAGCTTTCATGTTCGCCATGCGCGCGGCGACGATCCGGCGACAAGGGTGAGGCGGCCCGTACATGTTCTCTATTACCGCGCGGTGGCGCCCGACCTGATCGAGATCGTCCGCTTGCTGCACGAACGCATGGAGCCGAGTCGGCATCTCGGAGCAACATCCCAAGACAGCGCACCAGACGAATAATGCAGGGAGAACAATCGTGGGTACTTCAACAGATGCACACTGTTTCGCCTGCGGATACGATACCTTCCTCATCCTGGGCGCCGGCGCTTCAGGTTCACGTGGATGTTCTTCTCGCGCGTGAAGCTCAAGAGCTCCTCGATGCCCTCCTCGCGGCCGACGCCGGACTGCTTGTAGCCGCCGAACGGCGCGCCGAGGAAATGCTTCGACACCTCGTTGATCCAGACGAAGCCGGCTTCGACCGCCGCCGCGACGCGATGCGCGGTGACGAGGTCGTTGGTCCAGATCGAGCAGGTCAGCCCGTATTCGACCTGGTTGACCTGCGCCAGCATCTTCGTCCTCGTCGTTCCATTTCAGCACCGAGAGCACGGGGCCGAAGATTTCCTCCTTGCCGATGCGCATGTCCATGGTCACGTCGGCGAACACCGTCGGCTCGACGTAGAAGCCCTTGGCGAGATGCGGATCGCTCGGCCGCTTGCCGCCGCTGACGAGCCGGGCGCCGTCCTGCTTGCCGGCCTCGATGTAGCTCAGCACGCGGTCGTACTGCACCTTGCTCACGATCGAGCCCATGGTGGTCGCGGGATCGGTCGGAATGCCGGGCTTGTAGCGCTTGACCGAGCTCCTCACGCGCTCGAGCACCGCGTCGTAGATCTTCTCGTGCACGAAGGCGCGGCTGGTCGAGCCGCAGGACTGCCCGCACCAGGTGAAGTTCATGCCGTCGACCACGGCGGCCGAGACCGCGTCGAGATCGGCATCGGGGAAGGCGATCAGCGCGTTCTTGCCGCCGAGCTCGAGCAGTCACCGGCTTGAGCGTGTCGGAGGCGGCCTTCATCACCGCGCGGCCGGTCGGCACGCTGCCGATCAGCGCGACCTTGGCGACGTCGGGATGGCTGGCCAGCACCTGGCCGACCTCCTTGCCGCCCGGCACCAGGTTCCACACGCCCGGCGGCAGGATGCCGTCGATCAGCTCGGCGAGCCGCAGCGAGGAGAGCGGCGCCTGCTCCGGCGGCTTGACCACGATGGTGTTGCCGGCGGCGAGCGGCGCCGCCGATTTGCCGGCGGCGAACATGAAGGGATGGTTGAACGGAATGATGCGCCCGACCACGCCGAACGGCTCGCGCACGGAGAAATTCACGGCGTCCGGCCCCATCGGGATCGACGCGCCCTTCATCTCGGTGACGAGGCCGGCGTAGAAATCGAGCTGCGCCGCGCCGGCATTGGCGTCGCGCACCATCTCGGCATAGGGATTGCCGCAATCGGCGGCGTCGATCATGGCGAGCTCGTCGCCGTTCTTGCGCAGCACGTCGGCGATGGCGCGCAGCATCTTGGCGCGCTCGAGCGGCGGCACCCGCCGCCATTCCCGGAACGCGGCCTTGGCCGCGGCGATGGCGGCCTCGGCGTCGGCAACCGAGCCGTCGACCACCTTGCCGAGCGATTCGCCGGTGCCGGGATTGATCGGTGTCGACGTAGCGATCGGATTTCGGCTTCTGCCACTTGCCGGCGTAATAGGGATCGCGATGCGACGGCAGATTGGGAGCGAGCGGCTCGGCCTTCGCCGCGGATGCAACTGCAACAGCCATGGGACACCTCTACCGTGATTGTCGACGCGGTCAGGCGCGCCTGATGTCTGTCGAGCCCGCCGAGGCGGCCGATCAGCGCGTTGGCGCCGATCGCGATCACGAACAGGATGATCAGCAGCGAATACATCAGCGGCATGTTGAAGATGCTGTAGGCCTGGATCACCAGAAAGCCGATGCCGCGGTTCGACAGCTTCGTCTCCGCCAGCAGCGTGCCGATCAGGCGCGACGCCGAGCCCGAGCCGCACGCCGTTGATGACGGGGTGACGCATCGCCGGCAGATAGATCTTGGTCACCATCTGCCAGGTATTGGCGCGGAAGCTCCTGCCGACGCGGATCAGCACCTTGTCGATCTCGCGCATGCCGCCGGCGACGTTGAGCGCGACCGGGAAGAAGCAGGAGATCGCGCCCATCGCGACCTTCGAGCCGGGCCCGACGCCGAACCACATGATCATGATCGGGAAGAAGATGATCTTCGGACAGGGTCCGAGATAGTAGAGATACGGCCTCGTAGGCGCGCGACATGAACTTGCTGCCGCCGAGCACGATGCCGACGGCGAGCCCGCTCAAGCCGCCGATCACCATGGCGATGCCGATCTCGTAGAACGTGGTGTAGAGATGGAAATAGAAGGTCGGATCGGCGCAGCGTCACGATACAGCGCCTGCCGATCGCAACGAGCGAAGGCACGACGTCGCGGTAGAGCAGGCCGGAGGCGGAGACGCGCTTCCCAGAACACCACGACCGCGACGATGATCGCGATGCGCAGCGCCGTGACCGGGCTCAGCCGCCATCCAACGCTCGCGCGCGGCGGGCAAGGTCAGTCGACCGGTCTCAGCCATCGCTCCAGCCTTTCCATCAGGATGAACACGCAGACGCTGACCAGGATCACGAAGCAGATCGACGCATAGGTTCCCGGAAGATCATAGCGCTCGGCGAGCTCGTTGATAAGCTGCCCGAGCCCGCCGAAATTGATCAGGAACTCGACCCCGACGATGTTGATGAGCGAGAAGATCAGCCCGAGCCGCAATGCCCACGAAGATGGTCGGCAGCGCCGCCGGGAACAGGATCTTCCAGAACTGCTGCGAAGGCGTGAGGTTGAAGCTGCGCCCGACATTGATCAGCACCCGCCGCGTCGCCCGAGAGCCCTTCGAGCGTCTTGAGAATGATGGGAGCGAGCCCGGCGGTGAAGCCCATCATCACGATGGTGAGCGCGCTCCGTCCGAAGATCACGAGATAGAGCGGATACATCAGCACCAGCGGAGCCGCCGCGACCGCCGCCACCCAGGTCTCGGTCGCGCGCCGCAGCAGGATGATAGCGATGCAGCAGCACGCCGCCCGCGACGCCGAAGATGGTGACCAGAATGCACGCCGAGAACGCTTCGCCGGCGGTGAGCAGAAAGCGCGACAGCACGTCCTCCTCGACGATGATGCGCGGGAACGCGGCGATGACGTCGGACGGCATCGGCACGATGAAGCGGTTGATGACGTTCGACGCGAATGAGGAGCTCGACCGCTGCGACGAACACGACGAACGACAGGATGCCGAGCGCCATCGGCGCATACCGGCTCTTGGCGAGGGCGGCGGCAGCGGTCATCGCTTCTCGCCCTCGCGCAGCTTCTGGCTTTCCTCCTCGCGCAGGCCCTTGGTCGCTTCCTCGCGCAGGTCGCTCCAGATCTGCGCCACGTAGCGTCCGAACGCTTCGCTCGAGACGATCTCGGAGGTGCGTGGGCGCGGCAGCTTGATCTCCACGATCCGCTTCATCTTTCCAGGCCGATAGGTCATCACCAGGATGCGGTCCGACAATTGCACCGCCTCGGTGATATTGTGGGTGATCAGCAGCGTGGTCTGCTTGAGCTCCTGCTGGATCTGCAGCACCTTGTCGCCGAGAAGGAGACGCGTCTGCTCGTCGAGCGAGGCGAATGGCTCGTCCATCAGGAGGATTTTCGGCTGGGCCGCCAGCGTGCGCGCCATCGACACCCGCTGGCGCATGCCGCCCGAGAGCTCTGACGGATAACGCCGTTCGAATCCGTCGAGCCCGACCAGCCCGACGAAATGCCGGGCGCGGTCATACCGCTCGGATTTGGGCAGACCGGCGATCTCCAGCGGAAACGCCACATTGTCGATCACGCTGCGCCAGGGAAAGGTGGATTCTTCCTGGAAGATCATGCCGATCGACGCATGCGGACCGGAGACCCGCTCGCCGCCGACCTTCACCGTGCCTTCGTCGGCATCGAGCAGCCCACCGATGATGTTGAACAGCGTCGACTTGCCGCAGCCGGAGGGGCCGATCACGCCGAGAAACTCACCCGGCGCGACGGAAAGCGAGATTCGATCGACCGCCACCAGCACCCCGTCCGGCGTCTCGAAGCGCTTGACGATATCGTCGACCGCCAGAATGGCATCGGCAGCCGCGACTTGCGGCGCACCCGCGTCAATGCGTTGCAACGGCACGGTGGCAGCGGTCATGACCAGCAATCATCCATTCGAGCATTCGTCTCGAGCGGCACGCAAGGCCGGTGACGCCCGGCCCCTGCCGCGCGCGCCCCGCGTATATCATATCCCGCCCCGCGCCAGCACGAAGCCGGTCGGCGATTTGCCGTCGGTTGCCCTTTTCTAGCTGGGACTCAACCCTGCTCGTCCTGGAACGGGCGCCCGGCCCGCCGGCACCAATTCTCCCATGCCCGATTGATGCCATAGGAACCGGTGCGCGACGCCACCTTCGCCACCTCGCCGGCGGTGAGGAACCTGATTTCCCCCATGTCCATGGCCTGCTTCTGCAGCCGCGCATTGACCTCGAGATAGACCGCAACATAGACGGCGTGCCGGATGTCCTTGCCCGCCACTGTTGCACCATGGCCGCGCATCAGCGCCGTGGCGCCGCCGCCCATCAGCTTCGCCAGATCGCGGCCCATCTCCATGTTCTCGACCAGCAAAGCGGTGTCGCCGAATTGATCGTGGGAATCCCAGACCGGCACTTCCGCGCCGATCGACGCGCCCATGTGGAAAATCGGCTTGATCTTCCTCCCGGTCACCCCGAACGGGATGACGCTTTCGCTATGATTGTGCACGACCGACATCACATCGGACCGCGCCTCATAGAGTGCACCGTGGATGAAGCGTTCGAGATAGGCGGCTCGACCGCGCAGCAGCGACCGGGGTGCCGTCGAGCACGAACTCCATGATATCCGCGCTCTCGATGCAGTCGGGTGCGCGCGAGCGCGACAACAGGTAGTGGTGGGGATTGTCCGGATGGCGCACGCTGATATGGCCAAAGGAATCGACGATGCCCTCGCGCGCCAGGATTCGGTTGGCGGTGACGAGCTCTTCGATCAGATGATCGAGCGTTGCCATCGAGCATTTTCCTTACCTTTTTGGTTTCGTGTCATAACCCCGCGAAGCTTGTCCCCCCGAGTGCGTGGAGCGGGTGATCCTGCAATCACAAGCGTTTGCGGAAACTCAGACATCGCTCGCAACTCTCGACTTTGCCTCTACCGGTTGGCGCACTGCAGCGAGCGAGACGATATGCCAGGAGCGGGTAAGGATATTGTAGAGCCGGCCATTTGTAGAAGCTATCTTGGTGAAAAGACGAGCAACGAAAGAAAAGCTTTCCTCCGCGTGCGGTTCGCGTTCCGGAATCGAACCAAGGCCGAACGACCCGTTGCTACGGCCAAAACCGCGTCGGACACCCCTACGCGAAAGAGAGGGTCGTAATCTGCCAAATGTCGCTTCTCCTGCAAATCGACTACCGCAGTTGCTACGGCTATTAGATCTGCACCAAAGCCGCCGGTTGGCTCGTATCTGGAGTACTTGGCCGGCAGCGTGGTCTTTAAGACATCTTCACAAAGCCTTCGCAAGGACCTGTGATCGATACTGCGATACACCAATCCGTATCGTGGGGTTTGGCGCTGCGTCCTGCCCGCGAAGTCGTCTGCCGCTTCCGTCACGACCGCGTGAAATACTCCGTAGTAGGCGCTCGATATCGCGCGCCTCAGATCCGCTTGCCTGGGTTCCCCACCATCGGGCGTCGCTATGAGCCGGTCCGCTTGTTCAAGCAGGTGGTCAGGATTAATGACCGGCCTCCTGTGCCAGCTCCGCTTCCGTCGCGTACTCGACGATCGGAGTACGATCTTCCCCCATCTCATGCAGCCGTTCCTGCAACCTGACCAATGCGTCGAGAACGGCTCCGTGCTTGAGCTTCTGGGTCGCACCCGGCGTGATCACCACCGTAATCTTGAGAGCTTCTCGACCTTGAGAGTCGGTTGTGGGTTTCCAATCAGGCGCACCACATTGTCGTTCCCCAATTTCGCGACCAAAGCCTGTCGAATAAGTCTACCGAAAGCCTCTTTCGCATTATTCGCGACCTATAGAATCCGGGCTTCCAGTTCGCTAGCTGCGCTTCCGCACGCTCTAGCTCCACAACAAAGTGCTTAAATCCCGCATACGTGAGGTCACGTTCCACCGGTCCGAAGCGCGGGGTCGCGTCTAAGTCAGAAACGAAATCATCTGGTCGCAATTCAAAGAGAACGATAGCTTCCGACAATGCCAAGCGAGCCCAGGGCCGCCCGATGGTGGGCCTTTCACCTTCGTAGACAGGCCAAATCTTGGCCATGCTGCTTCCTCTTACAGTTTGTTGCTGTGACTCACAGTAGCACAAGGAGGGACAGCGGGCGACGAACAGACGATGCATGTCGGACGATGCAGCCAAATGCACTGTTGTTTGTGGTAGATCGCGATCTCAGCAAGCATCGCGCGAGGGCAGCACCATTCCCCCTACAGGATGAAGCTCACCGATCCGAGCGAGCCAAGCTCGTGCGCGTCGATGAGCACACGGCGCTCCTTGATGCGGAAGCCGTCGCCGGTCCGCAGCAGGATATAGCGGTAGCAGCCGACATATTCGCGGATCCTCTCGAAGCGGCGGTAGCGGTAGCATACGAAGTTGGCGGCGACGGTAACAAGATCGCCGTCGATGCCGACGATCCGCACGTTGGAGATCATGCGCCGGGTGCGCGATCTCGGAAACTCGGCGTGGCAATTCGGATCGAGCACGCGAATGATTCTCTGGCGGATGCGCTCGCGGTCATCGGCCACCAGAAACAGGGTGCTGCGGTGGTCGCTTTCGAGCTGGTCGTTGGGCGGAACATAATAGGCGGCGTCGTCGGTGAGCAGCCCTGCCACTCGTTGAGCTTCCATTCGTCGAGCAGCGCAGCCTCGCGGTAGAGAAAATCCTCCACTTGCGCCCGCGTGACCACGGTTCTCGTCGCGACGGTCATGCCTGCGCTCCCATCAGCTCGTTCCAGCGGCGCCAGAAGATGCGCAGGTGATGCTCATCGCTGTTGAGCTGCTCGCCATCCTTGCCCATGCCACGCGACATTTCCGACCAGCGATCCTCGGCCCAATTGGCGAGGCCCTGCTGTACCAGCTCGAGCGCCTCGACGTCATCGGGCGTGGCGAAGCCGCCGGGACCGTAGAATGTGAGAAACGCATCGAGCCGGCGCGCGCGGGCACTCTCGCTCTCCTCGACCGGACCGAGCGCCCAGGCGGTGACGTGCATCTTGCCGACGCCGTCGGGGAAGAAAGTGCGCACGGTCACGGACGAGCCGTCGTTGACGACCAGGTTGGGGAAGATGACCAGGTTGCGATTGGTGTCGGCGACCCGGCCTGCCCGCTCCGGACCGAGGCGCCCGACAAGCTCGCTGCGGATGTCGTCGATCTCGGCCTTCGCCGCCTCGCCGTAGAGCGCAATCCACTTGGCTACCGGACGGCCGCGGAAATTGATGTTGTCGGTGGTGAAATGACCGTTGCCGAGCTCGACCGCCTTGCCACGGGTCGGCAGCACCAGGCCCGCTTCCTTGGGCGGCTCGATCTTCACGCCTGAATTGGCCATGAAGTTGAGCCAGGTGGAGTGGGTCGACGGCAGGTGATAGTCGTCGACGCTGTTCTCCACCATCAGCTTCCAATTGGCGGCGACGTCGTATTCCTGCACGCCGGCGATGATCTCCATCTGCCCGGACGGCGACTGGTCGATGACGAGGTCGATGTAGTCCTTGGCGGCCGCCGAGATAGTCGCCGAGCGGAGCGGCCTCGGGGTCGAGGCACATGAACCAGAAGCCGCGATAGTCCTCGAAACGGGCCGGCCGGCGCAGACCGTGGGCCGCCTTGTCGAAGCTCTCGGCGTAGGCGTCGTCGCCCGGCACGCCCACCAGCCGGCCGTCGTTGCCGTAGGTCCAGCCATGATAGATGCATTGGAACCGGCGCGCGGTTGCCCTCGCGCTCGGTGCAAACGATCGCGCCGCGATGCCGGCAGGTGTTGAACAGGCAGTGGAACTTGCCCTGCTGGTCGCGGCAGAAAATCACCGGCCGGCCCGCGACCCTGCGCGAGCGGAAATCGCCGGCCTTTTTCAGCTCGGAGGAATGACCGACATAAATCCAGCAGCGGCCGAAGATTTGCGCCATCTCCCGGCGCAACACCTCCTCCGAAACCAGGACCTCGCGATCCAGCATAAAGGTCTTGTTCTCGTGATCGTCGACGATATAGGAGCGAACGGACATTCCACTTGCCTCTGGCACTTAGCATCGGCTCGCAGCGCGCAACGTACATGCTCGCCCGAAACACGGTCAATTCAACGCGCGGCTCGGCGTCGCCTGCGCTCCCCTATTGAACTTTTCGGGGAGCCGTTAAAGCACGTCGTCGTCCTCCACGCCGATCAGTCAGGTCATGGCAGAAAATCCCGTTCCCGTCTGCGCCGCCGCGGATCTTCCTCCCGGCAGCGTCAAGAGTTTCGAGATCGGCGGCGAGCTCGTGGCCGTCTACAATATCGACGGCAGCTTCTATGCTACCGATGCGGTGCTGCACCCACGCCTTCGCCGATCTCGCCGATGGCATTCTGGAAGGCGACGTGATCGAGTGCAGCCTGCACTTCGGCGCATTCCACGTGCCGAGCGGCAAGGCCGTGCAGGCGCCCTGCTTCACCGATCTCAAGACCTTCCGGACCGAGGTGAAGGAGGGCCAGGTCTATGTCGATTTGTCGGCCCCAGGCCACGGGCGCAGCCTCGAGTCAGTGACCGGTAGTGTCTTGCGGCACCGGCGCCGGGCGCAGGGGTGTCGGGCGCCGCGCTCTTGCGCGCTCCCTCGGCGGTCCCATGAGCACCGGCTGGAACAACACCGCGGCCGCCATGGTGGTGACGAGCGCCAGCGCCATCAGCTTGCCCATGCTGGACGTGCCGGGATGGCTCGACAGCCACAAGCTGCCGAACGCGGTCGCGGTGGTGCACGCGCTGTACATCACGGCGCGGGTGAGGCTCGACTGCAGCAGGCCGGTCTGGCCGGCGCGCCAGGCCATGATGTAGTAGATCTTGAATGCGACGCCCAACCCGAGCATCAGCGGCAACGCGATGATGTTCGCGAAGTTGAGCTCCATGCCGAGCAGGACCATCAGCTCCATGGTCACGACTCCCGCGAGGAGCAGCGGAATCAGGGTGAGCAGCACGTCGCCGAACCGGCGCAGCACGATCCAGAGCAGGATCGTGATCGAGCCCAGCGCCCATAAGCCCGGCCTCGATGAACGCCTGTACCACGGTGCGGCCGGATTCGAGAATCGAGATCGGCCCGCCGATCGCCCTTGGCTCGACTTCCTGCACCGCGCGCGCGAATCGGCGCAGGGTCTCGTTGTCGGTGGGATCTCCTTTCGGGAGGATTTCGACCTTCGGGCGCCCATCCCGGGCGACCCATGCCTGCGCGATCTCGTCGGGCAGAGTTTCGAGCGTGACCGGCTGCGCCTGCAAATAGTTGCGCAATTCGTCGAGCGCGGTGTTGAGCGGCGGGATCATGGCGGCCTCTGCGCGCGCCCGCAAGGCTTCGTCGCCCTCGGCTGATCTTGGTCAAGTTGTCGGCAAGGCGCTTGGCGGCGGCCGCCCCGCGGCCGGTCTGCGTGCCGGCGGCTTGCGTGAGGTTTGCGACAGCGGCCTTGAGCGCGTTCACTTTCTCGGCATCGGTCGGCGGCTTCTTGCTGGGGTCCGGCCTGAGCACCGGATCGAGCACGGTTGCGAGCTGCCGAATGGCGGCGAGCTTGGGTCCCTGGTCATCGGGAATGAAGCTCTCGATGGTTTTCACCGACGCGACCTCCGGCAGCTTGGAAAGCTTCTCGACGTCGGCTCTCGCCGCCTCCTTGCTCGGCGCAAGCACGTAGATCGAGCTGGCCTGGAGCGCGGGATCGCTTCGCAATTCCAGGAAGGTCGCGACCGATTCCACCTTGGGGCTTCTCAGATTGAGCGGATTGAAGTCGAACTGGAGCCAATACAGCAACGGCAGGCCGGCGGCGACGACGAGCCCGGTGCCGACGATGATGGGGATGCGCCGGCGCTCCATGAACCGATCCACCGGCGCGAGCGCCTTGTAGCCCATCTCTTCGGGCTCGCCCGGAGGTTTCAGCAGCATCAGCAAGGCCGGGATCAGGGTGACGCTGGTCAGAAAAGCGACGATCATGCCGAGACCGGCGAGCAATCCGAGCTCGGACAGCCCCTTGTAGTCGGTCGGCAGGAACGACATGAATCCGGCGGCGACCGCCGCCGCGGCAAGCGTCAGCGGCGCGCCCACATGTCTGCGCCGTGCTTGAGCAGCGCCTGATGAAGATCGTCGACCTCATGACGCTCGGCCCGATATCGAACACTGAACTGAATGCCGAAATCGACGCCGAGACCGACGAACAAGACGAAGAAGGCGACCGAGATCAGGTTGAAGCGCGCCGACGATGGCCAACCCGATCGCGGCGGTGATGGAAAGGCCGACGATAAGGCTGATGAAGACTGCGAGAATGATTTGCCACGACCGTAAGGCGAGCCACAGGATGGTCAGCACGATCAGGATCGTTGCGGCGGTGTTGACGAAAGCGCCCTCGTGCAGCGTGGCGTATTCCTCATCGGCAATCGGAACCGGTCCTGTCAGGCGCACTCTCGCACCGTATTGCGCGGCGAAGCTCAGATCGGCCGCTGCCTGGCGGATGGCATCGGTGGCCGCCTTGCCCGGCGTGAGCGCGGTGAAGTCGAGCACCGGTCTGATGTCGATCAACCGCCGCCGCTCGCTCGGTGTCGGCGGCCTGCCATTGAGCATGGCGCGCCAGGAAAAGCTCGCCGGCCGCCCGGCGAGGACACCGTCGAAGGTGTCGGAGACCATGTTCAAGGTGCCGGCAAGATCGTCGAGCGTGTAGCGCTTCATCCGCGCGCCGATCAATCCGTAATTCAAGGCCGTGGTCAGACCGCGCAGGTTGGGATCCTGCGCCAATACCTGGATGATCGGCTTGGCTTCGCCGAGCTTCTTGGTGATCTCGACCACCTCCTGGGTCGGAAGGAACAAGAGGCCGTTCTTTTGAAAGAACGGCCCTCCACCTGCCTCCGATATCGAGCGGAACAGTTCCTTCCGATCGGACAACTTGTGGATGAGCGCATCGGTCGCCTGCGCGGCAAGCTCCGAGGTCGGAGCATCGACCACCGCCAGGATGGTTTGATCCTTTGGCGGAAAAAACTTGTCGAACTCGGCTTCGCGCTTGCGCCAGGGCAGCTCCTGGGAGATCAGCTTGTTGACGTCGGCATCGATGGCGAACCGGCTGGCGGCGTAAATGCCTGAGATCAGGCCCAAAAAAAGCGCAACGCCGAGGATTTTCCAGGCATGCCGGGCGCAATAATCAACTGTGGCAACGATCGCCTTCTGCAACATGCTTCGTCCTGGAGCGTTATGCGTTGGTTACCCGTTGCGGCGGATAGCCCGCCGATCTGGCCCAATGACTGGGCGAAATATCAGGCAATTCAGAGCGTTGACAACCGTCGAGCCGATCACATCAGCAGGAACTCAACCAAGCTGGTTGGATAACCTCCCAGGTTCCATGCGGTTCAATGACGGATCCATCGGCCCCTCCTCGGAGCGTGATTTCAGGGCCGATATGGTTACGGACGGGAATTGGGGAACGGCGCTTGGGATGACGGGCCGGCGAGGCTTGCATCACGTGTTCGATACCCCGCAGGAGCCGGCCCGCGTGATGTGGGGCATCGGCCCGGCCAACACAAGATGCCCGGTGGTTGCCGCCACCCGTCCGGCGCAAATCAGTGGCGCGTCCTTGACGATCCGATGTCGCAGTTCGGACGCATGGCCATCAAGGTTGGCCACACGCAAGGAGGCGGCACCAGCTTGTCAGGTGCGGCAGGCGTGGAGATCATTAACACTTTTGAGGATATCGGCCGGGCCGATACCTCGACTTCCCCGGCCGCGGGGAGCATATTCGCGTTGCCGTTGCTCCTCGGATCGGCGGCTGCCTGAGGCGTTCAACAGGAAGTTCAAGAAAATGCGAGTGCCGTTCTTCAAGGAAATGCGCATCGGCGCCTATATCTTCAAGCAGAAGCTATTGGGGCGCAAACGTTACCCGCTCGTGCTGATGCTCGAGCCGCTGTTTCGCTGTAATCTCGCCTGCGTCGGCTGCGGCAAGATCGACTATCCCGATCCGATTCTCAACCGTCGCCTCTCGGTCGAGGAATGTCTCGACGCCGCCGATGAGTGCGGCGCGCCCATGGTGGCGATTCCCGGCGGCGAGCCGCTCATTCACCGCGAGATCGGCGACATCGTAAAGGGGCTCGTGGCCAAGAAGAAGTTCGTGTCGTTGTGCACCAATGCGCTGTTGCTGGAGAAGAAACTGCATCTGTTCGAGCCATCGCCCTATCTGTTTTTCTCCGTTCACCTCGACGGGCTGCGCGAGCATCACGACAAATCGGTCTGCCAGGAGGGCGTCTTCGATCGCGCGGTTTCCGCCATCAAGGCAGCCAAGGCCAAGGGATTTACCGTCAACATCAACGCGACGATCTTCGATGGCCACGCCGCCGAGGACGTCGCCGCATTTCTCGATTACGCCAAGGAGCTCGGCGTCGGCATCTCGATCTCACCGGGCTATGCCTATGAACGCGCGCCCGACCAGCAGCACTTCCTCAGCCGCCGCAAGACCAAGGATTTGTTCCGCAAGGTCTTCAGCATGGGCAAAGGCAAGCGCTGGGATTTCATCCACTCGACTCTGTTCCTCGATTTTCTCGCCGGCAACCAGACCTACCACTGCACGCCGTGGGGAATGCCCACGCGAAACATCTTCGGATGGCAGAAGCCCTGCTACTTGCTGGGCGAAGGCTATGCCAAGACGTTTCGCGAGCTGATGGACACCACGGCCTGGGATTCCTACGGCACCGGCAAATACGAGAAATGTGCGAACTGCATGGCGCATTGCGGCTACGAGGCGACCGCGGCGGAGGCCACGTTCGCCAAGCCGTGGCAGGCGCTGAAGGTGGCGCTGCTCGGCGTCCGCACGGATGGCCCGATGGCGCCGGAGATTGCGCTCGACAGGCAGCGGCCGGCGGAGTTCGTATTCTCGCGCCACGTCGAGCACGAGCTTACCGCCATCAAGGCGTCCGCAAAGCGTCCGACCACTCCGATGGAAGCGGCGCAATAGCGGCCTGCGAGCTCGCAAAACGGATGAGCGGGGCGAGGTCGTGATTGAATCAGTCCATTGCGCTCCTCGGGCTCAGCGGCGTCGCCTCGCGGGCAGCGCCGGATTTCACATCCCGAACGACACCGAGCGGGCATTGGCGTTCTCGAGATTGCGATAGCGTGCGAGCGCCCAGAGCGGGAAGAACTTTGGATAGCCGTGATAGCGAAGGTACAAGACGCGCGGAAAACCGATGCCGGTGTGGCGTGGCTCGTTCCAGAAGCCGTCGCTTCCCTGCGTGCTCAGCAAGTAGTTGATCCCGCGCTCGACGGCGGGTTGCTCGATTGCTCCCGCCGCCATCAGGCCGAGCAGGGCCCATGAGGTCTGCGATGCCGTGCTCGGTGCGCGCTCATAACCGCGGTAATCGAGCTTGTAGCTGGTGTCGTCCTCGCCCCAGCCGCCATCGGTGTTCTGGATGGTGACGAGCCATGCCACCGCCCGGGCGAATTCGGGGGCGGTATGGTCGAGCCCGGCCGCGTTGAGCGCGCACAGGACCGACCACGTTCCATAGATGTAGTTCATGCCCCAGCGGCCGTACCAGCTGCCGTCTTCCATCTGGGTTGCGCGCAAATAGTCGACCGCGCGCGCGACGGCTTCGCTCTTGGTCTCGCCGACCTGCGCCAGCATCGAAACACAGCGCGCAGTCACATCCTCGGTCGGAGGGTCGAGCAAGGCGCCGTGGTCGGCGAACGGTATGTTGTTGAGATAGTAATATTCGTTGTCGGCATCGTAGGCGCCCCAGCCACCATTGCGGCTTTGCATCCCCACGATCCAATCCCGCGCTCTGGCGATTGACGGACGGAAATCACTCTCGCCCGAGCCCTGCGCCCGGTCCATGGCCATCACCACCACAGCGGTGTCGTCGACGTCCGGATAATGCGGATTGGCATATTGGAAGGCCCAGCCGCCGGGACGCAGATCGCTCCGCCGCGCTGCCCAGTCGCCTTTGACATCCAGGATCTGCCTCGGCGTCAGCCAATCGAGCCCTTTGCGGGCCTGCGCCACGGCACGCTCGCCGCCGACCTCCAGCAGGGTGTGACAGGCGAGCCCGGTGTCCCAGACCGGCGAGACGCAAGGCTGGCAATAGGCTTCGTGCTCGTGCACGGTCAAGAGCTTCTCCACCGATCTGCGCGCGGTCGCCCGATAGGCGTGGTCCGGCGGATAGCCGAGCACCTCGAGCATCATCACGCTGTTCGCCATGGCGGGGTAGATCGCACCGAGACCGTTCTCCCCGTTGAGGTGCTCGGTGACCCAGCCCACCGCGCGGTCGATCGCGGACTGCCGCACCCGTTTCGGAAACCATGGCTCGACGGTGCGCAGCGCCACATCGATGCCACGGAACAGCCAGAACCACGACGCCTTCTGGTGCGGAGCTTTCGGAGCGAGACCGATGCTCTGCGGCCGCTCCAGGAACAGCTCGTCGATGGTGACGCCTTTCGGGTTTCGCGCCCTCGGCTTGAGCGCCTGGAGCACGAGCAGCGGCACGATGACCGCGCGGCTCCAATAGGAAATCTTGTCGAGATGAAACGGAAACCACTTCGGCAACAGCATGATCTCGACCGGCATGACCGGAACGGCACGCCAAGAAACGGAGCCGAAAAATGCCAGCATGAAACGTGTGAACACGTTCGATCGCGCGGCGCCGCCGCGTGAGCGAATTGCCTGGCGTGCACGAACCATGTGCGCGGCGTCGACGGAGTCGCCGGTCATCTTGAGCGCGAAGTAAGCCTTCACGCTCGCGCTCATGTCGAACCCGCCATCGTGGACCAGCGGCCAGCCACCGTGCGCGCCCTGGATGCGCCGCAGATAGGCTGCGATCTTGGCCTCGAGCACCGAATCAACCGGCTCGCCGAGGTAGTGCCGCAGCAGCACGTATTCGGCGGGGATGGTGGCATCCGTTTCGAGCTCGAACACGAAATGCCCGTCCGGCCGCTGCACCGCGAGCAGTGCCTGCAATGCCACATCGATCGTGTGTTGGACGTCCGAGGCGTCCGGCCTCGCCGCCGGCAAATCTTGCCCGACAGGTATGCTGTTCATCACTTTGCCTGCCTCACACTAAAGCGAACGGTCGCATAATCTTGTTCGAAAAGTCTGCAACTTTTGGCGATCACGCGATACTGGCGAGATCGGCCGCTCGATTTCCAGACCGGATCGCACCTTCGATGGTTGCCGGCAAGCCGGTCCTGGTCCAGTCGCCGGCCAGAAAAAGGTTGCTCCATGCGGTCCTCGCATCGGGGCGCTTGGCGTTCTCACCGGGCGTAGCGGCAAAGGTCGCGCGTCGCTCGCGCACGATCTGCCATGGCGGCAGCGAGCCGGGAAGCTCGGCTACCGTCGCAACCTCGCCCCAGATTGTCGCGGCAAGCGTCTCGCGCGCAACGTCGAGCAGGCGATCGGCAGCGCTGATGGTGACCGACAGTCTATCGGGAAACGCGAACAGCCATTCGATGGTGCCATTGAGCACCCCGGTGATCGGTGCAACCCGAGCGGGTGGCTCGAGGCGGAAGTGTGCATTGACGATGGCGCGGAATTCCGACGGAGTCTGCAGATCGGGCACCAGGCCAGCAGCCGCCAGTGGCGGCACCGTGAGAACGACGCGATCGTCGTGCTCGAGCGCGGCGCCATCCTCGCCGAAATCGAGCCCCGCGACCCGGTCCGCGACGAAGCGGAGCGCGCGAAGACGGCGTCCGAATTCGACGCTCACGCCATGCTCGGCCAGAAAGCGCAAAGCCGGCTCGATGAAGGCGTGGCCCAATCCATCGCGGGCGATTAGCGGGCGGCATGCCCTGCCTCCCGCCGCCAGCGTCTCGCGGACGATGGCGCCGGCGAGGGCCGCGCTTGCCTCCTTCGGCTCGGTGTTGAGGGCCGCGAGCCAGAGCGGCCGCGCCATGCGCTCGTAGAGCGGACCCTCGCACCGCGTGCATTCGCAGATCGTCTTGCCGCCGCAGCCGCCCAACAGACGAGCGAAGGAAAGGTATTCAAGCGTGCTGGTGCCCGGAACGCGCCGCTTCCCGTCACATATCCACCACGGCAGCCGGCTGGCGTTGATGCGCAGCGTCCACCGCTCACCACCGGCCAGGTCGATGAATGCAAGCTCGGCTTGCGCAGGGCCGGCCAGCCGGTCCTGCGCGCCAATCGCGTCGAGATAGGCGAGCGCCGCGTGATTGCCCGAGAGCAGCAGGTGATTGCCGTTGTCGATCATCATGTCGAGCGCGGGATCGTGATAGGAACGGCAGCGCCCCCCGGCCTGGCCGGAGGCTTCGTGGAGGACGACGCGGGTGCCACGCTGTGCCAGCCGAATTGAAGCGGCGAGGCCGGCAAGCCCGGCACCGACAACGTGGACGGTGCCTGTCATCAGATGATGGCGTGGCGCATGATGAGCCACAACAGTCGCAGGCGTGGCAGACGGACTGCGCGGCGCGGATGCGCCCAGCCACGGGCCGCGAGTCCGTCGAGAATCAGCCGATAGGCCTCGCCCATGATGCGCGGCGCACGCACGCACCGGCGCGGGCTGCGCGCCATGACCTTGTCGGCCTCGTCGAAATGCACCCGTGCGCGCCCGGCCATTCGCGCGCAGACTTGTCCAAGCGCCGGACTCGCCAGCACCGCCGCCGGATCGCTCGCAGCAATCTCTGCCTCGCGCAACGCCTCCATCGGAAGATAGAGCCGTCCGACGGCCGCATCCTCGTCGAGATCGCGCAGGATGTTCGTGAGCTGAAGCGCGCGACCCAGATGGTGCGCGAGCGCGATGCCGTCCTGCTCGTTCATGCCGAAGATGCGAACCGACAACCGGCCGACAGCGCTTGCGACCCGATCGCAATAGATATCGAGCGTTGCCGCATCGGGCGCGCGGATATCGGCGACCACATCCATTTCCATGCCGTCGATGACGGCATGGAAATCCTCGCGCCGCAATCCGAATTCGCGCACCGGGGGCAGGAGACCTCGGGTGCGCGGTGACGCTCGGCCGGCATAAAGCGCGTCGATGTCGGCGCGCCAATCGCCGAGTTGCTCCCTGCGAATGCCGCGTGGACCTCCGGAGTCGGCGATGTCGTCGACCTGCCGGCAGAAGGAATAGATCTCGAACATCGCGTCGCGCTGTGCGCGCGGCAAGATGCGCATCGCATTGTAGAACGAGCTCCCCGATGCTCGCTCGGCCGCCGCCGTGCCTGAAGTCTCTGCCAGCGCCACGGGTCACGCATCCTGCGGTTTCTGGCCGGGCGCGAGCAAGCGGCCGACGCGAACGGTTCCTGCCCGCATCAGGCCGATCAGGGCGAAACCCGCAACCTCCGAGGTGCCGAGATGGACGCGCTCGCTCAGGGGATCGCGCCGCCCCAGAATACCAACCAGCCGCTGCGCCAGGCTCTGGATGACCGCAACCTCGAGTGCGAGCCGGGTGTCCTCGATGCGAGCGGAGAACGACCGGCTCTGGCGCAGCAGATCACCTGTGCGGCGCGCGAGCTGGCGGATCGAGCGCAGCAGTGCCGGCGACGCGCGATCGGCGCCGAGCGCTTCAACCGGGGCGTCGCTTTCGGCGAGCGCATCGAGCGGAATGTAGACACGGTCGAGATTGCGGTAGTCGCTGCCGCAATCCTGCAGATGATTGATGATCTGCAGTGCCGCGCAGAGCGCGTCATTGGCGGGCCAGGTCGCGCGCGTCTCGCCGTGGACGTCGAGCACGAAGCGTCCGACCGGCATGGCGGAATAGGTGCAATAGCCGATCAAGTCATCCCAGTCGCAGTAGCGCAGCTTGGTGACGTCCATGCGGAATGCGCTCAGCAAATCCTGGGCGTGGCGCGGGGACAGTTGGCGAGCGGCGAGCTCGGAGCGCAGCACGGCGGCAACCGGATCGTCGCCGCTTCTGCCCAGCAAGGTTGCTTCGAGCCGATCCAGCAGCGCAAGCTTTTCCTGCGGCTCGAGCGAGGAATGATCGGCAATATCGTCTGCCGTGCGAACGAACTCGTAGAAGGCGAGGATCGGCGCACGATGACGCGGATGAATGAGTCGCGAGGCCACCGGAAAATTCTCATCCCGATGACCCTTGCCCGATCTCGCTTGCGCGGCACTGATCATTCCGACACGTTGGCTTGCACGCGCCCCTTCCAGCTTCCGCCCCGTCCTCGCACGTATTGATAGGCCGAATCGAGGGTGAAGAGCAGGTAAAGCGAGGCAATTGCCGGCAGCGCGACACCCCACAGCGGGGATAGCCGGTACAGCCGCAAGGTCGGCTGAAACGCAACAGCCATGAGCGTCCAAGTCGTAATTCCGAGAACGCGGGCAACGCCGCTACCGAAGACGGCCAGCAGTGGGGGAGCCAGATATGTCAGCACCATGGCCACGACGGTTCCCAACAACAGAAGCGGGGAAAAGTGCAGTTGCGCATAGGCCGAGCGCACCACCATGCGGCGAATATCCGCGAGCGCGGGATAAGGACGGATGCTGCGCACGCGCTCGGTCAATCCCAACCAGATCGCCCCACGCGCTTTGAGTGCCTTCGCCAAGGCACAGTCGTCGATCAAGGCTCCGCGGATGACGTCGATGCCACCTGCCTCCCGAAGCGCGTCGGCACGAACGAGCATGCAGCCGCCGGCGGCGGCGGCGATCTTGCTGTTCGGTCGATTCACGCAGGAAAATGGATAGAGCATCTGAAAGAAGAATATGAACGCGGGAATAGCGGCGCGTTCCGCGACGCTCTTGCAGCGCAGCTTCACCATCAGCGATGTCAGGGCCAGACCGTTGCCGAGCGCGTGCGCCACCAGCCGCCGCACGGAATCGGGCGAGTGCACGATGTCGGCATCGGTGAGCAGCAGATAGTCCGGAGGGTGTGGCAGCGCCATTGCGGCATCGATGCCCTGCTTGACGGCCCACAGCTTGCCGGTCCAGCCGTCCGGCAAGCCCCGGCTCGTCACTATGCGCAGCCGTTCGGTTGCGTGCGCCATTGCGGCACGGCGAGCAATGTCGGCGGTTCCATCGCTGCTGTCGTCGTCCACCAAGATGACCGTCCACGACCCCGGATAGTCCTGCTCCAACATCGATCCGATGCTGGCGGAAATGCTGTTGGCCTCGTTGCGCGCTGGCACGATCGCGACGACCCCCGGCCATCGATCGAGCCTCGCCGGCTCCCAGTCGTCGCGCTCTGCGCAAAGCCAGAAGCCTCCGCGAGCGGTGAGGAGGTAAATCCAGACCGCAAGTGCAAGTAAAGCGATCACCTCGGCCATGTCGCTCGGCGGCGTCCGTATGGGTTGCACCCTGGAACGGTCACGAAGGGGTCGGCCGCCAGACCATCTGTGCAAAAACAATTCAACATATTCAATGAATTGGGCCAGGAAAAGTTGGACGCAGCCGGGGCTCTTGCTAAAATTGCCGGTGGCGACTTGGCGTGGCCGGCTACTCGATTTGGCTTCGGTCTCAACCTCGCGCAATGCGCTACAGGCACCAGGAAGAATGGCACGCATCGATGCTGTAAAACGGGGCGTGAACCTCGAGGCGATGTTCGCCCAAAGGCTCGCGGAAGTTGCCGAAGACACCGAAGCGCTGCTCGACCGCCTGCTCACATCGACGCCCGCCGATGGCGAGCGGACCCGGCCCGCGCGGCTGCTCGAGGCCATGCGCTACGCATGCCTGGGAGGCGGCAAACGGTTGCGGCCGTTTCTGGTCGTGGAATCGGCAGCGCTGTTCGAGGTCTCGCGTCGAAGCGCGCTGTTGGCGGGGGCAGCGCTGGAATGCGTGCATTGCTACTCGCTGGCCCACGACGATCTGCCGGCTATGGATAACGACGACCTCAGGCGCGGCCGCCCGACTGCGCACAAGGCATTCGACGAGGCAACCGCAATTCTGGCGGGCGACGGGCTGCTGACCTTCGCCTTCGATATTCTTTGCCGCTCGGAGACCCATCCCGATCCCGAGGTCCGATTGCAGCTGGTCAC
The DNA here is from genome assembly GCA_963831225.1 of uncultured Alphaproteobacteria bacterium. Classification (GTDB taxonomy): domain Bacteria; phylum Pseudomonadota; class Alphaproteobacteria; order Rhizobiales; family Xanthobacteraceae; genus VAZQ01. The sequence continues at coordinate 56,512 of CAWHPT010000068.1, forward strand.
GGCGCTTGCCCGTGCAGCCGGCCTGGGCGGCATGGTCGGGGGCCAGATGCTAGACCTCGTGGCGGAAGGGCGCTTCAGCGAGGCGCCTCCCAGGCTCGGTGAAACGGACGTGAAGAGCTTGCAGGCGATGAAGACCGGCGCACTGCTGCGCTTCGGATGCCTCGCCGGGGCAATCCTGGGCAAGTGCAATCAGGTCCAACGGTCTGCGCTCGAGCGCTACGGTTCCGCCCTCGGCGAAGCGTTCCAGATCGCCGACGATCTCCTCGACGTCGACGGCGATCCGGCAATGGTCGGCAAGGCAACCGGGAAGGACGCTGCCGCGCACAAGGCCACGCTGGTGAGCGTGCTGGGCGCAGCCACAGCCAGGCGGCGACTGGAGAATCTGGTCGCAGAGGCGCAGGCGTCGCTTGGTCCTTTCGGCGGCGCTGCCGACGTTCTCAAGGTTGCAGCCCACTTTGTTGCGACCCGTCGCGCTTGAAATGTTTTGTCGGCGTGCCCGGGCCAACGAGGGGCGGCCGGGTCATAACCCGAGGGTTATCTCGGCCCAACGCAACACGGTCCCGCTGTTCAGACCCATCCCAGCCATGAGCCTAGTTCTTCGCCATGAACGCCCGCGCCTCCGCGATCTCGGGCCTGACCGAATCGGCGTTCTCGGCAAGCGCAACGGCGGCCGCGTAGTGCCGCCGCGCCTTCGCCGCATCGCCGGCCTTGTCGGCCGCCCTCGCCGCGCCGGTGGTGGCGCCCAGACGATTCGGTTCCTTCCGGAGCGTTGCCTCGAAGGCGGCGAGCGCCTCCCGCGCCTGTCCCCGTTCAAGCAGCATGGCGCCGTAGAGCTCGCGCGCGGGCGTGGGCACACCCGGTGTGACCGGATGCTTCTCAGTCTTGTCCTCGGCATCCGCCGCGGCGCTCATGGCTTTCAGCGCTTCGTCGTACTTGCCTTCGGCATGAAGCATCCAGGCCGTCGCGACCTGCCATTGGATGTCAACCTGCTCGGTCCAATAGGCGTCCTTCGCCGCGCGCAGCTTCTCGCGCAGTTCGGCCAATTTCGCGATGTCGGCCTTGGCCGCGGCCGGATTGCCGACGCGGGCCGCCCCGACCGCGCGGGCGAAATGTGTCATCGCATCCGCATAGGCGAATTTGCTCGGCCGGACCTGCAGTTCCGCGGCGCTCTTCCAGTCGCCGCGTTCGACTACGAAGCGCGCCGGACTTACGGCGAGTGCATACGGCCCAACAAACCGGTCTGGATTTATCCCAGTGACCGCATTCATTTCAGAGACTACACCTTGTGCCTTCTGATCCTGGCCCAGCTGCAAATACGCATAGACCATGTAGTCCATTGCGTGCAGCTGGTCATCGATCTCCTTCCCGTCTTTCGCCGCGCGTGCGGACTCGGTGTTGGAAGCGATCGACTCGTTCCAGGCGCCGACGCGCGTGAAGATGTGCGACGGCATGTGTTGCGCGTGCGGGGCCGCCGGCGCAATCCCGGAGTATCGCTTGGCCGCCTCAATACCTTTTTCCGCAAGAGCTGGCGTATCATAGAGGTGAATGAGATAGTGGGCCACGCCGGGATGCCGCGGCTGGCTTCTGAAGATCGGCTCCAGGATGGCCGCGCCTTTGAGCTGATTTGAATAGGTCTTGTCGTTCGGCGAGGCCGCAACGTTGAGCGTGATGGCGTAGAAGATCTGCGCTTCGTCGTCATTGGGGTAGCGCGCTGCCAATGTCTCCATGGCCTTGAGATATGCCTGGACACGGGCACCATGGGGGACCTTGTCGTAATCAGTGTAGAAGACGGCAAGGGCATCGATGTAATCACGCTCCCGCTGCGTCTTGGCGCCAACTGCCTTTCCTTTCTGGATTGCAGCAAGGCCCAGCGGAAGGTTCGGTCCGGGCGGCGGAGCATGCGGATTGATGAGCAGGCTCAGAGCGATACCCCAGTATGCAATCCCGCATTCAGAGTCGGCCTTCAGCACCTCCTCGAATATCTCCTTCGACTGCCGATACCAGAACGAGTGCTGGTAACGCATGCCCCGATCGAACCGCCGCTGCGCCGTCTCGTTGCATGACGTCGCAAAATGGACGGTGCCGAACCGCTGGTCGGCTTCATCCTGACCGAACGCCACCGGCGCACCTGAAAGTCCAGCCGCGAACGCCGCGCTGATCGCGACTGAAAATGATGATCTGATCGTGTCCCTCAGCGGTTTCGATTTCATCCGCGCGCTCCCTGAGTGAATAGTAACTGGCTGTTGAGTGTCGTAGTCGTTTTCAAACATATCATGGCGATGGCTTGTGGACACGCACCGCCCCACCAGGTCTCAAAAGTGCCAACATCTAATGGGCATGGCGATGGTCCGTCTTGGTTGTGCGTCTGGGGCATGGGACGGCGGGGGAGCCGCCATCCACCGCGCGAGCGCCGCTACGCAGCTCAGGCCGCCGTGGCCATTGGCTGTGTCGTCGCCATCATCAATGCCTGGTCGAGATCGGCGATGATGTCGTCGATATGCTCGATGCCGACCGAGAGGCGGACGTAGCCGGGCGTCACGCCGCTGGCCAGCTGATCGGCCGGGCTCAGCTGCGAGTGCGTGGTCGAGCCGGATGGATGGCGAGCGACCGCGCATCGCCGATATTGGCGACGTGGTAGAACATCTTCAGCGCGTCGATGAAGCGCGCGCCGGCCTCGCGGCCCGCCTTAGCTCGAAGCCGACGAGGCCGCCGTGACCGCCCTTGAGATAGGCGCTGGCGCGGCGCCGCTGCTCCGGCGTCCTCGTGGAGGCCGGCGTAGATCACGCGGCTGCACGGCCGGATGGCGTTGCAGGTGCTGGGCCACGGCCAGCGCATTGCGGCAGTGCTCGCGCATCCGAGCGGGAGCGTCTCCAGCCCTTGGATGAACTGGAAAGCGTTGAAGGGGCTCATGCACGCGCCGATGTCGCGCAGCAGGACGACGCGCGCCCTGATGATGTAGGCGATCGGTCCCAGCGGCTTCACAGCCTCGGTCCATACCGCGCCGTGGTAGCTGGGATCGGGCTCGTTGAGCATGGGGAAGCGCTTCGCATGCGCCGCCCAGTCGAAGTTGCCGCCATCGACGATCATGCCGCCGATCGAGGTGCCATGCCCGCCGATGTACTTGGTCGTCGAGTGAACGACGATGGCCGCGCCGTGGTCGAACGGCCGGCAGATCAGGGGCGCCGCCGTGTTGTCCATGATCAGCGGCACGCCGAGCTCGCGCCCGATCGTCGCCACCTCGCCGATCGGGAACACGGTGAGCTTCGGGTTGGGCAGCGTCTCGGCATAGTAGGCGCGGGTGCGGTCGTCGGTCGCCCGGCGGAAGGCTTCCGGGTCGGCCGGATCGGCGAAGCGCACGGTGATGCCCATGGAGGGCAGCGTGTTGGCGAACAGGTTCCAGGTGCCGCCGTAGAGGTCGGTGGAGCTGACGATGTTGTCGCCGGGCCGGCACAGGTTCTGGACGCGCCATCGCCGAGGCGGCCTGCCCGGAGCTGACGGCCAAGGCCGCCACGCCGCCTTCCAGTGCCGCGATCTTCTGCTCGAGCGCGTCGCAGGTGGGATTCATGATGCGCGAGTAGATGTTGCCGAAATCCTTGAGCGCGAACAGGTTGGCCGCATGCTCCGTGCTGCGGAACTGGTAGGACGTGGTCTGGTAGATCGGCACTGGCCACGGCGCCGGTGGCGGCATCGCTGCGCGGGCCGGCATGCAGCACCAGGGTCTCGGGGTTCTTGCTCTGTGACGGTCATCGTCTCTCTCCGTTTGCTCGGTTACGCATCAACTGCTGAAAATTGACTAGCTCAGCCGGCCAGTACCTGAACCGATTGCATTACCTCTGAAGCCACCAGGCTCTTCTCCAGTCTGGCAGTCGACGACCACTCAGCCGACTGTTGGGCAGCAGCTCCGACAGGCCTTCCGCAATTGCGCGGGTCGGCATCGGCGCGTGCTCGCCGCGCAGAATGAGCACGGGAAACTTCAGCGCTCGATAGGCGCTCGCTGGCGTGGGGTCGCTCTCGTCGATGAGCGCGATCGCCCTGGCAGCCTCGCCGGCAAGCGTAAGGCGTGTTCGCCGGTCCACGGTCTCTCGCAGCCGAAGTACTCAGGCGCCAGGAGCTCGAAGCCGCCGCCGAGCGTCTCGGCGAGGTAGCACCACTGGCTAGCGCCGGCCCCGAGTAGGGCTATCACCCGCCCGCGGCGCCCTGGCCGCGGCGGGTACACCATATCGACGTTCATGGCAGTGCGCCTTTGCTCAGTAATTGCGGCCGGACGCGTGGCTGCGCGCCGCCTCTCCTCTCACGGCGCCTGTGATCTCCGATCGGGTGAGCCCGATATCCTTGAGCTCGCGATCGCTCATTGACCAAAGCTGAGCGATCGCTGCGTGCTCGATGCGCCACGTGATGTAGACCATCCACCAGCGCTTCAAGGTGGCAGCCGGCTTCCCCCAGGATTGTGCGGCCATGCCTTGCGGCGCGGCCGGCGCGCTGGAAATCGTTTTCATGATCTTCTTCGCTATCGTGTTTCTTTGTGATGTCTGCTCGGACGACCGCACCTGTGGCGTGGCTGTCTGCCTGGGGGTGATATAATCGGAAGCCCGGCGCAGGCGAATGACGCGCGCGCCGGATGTCTTGCTCAGGACGCCGAAAAGGTAGCTCCCGCCCCATGGATGCGCTTTCAGACGTGTTGCGGGTCGTTCGGCTGAAGGGCGGCGTCTTCCTGCATGCGGAGTTCACCGCGCCCTGGTGTATCTTCGCGGAGATCGCTCGGGAGGACTGCGGCTCGCTGCTCGAAGCCGCCGAGCACCTCGTGCTCTACCACTATGTCGTCGAGGGACGCCTGACCGCGCAGATCCCGAACGGGAAGCCGGTCGAGATCGGGGCCGGCGAGGTTGTCATCTTTCCGCATAATCATGGGCACTTGCTCGGAAGCCACCTCGATCTGCCGCCGGTGCCGTCAAGAGAGGTCGTGCGCGTCTCGCCCGAAGGCGGCCTGTGGGTAATCCGCCACGGCGGCGGCGGCGAGCAGACACGCCTCGTGTGCGGCTTCCTGGGCTGCGACCGGCTGGAAGGCAATCCCCTTGCCGGTGCCCTGCCGCCGCTGCTGCGCTTCGACACCCGTCAGGGTAGCGCCGCCGCGTGGATGAAGAGCTCGCTCGAGTTCGCCGCCGACGAAATCGCGACACGCCGCGCGGGCTCCGAAACTGTGCTCGCAAAGTTGTCCGAGCTGCTCTTCGTCGAAGCGCTGCGGCGCTATGTCGAGGGACTTCCGGAGGAACAGACCGGATGGTGGGCGGGCCTCAAGGACCCGTTCGTGTCTCGGGCGCTGGCGCTGCTGCACCGGCGAGTGGCCGAGGAGTGGACCGTCGACGATCTGGGACGCGAGGTCGGCCTCTCCCGCTCGGCGCTCGCCGACCGCTTCACGCGCCTGATCGGCGAGCCGCCCATGCGCTACCTGGCGCGCTGGCGCATCCAGTTAGCGGCCCACCAGCTGCGCAACAGCGACACGCCGCTGGCGCGCATCGCCGAGCAGGTGGGGTACGAGTTCGAGGCCGCCTTCAACCGCGCGTTCAAGCGCAACTTCGGCGTCCCTCCGGCCACCTGGCGCAAAAACCTGTCGCCGTCGCAAAGCACGCTCGACCGCGCGAATTTGAGCTCTGCTCCATGAGTGCCAATACTGGAAGAGCCCTGATCCGGCGACGTGGTGTGATCTCTGCTTTATGAATTGCGGAAGAACGATTTGAAAGCTCAAAGCACGGCGTAATGCACGAGCCAACGACATTGGGCTGTGTTAGATCTTCACCATCAAGGCGGTTGCATACATGACGCCAATTCCAACAAAAAGGCCGCCTAGGGTACTCGGCGTGAGCCATGTCGCGCCTTGCCGCTCGGCCTGGCGCATCAGATAGGCGCCCACTTCAACGATCACTTGCAGGATCGCGCCGGCACCGATCGCGAGCGCCAGCGCCGACCAGTGCGGTGCGTAGCTCAGGCTGCCGAGCCAGATGCCGAGGATCGCCGGCGCGCCGGCAAGCAGTGCGAGGCCGGCGAAGATCGGCAACGACGGGCGGGAATCGGTGAGAGGCGCGACGATACCGATACCTTCGGTGACGTTGTGCAGGGTAAATCCGAGCACGAGGAAGGCGCCGAGCCCCGCAACGCCGGCCGCGAAGGCGGCTCCGATCGCCAGACCTTCTCCCAGATTATGCAGGCCGATGCCGAGCGCAATGTAGGTGGCGAGCGCGAGCCCGGTCGGCGTGCCATGGCGACGCCCGACGACGAACAGGACGAGGAAGGCCAGCGCCGCGACGATCCCCACCATCACGATACCCTGGAACGAGGGGGAGGCCTTCAGGGCGAGCTCCACCGCTTCCTTGATCGAAGCGGCGCACAGGAAGACGAGAAGCCCCACGGTCAGCGCGAGCACGAAGTTGAGCCCCTGCCGACCCAAGCCGCGCATCGCCGGATAGAACAGCATGCCGATGACGACCGGCACGATACCGACGAACGCTCCGAGCAACGCTTGCGGGCCGAACTGGCCAGCGTGCGCTTGCGGGGTCGGGACCGCAACGTCGATGTCCTTCTTGAACGTCGTGCCAGTCTTGGTCACGACCTTGATCTCGTGTTTCTCGCCGAGCACCCATGGGTAGGGCATGTGAAGCCATGCGCTCGAAAGATGATTGAGCGGGCCGGGCGGATCCTGCGTGAAGGACCAATACGCTTCGTCGATCTGCACCTGCACGATGCTGATCGGCTCGGAGCCGCTGGCACGCACCTTGATGTGGATGCCCTGGCCGTCGAGGACGATGCGTTCGAACGTGACCTTCTCGACAGGGGGTACCCCTTCGGTCTGGAAAATCTTCAGCCAATCGCTGGCGATGAGCCACCCAGCCGCTGCGATGAGCACGAGCAGCGGCACGCTGAACCAAAGCAGATTGGCATAGCCGGGCGAGCGGGGCGCGCCGCCGGCCGATGCGGAAACATCTGAGCGGATAGGAGCGATCTTGTTCATGACGTCGCTTCGACAACATCGAACATGCCCATCCAGCCGAGCTCGGCAAACTCCGACTGGTGCGCATGAAACATGTACATGCCGGTCTCATGGTCGCGGTAAGTAAACTCCAGTATTCCGCGCTGGGCTTGGCACTGCATCACCGTGTCGATCGTTTTCAGGGTCGGCGTGAGCGTCGTGCCGTGATCGTAGTAGTCGAAGAAGTTGCCGTGCAGGTGGAACGAGTTGATGAGATCGAACTCGAGGATGTTCACCAGATAGATGCGCACCGATCTGCGACGATCGATGCGGATCGGATGCTTCATGAAATGGTGAGCGATCGTGTTGACGGCATAGGTCTCGTTCTCGTTGTCGAAATTCGTGTCGAAGCCGTTCATTACCATCAACAGCTCTTGCCATTCCTTGTTCTCGGGCGTGCCGAGCAGGCGCGAGCGGGCAACCGTGGCGTGCTCGGGGTGTCGGGCCGGATCGGGATCAACGATGAAGGCGCCGTACATGCCCTTATGGATGTGACGCTTAAGCGGCAGCGCGTGGCAGTGATAGAGGTGGCAGCCGAACGGCAGCGCATCGAACTCGTAGACGAACTCCCCGCCCGGATCGACGAGGCCGGCGCCGGGCACGCCGTCCATGCGGGCGGCATGAATGCCATGGAAGTGCATCGAGTGCGGATGCGATCCATAGTTCTGGAACACGATGCGCAAACGATCGCCCTCGGTGGCCCGAAGCGTTGGACCGGGGACGCGCCCGTTGTAGGTCCATGCCGGGAAAAGCAGGCCCGGTGCGATCTCGATCTCCTTGTTCTGCCCCACGACCTCGAAGGTACGCAGCGTGCGCCCATCCGGAAGCCGCGACACTGTCCCGGTGTCCCAATCCGTGAGAATTGCAGCAGGATCAAAGCCATTCCTGGCGTTGTCGACATCGCCCACCGTGATCATGTGGCCGTGAGCGCGATGTGCGCCGGCCGCTACGCCGGGCGGATCATGCGAGGTGTGGATCGTTTGGGCCGCGGCATGTCGCCTGGTTGCGAACGGCTGCGCCTCCGGCAGCAAGGATGCCGCCCGAGAGCATTCCCCGCCGACTGAGTCGCTGCGGTATCCAGCTTGCCATTGGCTGCTCCTCAGTTCTGGCGCCCGGACGCACCGCGCTGCCCGTGGTCGAGGGCACCCCAATTGCAAATTATTCGCAACAAAAGAACTCTCTTGTCAATGCATTTGCGAGTGATTTGCAGCTCCATTGCGCCTGGAGCGCGCAAAATCGAGCGGGTTAGCAAAGAAGTCCCGCTCAAATCGCGCCGGAAGCTTTCTTGGCGCGGGCTGAACGTAGGCGAAATGCGGGCTCGGTGGTTCCTCGGTGGTTCCTTGTGAGGGTTGCCGAGAAGGCCGTCACTTAGCCTGACAAAGATAGACCAGTAATTTCAGTAAGTTAATTGGTACAGCTGGGTGGACTCGAACCACCGACCTCTTGGTCCACAGCCAAGCGCTCTAACCAACTGAGCTACAGCTGCACGTCCGGAGCGATCTCCATTCCGTTTGACCGGAGCGCTCGAAGGAACTGCGTCCCGTCGCACGTTGTGTGCGGTCAAGCGGTCTCCACCCCGATGGAAATCGCCATGTGGCGAACGGCGGCAACCTAGGTGCACGGTCCCGATTTGACAAGAGGCGCGCTGCAACGACTGCACCAATTCGGTGAACGCGCGCGTCATGAAAAAGCCCGGGCGGTCCGCCCGGGCTACGCAGCATGTGGCTGATGGCGGGGCGTCAGTTGACCCGCTTGAATGCCTTGCCGAATCCTTCCTTCATCGGCTCCGCGGTATCAGCGGCAACTTTCTGGGCGATCGCGGCCAGCTCCTTGGATTGAGCGGTAAGCGCCTCGAACTGCTTGCGGCTATGCGAGGTCGAGAGCTCGACGACCTCCGAGAACGACTTCACCGTCATCAGTTGGGTCGTGAAGTCGAATGCCGCATTGGTGTTGGCGCGCGCGGCCTCGATCACCTTGAGACCATAATCGGAGACGCCCTTGGTCGCGGTCGCATAGGTGTCCTCGAGCATGTCGGTCGCCTCCTCGGCGGCAGACTTCATCTTCTCGTAGGTCTCCTTCGCCTGCGACACGCTTTTTTCGGCGATTTCGCGGAAGGCGGCTGGAATCTCCATCTTGGGAAGGTCGAAGTTCGGCACCTCGAATTTCGGCATTTCGAATGCTGCCGGCGCAGGCTTGAACTTGGATTTGGACGAGGTGGTTTCGGTTGTCTCGGTCATAGATCGTTCCTTGGGGGCGCTGAAATCCCGGCATCTTCGGAGCCGCCGCCCGCAGCGATCCGTGCCTCATGACAACGGCAGTGACCAAACGCTAATTGTCACCGCCGTTTCGAGTCATATAACACTGTCATTGGTGCAATGCAATAGAAATATTGCGCTGCACAATCAGCGCCTTGGCGCGGCTGCCTGGGCGTCAGGGTCTGTCCACCCATCCGCATGCCGTTCGATGCGCACAAATGCACCGGCCGCGGCCGGAACGGCCCTCACCGCTTCGGCGCGGCGGCGCTCTTTGCAGCTTCGGTCGTTCGCTGTGCAGCTTCGGTCGTTCGCTGCCCGAGCTCCCTCGCCTGCTCGGAAAGCACCTGCATCTGGTTCTTGATGAAATCGGCCTGCAACTTCATCACCTCCTGAACATCCTTGGCTCGCACCAACTGCTCTGCAAGCTGGAACGAGCTGGCGACGTTTTGCTCTGCAAACGTCATCGCCCTTTGCGTGACATCCTTGGTGCTCTTGCGGGCCGTCTCGGCCTGGCCTTCGAACGCATTGACGGCACCGTGCGCCGCGGAAATGAAGCCGTCGAAGGCTTGCCGCGCCTGCTCGACACTTTTTTCGGCAAATGCCCGCATTTCGGAGGGAATCTCGAATCGCTCGGGGGCGGCCATGTTCATCTCCCTGCGTTGGCCCGGCTTGCTTGCTGGGGCGGTTGGTAGCTGCTGAGATACTAACACCCGATCCGGCAATCCGCTCCTGCCGCAGCGAAATTCCGCGCCCCCGGACGCCGTTGCAACGCCACCCTTCAGGTAAGGCATCGAAGCAAATGCGTATCCTCGATATCCGCGAATGCGCAATCCCCCTCAACTCGGAGATCAGGAATTCGACCTTCGATTTTTCCGAGATGACGACGTCGGTCGTTGCCGTGCTCACCGATGTCGTGCGCGACGGCGCGCCCGTCGCCGGGTTCGCGTTCAACTCCACCGGCAGATATGCCTGCGGAGCCGTGATGCGCGCCCGTTTCATCCCCCGTGTGCTCACCGCCGATCCGTCGTCATTGCTCGATCAAACGCAGGACAATTTCGATCCTGCGAAGGTGCTCGCCGTCATGATGCAGCGCGAGAAGTCCGGCGGTCACAGCGAACGTTCGATCGCGATCGGCACCATCGAAGTCGCGATCTGGGATGCGGTTGCCAAGATTGCCGGAAAGCCGCTCCACCGCGTGCTGGCCGAGCGCTACAACGGCGGCAGGATTCCCCGGCGCGTGTTCTGCTATGTCGGCGGCGGCTGGTATTTCCCGGGTCAGACGCTTGGCGATTTGCAGGACGAGATGCGGCGCCATCTCGACGCCGGCTACACCATGGTGAAGATGAAGGTCGGAGGTCTCTCGCTGGTCGAAGATCTGCGCCGGGTGGAAGCAGTGAAATCGATCCTGCCTGCCGGTTCGCAGCTGGCCGTGGATGCCAATGCGAAATTCGGTCGGCAGGAGGCGCTCGCGTATGCGAGGGCGCTGGCGCCATTCCGGTTGCGCTGGTTCGAGGAGCCGTGCGATCCGCTCGACCTCGCCTTGCTCGCGGAAATTGCAAGCATGTATGAGCCCCCACTCGCCACCGGCGAAAATCTCTTCTCGACGCAGGACGTGCAAAATCTCGTCCGCTTCGGCGGACTGCGTCCGGACCGTGACGACGTTATCCAGACCGACCCGCCGCAGTCCTACGGGATCGTGCAATATGCAAGCACCGTCGACATGCTCGCGAGTCACGGCTGGCCGCGCAGCGCCTTGTTCCCGCACGGCGGCAATCAAATGTCGTTGGCGATTGCCGCCGGCTTCGGCCTCGGCGGAGCCGAGTCCTATCCCGGCGTGTTCGGCGCATTCGGAGGTTTTGCCGACAATGCCAATCTGGCCGATGGTTACCTGACGCTTTCCGACCGGCCTGGTATCGGTTTCGAGGGGCAATCCGCGCTGTATGGCATCATGCGCGAGCTGGCATCGTAAAGCGGCGCGCCCCAAAATAGCCCTGTGCGCCAGCTTTTAGTCCCTGCCAGGGTTCTGCAGGACCTTTCCCTGCGTCATGCCGCCGGGAATCGGTTAGGATCACGCTCGGCGGCCATTGCGATGCCGCAGTGATGGCTCGTCGTCGGTACTGTCATGGAGAGAGCATTCATGATCGGGGTCATTCGATGCCTGCTGGCCCTCGCCGCGGTGCCGCTGCTCCTGATGCCAACCGCGCGCGCCGCGGAGCCGGTTGATCTGTTGCTCGTCCTGTCCACAGACGTTTCGCGCAGCGTCGATCACCCCAAGTTCAAGCTGCAGCGCGAAGGCTATGCGGCAGCGATCTCCGATCCGCTGGTCATGGACGCGATCAAATCCGGCCCGCATCAGCGCATCGCGGTCTGCTTCGTCGAGTGGTCGGGCTTCGGCGCGCAGAAGCTCGTGATCGACTGGACCATGATCGATGGCCCCGCAGCCGCACGCAAATTCGGCGACCAGCTGCTGGAATTGCCGCGCTCATTCGCCGACCGCACTTCGATCAGCGGCGGTATCGAATTCGCTGCCGCCCAGTTGGAGCGCTCGCCCTTTCAAGGCGCTCGCCGTACCATCGACGTCTCCGGCGACGGCACCAATAATGCCGGCCGCGACGTCAGATCCGCGCGCGACGAGACCGTCAACAAGGGAATCGTCATCAACGGCCTGGTGATCCTGAGCGAGCGGCCGATTCCGTGGAACGCCGAGCATACCAATCCACCCGGAGGGCTCGAGAAATACTATCAAGACAACGTGATCGGCGGCCCTGGTGCGTTCGTCCTGGTGGCAGAGAATTTCAACTCTTTCGGTCGCGCCATCATAAAGAAATTGATCGCCGAGATCGCCGTCCTCTCGCCCTCGCGCGGCGTCATGGTGCGCTGAAGCGCTCTGCCGGTGCTCTTGCTCGGAGCAGATGCGCCGGCTCGTGTTGTAAATCATGCTAGAAAGCAGTTAGACTGGAATCGTTCTAACATATTGATCTTACGCTGCAAATTGATTTGACGCTGGGCCCATCGATAACTATCTCAACGCCATGCAGGACGTTGACCCCGGGTCATGAGCGAGAAATGGAGTAATTGGATGATGAACACTGTCGGGATGCGCGCCCGCACTCGCATCGCCCTGACCGCAGCGGCGACCGCCGCATTTCTTCATCCTGCATTCGCCGGGCCCGGCGAGGTCAATGTCTACACCTATCGTGAGAGCAAGCTGATCCAGCCGTTGTTCGACGCATTCACCAGGGATAGCGGCATCAAGGTCAACGTGATTTCCGCGAATTCCGGCCTGGAGCAGCGCATCAAGGCCGAGAACGCAAACAGTCCGGCCGACGTGCTGCTCACGGTCGACATCGGCCGGCTCGAGGACGCGGTGCAGGCCGGCATCACCCAACCGGTCAAGTCGGACCTGCTCGAGAAGTCGGTTCCGGCGCAGTTTCGCGACCCCGAGGGCCACTGGTTCGGCGTTTCGATGCGCGCCCGCGTGGTCTACGCCTCCAGGGAACGCGTCAAGCAAAACGCGATAACGTACGAGGAGCTTGCCGACCCGAAGTGGAAAGGCAGGATCTGCATCCGCTCCGGCCAACACATTTACAACAACGCGCTGTTCGCCGCCTTCATCGCAAAGCATGGCACGGCCAGGGCCGCGGAATGGCTCAGCGGCCTCAAGGCCAATCTGGCGCACAAACCCTCCGGCGGCGACCGTGAAACCGCCCGCGACGTTGCCGCCGGCAAATGCGATCTCGGCATCGGCAACAGTTACTACTGGGCCCTGATGCACGACAAGGACACCGACAAGAAGGCTTGGGCCGACGCCACCAAGGTGATCCTGCCGACCTTTCAGAACGGCGGCACCCACGTCAACCTGTCGGGCGCGGTGATGGCAAAGCATGCCCCCAACAAGACGAACGCCATCAAGCTGCTCGAATGGCTGGTCGGCGACCAGGCACAGCAGATGTATGCCGATCTGAACTACGAGTATCCGGTACGGCCGGGCATTGCCGTCAACTCCACGATTGCCGGCTTCGGCCCCCTCAACGTCGACCAGCTACCGCTCTCTCGGATCGCCGAATACAAGAAAGAGGCGGCAAATCTCGTGGACAAGGTTGGTTTTGACAACTGACGATGTCTCCACCGCCGACGGCCGTCCCTCGAGGTCGCAAGCACCCAGCCGACCGCGCGCTGTTCCCAGACCGGCGGCAAATTTGCGCGCGTGCCAGGTAACCTTCCTTGGCGCTGGCGCCCTCAGTAAGCAGTACCCGTCTGCCCGCCGCGATTTCCCCTTTCCCTTTCGCTTCCGCCTGCAGGACGGAGTAGGAAAGGTATCGCCGGTATGAGGGCGCAGCCATCCCGACCTCGATGGGCCCCGGTGCCGGCTGCCGCCGGCATGGTGGCGGTGATTGCGGCGCTGCTTACGCTCGCGCCACTGGCCAGCTTGATAGTGATCGCAATCGCCGACACCGGCGAGCTCTGGACCCACCTTGCGCGCTACGTCATTCCGGTCGCGCTCGCACAGACTGCCCTTCTTCTTGCCGGCGTCGCGGCAGTGACCATTGTGGCAGGCGTGGGCACCGCGTGGACCGTAAGCACCTTCGATTTCCCGGCGCGCGCTCCGCTCACTTGGCTCCTGCCCCTCCCGCTAGCGATCCCGACCTATATCGTGGCATATGTCTATGTCGATATTCTCGATGCACTCGGCCCCGTGCAATCGGCATTGCGGACACTGTTCGACTGGAGCTCCGCCGCCGACCATTGGTTTCCCGATGTCCGTTCCCTCGGCGGTGCCGTCTGTGTCTTCGGCTTCGTGCTCTATCCTTATGTCTACTTGGCCGCCCGCGCGCTGTTTCAGACGCAGGGCGCGCTATTCACGGAGCCAGCCCGCATGCTGGGAGCGCGGCCGTTGCAGCTGGCGCGACGCATCACCTTGCCACTGGCTCGGCCAGCCATTGCCGTTGGCGTCGCGCTCGCGCTGCTGGAAACGCTCAACGACATCGGTGCCAGTGAATATCTCGGCGTCCCGACACTGACGCTGTCGATCTTCGCCACTTGGCTCAACCGCGGAAGCCTCGCCGGTGCCGCGCAGATGGCCTGCCTCATGCTTATTCTGGTCGGCGCGCTGATCGCGCTCGAGCGCGCCGGTCGCCGCCGCCGCGATTTCGCTCTTTCGGCGCAGGATCCGCGGCCGGCCGGGCGTCTCATGCTTGCCGGTCCGCTGCGATGGATTGCAGCCATCGGCTGCTCGATTCCGGTCGTGCTCGGCTTTCTGCTGCCGGCCGGATATCTGCTGAATGAAGTGATCGCGCGCGGGCTGCTCGTGGGCTTCGACCAGAGTCTGGTGCGTCACGCGCTCACGACCGTCGCGCTCGCGTCGGTCGCCACGGTGGTCGCGTTGACGATCGGCTTTCTGGCGGTAGCTGCACTGAGATATCTCAAGCACGCGATCTTTGCCGCCTGCGTGGATTTCGCAACTCTGGGCTATGCGGTGCCGGGAACCGTGATGGCGCTCGGGCTGCTTGCTCCGCTGGTTCTCGTGGATCAAGGAATCAATGCGGCGATGGTAGCTCTGGGCGGAAATCCCATCGGCTTGCTGCTGGCGGGGTCGGCCGTTGCGCTCGTCATCGCCTACGTGATCCGTTTCCTCGCTATCCCGATCGGGTTCGCGCAGTCGGGCTTCTCGCGCATACCGGCGGAGCTCGACGAGGCCGCCCGGATGCTCGGGGCGGGACCGGGAAGAATGGCGCGCACAATCCATCTGCCGCTCGCTGTGCCGGCGCTGTGGGGTGCGGCACTCCTGGTGTTCGTCGATTGCCTCAAGGAGTTGCCGGCGACGCTGCTGTTGCGTCCGCTCAACGTCGAGACGCTCTCTACTTACATCTATCAGTTCGCGACGCGCGGGAGCTTCGAAGAAGGATCGCTTGCCGCCCTCATTATCGTCGTCGTCGGCATCCTGCCGGTCATCTGGATTACCCGGTATGCCGAAAGTCCGATGGCAATGGGAAAAAGAAGCCCTCCTCGATAGCTCGTCCAGCCAGCCCACGGGCTGCCGCAACAGCGTTGCAGGTCTCGTGGCATCGCGGTAGAAAATCAGCAGGACGGCGGGCCAATCCCAATTCCTGAGCAGCCGCAGCGTCATCGGACGGGGATTTCATGAAAAAGGTGTTTCCGGACGCCCGGGCAGCGCTCGCCGGCCTCTTGAAAGACGGCATGGTCATCATGGCCGGCGGCTTCGGCCTATGCGGCATCCCGGAAACCCTGATTTTGGCCATCCGTGAATCCGGTGTGAAAAATCTGACCGTCATCTCCAACAACGCAGGCATCGATGGCGTCGGCCTCGGCCTTCTGCTCGACACCCGACAGATCCAGAAGATGATCTCGTCCTATGTGGGGGAGAACAAGACGTTTGCGCAGCAATACCTCGCCGGCGAGCTCGAGATAGAGTTCAACCCGCAAGGCACGCTGGCGGAGCGCATCCGCGCCGGGGGGGCCGGCATTCCGGCCTTCTTCACCAAGACCGGTGCCGGGACGATGATTGCGAAGGGCAAGGAGGAACGGGAGTTCGAAGGAGAGCGCTACATCATGGAGCGCGCGCTCGTTGCCGACCTCTCCATCGTCCACGCCTGGAAAGGCGACACCGAAGGTAATCTGGTTTACCGCAAAACCGCTCGCAACTTCAATCCGATGATGGCATCGGCCGGGAGAGTGACCGTCGCCGAGGTGGAACAGTTGGTCGAGCCGGGTGCAATCGAGCCGGACCACATCATTACGCCAGGCGTGTTCGTGAAACGCTTGGTGCATGTGCCAAATGCGGTCAAGCACATCGAGCAGCGCACGGTACGGAAGCGCGACGACCCAGCCGTGGCGGCGGGGACCGGGGAGGAGGTATGATGGCCTGGACTCGCGATCAGATGGCGGAGCGCGCCGCCAGGGAATTGCGCGACGGCTTTTACGTCAATCTCGGCATCGGCATACCGACACTGGTCTCGAACTACATTCCTGCCGGAATGAGCGTTCAGCTGCAGAGCGAGAACGGCATGCTCGGGTTCGGTCCGTTCCCCCTGGAAGGCGAGGAGGATCCCGACCTGATCAATGCCGGCAAGCAGACCGTCACCGAGATCCCGACCACCAGCTACTTCTCGTCCGCCGACAGCTTCGCAATGATCCGCGGCGGACATATCGATCTCTCGATTCTCGGCGCCATGCAGGTCGCTGAGAACGGCGATCTCGCCAACTGGATGATCCCGGGAAAGATGGTCAAGGGCATGGGCGGCGCCATGGACCTCGTTGCCGGGGTCAAGAAAGTCGTGGTGGTGATGGAACATTCGGCGAAGACCGAGCCCAAGCTGCTCAAGCGCTGCACCCTGCCACTCACTGGCGCCGGCGTGGTCGACATGGTCATCACGGATTTGGGCGTCTTCACGATCGACAAGAAAGGTGGTCGCGGGATGACGATGGTCGAGCTGGCGCCCGGCTCGACGCTCGAGGAGGTCCGCAGCAAGACCGAAGCGAGCTACCAGATCGCACAAAGCTGAGCCGCCAGCTTCAGGACAGCGCCAAATCGGCATGGCGGCGCGAGGCTGCAGACGTGCCGTGCCCAGCGCCAGCCCCGGCTGGGGCAGAAACATCAAAAGTCATCCGGAACATGACTGGCCGAGCTCGGCGTGAGCCGGCCACGAAAGGGTCACAGAACGATTGCAAACCGTCTTCGGCGCCGAAACTCTGGGTTCCCTCGGTACGGTCATCGGGTGCCACCCGCACACTGTGAGAAAGACGCGTCGTGACTGCGGCCGTTGGCATCAAACGACTGGGACTTCTTGTTCTGGCCTTGGCCGCGGTTGCAATTGGTGCGCTCGTATTCGTGCCGTTTGTGTTATCGGCGGATGCGGTGCGGGCAGCCGTCAACGATCAAATTCGCGCGGTTACAGGACTGGATCCGGTGCTTCGCGGCAGCGCTTCGGTGTCGCTGTTTCCCTTCGGCACGGTGCGCTTCGACGACGTCAGCCTCGGTGACAATCGCACCGGCGCGCCGGCACTGACGGCCGAGCTCGTGGTTGCGCGATTGCGTTTCTTTCCGTTCCTGATGGGACGCATCGAGATCGCGGACGTGTCGCTGGTGCGTCCCACCATCGCGATCGTCTTCAACGCCGACCGCAGCTCGAATTGGTCGGGACACATCGAGACGCTGGCGCACAACCTCGAGCCCAGCACCCGCCGCGCGCCCTTGTTCTCCGAGATACGGATCGAAGACGGCACCGTCATCCTGCGGGATGAGGCTCACAAGATCGTAGAGACGCTATCGAACGTCGAATTCTCGCTGGCTTGGCCTTCGATCTCGAAAAGCTTCGCGGCCACCGGCCGCTTCGAATGGCAGCATCAGCCGGTCGACGCCACCTTCAGTTTCACGGATTTCGTTGCCGCCCTGCAGGGCGATCGCTCCGGCCTCAAGATCCGCCTCGCGAGCGTACCGTTGAAGCTCGGATTCGACGGATATATCAGTCATCGGCCTACTCTTGAAGATGGAAGGTATGCTGGCGGCTGATGCAACGTCGCTGCGGGACGCCTTGCGTTGGGCGGGGCAAAAGCCGCCTCCAGGCGGCGGTTTCGGTCGCTTCGCAATCAAGGCGCAGACCAACGTGGTCGGTTGGACCATCGGCCTGTCCGGCGTCAACATCGAGCTCGACGGCAATGCCGGTGAAGGCGTGCTGACTTACGACGGTCGGCAAACATTGCAAGGAACTCTGGCAGCGGAAGGGCTCGATCTGACGCCTTATGTTTCGACGGTCCGCCTGTTGACCGGCGGCGAACGGGGCTGGGACAGCAACCCTATTTCCCTCGAAGGCCTCGACGGAATCGACGTCGATCTCAGACTATCGGCGGCGCGGGTGAGCATCGCCAACGCAAGGCTCGGACGCACGGCAGTTGCGGCGCATCTGCGCGGCGGCAATCTCACGCTTGCCATCGGGGAATCCCAGGCCTTCGGCGGCGTGGTCAAAGGCACATTCGCTCTCGGCAAGTCGCACGGCGGCGTTGACATGAGGGCTCAGCTGCAATTCACCAATATCGATTTTGCGCAATCCCTCGGCGAGATGTTCGGTATCCGAAAGCTCGAAGGCAGAGGCAATCTCAGCTTCGCCATCGAAAGCTCCGGCGCCAGCGTTTACGACCTGACCAAGGCACTCAATGGCACGGCCGCCCTTTCGAGCCGAAGAGGCGCGATCGCCGGATTCGATGTCGAGCAGTTGCTCAGGCGCATCGAACGCAGGCCGCTCTCGGGCGGCGGCGAGTTCCGTACCGGCAAGACGCCATACGAGACGCTGACCATGAACCTGAAAATCGTGCAAGGCGTAGCCAATGTGGAAGACGTACGCATGGAAGGCTCGACAGTCGGTCTCGCGCTGAACGGATCGGCGTCAATTCCCGAGCGTGAGCTCGATCTGCACGGGACCGCGAGCTTGTGGTCGAACAGCGCAGCTGCCGCCAGCGCGGCCGCGCCGGCGTTCGAGCTGCCGTTCATGGTGCAGGGCCCCTGGGACGACCCGATCATGCTGCCCGACCCGCAAAGCCGCATCCAGCGCTCAGGCGCAGCCGCCCCGTTGTTGGACGCGGTCCGCAACCTCGGCCCGCGCGATGCGGTCCGATCGGCGATCGAACGCCTCACCGGCGCTGCACCGACGCTGCCTGCTCCTCCGGCAGGACCTTCCCCGCCGCCGGCTGGCTCCTCGCTGGCCGACGGCATGCCGGCGGTTGACCCAGCCCCAGCGCCGGCCGAATCGGCGACACAAACGCTCCCCGGCACGCAATAGCCCCATCAGAAAAGCAGGTCGTAGCCCGCAATCCGGGGCGATGTTCCCGCATTCGCGTCGCTCATGCGGGTTACCGCGCCGTCGCGCCCTCACGCTCGCGCCCGATTTTGTGGAACTTGCCCAACAACGCGGCAGCAACGATGGCGATTGCGACAACGGCGATCAGAACCGTGCAGATGGCATTGATCTCCGGTTTCACGCCGAGCCGGACCTCCGAATATATACGGATCGGCAGCGTAGTGGCGCCCGGACCGGTGGTGAAGCTGGCGAGCACGAGATCGTCGAGGGAGAGCGTGAATGCGAGCATCCAGCCCGAAACCAGTGCGGGCGCGATCAGCGGCAAGGTGACCGTCAAGAACGTCCTCAACGGCGGACAGCCGAGGTCCCTGGCCGCTTCCTCCAGGCTGGTATCGAAGCTCAAGAGCCGTGACTGCACGATCACGGCCACGAAGCACATGGTCAGGGTGGTGTGAGCAACAGCGATCGTCCAGAAACCCCGATCGACGTTGAGGGCAACGAACAGCAGCAACAGCGAGAGCCCGGTGATCACCTCCGGCATCACCAGCGGCGCGTAGATCATCCCGGAAAACAGGACGCGGCCCCGAAAGCGTCCGAGCCGCACCAGCGCAATCGCCGCCAGCGTGCCCAGCACCGTCGCCAGCGTCGCCGAGAGGACGGCGATTCGCAATGTCACCCAGCCGGCTTCGAGCATGGCACGGTTTTGCAAGAGCTCGACATACCAGCGGGTCGACCAGCCGCCCCACACCGTGACCAGACGCGATGCGTTGAACGAATAGATCACCAGAATGAAGATCGGGAGATAGAGGAAGGCGAGCCCCAGCGCGAGCGATCCGACGTTGAACCAGGAAACTCTGCGCATTCAGCGTCCTCCGGCGAGATCGCGAGCCTGCATCTGCTGGTAGAGCACAATTGGCACGACCAGCAGGCACAGCAGCACCACCGCTACCGCCGACGCGACCGGCCAGTCCCTGTTGGCAAAGAACTCGGTCCAAAGCGTCTGGCCGATCATGATGGTCTGCGAGCTGCCGAGCAGATCGGGGATGACGAACTCTCCCACGATCGGAATGAAGCAAAGCAGCGCGCCAGCGATCACCCCGGGCAGCGCCAGCGGCAGGGTCACCAGCCAGAATGCCTTCCACCTCGGACAGCCGAGATCGGCGGCTGCTTCGATCAGGGTATCGTCCAACTTCTCCAGCGTGGCATAGATCGGCAGCACCATGAACGGCAGGTAGGAATAGACGATGCCGATATAGACCGCCGTGTCGGTCGCGAGCCATACCGGTGGCTCGCCGACGATGCCGAGCGTGAGCAGGACGTGATTGAGCAGGCCGTCGCGCTGGAGAACGTTGATCCAGGCATAGATGCGGATCAGGAACGACGTCCAGAACGGCACCACCACCAGCATGAACAGCAGCGCCTGCCAGCGCCGCGGCACGCGCGCCATCGCATAGCCGAGCGGGAAGCCGATCAAAAGCAGCAGCAAGGTGGAGAACGCAGCAACTTCCAGGCTCTTGAGATAGGACGCGAGGTAGAGAAAATCCGAGGCGATGAAGGCGTAGTTCTCGAACGACAACTCGGCCAGGAACTGCTTGAATGCTTGCCACCCGGCGGCAGGATCGAAAACCGGCGTGTAAGGCGGCTGCGCGATTGCGGTCTGCGACAGGCTGATCTTGAACGCAATCAGGAACGGGATCAGGAAGAAAGCAACGAGCCAGAGGTACGGGAGGAGCACCAGCAGCGCCGCCCCCCAGGATCTGTTCTCACGGCTCTGCCTGGTCGTTACGCCTTTCACTGCGCCGGTCTCCTTCACCGCGTCAGCACCACAGCCGCGTCCGTGGACCAGGTCAGCCAGACGCGGTCGTCCCAGCCGATCGGCCGCTCCAGCAGCCGCGTTATGTTGGCGACCGCCACCTTGAGCACGAAACCGCTGTCGAGTGCGACTTTGTAGATCGAGGTATCGCCGAGATATCCGATATCCGAGACCTGCCCAGTCGCGCAATTCTCGTCTGTGCTCGGCGGCGGCTGGTGCCCGATGCGTACTTTTTCCGGCCGCAGGGCGACCCATACGGTTTCGCCCGGCTTGACCTGGGACTGCGAGCTCGCACGGAGCTGTGCCGCAGCGCTGCTCGCGATCACCGTTCCGCCGGCTCCGGCTTCGATCACGCGTCCTTCGATCAGGTTGACATCGCCGATGAAGTCCGCGACCCAGCGCGAGTTCGGCCGCTCGTAGATTTCCGGCGGAGTGGCAACCTGGATGAGCCGGCCGCGGTCCATCACGCCGATACGATCGGCGACCGTCATCGCCTCCTGCTGGTCGTGAGTGACGATGACGAACGTGAGGCCGAGCCGCTCCTGCAAGCTCATGAGCTCGAACTGGGTCGCTCCCCGCAACTTCTTGTCGAGCGCCGCAAGCGGCTCGTCGAGCAGGAGGACGCGCGGCCGTTTCACCAGCGAGCGCGCCAGCGCGACCCGCTGGCGCTGTCCGCCGGAGAGCTGGTGCGGCTTGCGCTTGGCCATGGATTCGAGCTGGACCAGCGCCAGCATCTGCAGCACGCGCGCGTCTATCTCCGACCGGGACAGGGCTTCCTGCTCGAGCCCGAACGCGACATTGCCTTCGACCGTGAGATGCGGAAACAAGGCATAGCTCTGGAACATCATGTTGACCGGCCGCCGGTGTGCAGGCACAGGCACGATGTCATCACCGTCGAGCAGGATGCGACCCTCGTCCGGCACCTCGAAACCGGCAAGCAAGCGCAGCAGCGTGGTCTTGCCGCAGCCCGATGGCCCCAGCAGCGCGAAGAATTCGCCCTGGAAGATGTCCAGCGACAGGCGGTCGAGCGCCGCGACCTCGGAGAAGCGCTTGCTCACGCCATCGAACCGCACCAGCGGCCGTGCGGAGGGATCGCTCCACGGCGCCAGCTCTGATCGCGAATGAGGCCCTTGAAGTCCGGCTTGGGTCTGAGAATTTCTCATGCCGCCACGCTGAGCATGATCCCGAAAAGTTGCAATTGGATATGATCATGCGACCTGAGAAAACCCTAGAGCATGTTGCGAACGTGAGATGCTCCCGATGCGTTCGCTGGGGCCATTTTTCTCGGGGAGGGGGAGCCGAGGCTCAAGCCCGGCTGAGCGTGCGCGACACGGCCTCGCGCCAGCCGCGCAATTTGCGTTCCCGGGTCGAAGCATGCATCTGCGGCTCGAACCGCCGCTCGCGCCGCCAATTGGCACCGAAGCTGGCCAAATCCGGGCACAAGCCTGCGGCAAGCCCGGCGAGATAGGCCGCACCGAGCGCCGTCGTTTCCATCACCACGGGCCGGTCGACCGGAGCGTCCAGGATGTCGGCCACGAACTGCATCGTCACATCGCTCGCCGCCATGCCGCCGTCGACCCGCAAGACGGTGCCGGTTCCGGTCGCCGGCCAGTCCGCATGCATGGCGTCGAGCAGATCCCGGGTTTGATAGCCGACCGCCTCGAGCGTTGCGCGCGCCAACTCGGCCACCCCCGACTTGCGGGTGAGTCCGTAGACGGCTCCGCGCGCCTGCGCATCCCACCAAGGCGCACCGAGCCCGACGAAGGCGGGAACAAGATAGACCTGCTCTGCCGGATCGGCTGCCGCCGCCAGGGCGTTCACGTCGGGCGCCGCGCCGATCACCTTGAGCGCGTCGCGCAGCCATTGCACCGCCGCGCCGGCGATGAAGATCGCGCCTTCCAGCGCGTAGGTGCGTTTTCCGGCGAGTTGATAGGCAATGGTGGTGAGGAGGCGGTTGCTCGAGGCAATCGGCTCCGCCCCGGTGTTGAGCAGGGCAAAGCATCCGGTGCCGTAAGTCGACTTCATCATGCCAGGCGAAAAGCAGCCCTGTCCCACGGTGGCGGCCTGCTGGTCGCCGGCGATGCCGAGGATACGGATCGATCCGCCGAACAGATCGGTCGATCCGAAATCGCCGGCGCAATCCCGCAGTTGCGGCAGCAACTGCTGCGGAACACCGAACAATTCGCACAGCTCCGCGTCCCACTCCCCGCGATTGATGTCCATCAGCAGCGTGCGAGCGGCATTGGTCGCATCGGTTGCATGCACCTTGCCGGCAGTGAGCCGCCAGAGCAGAAAACTGTCCACGGTGCCGAAGGCGAGCCGGCCCGCCGCTGCCGCCGCTCGTGCGCCCTCGATATGATCGAGCAGCCAGGCAATCTTGGTGGCGGAGAAATAAGGATCGAGCAGGAGCCCGGTGCGCGCAGTGATCGCAGGCTCGTGTCCGGCTTGCCGCAGCGCCGCGACGGCGTCGGCAGTCCGCCGATCCTGCCAGACGATGGCATTGGAGATCGCCTGGCCGGTCGAGCGGTCCCAGACGATGCGTGGTCTCCCGCTGATTGGCGATGCCGAGGGCAGCGACATCCTTCGCTTGCGCCCCGGCCTGATCCATGGCGGCGCGCACGGTTTCGATCGTCGTGGACCAGATGGCTTCGGGATCGTGCTCGACCTGGCCGGGCGCCGGATAGATCTGCGGAAATTCCTGCTGCGCGCTTGCAACCGGCGTCAGCCCGGCATCGAAGACAACGGCGCGGGTGGAGGTGGTGCCCTGATCAATGGCGAGGAGAAGTCGGGCAAGCATGTTCTCTTGTGCGCGGCACGCCGATCGTGCACGCTTTCGAAGGCGCTCGCCACCCCATTCGCGTGAGCGCGATCCTCTTGCGCTCGCCTGCCGACGCGGCTCGGGCTAGCAATCATGGCCGCGCCTGGCCATGCGCTTGTCAGGAGGTGCTGGCTCCAACCTCGGCCGCCATGAACCTGGCGAGATGCTCGCGCTCCTGCGGCGAGAACCGCAAGCCGAGCTTTGTTCGCCGCCACAGAACATCGTCCTCGGTCTGCGCCCATTCGCGTTCCATCAGATAGCGTATCTCGGCGGCGGTGAGATCGGCACCCAGGCAAGCTCCGAGATCCTCCAGCCGCCGCGCCGGCCCGAGAACCCGCTCGACGCGGGTCCCGTAAGCGCGCACCAGCCGCGATACATGGGCCTCGTGCAGTAGCGGCCGCGCCTTGCGGACTTTTGCTACGAGGCTATCGAGCCCATCCCAGGGAAATTCGCCTCCGGGCAGATGGGAGCTACTGGTCCACGCCGGCCCAACCTCGACGACATCGGCAAGCCGATCGACGGCATGCTCGGCCAGGCGCCGATAAGTGGTGATCTTGCCGCCGTAGATGGTGAGGAGCGGCGCCTCGCCGGAGCGCTCGTCGAGGGCGATGACATAATCCCGGCTGATGTCTTGCGAACGCCTGGAGCCATCCTCGTGGAGCGAGCGCACGCCGGCGAACGACCACACCACATCGGCAGGACTGATCGCGCGCTGGAAATACAGGTTCGCGGCGGCGCAGAGATATGTGATCTCGCTCGGGCTCGGTCTTGATGCCGCTCGGGTCTCCGACAAATGCCTGGTCGGTGGTTCCGATCAGGGTGAAGTCATGCTCGAACGGTAGCGCGAACACAAATCGTTTGTCGAGCATCTGGAAAATGTAGCCGCGATCATGATCGAACAACCGCGGCACCACGATGTGGCTGCCTTTGTCCAGACGAACGGGCGACGGGCGCCGCCTGCCGCAACACGTCGGCGGCAAACAGCTCAGCCACGGCCCGGTGGCGTTGACCAGGACGCGCGCGGTTGCGATGTCGCGGCGGCCCCTCACCTGAAGCACCAGTTGCCAGGCCGCGCCGCGTTCTGCGCCGATGCAGCGCGTGCGCGTGCGGATCACGGCCCCGCGCTCGGCGGCATCAAGGGCATTGAGCACGACCAGACGGGAATCATCGGCCCAGCAATCGGAATATTCGAAGCCGCATCGAGGGGGACGCTTGAGCGGCGTGCCGAGCGGATCATGCGCGAGATCGATGGTGCGAGTGGCGGGCAGCGCGTCGCGTCCGCCGAGATGGTCATAGACGAACAGGCCCAGGCGCAGCATCCAGGCGGGCCGCATGCCCGGCTCCGGCGGCAGCAGGAAGCGCATCGGCCGGATCAGGTGCGGTGCCATGCGGAGCATCACCTCGCGTTCGGCCAGCGCCTCGCGCACCAGGCGGAACCATCCCTGCTCGAGATAGCGCAGTCCACCATGGATGAGCTTCGTCGACGCCGATGAGGTGCCCGACGCGAGGTCGTCCTGCTCGACCAAGAGCACACGCAAGCCTCGGCCGGCGGCGTCACGCGCGATACCGGCGCCGTTGATGCCGCCGCCGACAATGGCGAGATCGAAATCGGCTTCCAGTTCCGCCATCGACGCCAATCCTCATGTAGCAGCCTGCGGCGATTGGTTGGGCACTGAGCTACCGGGCATCGCGACCGCCGCTGGAACGCCAGCATTGCTCGGCTTGGCATTCGTGCTCAAGATCTCTTACCTGAATGCACTCTTGTCTGGATCATCGCTCGCCGATGATCGCCCGCAGCCAAAGGGAGGAAACGATGAATTATCATGATCGCCATGTGGTCGTCACCGGCGGAACAGGTGCGCTCGGCTCGGCCGTGGTGAGCATGCTCGTGGGGGCCGGCGCCGTCTGTCACATACCCTATATCGATCCGCCGAAGCCGATCGATTTGCGTTGCGCAATCATGCCAGTGTCAAGCTCGTAGCCGGCGCTGATCTGACCGACGAGGCCGCGGTCGCCAAGCTGTATGACGGCGTGCCTAATCTGTGGGCATCGCTTCATCTCGCCGGCGGCTTCGCCATGGGCGCGGTCGGCGCCACGACCAAAGCGGAGTTGATGAAGCAGCTCGAGATGAATTTCGTGACCGCCTTTCTGTGCTGTCGGGCTGCCGTCAACGCGATCAAAGGCAATGGTGAAGGCGGGCGCATTGTCAATGTCGCAACGCGCCCCGCACTGGAATGGCGCGCCGGCGCCGGAATGGCAGCCTATGCCGCTAGCAAGGCCGCAGTCGCCGCGCTGACTGTCGCGCTCGCCGAAGAGGTCGTGGGCGCCGGGATCCTCGTGAATGCAATTGCCCCCTCGACCATGGACACGCCGGCGAACCGCCGGTCGATGCCCAAGGCCGACCATTCCGCCTGGGCAAAGGTCGAGGAGGTGGCGGCGACAATCCTGTTTCTCGCCTCGCCGGAAAACCAGGTCACCCGCGGTGCCGTAGTGCCGGTCTATGGAAGATCATAGGGCGGGATGTAAAATTCCCTCTCCCCGTTCTTACGGCGCAAACGCGGGGAGAGGGGTGTCGTCAATTTCCCACCGGCACGATGTCGCGCGCCGGCGCCTTCACCAGCCGGGTCACCGCGCTCGCGGCCACGACCGCCTGCTGCTGCGCATAGGCTTCGTGGTTGCGCTCGATGTCGCTCGAGATCGTAAAGGTAGTTCACCATCAAGGCGTGCGACTGGCGCAGTGCGCGTTCCGAGATATCGGCCATGAAATTGAGCCGTTCAAGCCGTGCGCCGTTGCCGAGATGGAAACGCGCAACCGGATCGAGCGGCCTGCCGCGGGCGGTGCGCGCACGCAGGTAATAAAACGCGGCCGCGCGCATGAGCGGTTCGCGAACCGTATCAGCGGTCTCCGCATCCTGCCACCAATCCGGCCGGTCGAGCGCTGCGAGCGCCGTCGCGGTCCTCCTCGCTGAGCACGACCGATGCTTCCGCTCGCACGCTCGCGACCGAGCCATTCGGCGAAATTCGGCGCCGGCGAAAGCGTCACGAAAGTCGAGAGCCGCGGCATCTCGCGGGAAATTTCCTCGACCACCTGCTTGATCAGGAAATGGCCGAACGACACGCCGGCAAGCCCGCGCTGGCAGTTGGAGATCGAATAGAACACCGCCGTCGTCGCGCGCTCGGGCTCGACCAGCTCGCGCTCCGCCGACAGGATCGGCTCGATCGCGCCCGGGATCGCCGCGGGTGAGCGCGACCTCGACGAATATCAGCGGCTCATCGACCAGCGCCGGATGGAAGAAGGCATAGCAGCGCCGGTCGCGGCGAATCGATGCGTGCAGCGCAGATCGTTCCAGTCCCGGATCGCGTGCACCGCCTCGTAACGGATGATCTTCTCCAAGAGGCTCGCCGGCGTCGACCAGTCGATGCTTCGCAGCACCAGAAAGCCGCGGTTGAACCAGGACGAGAACAAGTGAAGGAAATCGTTGTCGACCACCTCGAGATCGTCGCGATGATCCATGGCATCGAGCAGTTGCTCGCGCATGCGCACCAGCGCCGCCGTGCCATTCGGAGCAAGGTTGAGGCGACGGAACAGCTCGAGCCGCCGCGGCTCGGAGGCGCGATGGACCTTGGAGGCGGCGGCGTCCGATGGCGCGTCGAGCCAGGCCGTCGACCTCCGCGCTCAGCCGGGCGCGGTCGGGACCGAACCGGTTCGCGAGCGCCTCGAAGAAAGCGATGCGGGGACCGGTTTTCAGCCCGCCGTAGCCGGAGAGAATCTCGCGCGCGAGCGCAACGCCCGAAGCTTCGCCGCGGCCCGAGAGCAGATCCTCGCACAGCTGGACCAGGCTCGCCGAGCGCTGCTCGGCGGCCTCGCGGCGGTCGCGCGTGCGCTCGATCAGCGCGCGGCCGCGCTCCGCGATGGTCTGCAGCATGTCGCCGAAAAAGGAGGTGTTCACGGGACGCCGAATCTCTTCGCCTCGGACCGTTAGATAGTGCTCGCGTTGACGAATTCACAAACCGGCCAAAGCGCGCACCCCGCACTATGGACAAGATCGGGCCGGCAGGCCACAGAAGCAGCGGTTCTCATCCCGGCGCCGCGCGTCGCAGAGGAGGATTGGTTAATGCCGGGGCCTTTGGCCGGACTACGCGTCCTCGAGCTTGCCCGCATCCTGGCGGGACCCTGGGCGGGGCAAATTCTGGCCGATCTCGGCGCCGACGTCGTCAAGGTCGAGCGCAAGGGCACCGGCGACGACACCCGGGGCTGGGGGCCGCCGTTCGTCGAGGCAACCGACGGCAGCCATCTCGGCGCCGCCTATTTCCATGCCACCAACCGCGGCAAGCGCTCGATCGAGCTGGATTTCGAAAGCGAGGACGGGCGGCGCATCGTGCGCAAGCTCGCCGCACGCTCCGACGTGCTGATCGAGAACTTCAAGGTCGGCGGCCTCGCCAAGTTCGGCCTCGACTATGCGAGCCTGAGCAAGGAAAATCCCGCGCCTGATCTATTGCTCGGTCACCGGTTTCGGCCAGACCGGACCGTACGCCGCGCGCGCCGGCTATGATCTCATGGCGCAGGGAATGGGCGGCATCATGGATCTCACGGGCGCGCCGGACGGCGAGCCGCAGCGCACCGGCGTGCCGGTCGCCGACATTTTCACCGGGGTCTATTCGGCGGTCGGAATTCTCGCCGCGCTCACCGAGCGCGAGCGCACCGGCCGCGGCTGCCTGGTCGATACCGCTCTGGTCGACAGCCAGGTCGGCGTCCTCGCCAATCAGGCGCTCAACTTTCTCGTCTCCGGCAAGGTGCCCAAGCGCATCGGCAATGCACATCCCAACATCGTCCCCTACCAGGTGTTTCCGGTCGCCGACGGACACATCATCATCGCCACCGGCAACGACAACCAGTTCGCCAAGCTGTGCGCGGTGCTCGGCGCAGTCCGATATCCCGGAACAACCGAGCTACCGAGCCAATTCGGATCGGCTCGAAAACCGCGACGAATTGGTCGCACGCCTCTCCGCCCTGACCGCGAAGTGGCCGCGCGGCGATCTCCTGGCCAAGCTCGAAGCGGTGCAGGTTCCGGCCGGACCGATCAATCCGCTCGACCAGGTGTTCGCGGATCCCGCAGGTGGTTCACCGAGGGATGCGGATCGACGTGTCGAGCGCCGCCGCCAAGGCGGGCACGATCCCGGGCGTGCGCACGCCGATCATGATCGGCGGCAGGCCGGCGGCGGCCGAGCGCCCGTCGCCGCGGCTCGGCGAGCATACCGAGGAGATCCTGCGCGAGATCGGCGAGGGCTGAAACGCGATCGAGAGGTACCGGTTCCCGCGGCGCCGATTGCACCGCAATGGCAACCGGTCCCCGGAGCCGCCCCGCGACCTTGCACCGGGGCCGGGAGAACCACCTAGTGGTCGTTCGCCGCCCGATCCGCTATAGCCATCAAGACCAGAGAAAAGACGCTCAGCGTGCTCGAATCCGACGGTAGCATGGAGCTTCGTCCGGCAAGTCGTCGCGCGCGGGCGCGAGGCGCACCTCTGCTCGAAGTGCAGGACCTGCACGTCCGCTTCGAGACCTCGCGCGGCACCGTCCACGCCGTCGACGGCATTTCCTACAGCGTCGACCGCGGCGAGGTCGTAGCCATCGTCGGCGAGTCCGGCTGCGGCAAGTCGGTGTCGTCGCTCGCGATCATGCGCCTGCTGGCCAAGAACACCGCGCGCATTCCGCACGGGCGCATCCTGTTCGAGGGACGCGACCTGCTCGGTCTCTCCGACGACGAGATGCGCGAGGTGCGCGGGCGCGATATCTCGATGATCTTTCAGGAGCCGATGACCTCGCTCAATCCGGTCCTGCCGATCGGGGAGCAGATCATGGAGCCGCTGTTCATCCATCTCAGGATGAGCGAGGCAGACGCACGCGCGCGGGCGCTCGAGCTGCTGCGGCTGGTCGGCATCACCGACGGCGAGCGCCGGCTCGAGCAGTATCCGCATCATCTCTCCGGCGGCATGCGCCAGCGCGTGATGATCGCGATCGGGCTCGCCTGCAATCCGAAGCTCATCATCGCCGATGAGCCGACGACCGCGCTCGACGTCACCATTCAGGCCCAGATCCTGGAGCTGATGAAGGATCTGTCGCGCCGGCTCGACATCGCGCTGATCGTGATCACCCACAATCTCGGCGTCGTGGCCCGCTACGCCGACCGCGTCAACGTGATGTATGCGGCGCGCATCATCGAGCAGGGCACCGCCGACGACATCTTTCTGCGGCCCTGCCATCCCTACACTCTCGGCCTGATGCGCTCGGTGCCGCGGCTCGATATGCCGCGCGGGCAACGGCTCGAAACCATCGAGGGCCTGCCGCCGGATCTGCGCGCGCCGCCCGCCGGCTGCCGCTTTGCGCCGCGTTGCCCCTATCGCATCGCGATTTGCGACCAGGACCCGGCGCTGCGCGAGATCGCGGCCGGGCACCGTTCCGCCTGCTGGCGCGCCGAGGAGATCGCGGCCGGCACGCTGGTGGCGCCGGCGCCGCCTGCGCAAGCTCGCGCGTATCCGCCGTCGGCGCATGAGCAGGCGGCGGCAGACGGGCCGAGCCGCTGCTCGCCGTCGAGGGCCTGCACAAATACTTCTCCATCAAGGCGGGCGGCCTGCTCTCATCGAAGACCGCGACGGTCAAAGCCGTCGACGATGTCTCGTTCGCGATCGCGCCCGGCGAGACGCTCGGCCTGGTGGGCGAATCCGGCTGCGGCAAGACCACCGTCGGCCGCACCATTCTCAAGCTCGAGGAGCCGACCGGCGGCATCATCCGATTTGCCGGCGAGGACATCACCCACCGCTCGGCGGGCGCAGATGCGCGAAATGCGGCGACGGATCCAGGCGATCTTCCAGGACCCTTATTCGTCGCTCAATCCGCGCATGACGGTCGGCCAGATCATCGGCGAGCCGCTTCGCGTCTACCGCCTGGCCGCCAATCGCAAGGAGGAGCGCGAGCGCGTCGAGACGCTTCTGCGGCCAGGTCGGCCTCTTCGCCTACATGGCGGAGCGCTATCCGCACGAGCTTTCGGGCGGGCAGCGCCAGCGCGTCGGCATCGCGCGCGCGCTCGCGCTCGAGCCGAGCTTCATCGTCTGCGACGAGCCGGTCTCCGCGCTCGACGTTTCGATCCAGGGGCAGATCATCAATCTGCTCGAGGACCTGCAGACGCGGCTCAATCTGAGCTTTCTGTTCATCGCCCACGATCTGGCGGTGGTGCGCCACATCTCCGATCGCGTGGCGGTGATGTATCTCGGCCGCCTCGTCGGAAGTCGCCGACCGCGACGAGCTTTATGCCAATCCGGCGCATCCCTATACCAAGGCGCTGCTCGACGCGGCGCCGATTCCCGATCCGGTGATCGAGCGGGCGCGGGCGCCGCGGGCGCTCAAGGGCGAAATTCCCTCGCCCTTTGACCCCGCCGTCGGGCTGCGTGTTCCATACCCGCTGCCCGATCGCCGGCGAGGAATGCCGGCATGTCGTTCCGCGGACGCGCGACCTCAATCCGCGTCATTTCGTTGCCTGTCACAAGGCATGACAATATGCATTACTGCGAGGAGCAGACAGCTGCGACTGCATCCAAGAGGGTAGGAAAATGCACGGTCAACAATCTTATGCTCGATAGGAGCGATCGCGCTCGCCGTTGGCGGGCTGGCCTCCGGCGCACACGCGCAACAGCCCAAGCGCGGCGGAGTGCTCAAGTTCGCCGTCAGCGCCGAGCCGCCGAACTACGATTGCCACGGCGCCACCTCGTTCGCCTTCATCCACCCGGTGCGGCCGCACTACAACACGCTCCTGAAGTTCGACGAGCCGAACTATCCGAAGGTGAAGGGCGACCTGGCCCAAACCTGGGAGATGTCGCCCGACGGCCTCACCTACACCTTCCGGCTCAAGCCGAACATCAAGTTCCACGACGGCACGCCGATGACCTCGGCCGACGTCAAGGCAAGCTACGAGCGCATCGGCAACCCGCCGCAGGGCGTGGTGTCCATCCGCAAGGCGGCCTACGAAGACATCGCCTCGATCGAGACGCCGGATCCGCAGACCGTCGTGTTCAAGCTCAAGGCG
>CAWHPT010000069.1:0-71911 GCA_963831225.1 uncultured Alphaproteobacteria bacterium
AGTTGACTGATACGGCGGTTTTTGACGCGACGCTGGCGGACTTTCTTTTTGGTCCAGACGAAGGGTTTGGCGTTTTCATTGTAGGCCTTGATGAAAGCGTCGATGTGTTGGCGAAGCTGGGCGACGGAGGTGAAGGACGCGCCGTGCAGGGATTTTCCTTCCAGAATCGAAAACCAGATCTCCACCTGATTGAGCCAGGAGGCCCGTGTCGGCGTGAAGTGGAACTGTACCTTCGGGTGACGCTTGAGCCAGCGGTCGTTCTTGGGCTTGTGGGTGTTGAGATTGTCGAGAACAACGTGAATGGCTGTGTCCGGATAGTCGGCCACGATATCGTTCATGAAAGCCAGGAACTCGACCCGCCGACGTCGGTTTTTGTGAGCAACCGTCACCTTGCCGGTGGCCACCTCGAAGGCCGCGAACAGGGTCGAGGTGCCGTTGCGCTTGTAGTCGTGGCTATGGCCCGTCAACGTGCGTCCATTGGGGAGCTTCAGATATCCCTGGGCACGTTCCAGCGCCTGGATCGACGGCTTTTCGTCCACGCAAATGACGATCGCGTTCTCCGGCGGCGCCATATAGAGCCCTACGACATCAGCCGCCTTGGCGGTGAACTCGGGGTCGTTGCTCTCACACCACGATTTGCGCCCATCCAAATCGATCCGCTGAGCACGCAGAAAACGCCAGACATGCTGCTCATGCACGTCACCCAGTTCGGCCGCGATCAAAGGACCGGTCCAGCGCGCGAAACCCGCCGGTGGCGGACGCTCCAGCACGGCCAGAATACGCCGACCGGTTTCGGACGTGTATTTGGGCGCAGGGCCGGGGCGCGGCTTATCATCCAAGCCCGCAAGGCCCTCCCGCGCGAAGCGGCCGCGCCATTGGCTGACTGTCCGCGGCATCGTACCGACCTCCCGGGCAATCGACCGTGTCGAGCGCCCCTTGGCAGCCAGCAATACGATCCGCGCGCGCAAGACATTGCGCTGCTCCGTCGTCGACGCTCGCAAGCGAGCCTCGAGCACCGCACGAGCCTTCGGTCTCAGCCGAACTTCCGTAGCTTTCAGAATCATCCAAAGCTTGAATCACGAATTAAGCTTCTGTGAAAGTGGGTACTACGTTTGTCTTCAAGCACGCTGGCGGAAGTAATACAGCACTGGACGGCATGTCGAGAGGATGCAGTTCGCAAAAGTCTTGACGACCTGAAGGATTTTTCCAAAAAGCAAAGTACAGAAAAGCAAAGTGCAGACAAAATTGCGAAGGAATACAGAAGGCTATGGGTAAAAGATGTCCGCATGTTAGCAGCAGACACGATTGATGCGTGGTTCCTAATGATGCTCTTAGTGCAGCGCAACTTACGGGGAGCGCAAAGAGATTTGGGCGAAGAGGTGCAGGCAATGAGCAAAGCTGGCTTCGACCCTCTGAAGGATAGCGTCGTCGACGGTGTCCGGGAAGCCACCGCTCCACCCCCGCTGGTAAATTACGACGGGTATTTGATGTGCAACATCTCAGTGGACGGTAAGCCGTGCATGATTGGTGAAGAGGCTTACGTCGATGCGACTGATCAGAATTTGATTGCTGAGATAAAGATTGTGCCGCAAAAGCCCAGCATGGGCGCCTGGTCACGCTTGGTTGTTAATCAGGGCGTCGAGTTACCACGGGGACCTGCTGAAGCAATCTTTGACGTGGAGGCAAATGCGGACGACATACAAGTCCCCATCGATATCGTGCGGTTAAGAGCGGCACCTGGGGGTTCGTCGTCACAAGAACGAATTCCGCTGCAGATTTCAGAGGATGCGAACACGATAAGCGAAATCACGCTGAAGCTCTTCGTTAGCCAGGCGGGGCGACACATCAACGTGCTGAAGATCCCGATCAAGCGACGAACTCGAAAAGAAAGTCCGCGCGGGGCGCGCAAGGCCATGAACGCCAAGGCGCGCAAGGAAGTGGTCGTGGTCAGCAACTCCAACAACGAGAAGGAGCTATCCCACTCGTTCCTGCGCCGCTGCTTCTTCCACGGAGCTGCCCGGCCCTCTCCATGGAGGGCGCTTTGCTGAAAACGCTGCACCAGCCAACGCGCGCAATGCACCGTTGATGGAAGTCTCATGAACGTCATCGATCGGCGCTGGGATGCCAGCGCGGTCGATAGCCGGCTCCGAGCGCCGCTAGGATCGCCGGCGGCGTCAACACTTCACCCGCAACTGAGGAAGGGCGCGGTCGCTGCGCAACGTAACCGGATGGCATCCAGTGCAGCAGGGCAGGCCCCCGCACGGCAAAAAACCGCCCGGGCTCGCTCGCAAGCGCGACAAAGGCGCCGTCCGGTAGCTCGTCGGCAGCGAGTTGGTGCGTTCGTTTCAATCTGCCCTCGAGACGCTCGCGGTGCAGCACCGCATCGATCTCGGCTGCGCGCGGTGCCGAAGCGAGACCGCTGCCAAGCGCAATCGCCGCAGCGAACGCGAGGGCATCGCGACGCCGGCATTCGAAGCACGGGCGATGCCCGGCGGCGAGCGCGGTCGGCTCGTCGAGGAAGAACAGCTCGGTATAGCCCCTGCCCCAGACCTCGCGCTGGCGCGCCTTGAATTCGAGCCGGCAACAGATCCATGTCCGCGACACCCAGCGGCGGCGGCCGAGCGTGCGGTCGTCACGATGGAAGCGGCCGCCGCGGTTGCCGAGAAACAGGCCGCGCGAGCAATCCGCGAGCAGATCGCCACCGGGGTCGACGCGATTGGGCAGCGGCATCGAATGATCCTCGCCAAATCAACTTCGCCACAGCCGCCTGGGATGGTGATGATCATCTGCACGATGGGTCCCCGCTTGACCGTGGACTGACAGGGACGTGAGCGATGACGATGGTATCCTGTACGCCAATGACTTACACTTGGGGCTTTGCATGCAGGTCGAAAAATGGGGGGAACAGCTTGGCTATCCGCCTTCGCCGAACGTGGTCTCGACCCCTGCGCCCCGCGCAGTGTCGAGAAAAGCGCCACGCTCAGCCGGCCAGCTCCTCGATCGTGTCGACCCGGTTCGGGTAAAAGGCGAGGTGATCCTTGATCGAGGCGACGGCCGGATGGGGCGCCTCGTAGGTCCACACGCCGTTCTCGGCGGTGCGGCCATCGACCTCCAGGCTGAAATAGGCAGCGTCGCCCTTATAAGGGCAGTGCGTCTTGTGAGCGGTGCGCGCGAACAAGGTCATGTCGGCGTCCTCGCGCGGAACGTATTGCACGGGCGGCAGGCTCGCCTCTTTCAGCGTCCGCGCGCGGGTCGTGTCGGCTACGATCCGCCCATTGAAAACGACGCGCACCCGCTTCGGGTTGGACGTGATCGTGATCGGGTGATCGGGGCCTGGAATCTTCATGCTCAAGCCTGCGGCTGCGGCTCGAGGCCGCCGGTCTCGGGCCGCGGCCGCGGCTTGCCCGCAGGCGGCACCGCCGACCCGCGAGGCACCGTCGGCTCGATCACGGATTCGCGCGACGGCCGCTTGCCTGCGAGCAAATCCTTGATCTCCTCGCCGGTGAGCGTCTCGAATTCGAGCAGGCCCTTGGCCAGGGTCTCGAGATCCGTGCGCTTTTCCTCGAGGATGTGCTCGGCCTCGGCGTAACCAGCTTCGACCAGCCGCTTGATCTCGGCGTCGATCTGACGGCTCGTGTCCTCCGAGACGTTCTGCTGGCGCGCCACCTGGTAGCCCAGGAACACCTCGTCCTGGTTCTCGCCATAGGCGACGGTGCCGAGCGCCTCGGAAAGGCCCCAGCGCGTCACCATCATGCGCGCGAGCTTGGTGGCCTGCTCGATGTCGGATGCGGCCCCGGAGGTGACTTTCTCTTTTCCGAACACGAGCTCCTCGGCCACGCGCCCTCCCATCATGATGGCGAGCCGCGACGTCATCTGCTCCAGGCTCATCGAGAGCTTGTCGCGCTCGGGCAGCTGCATGACCATGCCGAGCGCGCGGCCGCGCGGGATGATGGTCGCCTTGTGCACGGGATCCGTGGCCTTGACATTGAGCGCGACGATGGCGTGACCACCCTCGTGGTAGGCGGTGAGGAGCTTCTCCTCCTCGGTCATCACCAGCGACTTGCGCTCGGCACCCATCATCACCTTGTCCTTGGCATCCTCGAACTCGCTCTGCGTCACCATGCGCTTGTTGCGCCGCGCGGCCATCAGGGCGGCCTCGTTGACCAGGTTCATGAGATCGGCGCCGGAAAAGCCGGGAGTGCCGCGGGCGATGGTCTTGAGATTGACGTCGGGCGCCAGCGGGACCTTGCGCACATGCACTTTGAGGATCTGCTCGCGGCCGACGACGTCCGGATTCGGCACGATCACCTGGCGGTCGAAGCGTCCGGGCCGCAGCAGCGCCGGGTCGAGCACGTCGGGGCGGTTGGTCGCAGCGATCAGGATGATGCCCTCATTGGTTTCGAAGCCGTCCATCTCGACCAGCAACTGGTTGAGCGTCTGCTCGCGCTCGTCGTTGCCGCCGCCCAGGCCGGCGCCGCGGTGGCGACCGACCGCATCGATCTCGTCGATGAAGATGATGCAGGGCGCGTTCTTCTTCGCCTGCTCGAACATGTCGCGCACGCGGCTGGCCCCGACGCCGACGAACATCTCGACGAAATCCGAGCCCGAAATCGTGAAAAACGGCACGTTGGCCTCACCCGCGACCGCGCGCGCGATCAACGTCTTGCCGGTACCGGGCGGACCGACGAGCAGCACGCCGCGCGGGATCTTGCCGCCGAGCCGCTGGAATTTTCCTGGATCGCGCAGAAACTCGACGATCTCCTGCAGATCCTGCTTGGCTTCGTCGACGCCGGCCACGTCCTCGAAGGTGACGCGGCCATGTGCTTCGGTGAGCAGCTTGGCACGACTTTTGCCGAAGCCGAGCGCCTTGCCGCCGGCGCCCTGCATCTGGCGCGACAGGAATATCCAGACGCCGATCAGAGCAATGAACGGGAGCCAGGAAACCAGCAGCGACACGAACCAGGGCACGTCGTTCTGCTGCGGGCGGGCGGTGATCGAGACTCCCTTGCCGTACAGGCGCTGGATCAGGCTGGGGTCGTTCGGCGCATAGGTCTGGAAGCTGCGGCCATCGGTGAAGGTGCCGTGAATCTCCGGCCCTTGTATCAACACATCGCGCACGCGACCCTGATCGACCTCGGTCAAGAGCTGCGAGAAGGAAATGTCCTGCGCGGCAGTGCGCTGGCCTGGATTCTGGAACAGAGTGAACAAGCGCGAGCAGCAACAGAACGATGATCACCCAAAGGGCGAAATTGCGCAGATTGGCGTTCATCCCGTGTCCTTCGTGGCAGCCGGTGCCCCGGAAGCCGTTCTATTACCCGCGAATTACGGCCGATTTTCCATCCATCCACGCTACAATCTAGGTGTCGACGGGGGCCCCTGCCAAGGGAAGGCCGCCGAATCCCTTCCCATGCTAGCGCGGTCTGCTGCGCCGGCCTCCGACGCATTCGCCTGTGATCGAGGTCGCGCGTGCGGCGCCGGTGCTGCTGCGTGCCGGCGCACGATCGATCGTCAGCTTGCGCTTGCTCAGCGTCACAAGCGCTCCCGCCAAGGTGCGCCGCAATCGTGCGCTGGTGGCGAACGGGCTCGCATTTGCGTTGGCGAGCGCCTCGTGGAGCGTCTCCAGCTTGCCCAACCGCAACGGCCCGCCATCGCCGCAGTGCGCGACCGCACGGCCGAGCAGTCGCAAGGCCACCTCCGCGGGCAGACACGCGAACTGGTCGACATTGAAGCATACCGGAGCGCGATCGAGCCAAGGCGCCTGTGACAGCGCAGCAGCAGCGGCATCAACCGCCACTTCGAGGGCTGCTTCCACGCGCTGCAGTCGTCTCGCCAGCAGCGCCAGGCGCCGCGCATCGAGCCCCTCGCGCGCAAGCATGGGCATGAGGTGACGCAAGCGCGCGCGGGTGAATCTCGGATCACGGTTTGACGGATCGTCTGCGAATGCAATGCCGGCGCGCTGGAGGGTGGCAACGAGCCGTGCTTTCGGAATGTCGAGCAGCGGGCGCACGAGGACGATCCCGGCATGCTGCCCGGCCGGCACGGGCGCCAACCGCGTCATCCCGCAAAGCCCAGAGACACCGCTGCCGCGGGTCAAGCGCATCAGCATCGTCTCGGCCTGGTCATCGAGCGTATGCGCGGTGAGGATGTGCTCAGCTTTCATTCTCACCGCGCTCTCTGCGAGCAGACGGTAGCGTGCGTGCCGCGCCGCTTCCTGCAATCCGGTCGTCGGCTTGGCGCCTTCCCAGCGCAAGGTCCGATGCGGCACCCCGAGCCGGCGCGCCAGCACCGACACTGCGCTCGCTTCCGCCGCCGATTCCGGCCGCAGGCGGTGATCGATGGTGATCGCGAGAAGTCTCGGTCCTTCTCGCAGCGCACTGCGCCAACGGGCTGCAAGGAAGAGCAGCGCGGTCGAATCGGGACCACCGGAGACCGCGAGAACGATCGCAGAGGCGCGAGCGAGTGGGCTGAACAAGGCCTTGGCCTCGGCGGCGGAGACAGGCGCGGCGTCGTCAGCAGCGGACACGCTTCTGTTCTCGCTCCACTCCTTGCTGCACAGCCGCCGATGCGCGCGGGAATTTGCGCAGGACTTCGCCGAGCGAGGCGCAGGCCGCCTCCTTTTCACCGAGCGCGGCCAGCGACTGCCCCAGGCGAAGCAGGGCGTCCGGCGCCCTCGAGGCGGATTTCGAACTTGGTCGAGACGTTGAGGAAAGCTTCCGCCGCGTCACGGAAACGCTGGCGCTGGAACAGGCTTTCGCCGAACCAGTAGGTGGCATCGCCGGCGAGCCGATCGTTGGGATATCTGCTCAAGAAGCTGCGGAAGCTGTCTTCGGCGAGCGCGTAGTCCTTGCGCAGCACATAACCATAGGCGAGATCGTATTCGTCTCTCGGCGTCTGCGAGGGCGGAAGCGTGGCGAGCGCACCGCTGGCGTTCGCATGCGCGGTGTCTGCTGCTGGCCGGGCGGCGGCGCCATGGTCGCGAGATCGAGCGGGGCGCTGGCTCCGCGGCCGCCGGGTGCACCGATCGGCGCTTCACCGATGGCGGGGCTGCCGGGCGGCGGCGCCGCTGGCCGGCCGCCATCGAGCCGAGCGTTTGCGGGGCGCCGGGCGCATTCGGATTCTGCGCGGGATCGAACGCGTCGCCGCGTCTTGCCGGATTGGCGGCCGGTGCCGATGCCGCGGCAAGGTTATGCGGACGCGGTTGCGACGCCGGGCGGGGCGCGCCCTTTCGCTCCCAATTCCTGGAACCGGTGCTCGTTGTCGTCGTACATGCGGCGAAGCTGGCCCTCGAGCTGCTGATTGCGGAACTGCAACTGCTCGATAATTCCGGTGAGCTGTCTGATCTGGGCCTCGAGACGATCCAGGCGCACGACCACGTCGGGGCCTGCCACTTGAGCGGTGCGTTCGGTGGACGCTCGTTCGCCTCCGCCGCCTCCTCCCATGCGCTCGCTTCCGCTGAACATGCGGTCGAAAAATCCGAACGGCCCGTCGCTTTCCTGCGTCCATGCGGGACCGGTGGCTGCCCACACAAAGGTGATCAGCAAGAACATCAGCGACGATGCGGTGTTCGCGCGAGATGCGACGCGTGCCATGAGGTATCTTGGTGCGGTTGAAGCGCTCGAATACCATACGAATCCCTGCGTCCAAATTGTGACTGATGCCTGGTTAACAAATCTCTCCCGCATTGCCGGGCTATCCTCGGCGGATCGCGGGAGGCTATTCGGCCGGCATGCTCGCAAGCGCAGGCTTCTTGCGGCCCCTTAGCCATTCCTCGAAACGCTGCACCACGGCGAAGAACGACGGGACGAACAGCACCGCCAGGCAGGTCGATGCGATCATCCCGGTAAACACCGTGATACCGATCGACTTGCGCGCACTGGCGCCGGCGCCGCTGGCGAGCACGAGCGGCGTCACACCGAGAATGAAGGCGAATGATGTCATCAGGATGGGACGAAAGCGCGCGCGCGCCGCTTCCACCGCGCAGTCGAGGATGGGCTTGCCCTCGGCGCGCAGCTCGGCGCGCGAATTCCACGATCAGGATCGCGTTCTTGGCCGACAGCGCCATGAGGAGGACGAGACCGATCTGAACGTACAGATTGTTGCTGAGACCGCTGCCGGAGAGAGCCGAAAGCGCCACTACCGGTCCTATGAACGAGAGCGGCACCGCCAGAATGACCGAGACCGGCGCATACCAGCTCTCGTACTGTCCGGCGAGCACGAGATAGACCAGCAGCAATGCCAGCCCGAACACGATGTACATCTGATGGCCGACGAGCTTTTCCTGATAGGACATCGCGCTCCATTCGAATCCGGTGCCCGGCGGCAACGTGCGATGGGCGACCTCCTCCATGAGGTTCAGAACCTCGCCGGACGAGACGCCCTGCGCCGGCAGCCCGATGATCGTGGCCGATGGATAAAGATTGAACAGGCTGATCAGCGCGGGACCGACCGTCGGCGTGAGCTTGACCAGCGTGCCGAGCGGGATCATGTTCCCGTCCTTGTTGCGCACGCTCAGGTTCTGCAGATCCTCGGGGCGCAGCCGGAACTGCGCGTCGCCCTGCACGTAGATCTGGAAGACCCGGCCGAACTTGTTGAACTGATCCACGTAGCTCGATCCGAAATATCCCGCGAGCGCACTGAACACCTGGTCGAGCGACACACCGACGGTCTGGGTCTTCACGCGGTCGACCTCGACCGACAATTGCGGGACATTGGCGCGGAACGATGCCAGCACCAGCTGGATGGCGGACTGCGACCTGGCGTTGTCGACGATCGCGTTGGTGACGCTTTGCAGCTTCGCCATGTCGAAGCTGCCATCGCGTAATTCGACCTGCATGGTGAAGCCGGCGTCGTTGCCGATGCCCTGGATCGGCGGCGGCGGCATCACCAGGATGCTGGCTTCTTCGATGACGGCGAGCGAAGCGTTGAGGCCCTTGAACAGCGACAGCAGGTCCTGGCCTTTGCCGCGCTCGCCCCAATCCTCGAGAATGATGTAAGCGACACCGGCGCTCGCCAGCGTTGCATTGTTGTCGAGCGGCGACACCCCCGCGATGGTGATCACCTTGTCGACGCCCGGCGTCTTGCGGCTGATATCGTGAACCTTCTGCATTGCGTTCTGGGTGCGCTGGAGTGATGCGCCCTCCGGCAACTGCACGAGCGCCAGCAAATAGCCCTGGTCCTCGATCGGCAGGAAACCGGTCGGGATGCGCGAGAACCCCCAGGCGGTGGCGGCGATGATCGCGAGCGCGAGCACGGCCATCAGCGAGTGGCGGTGGACCATGCGGGTGATCAGCCTCGCATACCAGTGCTCGGTTCCGTCATAGACCCGATTGAACGTGCGGTAGAAGATATTGCGGCGCTCGGGCGCGGTCGCCGGACGCAGCCACATTGCGCTTTGCGTCGGCTTCAAGGTGACGGCGTTGATAGCGCTGATGAGCGCGGTGGCGGCGATCACCAGGGCGAACTGCGCGTACATGCGCCCGGTCAGCCCCGGCAGGAATGCAGCCGGGAGAAACACGGACATCAGCACCAGCGTGATTCCGATGATCGGACCGAGCAGCAGCCGCATGGCGCTGCTGGCGGCCTCGCGGCCGGACATGCCCTTCTCGATGTTGTGGACCGCGCCCTCGACCACCACGATGGCGTCGTCGACGACGATGCCGATGGCCAGCACGATCGCGAACAAGGTCGAGAAATTGATCGTGAAGCCGAGCGCCGCCATGGCCGCGAACGTGCCGACGATGGTGACCGGCACGGTGGTCGCCGGCACCAGCATGGCACGCCAGTCCTGCAGGAAGATCAGGATGACGATGAGCACGAGGATCGCCGCTTCATACAGCGTCTTGTAGACCTCGTGGATCGATTGCTCGACGAACTTCGTGGTGTCGAACGGGATGTCGTGGACCAGCGCCTGCGGAAACTGGTGTGCCAGCACGGTCATCTTCTTGCGGACCTCGGCCGCGACGTCGAGCGCGTTGGCGCCCGGTGCCTGGAAGATCGCCAAGCCGGCCGCGGGGTTGCCGTCGAGCTCGAACACCTGCCCATAGCTCTGGGATCCGAGCTCGACCCGGCCGACGTCACGCAGCCGCGTGATCTCGCCGGCACGGCCGGTCTTGACGATCACGTCCGCGAACTCATCGGGGTCGCCGAGCCTGCCGGCGACGTTGAGCGTGTACTGGAATGATTGACCCAGGGGCGCGGGCGGCGCGCCGATCTGGCCCGCGGTCACCTGTTCGCTCTGCTGCTGAAGCGACTGGACGATATCCTGCGGGACCAGGCCGCGCGCCTGCATCTTGTTGGGATCGAGCCAGACCCGCATCGAATACTGGCCGGCGCCGAACACGAAGACGCTGCCCACGCCGGGCAGCCGCGCGATCTCGTCCTTGAGGTTGATGGTGGCGTAGTTGGCGAGATAGAGGCTGTCGTAGCGGGAGTCCGGCGACGTCAGTGTCACGATCTGCAGGATTGCGGTCGAATTCTTCTGCACGACGACGCCCTGCGCCTGCACCGCCTGCGGCAGCGAGGAGAGCGCGCTGGAAACCCGGTTCTGCACCAGGATCTGCGCCACGTTGAGGTCGACGCCGATGTTGAACGTGACGGTGAGCGAATAGCTGCCGTCGGCGCCGCTGTAGGACTGCATATAGGTCATGCCCTCGACGCCGTTCACCTGCTGCTCGATCGGCAAGGCGACGGCATCGATGACGGTGCGAGCGCTGGCGCCGGGATAACGGGTCGAAACCTGCACCGTCGGGGGAACCACGTTGGGGTATTGCGCGACTGGAAGATTGAACAGGGCGACGACGCCCACCACCATCATCAGGATGGCGAGCACGTTTGCGAGCACCGGCCGCTCGATGAAAAAATCCGAGATCATGACGTCTGCCGCTTATTTTGCGCCCGCCGCAGGAGCAGCGGCGGCGGCCGTCTGCAACTGCGGATCGACCTTCTGGCCCGGAATGGCGCGGAGGATCCCGGCCACGATGACGCGATCGTCCGGCTCGACCCCACTGTCGAGCGCACGCAAATCACCGACCTTGGGACCGATCGTCACCTTGCGCTGCTCGACCACGTTGTCGTTGCCGACCACCAGCACATAACGCCCGCCCTGGTCGCTGCCGAGCGCCACTTCGGGAACGAGCAGGCCGTT
The DNA here is from genome assembly GCA_963831225.1 of uncultured Alphaproteobacteria bacterium. Taxonomy (GTDB): domain Bacteria; phylum Pseudomonadota; class Alphaproteobacteria; order Rhizobiales; family Xanthobacteraceae; genus VAZQ01. Next base: position 11,144 of record CAWHPT010000069.1, read on the forward strand.
CCTGGTTTCCTCCGCTATGCGCACGCGAACGAAATAGCCCGGCAGCAGCACCCGATTGGGATTTTGCAGGACGGCCCTGACAGCCAGCGTGCCGGTCGACTGGCTTACCGTCGGCGAGACATAGTCGAGGGTGCCCTTGTGCGGATAACCGTCCTCGGTTTGCAGCCCGACCTCCACCTGCACCTTCTTCAAATCCGCCGCGGTGAGTCCGAGGCGTCTGATCTCGTCGCGAACCCGCAGGACCTCCCGCTCGCTGATGTTGAAATTGACATAGATCGGATCGGTCTGAACGATGGTCGCGAGCTGGGTGTTGCTGTTGGCTCCCACCAGTTCGCCAACCGAGACCTGGCGCGCGGTGACGATGCCGTCGAACGGGGCCTTCACGTGGGTATAGCCGAGATTGATCTCGGCCTGCTTGGTATCGGCTTGCGCCTGCTGGAGCTTGGCCTGCCCCGCGTCCCGGTTGGCGGTTGCGTTTTCGAGCGCGGCTTTCGAGGCGATCTGGCGACCGGCGAGATCCGTCTGTCGCGCAAACTCCGCGTCCAACTGCTTGAGACCAGCCGATGCGCTCGCCTCGGCGGCCTGCGACTGCTCCAGCTTCAACTTGTAGGGTTCGGGCTCGATGATGAACAGCGTGGCGCCCTGTTTCACCTCGTCGCCGTCCTTGTAGTTGACCTCCTGGAGAAATCCCTGCACCCGGGCAACCAGGTTGGCGCTGTTCACCGCGGCGGTATTGCCGGTCGCCTCGAGATACTGCGTGACCGGCTGCTGCACCGGGACCACCACCGTGACCTTGGGCGGCGGCGGGGCGACATAGCGGTTGTCCTGCCCGCAAGCCGAAAGGATCAGCGGCAGCGAAGCGGCAATGATCCAAACAGCAGGTGAACGTGCGCGCGTCAGCCGAATCACGATCATGGCGAACCAACCCCCGCTTTCGAAGGCCGGCGTGATCGAATTGGCCCACGCCACGCACGGCGCTACCTCCTGGAAGATCTCGGTTACGATCCTGTGTTTTCGAACGCTTGGCAAGCTGGCCGCGGCCATCGGCGTTGGTCCGCCAGCATCGACATGACGATCAGCAGCACGCCAAAACACAACCGGCGCCCGAAGGCGCCGGCTGTCCCCTTCCCCCGTATCCCCTTGCTCAAGAGCTCGCGTTGAGCACCGTCACCGACCGCCGGTTTTGCGACCAGCATGAAATATCGTTGCACACCGCAACCGGGCGCTCCTTTCCGTACGAGATCGTGCGCATGCGCTGCGCCGAAACCCCGCGCGATGACGAGATAGTCGCGCACCGTCTGCGCGCGCCGGGCGCCGAGCGCGATGTTGTACTCGCGCGTGCCGCGCTCATCGGCGTGGCCTTCGATGGTGAACGTGTATTGGTTGTAGGACTGCAGCCACTGCGCCTGTTTCTCCAGCGTCGCGACCGATTGCGGGGTGAGCTCCGAAGAATCGGTTCTCGAAGAACACGCGATCCCCGACATTGACCACGAAATCCTGCTGACTTCCGGGATGCGCACTGCCGGCCCCGCCCACGCCCTGGGTCGAATCATTGCTCCTGTTGGCGCAGCCGGCGGCAGCGAGCGCCAAGGCCAGGAAGCCCGCCAGCTTTGCGGCGCGGACGACAAGCAAGACCTTCGTCACTCCGGTGCCTCCATGGTTGCGTCGTTACCGGACATGCCGCAGGTCTAGCAGGTGCGTGGTTAAGCGAAGGTTCTCATCAACCTTGATCGGGTGTTGCCTGGATCGCTCGAATGCCCCGAAAAAGCGAAAACCGCCTTTAATGGTTAATGAGCGGTGAATGCGGCGCCTTGTGGGCCTCCGCAAGTTCGTTTTCGGTCGGCAGGATCGTGCTACTGCAGCAATGGTGACCAGGCCGGATCGGACGCGTAGCTCGGCGTCTTCACCAACTGCTCGTTGCGGCCGGTCACATCCACGGTGTGCAAGGTCGGTCCACCACTGCCGCCGGGATCGCGGAAGAACATGATCACGCGCCCGTTCGGCGCCCAGGTCGGACCTTCGTTGTGATAGCCCTCGGTCAGGATCCGTTCGCCCGAGCCGTCCGGTCGCATGATGCCGATGGCGAACCTGCCCTGCGTCTGCTTCGTGAACGCGATGTAGTCGCCGCGCGGCGACCATACCGGCGTGGAATAGGCGCCGTCGCCGAAGCTGATGCGTTGCGCCGGAACCGCCATTCGCCGCCATCACGTAGATCTGCTGCTTGCCGCCGCGATCGGATTCGAAGGTGATGCGCTTCCCATCGGGCGAGTAGGATGGCGCGGTGTCGATCACCTGCGTGTCGGTGAGGCGCATCGTTGCCTTCGAGCGCAGGTCCATCTCGTACAGATTGGAGTTGCCGCCACGCTGCAGGCTGAAGATCACACGCTGGCCGTCGGGGGAAAAACGCGGGCTGAAGCTCATGCCCGGAAAATTGCTGACGATCTCGCGCTGTCCGGTCTCGATATTCATGAGGTAGACCTTGGGATCGCCCTGGCCGTAGGACATGTACGTGATGGTGTCGGCGCGCGGATGAGAAACGCGGAGTGAGCACCAGGTCGTCGCCGCGCGTGAGATAGCGCACATTGGCGCCATCCTGATCCATCACCGCCAAGCGCTTGACGCGCCGTTCCTTCGCGCCGGATTCGTCGACGAACACGACGCGGCTGTCGAAATAGCCTCCCTCGCCGGTCAGCCGCTCGTAGATTGCATCCGAGATGATGTGAGCGATGCGGCGCCAATTTTCGGGCGTGGTGGTGTATTGCTGCCCATGCAACTGCTGGCCCGGCGAACACATCCCACAACCGAAATTCCGCCTTGAGGCGTCCGTCGGATTGGGTGATCCGACCGGTAACCAGCGCCTGCGCATTGATCTGCCGCCAGTCGGCAAAGCGCGGCAACGTGTCGATATTCGAGATTCGCTCGATATGGGCGGCCGCGTCGATCGGCGTGAACAAGCCCGAGCGCTGCAGGTTGGACGTGATGATCTGCACTCACATTGCGTCCCATCGCCGGGTCTCGCGTTGCGGTGCCGACGAAATCAGGGATCGCGATCGGCATCGGCTGCAACGTTGCCCTGCGTCACGTCGAGCTTGAGCACCGCCGCGGCACGGTCGGGCAAGAGACCCGTGAGCGCAGGCCGCCGCGCTGCCCGCGCCCATCATGAGCAGCCGGCGGCGGTTCAACGGCCGGCGAAAATCAGTCGCAGCGCGCTCGATCATTGGTCTGTCCTGTGGCGCGACGGCACCGACCGTCACCCACGGATCATGTCGCGTGGATCGAAGGTGATCTCGATGTCTTTCCATTGCTCGTAGTGCTCGGGCCGGAGCATGTCGATAGGGCTGGCCGCGGAACAGCGCGCGAATGGCGCTGTCGCGCGCGGCGACGAAAAGCGGGCTCCTGCCGCTGGTCAGCACCATCGGCGGACCGGCGAGCGTGCCGTCGGGCTTGAGCTTGATGCGCACCAGCACCACCAGCTCCTGCGGATCCTTGGCGCCGGCCGGAATGCTCCACAGTTGCGCAAGCCGCTGACGCAGCGCGTCGAGCTCGCTCATCGACAACTGCGCGGCGCTCGCCTTCGGCAGGCCGAGGGAAGGCGGCATTGTTGAGGGTCGGGCCCGCTGCCGCGAGCCGGGTGGAGTCGCGCTTGTCGAGCAGCGCCTCGACCTTGCTTGGGATCGAATTTGGGCGCCGGCGGTGCAGGTTTCTTCGGCGGCGTCGGGGGCTTGGCTTCCACCGTTTTCTTCGGCTCGGGCTTCTTCGCTTCCTGCTTGGTCAGCGCCTCGGCAATCAGGTCGGGCTTGGTTTCGGCCTGTTTCTTCTCCTCGGGTCTTGGGCTCGGGCGGCTTTGACTCCGGCGCCGGCGGCGGCTCACGGGCGGCCTTGACCTCTTTCTTCTCGACGAGCTTGGCGGTCGCGTCCTCGACCGGCTCGGCTTCGGCGATCTTTTCGACCAGCGGCTTTGGAGCTTCGGCTTTCGGGGCGGTCTTGCTTCCCGCCGTCATCTTGGTGAACTCGGAGACGGTCACGAGATCGACCGGCAGGGCCTCGCTCGGCGGCGCCGCCAGCGGCTTGGCCGCAAGCGACCACATGCTCCACAGCAATATCGCCGCGTGCCCGATCGCCGATATGGAATAGGCCGTCCTCATTCCCAAACAACGCTTTCAGCGCGCCGACCCCTGCTCGATCTCCGTCACCAATGCCACGCGGCGGAAACCGGCCGCCGATATTCGCCCCATCACCTTCATCACCGTCCCGTAGTCGACCTGCCGGTCGCCCGCGGACGAATATGCGCTCCTCGGCTCCCCCGCGCGCCTCGGTGATGGCCTTGAGCTTGGGAACCAGTTCCTCCACCGCAATTTCGGTATTTTGGAGGTAGACCTCTCCCTTGACGTTTACCGAGACGGTGAGCGGCTCCTTGTCCTGGTCGAGACTCTTGGCCTGCGTTTGCGGCAGGTCGAGCGGGACCCCCACCGTCAGCAGCGGCGCCGACACCATGAAAATGATCAGCAGGACCAGCATGACGTCGACCATCGGCGTCACGTTGATCTCGGCCATGACTGGACGGCGACGGTGTCGCCGCCTTCCGGCAACCGCCGCGCTGCCTGCGTTCATCGCCATGCCGGCCTCTAACCCCGCTCGTCGATCTGCCGCGACAGGATTGCGGCAAATTCATCGGCGAAACCCTCCAGGCGCTGCGCCTGCTTGTTCACGTCCGACACGAACTTGTTATAGAAAATAGTCGCGGGTATGGCGGCGACGAGGCCGATCGCGGTTGCGAACAGGGCCTCCGCAATGCCCGGCGCAACCACCGCCAGCGATGTCGTCTGCTGGCCGGCGATCGCTCGAAAGCTGGTCATGATGCCCCAAACGGTGCCGAACAGACCGACGAAGGGCCCGGCCGAGCCGACGGTCGCGAGAAACAACAGATTGCGTTCCAGCCGGGCGATCTCACGTTGGATGGTCACGTCCATCACCTTCTCGATCCGCATCTGCAGCCCGGCAAAGGAACGCGCCTGCCCATCCAGGCTGCGCTTCCATTCCCGCATCGCAGCCACGAACAGCGCCGCCATCGAATGGGTCGGCCGCGACGCCAGCGAACGATAGAGCTCGTCGAGCGATTGGCCCGACCAGAACGCCTGCTCGAAGCTGTCCATGGCCCGGCGGGTGCGCGCGTAGAGCACGATCTTGTCGATGGCGATGGCCCACACCGCCACCGAGGCGACCAGGAGCCCGATCATCACGGCCTGAACGACGAAGTCCGCTCGCGAGACCAGGTCCCAGATCGAGATCGGCGCGGCCGATGGCATGGCATCTCCTCCCGGTTGTCCGGGTCCCGCGGACGAAGAGGCGCGGCGGGCCATCACGTCCACGCAACGTCATGCCAGCCGAACGCTGCCGACGACCCGAACGTTCAGGAAACAGACCCCGGCCCCCACCGGTCGATAGACCGCTTCCCCGCGAAAGGTGACCAAACTAGGGCGCTATACCTCGTCCGTCCCCGGCTTTAGCTGGCGCCTGCAAGGTTAATTCCCGGTTACCGAAGGAGCGCCGGCGACATTCCGTATGCTTGCGTTGTTTGGATTCGTTTTGCCGAAACGGCGGCCGTGCTCCGTCCTTGCGGCGTCGCAGCGAAGCTTACGCGAAGCTTCAGTCGCTGCTGCCCGGCTTTTCGCTCCAGCTCCGCCACACGCTGCTGCACTTGTCTCGGTTCAGGAGCGCACTCCAAGCTGGGGGGCGCCGACCATTGGCGGCGCAGTCGGGGCGTAAGCAAGAACGAGTCGAAGGCGGCCCCCGAAGCGTGAGCTGCGGGGGCCGCCGAATTGCGCGAGTTCAAGTCGAGCACTCAGGCCGAAACGAGGAGCCTTGCGCCTAGGAGTCTTCTAGACGGAGGAATCCTGCGAGGAGGTCGACGGGCTGGTGCGCGTGCGGCGCTCGGCCATGAATTGATCGAACTCGGACTTGTCCTTCGCCATCCGCAGGCGCTCGAGGAATTCGCGGAACTCACGCTGCTCCTCTTCGAGCCGCCGCAGAGTTTCCTCCCGGTAGTCATCGAAAGCGCGATTGCCGCTGGTCCGCGAGGGCTGCCACCAGGTCCCAGCCGCGCGTAGAGGCGGTGCATTCCAACGGCTCACGCCGCCGCCTTTCCAGCAACTCATCCGTCCACTCCCTATGATGAAGGCCAGCAGGGTCAGGCCAAGTGGCCACCAGGTCACAAATCCGAGGACCATAAGGGCGATCCAAGCGGGTTTTCCGAGCTCATCAAGCTTTGCAACGATAGGCATGCCGGGGCCTCACGGTGAATGTTAATAACATTCACATAGCTAGACGGCGCATAATGCTCTGTCAAGCGGTCCTACGGAGTTTTTGCGTTGGCCGATGCATCCGTAACCCCCAACCCGCGCAGGTAGAGCAGGACGGCGGCTTCCAGCAACTCGTCGGGCGACATCGGCAGTGCCCGCCGGGCGGCGTCACCCCGCCCGAACAAGGACGCGATGCCGTGCGAGAGCGCCCAGATGTGCAGCGCCATCATCAGGACCGGTGGACGGGTCTGCGCCGGCATGGCGGCCACCAGGCGCTCGGTGGCCGTCCGCAGCACCGAGAACGCCCGTTCGCCCGCTTCGCGCAGCTCCGGGCTCGCCTCGGGAGGAATGCCCGCCTCGAACATCGCGGAATAGTAGGCGGGCTCGGTCTTTGCGAAGTGAAGGTAGGCTTTGCCGATGCGGTCGAATGCGGTGAACGGATCCGGTCGGCCGCCGTCCCAGGCGCGGACCAGCGCCGCCTCGAACAGATCGAACCCGCGGCGGGCGACATCCGCCAGCAACTCGTCGCGATCGCGGAAATGCCGGTAGGGCGCCGCCGGGCTCACCCCGGCCCAGCGCGCCGCCTCGGCGAAGGTGACGCCGGCAGGCCCCTTCTGCGCAATGAGATCGAGCGCGGCGCGGATCAGCGCCTCCTTGAGGTTGCCGTGGTGATACCCGCGGGCCCCCTGGCGTCCGCTGTGCTTGGACCAGCTCATGTAAAGAGCCTTTACATGACTCGGGGCGAGGCGTCGACCTCGCTCGCGGCATTTGGGCGGCGCTCAACTGCCGGCCAGGTCCGCCTCCGCCTGCATGGCGAGGCGCAGCGCCTTGGGAATCGGGCGCGCCCGTCCGCCAGCGACGAAGGCGACCCGCACCTGCGCTTCGATCAGAAGCTCGCCCGCCCGCCGGATGCGCTGGTGCAACGTGATCGAGGCACCGCTCACCTCCTGCGGTGCGGTATCGACCTCGAGCACATCGTCCATGCGCGCCGGCGCGAGAAACTCGATCTTCATCGAGCGCACCACGAAGGCAAAGCCCGGCGCCTCCTGCTGCGCCTGCTCGAACAGCGCGCGATGGCCGGCACCCAGCAGGCGCAGATAGTTGGTGCGGCCGCGCTCCATGAAGCGCAGATAGTTGGCGTGATAGACGATGCCGGAAAAATCTGTGTCCTCGTAATAGACCCGCACCGCCATGAGATGGCGACCGCCTTCGATCCTGCCGTCGAGATGATCGTGGGGATTGGTCATCTTCGAAATTCTTCGTCGATGTCCATGCGCCCATCGAGCACGCGCACGATAGTGATCGAATCATGCTCAACGACATAGAATATCAAATGAATGCCGACCACCACGCTGCGAAGCCGCAGAGCAAGGCTGGACCGCTCGCGCCCGATGAAGGGAAGGTCGGGAGCTGACACCTTCATCAGGCGGAGCGGTCACTTCGGAGGCAGAGTGCGCGCTTCGCGCAAGAAATCCTCAAAGTTCCACTCCGACACGCGGGTGCTCGCCACGTCGTCCATCCCTTCGGCGACAAGCTCCTTGAGGACACGAAATTTTTCTGCCTGCTCGAGCAGGTAACGCACCGCGGGCTCCCGCATCTCCTCAGGGAGCAGCTCGAGGGCAGCTGCTGCTTTTTCCGTCGTGGTCATAGCTACATCCTAGCACATTGCCGCAAGCGACGTGAACGTGCTCATTCGCTCTCATCGTTCGAGCCTTCGGCGCTCGCCGGAGCGGACGACCGCTGCAGGCGCGCGCGCAGTCGCATCCAGATGTCCGCCATGATCACGCCGGGAATGGTGCGGCTGTCGGGCCGCACCAAGTGGATCAACGGCCGCTCGCCGGTGCCGAGCAGCGCCGCGCACGCGTCGTCGTTCTGCTCGAACTTGGCGCGGCAGGCACGGCGCATCAGTTGCCAATGATCCCAGGCTCCCACCGGGATCGCCTGACCGTCATAGACGATATGGCTGCCATAGGGCTGCCCGGCGGATTCCTGCTTCGCCGCCGCACCGTCCAGGACGGCAATGCGCGGCCGCTGCTCGGGCGGAAAGCGCAGGCTCTGCCAGAACGCCTCCACGCAGGCATAGGTCACGCCGTCGAGCGTGAACGGGGTCGGCGCAAAGTTGGCGATCAGCCGGACCGGCTCGGGGCTCGCGCTCGTGACATTGATGGGCTCGCGGCAGGCCTCGGCGCGCGGCCCGAGCGCCGTGAGCATCGCCCCCGCGCCGGCAGCTTCGGCGAGCGCGAAGGTGAAGCCGGCATGCGCGGCACGCCAGTGCGCGAGCGCGCCGCGTTCCTCATCGGTCTCCGGCGCGAGCACGATACCGTCCGGTTTCAGCAGGGTTTTCATGGAGCGAAGCCACTCACGGCAGCAGATCAGTCGAGCGAATTTGGAGTTACGCTTCCTCGTCCTGGCCGAAAAGCCGGAACTGCGCGGGATCGCGCGCCGGCTCGGCGAGCCCGAGGTGGCGGAACGCGTGCGAGGTCAACAGCCGCCCGCGCGGCGTGCGCTGGACGAAGCCCTTCTGTATGAGAAAGGGCTCGATGATCTCCTCGATGGCGTCGCGCGGCTCGGACAGCGCCGCCGCGATGGTGTCCACACCGACCGGCCCGCCGCCGTAATTCTCCGCAATGGTCGAGAGGTAACGCCGGTCCATGGCATCGAGGCCGCCGCCATCGACCTCGAGCTCGGTGAGCGCGCGGTCGGCCGCGGGCCGGTCGATCGCCGTGGTGCCGTCGACCAGCGCAAAATCTCGCACGCGCCGCAGCAGCCGCCCCGCGATGCGCGGGGTGCCGCGCGCGCGGCGCGCAATTTCGTTGGCGCCGTCGGGAGTCATGCCGATGCCGAGGACGCGCGCGCCGCGATTGACGATCTGCTCGAGCTCGCTCTCGGAGTAGAAATTGAGCCGCACCGGGATGCCGAAGCGATCGCGCAGCGGATTGGTGAGCAGGCCGGCGCGCGTGGTCGCCCCCACCAGAGTGAACCTGGCGAGATCGATCTTGACCGAGCGCGCCGCCGGACCTTCGCCGATGATCAGGTCGAGCTGGAAATCCTCCATGGCCGGATAAAGGATTTCCTCCACCGCCGGGTTGAGCCGGTGGATCTCGTCGATGAACAGCACGTCGCGCTCTTCCAGGTTGGTGAGCAGCGCCGCGAGATCGCCGGCCTTGGCGATGACCGGACCGGAGGTGGCGCGGAACCCCACGCCCAGCTCGCGCGCCACGATCTGCGCCAGCGTCGTCTTGCCGAGACCCGGCGGCCCGACGAACAGCACATGATCGAGCGCCTCGCCGCGCGCGCGTGCCGCCTCGATGAACACCGAGAGATTCGAGCGCGCCTGCTGCTGGCCGATGAACTCGGTGAGCCGCTGCGGGCGCAGCGACGTCTCCGCGCTGTCTTCATCGCGGCGTTCGGCCGTAACCAGACGGCGCGGGGGCGAGCTCAAAGCGTGATCCCTCTAAAGCGTCCGTTCCCGGCTGTATTTGTTCGGCAGCAGCTCGCCGATCGTGCAGATTGCGGGGCCCTCGGCGCCCGGCACGATGACGCGGGCATGGCGGTCGTAATCCCAGATCAGCTCCCGGCAGCTGCCGCACGGCGACACCACCACGATGGCCCGGTTCGGCGCAGCCGGCTCGGGATGACGCACTGCCACGATGGTATCGATCCCGGTCTCGCCGATCTCGGTCACCGCGCGCCCCAGCGCCACCGCCTCGGCACACACCGCCATGCGGCCGAGATAGGCATCGAGATTGACCCCGGCATAGATCCGTCCGTCGCGCGTGCGCAGCGCTGCGCCGACTTCCTGCCAGTCGGTGCGATAGCGCCGCTTGATCGCTTCGCCGGCGATCACAATCAACTCTTTGTCGCGATCGCTCAGCATCGAACGGCTTCCACCTGCGTCATTTCGCGAGCTCCTTCAATCCGAGCCGGATCAGCCGAGCAGTGTCCGCTGCTTCGCCGGCACTGCGCGTGGCCGCGGCGATGGCGGCGGCGGCCTGCGGCTGACCGTAGCCGAGATTGACCAGCGCCGAGACCGCATCCGCCACCGGCTGCGGCGCGCGCCGCTCCGCAACCGCACCGGACAGCCTGATCGCGGCCGGATCGACGGCCGCATAGGCCGGCGCCTTGTCCCGCAACTCGGTGACGATGCGCTCCGCCACCTTCGGCCCGACGCCGGGGCTGCGGGCAACCATAGCCTTGTCGCGCATGGCGATGGCAGACGCGAGATCGGCCGGCTTGAACGTGCCGAGCACCGAGAGCGCGACCTTGGCGCCCACCCCCTGCACGGTCTGCAACAGGCGAAACCATTCGCGCTCGACGTCGGTGAGAAAGCCGAACAGCCGGATCTGATCCTCGCGCACATAGGTCTCGATCGACAGGGTGGCGGGGTGCCCGGTGCCGGGCAATTCCTGCAGCGTGCGCGCCGAGCACTGCACGAGATAGCCGACGCCGTTGACGTCGAGGACGATGAAATCCTCCCCGTAGGAGTCGATGATGCCTTTGAGCTTTCCGATCATCTCGGTCCCGGCTGGCTCGTCACCTCGCCACCTTCAACACCGCGCTCCGGCGATGATGGGCGTGGCATACCGCGATCGCGAGCGCGTCGGCCGCATCGGTCGACTTCGGATCGGCCTTCGGCAGCAGCACGCCGATCATCATGCGAATCTGAGCCTTCTCTCCGTGCCCGGCGCCGACGATCGTCTTCTTCACCAGGTTGGGCGCATATTCCGCAACCGGCAATCCGGCGATCGCCGGCACCAGCATGGCGATGCCGCGCGCCTGTCCGAGCTTGAGGGTTGCGGACGCATCCTTGTTGACGAAGGTCGCCTCGACGGCAGCTTCGTCGGGCGCATGCTCTTTCACCACCCGCCGCAAGCCGTCGTGGATGGCGAGGAGCCGTGCTGCGAGGCCGGCCCGGTCGTCGGTCGCAAGCGAGCCGCAGGCCAGAAAGCTCAGGCGATTGCCATCGATCGTCACCACGCCCCAGCCGGTGCGGCGGAGCCCGGGATCGATGCCGAGGATGCGAATCGGCCGGCGCATGATGCTTCGTTGATAGCCCCGCCGGCGATTTCGGCATAGGGCAGCCGGCAATGTTTCCCGACAACGAACGGAAACAATGCTGCGCTCGACGCGCCACCTGCTTGCAGCTGGCGTGGCATACGCGCTCAGGATACGGCCGGGACGGAAGCTTCCGCTTTCTGCAGCCAGCCCCGCGCCAAGGCGACATCGGCCTGCGAAAGCTCATGGCCGGCAGGCACGGTGCGGTGTTCCGATTGCGCCCCCGCTTCCGCGAGCATGGACGCAAGGCGCGCGGCATTCTCTTGCGGGGCAATCGGGTCTCTCGTGCCGGAGAGAATGAGAACGGATTTCCCGGCAAGCCCGGCGCCCGGCGGCCGGACCGAGAAAGGCGCCATCGCCCGCAGCAGGACCGCGCCGGCAAGCACCTCCGGCCGCAACAGCAGCAGTGCTGCCGCGATGTTCGCTCCGTTCGAATATCCGAGCGCCACCGGAGACGCGATGCCGTACCTTCCGCGCGCCTCGCCGATGAAATCCGCCAGCTCGTGCGTGCGGGCGCGCAGGTCCTCCTCATCGAACACGCCTTCGGAGTATCGCCTGAAAAACCGCGGCATGCCGTGCTCGAGAACGTTGCCGCGCGGCGACAGCAGAGCCGCGCCCGGCGCGACCATCTTGCCGAGCGGGAGCAAGTCGGCCTCGTTGCCGCCCGTGCCATGCAGCAGAAGCAGAGGCAGCGCGGCGGTGCGTGCGGCCGGCTCGAAGCGGTGAACGAGCGAAAGCTTTCCGTCCATCAGGCGACCCTCTCCATCCCTTGCAGCGGCGGCAGCACGGCTTCGATGTCGCGCCGCTGCGATTCGAGGAATGCGGGCAACTTCAGCTCGGTGCCGAGCGAGGCGACCGGCTCGTCGATGGCGAAGCCGGGTTCGTCGGTCGCGATCTCGAACAGGATCCCGCCCGGCTCGCGGAAGTACACCGACCGGAAATACTGCCGATCCTTCTGCTCAGTGACCTGCACCCCGTGCACTTCACCGAGCTTGCGCGCCATGGCGGCCTGCTGCGCATCGTCCGCCGCGCGGAACGCGATGTGATGCACCGAGCCGCGGCCCATCCGGCCCGTGAGAAAGCCTCCTGCTTCCCGGATCACGATCACACCGCCAGGGCCGACATCCCCGGTCTGGTACCGGATGCTCGTGCCTTCGCGGCCGGCTTGCTTGAAGCCGAGCACGTCGGTGAGGATAGCGCCCGTGCGCTCTTGCATCTTCCAACATCAGCGTGACCCCGTGAAAGCCGCGGATGGCGTGCTCGGCAGGGACATCGCCATTGCTCCATGCCTTCTCGCCGGCAGCGCCGGTGACGCCGACAAGCGCAAGGCTCATGCGGTCGGGGTCGGTGAAGGAAAGCACGGGCTCGCCGAAGCGTCGTTCGAGCGTCTCGTGCGGCACCCCCTTCTCGATGAAGCGGTGCGTCCAGTAGCCGATCGAGCCGGCAGGGACCCGAAATGAAGTCTGTTGCGTGAGGCCAATGCCGCCGCGGCCAAGGGCGGCGTGCTCCCAGGGGAAGAACGTCAGGATGGTGCCGGGATGGCCTTCCTCGTTACCGTAATAGAGGTGGTAGGTGCCGGGGTCATCGAAATTGACCGTTTTCTTGACGAAGCGCAGGCCGAGCGTGCGCGTGTAGAAGTCGAGGTTGCGGGCGGCGCTTCCCGCGATTGCGGTGACATGGTGGATGCCGGACATCGCGTGATCCCTTCTGCCGCCTCTTCGAGCGGCTGTTTGTTTCTCTGAATATTGTCGTGCGAAGGCCGCTGCGTGTGCCGCGCAGCCGCCCTTGCAGCTTGCAGCGGGCCGCGGCCGATGCGCCGTCAGGCAACCTTATTGGCGTCGGAGGGTCTCCTTTCCTGTTCAGTGAACTCCCTGCCAAGTATGGTTATGTTATGCTTTAGATACAATCTGCGTTATTATGGCGACTGTGTCGCCGTTTCATGGACAATCATCCGTTCGACCGGGGTATTTTCCCGATGGACAAGCTCAAAAGCATTCGCGCGTTCGCCAAGGTGATTCAGCACGGCAGCTTCTCGGAAGCAGCCCGTGAATTGCGCCTCTCGCGCTCGGCTGTCAGCAAGCACGTGATCGATCTCGAGCGGGAGTTGGGGGTCCAGCTGCTCAACCGGACCACGCGCAGCGCGAGCCCGACGGACAACGGCCTCGCCTATTACGAACGCTGTGTTTCGATCCTTGCGGAGCTGGAGGAAGCGGACATCGTCGTCACGCGGCTGCAGGCGGAGCCACGCGGGGTGCTGCGCATAAACGCCCCGATGTCCTTTGGAACGCTGCATCTCGGTCCGGCCATAGCCGATTTCATGGAGAAGCATCCCGAGCTGCAGGTTCAGCTCATGCTGAGCGATCAGCAGATAGACGCCGTGCAGGAAGGCTTCGATGTAACGCTCCGCATTGCGAACCTTCCGTCCTCGAGCCTCATTGCGCGAAAGGTCGTTCCGGTCGAGCGCGTCATCTGCGCCGCGCCCTCCTATCTCGCACGACGTGGGACGCCGCAACATCCGAATGAGCTGCGCAACCACGACTGCCTCACCTACGGCTTTCTCGCGACCGGCAATCAATGGAAGCTGACGGGTCCCGACGGAGAACATTGGATCGCGATTCCGTGGACGCTGTGTGCAAACAATGCCGAAGTGCTGAGAGATGCCGCCGTGAGCGGCCGCGGGGTTGCGCTCCTCCCCAGCTTTATTGCTGGGCCGGCTCTGCGGCAGGGAACCTTGCGCAGCTTTCTGGCCGAATACCAGGCACCGCCTATTGCCCTCTACGCGATCTATCCACCTACGCGGCACCTCTCTGTGAAGGTTCGCCTGTTCATAGATTTCCTGGTGCAGCGCTTCGGCGAAAAACCCACCTGGGACACAGTGGAAGAGCAGCAAGGTCCAGCGCGGAACGTAGCCGTTACGACTCGCCGATCAGCCCGCGCGACGCGAATGCGAGAATGCTGATGCTCATCAGAATGTAACTGATCAAGTGAAGAATGAAGCGCGTCCGGCGTGTCGGACGATCGCTGTCGCGCCTGTCGTAGTATGCGGTCGCGAGGCTCAGACCGGCCGCCGCCACTGCCGTCGCGACCATGACCCACCACAGATATTGGTCCCAATGCCGCATCATCAGCAGCATCCCCCTCCGCCGAGGATGCGGGTGGGGATGGTCAGTGTGGCCGCCACATACAGCCCGCCGGCGTCCCGGCGCAGCATCCCCACGACGGTCAACTGGTCGCCGGGCGCGGCTTGCATCGTGGCGCTGCCGACAATCCTGAGCGGATGCTGGGATACGTCCTGCAGCATGAAGACTGTGCCTCCCGCGGACGCCTCGATCACCAATCCATAGATCGAGATCGGCCGCCCGGCATACACCGCGGGCTCGGCATGGAGTTGAGCGATGATGGGGGTCAGAATCTCCTCATCGGCGCTCATGACATTCTGCGCATTCACCATCCCAAAGACCAGCGTCATCGCCATGGCCGCCGCCGCTGCCTTGCGCATCAAAGTGTCCTCATTCCACCACGCAGCTCGAAAGCTTCGACCATATCCGCAGCCGCGCGGCTGCCAGCCGCAAACGCGCCGACCGCCTCATCATAGAGAATGGACAGCACCTTGCTCTTGAGCTCGGCATAACGTCGCGATCCAAAAACATTGGCGTCGCGCGGACGCGGCAGATCGACGGGCAATACGAGCTTAGACGATGTGGGTGATCGCGACAGCAGGACCAGAGTGTCGGCGAGCAGGAGCGCTTCATCGATCTCCGAAGTCACGAATAGAATTGTCTGTCCGCTGCCTTCGAACAGCCGCAGCAGATATTCCTGCATGAGCTGCCGGGTCATGGCATCGAGCCCTCTGAACGGCTCGTCCATCAACAGGACGCGTGGGCGATTGATCAGGGCACGCGCCAGCTCGGCTCTCCGCTGCATGCCACCCGAGAGCTGATTGGGGTACTTGTCCGCAAAATCGTTCAGCCCGACCTTCACCAGCAAGGTTGCTGCGTCGGCTGCAGCCTCGTGCGCCGGACGTCGCTGCACGGTCGGTCCGTACAGGACATTCTGCGAGACTGTCATCCAGGGAAAAAGCGCCGTTTCCTGAAAAACCACGAGCCGATCGCGAGTCGGCCCCGCAATTTCCTCACCATCGAGCATGATGCGGCCTTGGGTCGGCTGCTCGTAACCGGCAATGAGGTTGATGAGGGTCGTCTTGCCGCATCCGGACGGGCCGATCAGGACCGTGAACTTCGCCCGCGCCACCGTGAACGAGCAGTCCTGCACCACCGTCTTGGCGGAGAACTCGTCACCATATGCCTTCGAGACGCGATCCACGACCACCTCGCCGGAACCCGGCACGTCGATCATTTCGGCCATGATGATCACCAATGGACCTGGACGTGATGAACGGCGACAAGAGCAGCGCACGCCAGGATCAGGAATGGCAAATACGGAAGAAGTCTATTCCAAAGCGACATGGTGCACACTAAATGCGGAATGGAAGATCGACGAAGCCACCGAGAATATACAGCGCTCCGGCGACGGCGGTGATGACGCCGAGCATCAGCTTCAGCCGCGATTGAGGCACGAAGCGCTGCGTCTTGGCGGCGCACCACGCGCCGAGAATTCCGCCGGCGGAAGCAAACAGCCCCCAGGAAACCTCCGCCGGCAGCCGTTCGCCGGTGAAGAATGGAACCACCACGCTGTAGGTGATGAGGCTGACGGCTGAGAGCGATATCACATAAGGGATCGACGCCGCGACCAGCACATAAATCGGCAGGCGGTAGAATGCGGCGAAGATCGGCACCAGCAGAAATCCGCCCCCTACACCGAGCATCGACGAGATGACGCCAACCCCGAAGCCGACCAGGAAGAGCACAGGCATGCTCATCGTCCATCGCTCGCCCCAGTAGGCAATGGTCAGCCGACAGCCGCTCTTGCTCACGGTCTCGATCGCAGTGTCCCGCGGCAGACCGGAAGGGGAGCGTCCGGCCGCGACCGCGCCCTGCACCGCCGCCGAGAATCTGCCTTCGAATCCGGCCTCACTCCGAACGCTACGCCAAGCGGCGATGCAGAGATGCACACCGGTGACCGCTAGGGCGAGACCGACCGTCACGGTGAACGGCTTCGAGTCGGAAAGCACGGTCAGGCGGATGAATGGCCCGAGCAAAGCACCGGTCATTCCGCCGACGCACACCCACAGCGCGAAGTCCCAGTTGGTCTGGCGTGTGCGGTAGAATCCAAGCAGCGCACCGATCGGATTGAGCAGGGTGAGCAATTGGGTCGTCGGCGTTACCGAAGGAGTGCTGAATTGGAGGATCGACATCTGATAGGGCAAGGCAAAAATACCCGCCGCTTCGCCGACGATCGCCATCGTGTAGCCGGTCCAGAAACCCATCCAGATGAGGTGCCAGATCGGCACCCTCACGCCTGCGAGCGGGAAGGCCACGTCGGCGCCGGGCAGAAAGCCGTGCTGCCAATAGGCAGCACCGACGCCAGCCACCAAGGTTACCGTGATGATCGGCACCTGTTCGAGGGCAAATTCCCGCAGCAGCGACGGACTGGCACGCGCCGACGCCGGGGTCGTCGTCGGTTCCGATCGATCGGCCGGCGTCATCGCTGACCACCCGGAACGTCAGCGTTGCCGCTGCCACGGGGCGGCAAAGCTTCCGAACACGCGAATGATCTCCGATGACAGGTAGCCCGCGATGCCGATCGAGATCATGCAGACGATGCACTGAGCGATGGCGTTCACCTCGAAGGATTGCCACAGCAAGTAACCGAGCCCGGTTCGGCCTGCGACCATCTCGGCCGCCACCACCATCTCCCAGGCAATGCCCATTCCGACCGCCATGCCCGTGATGATCGACGGCACGGTAGCGGGCAGAATAATGCGCCAGAACATGTCGCGCGGAGTGGATCCCAGCGACATCGCCGCACGCTTGTAGTTCGGCTCGATATTGGACGCGCCGCCGATCGTATTGAGCAGGACGATCCAGAAGGCGCCGAGAAAGACGATGAAGACGACGCTGAGCTCGCGCGTCGGCCAAAAAATGATCGAGACCGGAATCCACGCCACCGGCGGGATCGGGCGCAGGATTTCGACGACGGGAAACATGGTGTCGAAGGCATTGCGGTGCATCGCCATCAAAAGCCCGAGCGGCACGCCGACGATCTGGGCCAGAATGAAATCCGGACGTGATGCGCTGCAAGCTCAGCGCCCAACCTTCCCAATAAAGGCTCGATCTCAGAAGACCGGCCGAAGCTGCGATGACGGCCGTCGGCGGCGGAAGATTGCTCAAACCGGGAATGCCGAGCGGCCGACCGAATTCCCACAGCAACAGCAGCGTGCCGACGGAGATAGTGCCGAGGAGGAGATTCAGGCTCCAAAGCGAGGCGAGCCAACGGCGGATGCGGCGTGCCCGCGACGGACCCACGCTTGCCAACACCGCGGTCGGAGGCGCCATCGCCATGTCTACGCGAGCTCCCGTTCTCCAGCCTCGAATGCTTTGCGCGCTTCGTCATAAATTGCCGCCCGCACCTCGTTCTCCAACGCGAGGAAGCGCGGAGACGTCAGTACGCGGTAGTCTCGCGGCCTGCCGATATCGACGTCGACGATCTTCAGCACCCTACCCGGCCGCGTCGTCATCACCACGACCTTGTCGGCGAGGAAGACGGCTTCCTCGACGTCGTGGGTGATGAAGAACACGGTCTTCGGCGCGAGGTCATAGAGCTCAAGCAGGTACTCCTGCACGACGCTCTTGGTCAGCGCGTCGAGCGCGCGAAAGGGCTCATCGAGCAGCAGAACCTTCGGATCGTTCATCAGCGCGCGCACGATCTCGACGCGCCGCTTCATGCCGCCGGAAAGCTCGCCCGGATACTGGTCGTTCGATGCCGTCGCAGGCCGACGCGAGCCGAGCAATTCGCGTGCCTGGCAGCTCGGCCTCGCTGCGACTCATCTTGCCCTGCTGGATCGGGCCGCAGGTCACGTTCCACAGCACCGTCTTCCACGGGAACAGCGCGCCGTGCTGGAACACGACCATGCGGTCGGCGCCGGGCAGCAGCCGCTTGCCGGGCGACGGTGAGCAGCTCGCCGTCGAGATAGATTTCGCCGGCGGTGAGCTGGTCGAAGCCGGCGATCGCGTTGAGCAGCGTGGTCTTGCCGCAGCCGGACGGGCCGACGACGACGCAGAATTCCCCCGGCATGGTCTCGAACGACACATCGTCGAGCGCGACGACCTTCTGCGCCTTCCGGATCGTAGATCTTTCCGGCATGCTCGGATCGAAGCGCGCCGCCGCGTGCGGATGCGCGAGCCATCATACGCCCGCGAGCATCGCGACGCGCCAGCGCATCAGCCGGTTGCCGACGATGCGGACGAGCGCGCTCGAGACGTAGCCGAGGAAACCCAGCGTCGCCATGATGATGACCATGGTCTCGAACTGAACGTAGTAGTAGGTCTCCCATACCTTGTAGCCGAGACCGGCCTGGCCCGAGACGATCTCCGAAGCGACCAGCGAGAACCAGCACGCGCCCATGGCGATCTGCAGTCCGACGAAGATGTAGGGCAGCGCGCCCGGCACGATGACGTGGCGTAGGATTGCGATCTCGCCGAACCCGAGCGAGCGCGCGGCGCGGAAATAGACCTGATCGATCGACTGCACGCCGAGCAGCGTGTTGAGAATCGTGACGAAGAACGCGGCCAGGAAAGTGAGGCCGATGATCGGCAGCTCGCGCCCGGGCAGCAGCAGGATCGCGAGCGGAATCCAGGCCAGGATCGGGATCGGCCGCAACAGCTCCAGAATCGGAAAGGTCAGACCGTAGAAGATCCGCCGCCAACCCATCAGGATGCCGATCGCGACGCCGAGCGACGGTCGCCAGCAGGAAAGCGATGTAAACCCGCGATAGACTGAAGCCCAGATGTGTCCGTAGTACTCGGCCGTGAACAGCGAGACGCCGTAGACCGGATCCGGATTGATCCATTCCCTGATGCTCGCGACGAAGCCCGGCAGCTCGCGGAAGCGCCAGAGCTTCAGAACATCGACGAGAAGATACCAGCTGAGAAAGAACAGCCCGACCCCGAGCAGCATCAGATAAGGGTCGGCGGCTCCTGAGCAGCCGCCGAGCCTGGACACGCCAAGAGACTCCCGGCTCTCTTGAAATTGCAGCAGCCGGGGGCGACGGGGCAACGATTTGAGCCATTATTCTTGCGATCCCGTCGCGGGCACGCCGCCTTTTTCGTGGCTGGATGACCTCAGATTTTGAACAGGTTCACATACTCCTCGACCCGTTTGGTGTCGTTCACGAGCGGATAGCCCTGCTCGATCGGCACCGCCTTCAGGCGGATCAGCGGCGAGGACACGTTCATTTCCTTCATCGCCTCGCGTGCCAGGCTGTCATCGATGGCGTCCGGCAGCAGCTCGTTGGAAGGAATGATCTTCTCCTGCGCAAGATAGTCGAGCACCCGCTTCTGCAATGCGCGTACGTCGTCATTCCACACGAACAGCTTTTCGTCGCGGATCGGCCCGCCGAAATAGGGCTCCGGGATGAGCCCGGCGAGCGAGAACCAGAGCGCCTTGTTGGTGAAGCCGGTAACGTATTTCTCCGCGATCTTGAGAACCTCGGCATGGTTCTTGGGATCGTAGTACCACATCTGGGTTTCGATCTCTGCCTTAAGCCAGGCTTTCACGACCTCCGTGTTCTCATCCATGAAATCCTTGCGGGCGACGATGGTGCCGGAGTCCCGCTCGTTCCATGATTGCCCGGTGGCGACAATGCGCGCGATGCCCTCGCCGGCAATCGTGCTCACGGCGGCACCCTGCGGATCCCAGGTCGCGGCGCCATCGATCTTCTTGGCGCGCAGGTTCGTCGTGATCACGCCGATCGGCTGGTTCAGGTATTCCTTCGGTTTGATGCCTTCGCGCTTGAAGACGTCCTGGAAGAATCGATCCGAGCAACTGCCCTTCGGAGTCGCCACGACCTTGCCGTCGAACCACCGCAGCGCTTCTTTGGAGTTCTTGAATTCCGGAGCGTCGGTGCGCGCAAGGATCTGGTAGCAGTGATATCCGCTCGGAGAGGATCCGATCAGCCCAATGGCGCGGATGTCCGCGCGCTCGCGTTGAAACGTCGCGATCAGGCCCGGAGCGTCGCCATTGTGGCCGATCATCGTCTTCTTGGCGATCAACTCGTTGGTGACGATCCCGCCCTGGATCGGGTGGCGTGAAGGTAACCTTGCTGCCTTCGGCAGATACTTCTTCCAGATCTGCTTTTCTTCGTTGACGACGCCGAACCATCCCTGCGTCCAGTCCGGGCGCACCGCCACGTTGAACTGGACCGGCTTGCCCTTGACCTGCTGGCCATACGCCAGATCGCCCCATGGGAATCCTACCGAGCTCACGGTCGCGCCGGCGAGACCCGTAGCGGTAGTGAATCATGAACTGGCGACGACTCAATCGAGCGGGAGCTCGCTTCGAGCCATTGCGCCTTTGCCTGATGGACATTGTCTGACCCCTTTGGCTCTGCCGCTGCATGCGGCGATCCTGCGCTTCCTCCGACGGTCTGTCGCCGTCTTGGTGCCGGCTGCCGGGACGTTCGTGCTCCTTTGCACCGGACAAGCAAAAGATAGCGGCGGGCCGCCGGGAATGTCTGTCAAGAACTAGACAATAAGCCGGGCCCTCGGCGTGGCGAGTGCGAGCTCAATTCGCGACCGGCCCTTCGCCGCCGGAACGATGCGTACGCAAAACGTCCGGCCGCAGGAGGACGGTGCGACGTCGTCCGACACGGATCAGCCCTTCTGCCTGAAAGCGGTCGAGCGTGATCGTCACCCATTGCCGCGATGCACCGACCATCTGAGCAAACGCCTCGTGGGTGAACGGCGGCCCGATTGCGATCCCATCTTTTTCCGGAACCCCGTGAATATCCGCCAAGTTGCACAACAGCATCGCAAGCCGCTCGGATACCGACCGCGTCCCCAGCATCTGTACCAGCGCGGACAGGCATTTGCCTTTGAATTCGAGCGCTTCGACAACGCCGATGGCAAAAGCCGGAATGTCTTGCATCAACTCGCAGAGGTCCTCGCCGCGAAATGCAATTGCGCGGGTATCTCTGACCGCGACTCCCGACCACATGTGAATGCCGGTGCTCATGACCTGGGGAGTGCCGACGATGTTTCCCGGCTGCCAGTAGGCGAGCGTGATCTCACGGCCGGCGGGTGAAATGTAGAACGTGCGGATCAGCCCGCTCTCGATCAGAAAGACCCCATCATGGGACGCACCTTGTGCAAACAGTGTTTCGTTGTCGCGCAGATCGTATGGGCATGCCCCGCGCCATCACTCTGCTGGCGCTGGTTTCCGTTCAAGCGCGCGAACATGTTCGGCTGGCGGTCGACACGAAACTGGAGCACGCGGGCAGATGAACGCGACGCTGGCCGACCGGGCGGTAGCCGGGACTGACGCAAGGCCACGGTGCTCTCCTCGGAAACGCGTTTCACACCCGGATTCTCGCCCCTTTCGGATCGAAGAACGGGATCGCAACCGATCCGGGCCGACAGCGTCCCAGAATCGGACGTAAGGGTCAATTCGTTGCCGAGCCCGGCCGCCTCTCGCGACACGTATCCGAGGCCGATTGCCTTCTTCAGCGTGGGGCTGAATCCAACCACGGTGACGTGGCCGACGGATTTTGCCGCCGGCTCGAATCGGACTCTTGCCCGCGACGTTGACCGGCTTGTCCCCGATCTCGAAACCAACCAGCGTGCGTGCCGCTCCGGTCTCCGTGACCTTTGCGAGCGCCTTGCGGCCGATGAAGTCGCCCTTGTCGAGCTTCACCGTCCAACCGAGACCGGCCTCATATGGATTGGTGGTCTCGTCGACGTCGCGCGTGTAGACGTGATAGACTTTTTCCAATCGGAAAGTGCCGATCGTCCGGTTGCCGCACAAGGCCAGGCCGTCGTCCTTGCCCGCCTGCACGAAGGCATCGTACATCGTCCAGGCGTAGCCGGCGTCGTAGAAGATTTCGTATCCGAGCTCGCCGGTGACGCCGAGACGCGCCACCAGGCAGTCGATGCCGGCGACCTTCCCATTGACGAAGCGATAATACGGAAGACCTTGGTCGGACACGTCGAGCTCGGCGATCCGTTGCAAAATCCGGCGTGATTTCGGTCCCTGGATCTCGATGCAGGTCGTGCCCGCCGAATGATCCATCACGCAGACATTCATTGCCAGCCGTGTGCTGCTCCACCCAGCCCGGCGTCTTGTGCGTATTGAACGCCGCCATCGTCAAGAGATAATGGTTGGGCGACAGACAGAACACCACGAGGTCGTCGAAGATTCCGCCCTCCTCGGTGCACAGGCTCGTGTAGACGAGCATGCCGGGTCGCGCCTTCGCGATATCGTTGACGCAAAGCTTTTGCACGGCCTCGAGCGCGTCGGGGCCCTTGATGTGCAATTCCCCCATGGCGTGACCGTCGAACAGTATCGCATCGTTACGGCACGCGCGCGCCTCCTCCTCGAGGGAGGTGAAATGGGTCGGCATCTCCCAGCCGGCGAAATCGAAGAACGTCTTGGCGCCGTGCGCCACGTGCTGCCCGAAATGAGGAGAACGTCGTAGCATTTTCGCCATTGGGTTTCTGGATCCCTGTCCGAGGAATTTCTACTGACGTCGACGCACCATGCTCACGTGCTGCGGAACTTGACGTTGGTCCCCTTGTGCCAGACGTCGAAGTGGTCGGCGTGGGTCTGCAGGTATGCTCCCTTCTTGAAGTACTTGTCGTAGAAATCGAGATCGAGATGGTGCGCCTGGATGAAGTAGAGCAGGTGCATCGTGTCGTTGAACGCCGGAAACTTTCCGTACGTCTCGTGGATGTATGTGCAGATGTCCTTGACGCACTGGATGCCGTCCTCGCTTACACCGGGCACGCCCTTCTCGAATTCCTCGTTGGTGATGCTGTGCGGCAGCACCATGCCGCGCCGTTCCCATTCGTCCAGGCTCTCGCCCATGTCCTTGACGGCCGCGTCCACGGCATCCGCCATCGTCTTGTAGAAGGGCGGGCAGAAGCCTTCGAAATAGCCTTCGAGACCGACCGGATTGGGTAGCGGCTCCTCCTTGCCCTGCACAAAGCGGAATCCGAGACCCCGACAGACCGGCGTGCCACCCATGACGACCAGCGGTGTGAAGCCCCCGTGCATCCAGCCACCGATGCCCATGGCGGCCATGGCGAGCTGCATGAGCGTGCCCATCATGGCACCTTCCGCGCACAGCCAGCTGACGATGATCTTTTCGAGCGCTCCGAGCGGCAGCGGCTTGTTCTTGTCGAGCAATCCCTTGGCCGCCCATTTCTCGCACCCGGCCGGGCGCATGCCCTTGCGCTCGTCGAGGATGTAGTATCCGCCGCCCTCGATGTAGCGGCCGCCTTTCGAGTCGCACATGTTGATCATCAGCCGGATCAGATCCTTGCTGATGTCGGTGACGGGCATGAACAGCGTAGCGCCCGGCTTGTTGGTAACCCAGAGATTGTGGTGGAAGAGGCCCGGGGTCTTGCGCGGCAGATCGAGACGCTTGTCGGAAAGCTTCACCGTGTACTTGCGATAGAAGTCGAGAATCTTGTCGCGGTCCTCGACGGTCTCGTATTCCTTCATCTTGGTCATCTGCTGCTGCGTGCCGCGAAACAGGAAGAGGCCGTCGTCATTGGTGAAAAACAATTCAGTGCGATGCGATCCTACCGCGGACGGATGCGGCCGGCCCACCGACTTGACCATGCCGCCCTGAAACTCGCCTTCACACAGAATGGCGCCGGTAACCCCGGTAGCGGCCGCCACCAACATGGCCGTCTCAGCCTCGTCCAGCGGCAATGGGTCCTTGTCGGACCTGTAGGAGAACGGGCCATGGCTCAACTCCATTCCGAAGCCGAAGCGGCGCGAGCGGCGGCCCACGATGGCTTCGAACAGCGGAAAGTTCCACGCCTTCTCCACTTGCGGGAGAAGCCCATAGCGGGTTTTTTCGTCGGGTCCGTGCACATGAGCCTCCTCAAGTTACGCCGGCCTAATCGCGAGGGTTCCGCGCGCCGCGCAAGGCCAGGAAAGGCGCCTTGACTGCGTAAAGCAGAACCGTCGGCGACAGGAACAGCTTGGCGATCAGCCTGAGAAATTCCCCGGCATCGACATAAGTGCGGGCGTCCCATACGCCCATGCGTCCAACGATGACGAGCTGGCCGTTCTCGGCGTCGAAGCGGTCGATCGTGATGGGGAATTCGCCGGCTGGCGATCGGATGATCAATGCGGTCTCCCGTCCATCATGCCACGGTGCGATCTCGCACCAACATCGGCCATGCAGAGCGAAACCGTCAGTCAAGAACTTGACATTGGAAGGCAGGAGCCGTCGATCGCTGGCTGCGCTGACGCGGGACCGCTATCATCTCGGACGTCCAAACCAACCGGGCAGCTCATGGCATCCGCATCAACCCGCCGCAGCCGGCGCGCCGTCATCGTCGGCGGCTCCATGTCGGGCCTGTTCACCGCGGCGTTCCTGCGCCGGATCGGCTGGGAGGCCGACGTGTTCGAGCGCTCGCCGGTCGAGCTGGTCGGCCGCGGCGCCGGCATCACCACCCACCCCGAATTGCTCGATGCTCTGGAGAAAAGCGGCGCCGGCACGCACGACCTCGGCATCGAAGTCGCGCAACGCATCACGATCGACCGCACGGGCCGGGTGATCGGGAAACGTCCGTTGCGACAAATCCTGACCTCCTGGGACCGGCTGCAGCGGCTGTTGCGCGAGACCATCGATCCGGCTCACTACCATCTCGGTCACACCTTCGAGCGCGTCGAGCAGGACGCGCATGGCGTGCGCGTGCATTTCGCCGAGGGCCGCGTCGAACGCGCCGACCTGCTGGTCGGCGGCGACGGCATCCGTTCCGGCGTGCGCGCGCAAGTCGCGCCCGAGGTGCAGCCGATCTATTCCGGCTATTACATCTGGCGCGGCGCACCGAACGAGGCCGACCTTGCCGCGGCGACGCTCGACAGCATCTTCCCGTATTTCGTCTTCTTCCTGCCGGAACGCCAACAGGTCATCGGCTACCCGATCTCGGGATTCAACAACGACCTGCGGCCCGGGCACCGGCGCTATAATTTCATCTGGTACCGTGTCGGCGACATCGAGATGCTCCAGCGGATGTGCATCGATGATGCCGGTCACCAGCACGAATTCTCGGTTCCGCCGCCGCTCATTCGCAAGGACCTGATCGCGCAAATGCGCGCCGACGCGGAGAACATCATGCCGCCGGCCTTTCTCGATTGCCTGCGCAACATCGAGCGGCCGTTCTTCACTCCGATCTACGACTTTTCCGCCCCGGCAATCGTCCTCGGACGGGTCGCGCTGGTCGGAGACGCCGGTGCTTCGGCGCGCCCCCATATGGGGTTCGGCGTCGCCAAGGCAGGCGGGGATGCGCAGGCGCTTGCCGACGCGCTCGATGCCCACGACGACATCGATGCGGGGCTCGCCGCGTACAATGCCTTGCGCCAGCCCATCGGGGAGCGCGTCGTGCTGCACGGCCGCAAGCTCGGCACCCATCTCGGCGTCGACCTTGCGTCCGCCGAGGATCGCCGGATGTGGAGGACATTGCAGGATTTCGAGGCCATGATGGACTGGATAGCGGTGCCCGAATTTCCTGGCTGCCTACCGATGAGCATCGATCTCGAGCCGGACTATGCGCGCAACATGCGCCTGGTCGGCTACAGCGACCAGGGCGGACGGCCCGACGGCGTCCAAATCATGGTGCACCGCGGCTATGCCTATGTCGGGCACATGTTCTCGAAGGGTTCGAGCATCATCGACGTGCGCGATCCCAAAAATCCGCGCGCCGCCGCATATCTCCCTGCGCCGGCCGGGACTTGGAATATCCATCTGCAGACCCACGATGATCTGCTCCTGCTGATCAACGCCAAGGACATGTTTGCGGCGGCCGAGTTTGCCGACGAGCGCGCCTATTACCGCGGTCAGCTCGGCAGCGTGGTCGGGACCGCACGCGCGACAGCAACGACGACACGCGATTGGACTGCCGGGCTCACCGTCTACGACATTGCGCAGCCGGCGGCGCCGCGCCGGATCGGCTTCATGCCGGTCGAGGGCGGCGGCATTCACCGCATCTGGTATGTCGGGGGCCGCTGGGCCTATGTGTCCGCCCTGCTCGACGGCTTTACCGACTACATCTTCATGACCGTCGACCTGGCCGATCCGACGAGGCCGCGCGCGGGCGGCCGTTACTGGATCCACGGCATGAACCTGGCCGCCGGCGAGACGCCGGGCTGGCCGGCGAGCCGGCGCTATGGCTTGCATCATGCCATCATCGAAGGCGACACCGCCTATGCCGCCTGGCGCGACGCCGGGATGGTCGTGATCGATGTCGCAGACCGCGAACGGCCGCAGCTCGTCGTCCATCGCAACTGGTGCCCGCCGTTCGGCGGGGGAACCCATAATTGCCTGCCGCTGCCGGATCGCCAGCTGCTGGTGGTGCTCGACGAGGCGGTGCTCGATCATCAAGAAGACGGCCTCAAGCTGATCTGGATGTTCGACATCCGCGATCCTGCCAATCCCGTGAGCATCTCGACCTTCCCCACGCCTGCCGAGGCCGACTATGTCGCCAAGGGAGGTCATTTCGGGCCGCACAACATCCACGAGAATCGCCCCGGCAGCTTCGTGAGCTCCGAGCTGATTTTTGCCACCTATCAGAATGCGGGGGTTCGCGTGTTCGACATTCGCGATCAATACCGCCCGAACGAGGTCGGCGCCTGGGTTCCGCCGGCGCCGGCACGGATGATGGATCACCGGCCCAACCGCGCCCGCGTCATCCAGTCGGCAGACGTCTTTGCGGACAAGGACGGCCTGATCTACAGCACCGACTACAATGCCGGGCTGTTCATCCTCGAATACGACGGTTGAAGAGTCATAGTTGGTATTATCCTCCCAGCCTTCGTATCAGCGCATCGGAAACCTCGAAATTGGCGTAGACGCTCTGCACGTCGTCGTGCTCGTTGAGGCTCTCGATCAGCCTGAACAGTTTCTCCCCCTGCTCGTCGTCGATCGCGACGGTGTTCTGCGGCTTCCACACCAAAGCGGTCTTGCGCGGCTCCCCGAACCTGGCCTCCAGCGCCCTTGCCACGTCAATGAGCGCATCCTGGGCTGTGTAGATTTCATGGCTCATTGCGGTCGAGACCACGTCCTCGGCGCCGGCGTCGATCGCCGCCTCCAGCATGGCATCGGGGCTCGCGACCTCGCCGTCGAATTCGACCACGCCGACATGATCGAACATGAAGGAGACTGCGCCGGTTTCGGCGAGGTTGCCTCCGCTCTTGGTGAAGGTCGCACGCACCTCTCCTGCGGTGCGGTTGCGATTGTCGGTCAATACTTCGACGATGACGGCAACGCCGGCGGGTCCATATCCTTCGTAGCGGATTTCAGAATAGTTTTCGGCATCGCCGCCGGTCGCTTTCTTGATCGCCCGGTCGATATTGTCCTTCGGCATGTTCTCGGCACGCGCCGCCAGCACCGCTGCGCGCAAGCGTGGATTCATCGCGGGATCGGGCGTTCCCATCCTCGCGGAGACGGTGATCTCGCGCGCCAGCTTTCCGAACAGCTTGGATTTCGCCGCATCCTGCCGCCCTTTGCGGTGCATGATGTTCTTGAACTGCGAATGTCCCGCCATGAACTGCGTTATAAGGCGCGTCGCCGGCAAAATCCAAAATCGGGCACGCCCGTGACAGCGCTACAGGCTCGCGCCCATCAGCTCGTCAGCCAACGCCATCGACGGTCGGGATCGTACCGACGGAAGCTGCAAATCTTCGGTTCAGAGCACCATCTGCATGCGTGCCGGAAAATAGCGGAACCCATCGCCCTGCCGTGCGAGATAGCCGACACCGGGCCACGGAAAGTGATAGGCGAGCAACGGAACGCGCTGCGCGGCAAGCAGGTCGAAGACGCGCAGGCGGCTGCTCGCGGCTTGCCTGCCATCGGTATCGTACATGAATTCGAGCCGCGGGCGCTCGACCACCAGCACGTGGTGGTGCGCGATGTCGCCGGCGTTGCAGATCGTCTTTCCCTGCGACGTGATCATATAGACGGTATGGCCGACCGTGTGCCCGGGCGCCGACATCGCCTGAACGCCGGGCAGGAATTCCTGGCCGTCCCTGACGAACACGATGCGGTCGCGGTTCGGCACCAGGTGCTTGCGGGCGCCGGCGATGAACCCCTTGAGCATGTCGTTGGCGAGCTTGCCTTCGTCGGTCCAGAAGTCGAAGTCGGCCTGTGCCATGTAGATCTGGGCGTTAGGGAATGTGCGCGCTCCATCGTCCCTCATCAGCGCGAAGCAATGATCCGGATGCGCATGGGTGAGCACGACCGCGTCGACGTCCTTCGGCTCTACGCCGGCGGCCGCGAGATTGGCGACCAGCCGTCCGGTATCGGGGCCCAACATCCTGTCCGTGCCCATGCCGGTGTCGAACAGCGCCACGCGGTCGCCCGTGTTGATGACGAGCGCATTCTGCTCGAGCGTGACATTTTCGATCGAAAGGAAGTTGTCGGTGAGGACCTTGCCGAGGTCCTCTTTCGAAAGGCCGATGAAGATGTCCGCCTTCGGCGGCCCCAGCGGCAATGGGCCGTCGGAAACCACCGTCGCCTCGATGCCGCCGACCTTGAACCGATAGTAGGCCGGCGCCTGCGTGTTCTGCATCGGCGCCTTCGCCATGACCGGCGCCATCGATGCGCCGCCCAAGAACCCGACCGCCGCCGTCAGGGAGGCGCCGGCGAGCAGCCGGCGACGCGATAGGGAAACATACTCTGCTTCAGCCATGTCACACTCCTGCTGCAGCTCTGCCAACCCTACGCAACTGACGAATTCTATTTAGGGGACGAGCCGCATCGGTGACGGTACGTAGCGGAAACCCTCGCCCGATTTGGCAAGCTGGCCGATGCCGGGCCAGGGCATGTGGAAAACCACCAGCGGGATGCGCTGCGCCGCCAGCATGTCGAACAGCTTGACCCTCGACTCCGCGCCTTGCTTCGAATCGGTGTCGAACGCGACTTCGATCCGCGGCCGTTCGAAAAGCACCACGTGATGAGCCACATCACCGATGTTGCAGATCGTCTTGCCGCCGGAGGTGATCATATAGACAGTGTGGCCGACCGTGTGTCCCGGCGTGTGCATTGCCTGCACTCCCGGGAGTATCTCCTGGCCGTCCTTGATGAACACGATGCGATCGCGATAGGGCGGCAGGTTCTTGCGCGCCGTCAAGGCGGAGCCTTCCGCCGGCGTGCCGAGACGCTTGTCGTCCATCCAGAAATCGAAATCGGCCTGGGTCATGTAGACCTGGGCGTTCGGAAAGTTACGGCTGCCGTCGTCCGCGACCATCCCGCCGGAATGGTCGATATGCGGGTGCGTCAGCACGACCGCATCGATGTCCTTGGGGTCGATATTCGCCTGCTGGAGGCTCGTGAGCAGCCGGCCGGTTTGCGTACCGGGCCTTTTGACCGAGGCCATGCCGGTGTCGAACAGAACGAGCTGATCGCCGGTGTTGATCACGAGACAGTTCTGGTCGAGCACGACATTGTCGGTCGGAAGGAAATGCTCGGCGAACATCCGGCCGAGCTCGGCCTCGGACGGGCCGCGAAACGTTCGTGTTGCGGGACCGATGGGCAAAGGTCCGTCGGAGACCACAGTTGCCTCGATGCTTCCGATCTTGAAGCGATAAAATGCGGGCACCTGGGTGTTGAGCATGGCTGCCTTGGCCGCCGCCTGCGGAGAGCTGCCGATAACACCGGCAGCGGCGGTCGCAGTTGCTCCGGCGAGCACACTTCGGCGCGACAATGCAGTGCCTGTCATGACGTCCACCTCCTGGCTGGAGGGCAGGACGGTTCCCGCCCGCTGCAAGGCTATTCCAAGCTGGGGCGGCGCGACAGCCTGTCCGTAACGCAAGAACCGACACGATAAGGGCGCGCAACTGCCCGTCCTACGCAACGTTCCACATGGACGGACGCGCTTCTTCCAGGCGGCCGCCCAAGCGCACGGCAGAGATATGCCGCGCGAGCCCGGTCGCATCATCGGTCTCGACCGCGAGCGCGCACAGCGTCGCCTCGCCTAATGCCGGCTCGAAGCGCGCGCTCGCAATCTTGCGCAGAAACCTCGTCAACGGTTCGTCCTTCTCCATGCCGATCACGGAATTGTAGTCGCCGGTCATGCCGACATCGGAGATGAAGGCGGTGCCGTGCGGCAGAATCTGGTGGTCCGCGGTGGGCGCATGAGTGTGGGTACCGACGACGACGCTGGCGCGGCCATCGCAGAAGTGTCCCATTGCCTGCTTCTCGCTGGTCGCTTCGCCATGAATGTCGACGATGATGGCGTCGGCTCGCTGTCCGAGCGGACAGACTGCCAACTCTTGGTCGACCGCAGCGAACGGATCGTCGAGCGGATCCATGAAGATGCGACCCATGGCATTGACGACCAGCACGCGCGCGCCGTTTCTGCTTTCGATCATCGCGGCACCACGGCCCGGCGTGCCGGCGGGAAAATTGATCGGGCGCAGCAGCCTCGGTGCGCGTTCGATGAAGACCAGGGCTTCCTTCTGATCCCAGGAATGATTGCCGCCGGTGACGGCGTCGACGCCGGCATCGACGAATTCCTGATAGATCGTCTCCGTGATGCCGAAACCGCCGGCGGCGTTCTCGCCGTTCACGGCGACGAAATCGAGCTGCCAGTCTGCGATCAGCTTCGGTAGCCGCTCGTTGAGGATCGTGCGGCCGCTGCGGCCCACGATGTCGCCGATGAACAGAATCCGCATTGCCTAGGTATTCCGGAAGTCGATGCTCTCGCGCTCGGTTAGCATGAGATCGAGACGGGCGTCGCGCGGAGTTTTCGGCACCTGCTCGATCTCCTGGGCGGCGAAGGCAATGCCGACGGCGAGAACTGCTTTTCTCTCACGCAGCGCCGCGATCGTCATGTCGTAGTAGCCGGCGCCATAGCCGATGCGGTGCCCGCTGCGATCGAAGCAGAGCAGCGGCACAAGAAGAATGTCGGGCGCGAGCTCCGGCGCCTCGGGCCTCGGCTCCCGGATGCCCCAGACTCCAGGCGCGAGCGCGTCGCCGAATGTGAAAGCCCGCATGATCAACGGCTGGCCGCGGCCGGCAACCGCCGGCAACGCAAGCTGTGCGCCGGCGACGGCGAGCTTGCGCATCAGCGCAATAGGACTGATCTCGCTCTTCATCGGCATGAAGCCGGAGACGATGACGCCGGGCCGGATCGACGCTGGAAACGGCCGCTGCGCGATCGCCTGCGCCGCCGCTGCGCGCATCTCGGCGGGAAGCGCGTCGCGACGCCGGCGCGCTTGATCTCGCAGATCGGATTTCAATGCGGGAATTGCGGATGATGATGACGACATTGCTCGGTCATGCCCTGCCCCTGCGGTCGACGAAGGGCGAGCCCCCGGATGGCTCTGCACCACGATGCGGGCAATATGAAAGGCAGAATGCGGGGAGCGCGGAGCCGCGATGGCCGTTGAAGCATCGATCCCGGGTTCCCTACGAAAGTAGGTGGGCGCCATATGTCCGAGCCCACGAGCCCGGCCAGGGACAGCTCCCTCGAGGATCGATAAGGCCCCGGGGATATGGCTCCAACGCGCCGCGCAGCCCCGCGCAGTCAATGTAGCGCGTCGGGACGCCGGGCGCCACTGTCCGGTTTCTCGTCGCCACCACGACGAGCTCACCCGATCGGGGCAGCGGGTTCGGGGATCGTTTGATTGAGCCGCCTGGTAACGGATTCGATGCGCTCTGCCGCCGCATTGAGGGCGGCGGCCACCGCCGATTGCGTGTTGTTGGCGCGGTCCGCCGAGACGACGCTCGCCTCCTTCAGGGACGCAAGCTCCGGCTCGATCTGTGCTAATTTCTCCTTGGTCTCGGACAATTCGTCGGCAAGCGTAAGCGCGGCCATGACGGTGAGCCGCGTATCTCCGATCTCGCCGAAGCGCGTCCGCAGCCGCGAGATGCGCTGGTCGAGATCCTCCGCCAGTTGAACGAGATGCGCCTCTTCGCCCTCCTCGCAGGCCATTCGGAACTGGCGGCCGTTGATGGTGACACTGACCTGCGGCATGACAATCCCGGGTGAGCTGAGATCGAAGCTCAGCGCTCGCCCTTCGCGAGCACGGAGCGGATGGTGTCTATTGCCGCATCGAGCCGCTGCGCGACCTCGCGGTTGGCGGTTTCCAACGCTTTTGCGCGCGCTGCGACCGCATCGAGCTCGGAGGCGAGCCGCGATCGGTCGGCTCCGTGCGCATGCAACTGGGTGGCGAGCATCTCCTGGCCATGATCGGCTTCGCGCCGCCGCTCAACGGCAGCGGCGAGAGCGTCGAGCGCAAGCGCAAGACGCTTGCTGGCCGCCTCGATTGCACCCGGCTCGGTCATCGCAGACCAAATACCCCGTGGATTCGCCAGCCACAAGGCGGCGAAAATATGTTGCATCAGCAAGCGGTTAGAGAAAGAACCTTACGTGGTCCGGCGGCCTCGCGTCAACGCCGAAGCACTTCTGAACTCCCCCCGCCTGCGTGCTAGAGCCTCGCCCGCGCAACCTGCTCGGCCCAGCCCCATGACCAGCCCGAAGTCTCCCCTTGCCGCAGCTCGGTGGCGGCCGTCCCATCCGTCCCGCAAGCCGCGACCATCGCGATACATGCCGCGCGCGCGCAGCACGACCGCATGGCGAACGCGATCCGCGCGCTTGCCATGGACGCAGTCGAGCAGGCGAAATCCGGCCATCCAGGCCTGCCGATGGGCGCGGCCGATATCGCGACCGTGCTGTTCACTCGATTTCATGAAATTCGATCCAGCCGATCCGGCTTGGCCGGACCGCGACCGCTTCGTGCTTTCGGCCGGGCATGGCTCGATGCTGATCTACGCGCTGCTCCACCTGCTCGGCTTCGAAAAGATGACGATCGAGGAGATCAAGCGCTTTCGCCAGCTGGGCTCGATCACGCCGGGTCATCCGGAGAACTTCATCACCCAGGGCGTGGAGACCACGACCGGACCGCTCGGACAGGGGCTCGGCAATGCCGTAGGCATGGCAATCGCCGAGCGGCATCTTGCGGCAATCTTCGGGCCCGAGATCGTCGACCATCGCACCTATGTGCTCGCTTCGGACGGCGATCTCATGGAAGGGATCAGCCATGAGGCGATCGCGCTCGCCGGCCACCTCAAGCTCAACAGGCTGATCGTGCTGTTCGACGACAATGGCATTTCGATCGATGGGGCGCTGTCGCTCGCGGATCGGTCGATCAGGTCAAGCGTTTCGAAGCGGCGGGGTGGGCGGCGACCCGCATCGACGGGCATGATCCGATTGCGATCGCGAATGCCATCGAGATCGCACAAGGCTGCGATCGCCCTTCGCTGATCGCGTGCCGCACCACCATCGGCTTCGGCGCGCCGAGCAAGGCGGGCACCGAGAAGAGCCACGGCTCGCCACTGGGCGCCGACGAGATCAAAGGGGCACGCCACAGGCTCGGCTGGTCCGAGCCAGCCTTCGTCGTGCCGCCCGACGTGCGCGAGATGTGGCGGCAGGCCGGCATTCGCGGCAAGGCCGCCCACCAGGCCTGGAAAGAACGGCTCATGAGTTTGCCGGCAGCTCGACGCGCCGAGTTCGAGAGGCGCATTCGCGGCGAGCTGCCCACGGACAAGCTCGCTGCCGCAGTGCGGTCGGTCAAGGAGAAGCTGGCCGCAACCCCCAAGGAGATGGCGACCCGCAACGCCTCGGAAAGCGCGCTCGAAGCATTGACGGCGGCGATTCCCGCAATGATCGGCGGCTCGGCCGACCTTACCGGGTCCAACAACACCAAGCCCAAAGGCATGACGGTGCTGTCCGCCTCCGACTATTCCGGCCGCTTTATACATTACGGCGTGCGCGAGCATGGCATGGCCGCGGCCATGAACGGCCTCGCGTTGCACGGCGGCATCATTCCGTATTCCGGCACGTTCCTGGTTTTCTCGGATTATTGCCGGCCGGCGATAAGGCTCGCCGCACTCATGGGCGAGCGCGTCATTCACGTCATGACCCATGATTCCATCGGACTCGGCGAGGATGGCCCGACACACCAGCCGGTCGAGCATCTCGCCGCCCTGCGCGCCATTCCCAATCTGTATGTGTTCCGGCCGTGCGATGCCGTCGAAACCGTCGAATGCTGGCAGCTTGCGCTCGAGAGTGCGGACGCCCCCAGCATCCTCGCGCTCACGCGGCAGAATCTGCCGCAGCTGCGGCTGGGCCACGACGAGACGAACAGGTGCGCCGCCGGCGCCTATGAGATCGTGCCGGCGGAGAAGAAGAACGCAGACGTCTCGCTGTTCGCGTCCGGGTCGGAAGTTTCCATTGCGGTCGAGGCGCGCAAATTCCTGCGCGAGCGAGGCGTTCCGCGCGGGTGGTCTCGGTGCCATGCTTCGAGCTGTTCCGCAAGCGGCCCGCCGACCGAGCGGCAGAAGGTCATCGGCGCCGCCAAGGTCAATGTCGCGGTCGAGGCGGCGGTGCGCCAGGGCTGGGACGAGATCATCGGCTCCGACGGCGCGTTCGTCGGAATGACGACATTCGGTGCGAGCGCGCCCTATAAGGAGCTCTACCGGCATTTCGGCATCACGGCCGAGGCAGTGGCCGACGCGGCGTTGAGCAGGCTGCGCTGATTGTCGGGACGGGGCTGGACCGGCGGGGCCCGGCGATCCATCTATCCTTCAGGAACGTCGAGATCCCGGTCACGCCCGGGGTTGCCGACTATGGAAGGAACCGGAAATGACAGTTCGTGTCGCCATCAACGGGTTCGGGCGCATCGGCCGCAATGTGCTGCGTGCCATCGCCGAAGCCAACCGCAGGGACATCGAGGTGATCGCGATCAACGATCTCGCCCCGGTTGAGACCAATGCGCATCTCCTGCGCTTCGATTCCGTGCACGGGCGCTTTCCCGGAGAGGTGAAAGTCACCGGCGATTCCATCAGCGTCGGCAACGGAACATCAAGGTGACCGCCATCAAGGACCCCGCGACGCTGCCGTGGAAGGAGCTCGGCATCGATATCGCGCTCGAATGCACCGGCATCTTCACCGCCAGGGACAAGGCGGCGGCGCATCTCACCGCGGGCGCGAAGCGCGTGATCGTTTCGGCGCCTGCCGAAGGCGCCGACCTCACCGTCGTCTACGGCGTCAATCACGACAAGCTGACCAAGGACCACATGGTGGTCTCGAACGCCTCCTGCACCACCAATTGCCTGGCCCCCATCGCCAAAGTGCTCAACGACGCGCTCGGCATCGACAAGGGCTTCATGACGACGATCCACGCCTACACCAACGATCAGCCCACGCTCGACCAGGTTCACAAGGATCTCTACCGGGCACGCGCCGCCGCAATCAACATGATCCCGACCTCGACCGGCGCAGCAAAAGCCGTGGGTCTCGTGCTGCCGGAGCTCGCCGGCAAGCTCGACGGCGTCGCCATCCGGGTGCCGACACCCAATGTCTCGGTGGTCGATTTCAAGTTCGTCGCCAAGCGCGCCACCAGCAAGGACGAGATCAACGGCGCCGTGAAGCGCGCCGCCGACCAGCAGCTCAAGGGCATCCTCGGCTACACCGAGGCGCCCAATGTCTCCAGCGACTTCAATCACGACGCCCACTCCTCCGTGTTCGCCATCGACCAGACCAAGGTGATGGACGGCACGCTGGTGCGGGTGATGTCCTGGTACGACAATGAATGGGGCTTCTCCAACCGCATGGCCGACACCGCGGTTGCGATGGGCAAGTTGATCTGACTCGCTGCGATGCGATGGGTGCGTGGGGTTGCGACGTGTCGATCCCGGTAAAATTGTCGTCCTTTGGCTCCGCGCGCCATGCGCGCGATTCGGCGGCGACGGCCCGGGCACGACCTCGACTGTCATGGTCCGGACCTCGATCAAGCCGAGGTGGCGACAAGCGCGTGCTGGTGCGCGTCGACCTCAACGTGCCGGTCGAGAACGGCAAGGTCACGGACACCACCCGCATCGAGCGCGTGGCTCCAACGATCAGGGAAATTGCCGACAAGGGCGGCAAGGTGATCCTGCTCTCGCATTTCGGCCGCCCCAAGGGATTCGATCCGAAACAGTCGCTTAAGCCCGTGTCCCGGCGATCGCCGACGTCCTCGGACGCCCGGTCGGCTTTCGCCGAGGATTGCATCGGCGAGAAGGCGCTCGCCGCGGTGAACGCGCTTGCAGCCCGGCGATATCCTGTGCCTGGAGAACACCCGCTTCCATCCGGGCGAGGAACGAAACGATCCCGATTTCGTTGTGCAGCTGGCGGCGCTCGGCGATATTTTCGTCAACGATGCCTTTTCGGCGGCGCATCGGGCGCATGCCTCGACCGAAGGGCTCGCCCGCAAGCTCCCGGCCTATGTCGGCCGCAGCATGCAGGCCGAGCTCGATGCCCTTCACCGGGCGCTCGACGCTCCGCTGCGGCCGGTCGCCGCGATCGTCGGCGGCGCCAAGATCTCGACCAAGCTCGAGCTGCTCGGCAACCTGC
Source organism: uncultured Alphaproteobacteria bacterium (assembly GCA_963831225.1). Lineage (GTDB taxonomy): Bacteria > Pseudomonadota > Alphaproteobacteria > Rhizobiales > Xanthobacteraceae > VAZQ01. The sequence goes on from CAWHPT010000069.1 coordinate 48,024, forward strand.
TCGCCAAGGTCGACGTGCTGATCATCGGCGGCGGCATGGCCAACACTTTTCTGGCCGCGCTCGGACATCCCGTCGGCAAGTCGCTGTGCGAGCATGATCTGCTGGCCACGGCGCGTGAGATCATGGGCAAGGCGAAGAGCGAGCGCCGCGAGATCGTTCTGCCGGTCGATGCCGTGGTAGCGCGTAAATTCGAGGCCAATGCCAGCTCGCGCGTCGTGGACGTGGACAAGGTCGATCCCGACGCCATGATCCTGGACATTGGGCCGCGTACCGTCGGTCAGGTGTGCTCCGTGCTGGCACGAGTGAAAACCGTGGTCTGGAACGGACCGTTCGGCGCCTTCGAGCTCGAGCCGTTCGACAACGGCACGGTCGAGGTCGCCGAAGCGGCGGCGGAGCTCACCGCCGCCGGCAAGCTCGTGACGGTTGCGGGCGGCGGCGACACGGTCGCCGCCCTCAACGCCGCCGGCGTCACCGAGCGCTTCACCTACGTCTCGACCGCCGGAGGCGCCTTCCTCGAATGGCTGGAGGGCAAAGCCTTGCCGGGCGTGGAGGCATTGCGGTTGAAATGACGCGAGCCAGCACTGGCGACGCAATCCTGGCCTTTGCCAATGCCGGCCAGAGACGGCAAGATCAGTGATCAATCCGAGCAAAGACGGAGGAGGCTCCGATGAATCTTGCTGAGCTGAACAAGGTGGCAGAGGCAATGGTCGCGCCCGGTCGCGGGATTCTCGCCGCCGATGAATCCTCGGGCACGATCCAGAAACGTTTCGACGCCATCGGCGCGCAATCGACCCCCGACAGCCGCCGCGACTACCGCGAGCTCTTGTTTCGCTCGAGCCGAGGCGATGTCGAAATACATTTCCGGAGTCATCCTCTACGACGAGACCATCCGCCAAAACGCCAAGGACGGCACCCCGCTGGTCAAGGTGATCGAGCAGTCCGGCGCCATCCCCGGCATCAAGGTCGACAAGGGCACCAAGCCGCTTCCATTCTCGCCCGGCGAATTGATCACGGAAGGGTTGGACGGTCTGCGTGAGCGCCTCATCGAATATCGCGGGCTCGGCGCCAAATTCGCGAAATGGCGCGCCGTGATCGATATCGGTGCCGCGATCCCGAGCTATGCCGCGATCATGACCAATGCCCACGCATTGGCGCGCTATGCTGCGCTTTGCCAGGAGGAGGACATCGTTCCGATCGTCGAGCCGGAAGTCCTGATGGACGGCGATCATGACGCGCAGGGCTGCTACGCGGTCACGGAGTGGTTGCTCAAGACCGTGTTCGAGCAGCTCTACTATCAGAAGGTCGCGCTCGAGGGCATGGTGCTCAAGCCCAACATGGTGATCGCCGGCAAGAAGGCGAAGAACCGCGCCGGCATCGAGGCGGTTGCCGAGAAGACCGTGAAGGTGCTCAAAGCCTGCGTGCCGGCCGCGGTTCCGGGCATTGCATTTCTCTCCGGCGGGCAATCCGACGAGGAAGCGACCGCACACCTCGACGCCATCAACCGGATTGGCGGGCTGCCGTGGCGGCTCACCTTCAGCTATGGCCGTGCGCTCCAAGCGGCGCCGCAGAAAGCCTGGTCGGGCAAGAGCGAGAATGCCGCTGCTGCCCAGCGCGCCTTTTCGCACCGCGCCAGGATGAACAGCCTCGCCGCGCTCGGGCAATGGAAACAGGATCTGGAGCGGAAGGCGGCGTAGGTGGCTCGGCAGCACGGTCGGCAGCCGCCGATCCGCGTCAGCCGGAGACGCGCACGCGAGGCGTGCACCGCTCGCCGGAGTCATGGCGCGACTAGTGCCCGGGATGCGATGGTTTCGGTCGCGGAATTGGAAGGTCACGCCAGTAACTTCGAGCGGCATTCCATGTGGCCTTTACGCTCTCGTAGGGTTGAAGGTCTATAAGGTGCCCCCAAACCGCCGGATTGACGAGGGCAATCGATCCCGTCATGGCGTCCCGAGGGAAACCGGCCGAAACGCGGCGCCCTGCCCCGCGCCTCTATCTCGTGACCCCGCAGGCTCCCGATGCTGCGGGGCTTGCCGTGCTTGTTGCCGAAGCGCTCCTCGCCGCCGACGTGGCGGCGGTCTTGCTGCGGAGCCCCGAGGCCGACGAGCGCAGTCGGATCAACTATGCCAAGGCACTCGCGCCTTCGGTGCAGCACCAGGGTGCTGCGCTCCTTCTCGATGGCGGTCCCGATCTGGTCGCGCGCACCGAGGCGGATGGCGCCCATCTCACCGGTTTCGCGGCGTTCAAGGCGGCGCTCCCCATCCTCAAGCCCGCGCGCATCGCCGGCTGCGGCGGTCTCGGCAGCAGGCATGACGCCATGCTCGCCGCCGAGGCCGGCGCCGACTACGTGATGTTCGGCGAGCCCGATGCCGTCGGCGGGCGGCCGAGCCTTCGCTGCGATCAGCGATCGGGTGTCTTGGTGGGCGGAGGTGTTCGAGATCCCTTGTGTCGGATTTGCCGCCGCGCTCGACGAGGTTGCGCCGCTGGCGGCCGCAGGCGCCGACTTCGTGGCGGTCGGCGACTGCGTGTTCGGTGACGCACGCGGATGCGCGGCCGCGCTCGCCGACGCGGCGCGACGGCTCGGATTGGCGGAAAGCGTGACATGAGCAGCGTACGGCGTGCCGCCGCTGGGAATTCTGGCGCTCGCACTGAGCGGGGCGACTGATCGCATCCGCGACGGCGCAGGGGCCGATCCAACTCACCCCGCCGGCAGCCCGGCCGGCAACCAAGGCCCCAGCAAAATCGCCGCCGCGCAAGCCTGTCCCCGCGCCGACCACGCCGACTGCTCCGAACGCGACGGCGCCGGCACCGGCACCGCCACCGCCACGGGCGAGCTCGACCTCGCCTATGGCGCGTTCCAGCGCGGCTTCTACATGACGGCATTTGCCATCGCCACCCGTCGCATCAACGAGAAACAGGACGTAAAGGCGATGACCTTGCTCGGCGAGCTATATGCCAACGGTCTGGGGGTCAATCGCGACGACGAGAAAGCCGCAGAATGGTACCGGCTCGCTGCCGATCGAGGTGATCGCGAAGCCATGTTCGCGCTCGCCATGTTGCACCTTGCAGGGCGCACCGGCGCGGTGAACCGGGAGCAGGGCGCGAAGCTTCTCGGCGCAGCCGCCGAGCTCGGGAACACCATGGCGGCATATAACCTCGCCCTCCTGTACCTCGAGGGCCAATCGTTTCCGCAGGATTTTACCCGCGCGGCCGAGCTGTTCCGCACCGCTGCGCAGGCCGGAAATCCCGAAGCCCAGTACGCGCTAGCCACGCTCTACAAGGAGGGCCGGGGAGTACCGAAAGACCTGGGCGAAGCGGCGCGACTGCTCGCCGCCGCGTCATCTGCCGATAACACCGACGCCCAGGTCGAATACGCGATCGCGCTGTTCAACGGCACCGGGGTTGCCAGGAACGAGCAGGCGGCGGCGGCGCTGCTCGAGAAAGCGGCGCGCAAGGGCAATCCCATTGCGCAGAACCGCCTCGCCAACGTCCTGGCGGTCGGGCGCGGACTTGCGGCCGATCCCGTGCAGGCGATCAAGTGGCACATCGTGGCCAAGGCTGGCGGCATCAGCGACATCCCGCTCGACGCATTCGTGGAGAAGCAGCCGCCCGACGTCCGTGCTGCCGGCGAGAAAGCCGCCAAGCCCTTCGTCGATGCGCTCAAAGAAGCGCGCGAAGTCACGCTCTTGACGTAACCGCTCTCGCCGGGCAGACCCCCCTCACACCGATAGCCCTCGCGCGGGGGGGGGCATCTTACCGCGTACGGGTTTCCGCTTGTGCGGGGACGACACGCGGTTTTGCTCGCGCGCCGCACCCCGCCGCCCCTCATCGTCTTGCCCGCAGCAACGGGCTCGAGGTCGTCAATCGATGCTCCGGTCCGCGCTGCTCAATGTGATGATCAAGGCCGCGCAGAAAGCGAGCCGCGCGCTCAAGCGCGATTTCGGCGAGATCGAGCATCTCCAGGTGTCGATCAAGGGACCGGCCAATTTCGTGAGTGCCGCCGACCGGCGAGCCGAGGAAATTCTGCGCCGTGAGCTCGAGCAGGCGCGCCCAGGTTACGGCTTCGTGGGCGAGGAAGGCGGAGCACACGAGGGCAGCGACCGGACGCACCGTTGGATCGTCGATCCGCTCGATGGGACGCTGAACTTCCTGCACGGCATTCCCCATTTTGCGATCTCGCTTGCGCTCGAGCGCGAAGGCACCATTGTCGCGGGCCTCGTATATAATCCCGTCAATGACGAGCTCTTTACCGCCGAGCGTGGCAAGGGCGCGTTCCTCAACGACCAGCGGCTACGGGTCGCCGGACGCAGCCGACTCGCCGATGCGATCATCGCATGCGCGCTTCCGCACCCCAGCCGCAGCGACGCCGCGCTCACGCGCAGCGAGCACATCGCCGTGCAGGAGAAGGTCGCCGGATTGCGGCGGTTCGGCGCCGCGGCGCTCGATCTGGCATGGGTCGCGGCCGGTCGCATCGACGGCTATTGGGAACGCAACCTCGCCCCGTGGGACATGGCAGCCGGAATCGCAATCGTGCGCGAGGCCGGCGGCTTCGTGAGCGACCTCGACGGACGCGATGCCATGCTCGCGACCGGAGGCATCGTCGCGGGCAACGAGGCAATCCAGCGCGAGCTGCTGCGCGTGCTGGAGCGGGCGAGGACGGCCTGATCGCTGGTCTGGGTCCAACCGGCCGGAATAGGGAAGCGGGACGGCTCGACGACATGACCAAGCCGGTCGGGTCAGCCACGATCGGCGGCTGCTCACGATTTCCCCGGACCTTCTGTGGTTCTTCCTTCCGCCCCGCCGCTGCCTTATTGTGAGTCGAGTTAGGGCGCTGATTCAATCACCATGGCGCAAGATATCGATCCTTTCAAGCTCACCTCACCCCGGATTTTTCTCATCCGGATGGTGGTGTTCCTTGTTCTGTGCGCGCTGGTCTTGGTCGTGCTCTACAAGCAAATCTGGACGGCGTTTCTGGCCAATCCCGGTCTCAATGCCTTGATCATCGGCGTCCTCGGCATCGGCATCGCCCTCGCGTTCCGGCAAGTGATCCGTCTGTTCCCTGAGGTCAACTGGGTCAATAGCTTTCGGCTCGCCGATCCCGGCCTTGCAGTCGAACGCTCGCCAGTGCTGCTGGCGCCGATGGCCGTGCTGCTGCGTGATCGCATCGGCCGCATGGCGATCTCGGCGCAAATGATGCGCGGTATCCTCGATTCGATTGCCGCGAGGCTGGACGAAGCGCGCGACATGTCGCGCTACATGACGGGGCTGTTGGTCTTTCTGGGGCTGCTCGGCACGTTTTGGGGGCTGATCGAGACCGTCAGCTCTGTCGGCAACGTGATCAACACCCTCAAGCCCGGCGGCGATGCCGGCGCGATCTTCGACTCGCTCAAGGAAGGTCTCGCCGCCCCGCTCAGCGGCATGGGCATCTCGTTCTCGTCTTCGCTGTTCGGCCTGGCCGGCTCGCTCGTGCTCGGCTTTCTCGATCTGCAGACGAGCCAGGCGCAGAACCGCTTCTACACCGATCTCGAGGATTGGCTCTCCACCACCGTGCACGATCTCGGCATCGACCGCGAGGGGCCGGTGAGCGCGCCGGGAGCGCCCGCGCTCCCCGGCGACTTGAAAACTTCGATCGAACGCCTGCGGGAGACGATCAGCGAGGGCGGATCCAATCGCGCGACCACCACCGCCATGGCCAATCTCGCGGAAGCTATTCAGGGGCTGGTCCACCACATGCGCACCGAGCAGCAGATGATCCGCGACTGGGTCGATTTGCAGGCCCAGCAGCACCGCGACATACGCCGTCTGCTGGAGATTCTGGTGCGCGAAGACGTCAAGAAGTAGGACACCATGGCCATCGCACGTGCCCGCCGTGAAGCCGGGATCAATTACTGGCCGGGTTTCGTCGACGCGCTGTCGACGCTGATCCTCGGCATCATCTTCCTGCTCACCGTGTTCGCGGTGGTGCAGTTCTATCTGACGCAGGAAGTCACCGGCAAGGACACGGCGCTGTCCCGCCTCAATGCGCACATTGCGCAGCTGACCGAGCTTCTGTCACTGGAGAAGACCGGCAAGCTGGACATCGAGGAGCAGCTCGCCTCGTTGCGCTCCAGCCTGGTCGCAGCCGAAGGCGAGCGCGACCGTTTTAGGGGTCTGTACGAAGGCGTCGGCAGCGGAGCGGCCGATGCACAGGGCAAAGTCACTGCGCTGAGCAACCAGGTCGACCTGGAGAAGCGGCTCACCATCCGCGCGCTCGCACAGGTGGAAGTCCTCAATCAGCAGATCGCGGCGCTGCGCCGCCAGCTCTCCGCGCTCGAAGAGGCGCTCGATGTAACGGAAAAGAAGGACAAAGAGTCGCAGGCCCGGATCGCCGATCTGGGCCAGCGGCTGAACGTTGCATTAGCCCAGCGGGTGCAGGAATTGTCCCGCTACCGCTCCGACTTCTTCGGTCGTTTGCGTGCCATTCTCGGCAATCGGCCCGACATCCGCATCGTCGGCGACCGCTTCGTATTTCAGTCCGAAGTGTTCTTCGACACGGGCAAGGCCACGCTCGACAAGCCCGAGGGCCGCACCGAGCTGGACAAGCTTTCGAGCGCATTGCTCGAGCTCGAGAGAAGAATTCCCGGCGAGATCGCCTGGGTGCTGCGGGTCGACGGACACACCGATGTGCGACCGATGAACAGCCCGCAATTCAAGAACAATTGGGAGCTGTCGGCCGGACGAGCGATCTCGGTCGTGCAATACATGGTCGGCCGGGGTGTATCGCCGCAACGGCTGGTCGCCGCCGGCTTCGGCGAATTCCAGCCGATCGATCCCGACAAGTCGGAAGAAGCGTTTACCCGCAACCGCCGCATCGAGCTGAAGCTGACCGAGCGCTAGCCGGGCATGATCGCGAAGAGTTGCAGACTTTTCGGACGAGATCATGCGACCGAACAAAACGATGGCTAGCCCGTCTTTCACGCTGCGTCCCTACAGCCCCGCCGACGAGGACGCCGCGATCGAGTTGTGGCGGCGCACCTGGCAGGCGGCTTATCCGCAGATCGACTTCAACGAGCGGCTCGACTGGTGGCGCCAGCGCTGGCGCAGCGAGCTCGTTCCGACGGCAACGATCACGGTCGCCGAAGCAGACGGACAGATGCTGGGCTTCGTCACCATCGATCCCGGCACCTGTCGATCTCGACCAGCTCGTGGTGGCGCCGGAAGCCTGGGGCATGGGCGTTGCGACGGCGCTCCTGGTCGAGGCCAAGCGTTCGTCTCCTCGCGGCATCGATCTGCACGTCAACAAGGACAATGCGCGCGCCATCAGGTTCTATGAGAAGCACGGCTTCGTCATTACCGGCGAGGCCATCAACTGGCGCTCGGGCGCACCGGTTCACAAAATGAGCTGGCGGCCATGACGCGCTGACGTGCGCATAGGATGCGCGACTGACGATGTGGCGCCGCCGGCAGGAGCCGATCGGCTCCTGGAGCGTCACTGGCGCGGCAATCGTACATCGTCGAGCACCGTCACTTCGCCAGATAGTTCCGATGCACCCAGCTCACCGGCGAGGTATCGCCGGTCTCCGAGAGGACGCCTAGCAGCGGATCATAGGTGAGGAACTCTGGCTGCTCGGTGCAGGCTTGGTCGCGGCGGCCGCAGCGGCCATCACCGGTTTGATAGATTTTCTCGGCGATCGCCGCATTCGCGCGCTCGGCGATGCGTGGCAGCACGCCATCGGCAACGTGATTTTGGTGCTCGTCCAGCTGTTCAGCTTCTATCAACGCGGCGTAAATCGGCCCAGCCTTCACAGCGCTGCCATCCGTTCGGAACGTCACGAAAGAGCTATCGGCTACCCGATTTTCCACCCGTTCCGCCACGCTTGTGCAGATGGCGCTGCAACCGAGTTCGCCTGAAAACATTGACGTTATCGATTAGGCGTGGATCATGACGAGCCCAGAGGGACGCCAATGGTGCTGCCTGGAACACCGGATCGTTGCTGGAACGCGACCACGCCGACGACCGACTATCCGACGCTGAGCGGATCGGGGGGGGCTGATGTCGCTGTTGTGGGTGCCGGCATCGTGGGCCTCACCACGGCCTATCTGTTGGCACAAGCCGGGTTGTCGGTCGCCGTTCTCGAAGCACGCCGGATTGGAGGCCAGGTCACCGGCCGCTCGACCGCCAAGATCACCAGCCAGCACGCGCTGATCTACCGGCATCTGATCGATACACTCGGCATCGATCATGCGCAGCGCTATGCCGAGGCGAATCGAAACGGGGCGCAGCAGATTTGTCGCTGGGTCGACGAGCTCGGCATTGCCTGCGATCTCGAACCGAAGGACGCCTATGCGTACACCTGCGATCCCGGGCAACGCGAGGACATCGCGGCCGAGGCGGAAGCCGCCCGGCGCGTTGGTTTTGATGCCGAAGTGCTGGATCAGGGCGCCGCTTCCTTTCGAAACCGCCGGGGCCCTGCGCTTTCGGGATCAGGCACAGTTCAATCCGGCCCAGTACCTCGTGGGGCTTGCGCTGGCGGTCGAGGCGGTTGGCGGGCGCATCTTCGAGGACACGCGCGTTACTGCGGTCGACCCGGGCAACCGGTGGCGGGTGATCGCCAAGCAAGGATCGCTCGACGTCGAGCACGCGGTTATTGCGACAAATTTCCCGATTACCGGACCTGTCGAATACGATCGGAGCACCCAGCCGCGCTGTCATATCGCAATGGCCTTCCGCACGACGCAGGAGGCAGCGATCGACGGGATGTTCATCGGCATCGACCAGCCGACGCATTCCCTGCGGATGGGACGCGACCGTGACGGCCCGCTGCTGGTTGTGCTCGGTCCGGCCTTCAAGACTGGCCAAGACGGCGATGTTGCGCGCCGGTTCCGCGACCTCGACAAATGGGTACGCGCAAATCTTCCGGTCGGCGAGGCGGCATGGCGCTGGGTCAATGAGGATTACGACACCGCCGATCGCGTTCCTTTCGTCGGCGCGCCGTCGGATGATGCGCCCGGGTTTTACATTGCAACAGGTTTCAATGCTTGGGGAATCAGCAACGGCACCGCCGCGGGATGCTGATCGCCGATCAGATCCGCGGTCGATCGAACCCTTGGGTAACGCTGTACGCGCCGGCGCGTCCTTCCCCGAAAGATTTCAACAAGGGAGGCGACGCTCAGTCAGGCGTTGCCAGTATCGAAGATATCGCACCCGGCCAAGGCGGCGTGATCGAAATCGGCAGACGCAGAAGTCGCGATTTGGAAAGATGACGACGGGCGCGCACATGCAGTCTCCGCAACCTGCACCCACAAGGGTTGCACCGTGACGTGGAACAATGCCGAGCGTACCTGGGATTGCCTGTGTCACGGCTCAATGTTTCAGGCGGACGGGAGCGTAATTCACGGGCCGGCCGTCGAGCCCCTTCCGCACGTCGATTTTCCTGAAGCTCCCGATCGATCGCGGTTCTGACAGGGTCTCCCTCCGGCAAGGAGTAAGTCCGTGTTCCAACCTCTGCATCACCTGGGGATTTGGACAATGCTCGGACCGTTCAACGATGAAGAACGACGAAAGCATCCATTCTGGTTTCGAGGGGTGCAGGCTTGCAACCCTTACCTTGCAACATCGGAGGCAAGTCTATGGCGAAGAGGTTCAAGGTCGGAGATCGCGTAACCTGGAATTCCGAGGCGGGTCACGTCAGCGGAAAAATTATCAAAGTGCATACGGCCGATACCGATTACAAAGGCCATAAGCGTCACGCCAGCCGTGACGAACCGCAATATGAGATCAAGAGCGACAAGACCGACCACGTCGCAATGCACAAAGGAACGGCTCTGAAGTTGAAACGCGACTGACGATGCGGCGCCGGCGGCAGCCGATCGGCTCCTGGAGCGTTATTGGCGCGGCTATCGTACATTGTCGAGTACCGTCACTTCGCCAGATAGTTCCGGTGCACCCAGCTTACCGGCGAGGTCGGAGAGGGGCTCGGCCGGTTTCGAACAGGTACGCCTTGTCGGCGTCCCGGCGTTTCCAGCCGAGCTCCGGCATTGAGAGCCGTTTCGGTCGGCTTGCCAGCGTCTGCGGCTGCAAGGAAGGCCGCGACCGAAGCGACGGACGGCGGTGCGACGGCCGGCTTGTCCTTGTGCCCGATCGCCTCGATCACGCTGGCGGTCAACAGTTTTGCCCACATCTTTCGGAACAGGCCGTTCGAGGGATAGACATCGGCGCTGTTGAGCTCGCCGTTGACGGCAAAGGCGAAGCCTACGATATCGTCGCGGCTCTCGCCCGCGGGCTTGATGGCCTTGATGTAGTCCTTCTGCGCGTCCATCAGCTTCTCGCTCTCGAGCGCAAGCTGCAGGCTCGATGCCGATTGCAGCGACCTGACCTGGGCTCCGATGCTTCCGGTCAGCCTCGCCTGGGTGCTGCGCACGCTGTCCCACACCTGTTGTTGGCGCATGTCGGTTTCGCTCGCGGCATTGCTCGTTCCCAAGCCGCGCACGCGCGGAGCATCGCGACCCGAGGAGCGCTCGGGAGCCGCCTTTGCGATCGGCGCTTTCATCGCGAGCTTGAGCTCGCGCGACGGGACGGCAGCGGACGCGGTCGAGAAGTTCCTGGCGTCTTCGCGGCCACGCGCGGCCCAACGTCCTTCCTCGACGCAAAACGACGCGATCGGGATGCTGCCTGATTTCGGCGGCAGCACCAGGCTGACCGTCAGTGTACGGTCTTGCTTACCGCCCTTGACGATGTCTCCGGATTGCACGAACACCTCGTCCGACCCGAGATTCTCGACCTCCAGCTGATTGACGTTGCTGGTTTCGCGAAGTTTGACGACGCCTTTGCCCATAGCCTCTTCGAGCGTGAGCGGAACCTTGCCGGGTGCCGACTTTCCGTGAACGAAATAGACCGCGAGATTCTCGTGCACGATGGGACCGGAGACGCGGTGTCCGTCCGGCGCCGTCTGGGCATTGCCCGGACCACAGACCGAAAACATCATCAGAGGCGAGAGGGAGACAGCAGCAAGCAAAGACCGGCGCATGAATTCCTCCGTGGAATAATCGAGCGCGTCCGCACGCGACCAAAGCCGAAGAATCTCTCATCATTCGATGGCTGCGATTGGGAACGGCGGTGACCGAAGTTCGGCTCGGCAGTGACAATTGGATGTCAGGCTTGGAATTGCAGGCGAGCCAGGCGTGCGTAGAGACCGTTCGCCGCGACCAGCTTCTCATGCCTGCCTTCCTCGACGATGCGGCCGGCCTCGATTACCAGGATGCGGTCGCACGAGAGCACGGTTGCGAGCCGGTGCGCAATGACGAGGGTGGTGTGCTCGGCCATCAGGCGCTCGAGCGCGGCCTGCACCAGCGTTTCGCTCTCGGCATCGAGTGAGGATGTCGCTTCATCGAGCAGCAGGAGGGGGGCTCGACGCAGGATGGCACGCGCAATGGCGATGCGTTGCCGCTGGCCGCCCGACAAGGTCACTCCGCGCTCACCCACGAGAGTGTCGAACCGCTGAGGAAGCCGGCCGATGAATTCAAGGGCGTGCGCGAGCGCGGCTGCACGTTCGACTTCCGCATCGTCTGCCTCCGGCCGACCGAAGCGGATGTTCTCACGGATCGACGCCGCGAATACGACGCCGTCCTGCGGGACCAGCGCGATGCGCCGCCGAAGAGCAAGCGGATCGTGATCGATGAGCGGGACTCCATCCAATTCGATGGTACCGGAGGTCGGATCATAAAACCGCAGGATCAGGTGAAAGATCGTGCTCTTGCCCGCCCCCGACGGCCCGACGATCGCGACCTTTTCACCCGGCCGCACGGCAAACGAGACGCGGTCGAGCACCAGGCTCGTCGGCCGAGTTGCATAGCCAAAGCTTACATTTGCAAAGCTGACCTGCCCGCGCGGCGGTTGCGGTAGCCGCGCCGGCCTGACGGGAGGCACGATTGCAGGTCGTATGTCGAGGATCTCGAACAGCCGCTCGGCCGCGCCGGAGGCCTGGGAGACCTCTCCCCACACCTCGGAGAGCTGACCCAGTGCGGCGGCGGCGAATACCGCATAGAGCACGAACTGGGACAGCCGCCCCGCACTGATGCGCTCCGCCAGCACGTCCTGGGCTCCGACCCACAGCACCACGACCACGCTCGCGAACACGAGAAAGATCGTGATCGCCGTCAGGAACGTGCGTGCCAGAATCGAGTTGCGCGCGGCAAAGAAGGCGCGCTCGACAGCGGCGGTGAAACGGCTCCTCGCCAGCCCCTCGTTGGTGAATGCCTGCACCACGCGCATCGCACCGAACAGCTCGGCTGCATAGGCGGTGGCATCGGCCAAGGTATCCTGCGCGGTGCGCGAACGCCGGCGCACGGCACGGCCGAACCCGTAGAGCGGCAGCACGATCACCGGAATGGCGGCGAGCACGAAGGCAGACAAACGCGGGCTGGTTACCACCATCATGGCGGTCGCGCCGACGAACAGGACGAAATCGCGCAGCGCGAGCGAAACTGAACCACTCAGGGCGGTCTTGATCTGGGTGGTATCGGCGGCGAGCCGAGAGGTCAATTCGCCGGATTTGGCCTCGTCGAAATATGCCGACGAAAGCGAAATAAGATGGCTGAAAACCTGCTCGCGCAGATCGGCAACGATACGCTCTCCCAGGGTCGTGATGAGAAAAAACCGTCCGGCGCTCGCAACAGCCAGCACCCCCACCAGACCGATCATGACGGTGAAATAGCTGTCGATCAGGTTCGCGGCTATCCTGCGAGAAGCCGAAATCGATCATGCGACGGACCGCGATGGGAACCACCAGCGTCGTGACCGCTGCGACCAGAAGCGCGATCAAACCCGCGAGCGCCCGCCAGCGATAGCGCGTGAGATAGGGATCAGCGACAGCAGCGGCCGCAGCTTGCGGCTCGGCGCCGGTTGCGCACGACGTGGCGGCGCCGGCAACGTCCGCCTCCGCCGCGGTGCCGGCTGCGCGCGCGGCGTTGCGCTCGATGACGTTCATGGATCAGGCCTTGCAGCTTCGGGCCGGAGGGGCCAAAGCAGCGCGACAATGCCCCGGCAGGCGGCAGTGGCAATTGCGCCATGCCGCCCAACGGCTCGGACCGGCAACTGGCGAACCGCCCGGAACGGACCGGCATTGCAGCTTGTTTCGCGCGCCCGGCTTTGTTATAGAGCCGGCACTTTTTCACGCACCGGAACACGCGCGCACGGGGCAGCGCAGGACGACCAACATGAAACCCGATTTGCATCCGGACTACCACACGATCAAGGTGGTGATGACCGACGGAACCGAGTTCACCACCCGCACCACCTGGGGCAAGGAAGGCGAACGCTTCGCCTCGACATCGATCCGAAATCGCACCCGGCCTGGACCGGCGGCCAGCAGCAGCTTCTCGACCGTGGTGGGCGGCTCTCGCGTTTCCAGAAGAAGTTCGCGAATATCGGGCTCAAAAAATAAGCTTCTTCGTGAAGTCGTGTGGGTGATTTTGGACCAATTTCGAACAGCTGTCTTCTGTTGTTGTTGTTGTTGTTTTTGTCGCTGTGGGCATGTGGGCAACGCGCTTGCGTTGTCCATCATGTCCACAGCGTTGCTAGATGCTGGTGCCGTGGATTTATGACGCGGCCATGGCCCCGCCGATAGGTTCGACAGGGCGCATCACGAACGATGGTTCAGACGCCCCGAGGCCGCTACAGCGCCGGCAGCATGCAGGTGAGGACTTTGAGGCGCAGGTAGTCTTCGTTGTGCAAGCCGTAGGCACGGCGCTGAATCACCCGAATCTTGTTGTTGAGCCCCTCGACGAAGCCGAGCGAGACCTTGTTCTCCGGCCGGCAGTAGGCTGCGATGCCATCCCAATGACGGTCGATCATCGCGGCGAACTTCTCGTATGGCTCGAGCCGCTGCCACTTGAGGCTCGCGCGCCAGTTCTCGAAGAAGCGCCGTGCCCAGCCTTCGCGCTCATAGCTCCACAGCTGGCCGAAGCTCTCCTTGAGGACATAGGCCGTGTTGAGCCGCTTGTTGGCCGCCAGCAATGTCTTCAACGCCCTCTTGCCGTCGAGCGTGAGGTTCTCCCGGCGCGACAGCAAGGTGTATTTCTGGCCCTTGATGTAGCGCCGGTCGCGGCTGGAAAGCCGCGCGTACTCGCGCTTGCGGACTTGATCCAAGGCCTCGCCCAGATGGCGCATGACATGGAACTTGTCGAACAAAATCGCGGCTTGCGGCGCATGCGCCTGCGTTGCCAGGCGGAACGGTTTCCACATGTCCATGACCGCAAGGCGAATGCGCGAGCTCTTCTTCTCGCCGAGCCAGGCGTAGAACTGGCTCATGCTCGTCTCCGAGCGATCCTCGCCGCCGAACCAGATCGGTCGGCCGCGAATGAGGTCGCTGACCACGATGCGGTAGGTGTGACCTTTGCGGATCGAAATCTCGTCGATGCCGATCACCTGCGGACCGGGCGTGCCCGCGCGCGCCAGCTGGGCTTGCATGTATTGCATCTCCAGCGCCTTGACCGTGTGCCAATCGAGCGCCAGTTCCTTCGCCACGTCCTTGATCGTCGCCTGCCGGCAGCGCCGGCCCACATAATAAGCAAAGCGCTTGGTGTAGAGCGGATTGTCCGCCAGAAAGTCGAGCCGCTCCCGCTTCACCTTGCCGCAACGGCGGCACTCGACCCGCCGCACCTCCAATTCCAGAAATATCCGCGTGTCCCCGCAGGACAGATCGCGCACCTGGCGGACCTTGCGGTCGTACCAGCCCATCTGCACGCGACCGCAGCACCCACACGCTGTTTTTTTGAGCGTCGGTTGAGCGTGATCACGCGCGCTTTCGGATCACCAAAAATCCCGCGCACTGTCGGTTCCGGCCGAAAACCAGGAAACGAATACGTATCCCAAAGCCGCCGTCGACGTTTCGATGCTCGTGCCATCCATCATTCATGCCAAATTCCAAATCCCGCCAAAATGCAGAATCCCCTTGCAATCCCCAGCTTTGTCGGGTTTTCAACCCCAAAATCACCCACTCAATTCCACGAAGACCCCTCTTCGTTAAGCTGCGTCTGCGTCCTCCTATTGTGATCTAAAATTTGATCACCAACCCTGAAGTAAGTCGCGGCACACTCAATGGCCGCCTCCTTCCGTTTGGGGCTCCGAAAGAGTGCTGATTGTCTCTTGCTGTTGCTTTATCCATGCAGCTAAAGCCGATTTATTGCGCGGCCAACGTTTCGATCCGCGACGACCGGGCCACGGTGACCCGCGGAATTTTTTGTGACGTCAATCACACCGCTTCACCGCGAGGGAGGAAAGCGCGGGGCAAGCATCCGGCGGTGTTAAACAGGTACGACGGTAGCTAACCAGCGCAATCCGATTGTAACGCCTACTTAAAACCCCGGTGGGGTACCGCGGAAATCTCGGCGCGCAACGCCACCGCGTTGGTCGCCGGCGGCGTGACGATACTGCTCAGCTCGGAGCCCCACAGCATGGAGCGACGCTTCTCGTCGAGAAACTCGTAACGATCATGGACGACAGGACGCCGGATTTGACATGGCCCAGTACGGCCTCCGCCACGTCCGAATTGACGCGCGGCTCAGAACAGCCGCGAGCGCGAGGTGGACCAGGTCGTCGTTCACGGTAAACAGTCGCCTTCGCAGCATTGTTGCCGCGCTTGCGTGCGAGCGCCCGCACCGTGCGCAGCATCCGCCGGTCGAGCCGCTTCTTGATCTTATCGCTGACCCAGACCGGCGAGCGGCCGAACGTGGTCGAGAACAGATATTCGCCTGAGCTGAAGCGCGGCAGGCTGTCGAGGATGGTGAGCATGTCGTCGAGTCTCGAGCGGCACCGCGTGCGGCCGCGCCATGCCGTTCTTGCCCTTCATGCGCGTCGCCGGAACGATCCAGAGTCGCTTTGCCAGATCGAACTCCGACCATGTTGCATCCGCAACCCTCGTTGAGCCGCAGTCCGCTGAGCAGCAGCAGTTGATAGAGCGGGCCGAACGGGTAGCCCATGCGCGGCGACGCACGCCAGAACGCGAATAGCTCGTCGTCACCCAGGATGCGCTCGGCAGCCTCGCGTTGCCGAACAGGACGCGCCGCCTTCAGCCGCTCGGCAGGCGAACTCTCCAGGCCGTAGTCCTCGCTTTCCACGACCCAGTTGAAGAAGGTTTTGAGATACGAAAGCAGGTTGCGTGCATGGCCGGGCGCTGGCCCGTCGCCGGCGGTGCCGTTATCACGCACGCGCTCGATCGCCTCGCGGGTCACCTGGCTCGTGATCTCGGTGATGGGTCGACCGGCCCACAGCGGCGGCGCTGGCGGGCCTAGATCGCGCTCAAGTTGGCGGCCGTATCGCTGCCGCGGCTTGCTCGGGATTCGGGCCGATGACTTGCTGGCGGCAGTAGTGATCGAGCGCGGCGGCGAACGTGTTTGCCCGCTTGCGGGCCTCCGCCTGGCGCTTGCGCTCTTCGTCGTCCTTCAGGATCCCGGCCCTTGCCGATTTGCTCCAGCCAGTCGCGGGCCTTCGCGCGGGTTCTCTCCAGGGTGAGCTCGCCGTACTCGCCGAGCGCGCGGCAAGTCGGGTTTTGACTACCCGGGTAGCGCGCGATCAGGATGAACGTCCGGCCTCCAGGTCTCCGACACTCGCACCCCGAACACCGGCACGAGCTGATCCATGACGGTCAGCGAGAGCCTGCCGGGCTTCCCCTTCAGGGCCATAAAGTCCGGTCCGCGAAGTAGCTTCCGAGTCTCGCCATGCCTACCCCCTCTCTGGCAACATTTCTGGCAACATTCTGGAAAAATCGTGAGATTGGATGTTGCCAGATGCAACGCAATGATAGTCTTTGAAATAGGGAAGTCCAGAAAAATCGTGCTTTTATGAACAGCGATGAACGGTGATGAAATCGGCTGAAACGCTGACGCGACGACTTTGTAAACCGTTGGTCGGGGGTTCGAATCCCTCCGAGCGCGCCAGCATCTCGTTTGTCCAGCCCGGACACATAGGTGACAGAACGTACCTAAGACATGGGTGACAACCTCGGCCCAAACGGGTTGTCGAGGGGCTGCAAGGTTTTCTGCTCCAGATCGAAGTAGCCGAGATCGTAGTTGCTGAAGCTGACGAGCCAGATGCCGTCATCAACTTCTTTGATGCCGAGCCTTTGGCCTGCCAGCACGGTGGAGATATTGATCTTCTTGCGGTGCAGGCAGATTCGTCCGCAGGCGGTGACGAGGATGTCGCGGTCGTGGAAGGGATAGCTGAGCTCGGGCAGGCCATCATATTGGCGCGGAGAGGCTGAGTAGAGTTCGGCCGGGCATTTCATGGCGAGCGCCTCGTGGGGGCGTTCGCTGTTGAATTCGTGCATGAAGGCATCGAAGCTGGCTTGCTGCTGCAAGCTATTGCTGGCCGGCGGACGGGTGGCTTCCTTCTTCAAAGTCAGGTGCATGCGCTCGTGGCGACCGTTCTGCTGCGGTCTGCCGGGCTTGATGCGCTCGATGGCGATGCCAAGCCGAAGCCACCACACCGAGAGTTTTGAGAGGTTGAACAGAGCATTGGGACTGGCGAACGGGACGCCGTTATCGGATCGGATAGCGATCGGCAGGCCGCGCTCACGGAACAGCCGCTCAAAGGCAGTGAAGGCCAGCTCCTCCCTAGTCGTTTCTAGCGCCTCGCACATGAGCAGGAATCGCGAGGCCTGGTCGGTGACGGTCAGTGGATAGCAATAGCGCCCGTTGCCGAGCTTGAACTCGCCCTTGAAGTCGGCGCACCAGAGTGTCATTGGGGCCACTGGCTTGGGACAGCGGCGTGCCGCGCGCACGATGGCGCGGCCCGCCGCCGCGCCTGACCATGCCGTGGCGATCGAGGACGGCATGGACGGTGCTTTTGGCCGGTACCCGAATGTCCCCGGATAGCCGTCGGACCAGGAGCTCGCGGATCTTGCGAGCGCCCCAGTGCGGCTTCTCGCCCTTGAGGCGGAGGATCAGGCTCTCGATCGCCGGGGGCAGCTGGTTGGCGTAGCGTACCGGCCGCCGCGAGCGGTCGCTCAGGGCTTCGAGCCCGTGTTCCTTGTAGCGATCGAAAATCTTATAGCCGGTCTTGCGGGAGATCCCGAATTCCCGGCACACATCAGTCATGGTCTCCCCGTCGAGCAGACGGGCGACAAAACACAGGCGCTCTTCCATCACCGAACTTTCCCTCCAGGGCATCGGCACCTCCCACCTGCGAATCAGGCGAGAAGTGTTACCCATGTGTCCGGTACGGGATGTCACCTATGTCTCAGGCCGCACAACAGAACTGCGAACGCCGGGCGTAGCCGATGTTACGCCGGAAGCGGCCGCGAGGGTTCTGAGAAGGTCATTTTTCGACCCCATGATGCGAACCTCGCCGTCCGCGACCTCGACGCGCTGGGCAAGCGCGCGCAGATGGTCGCGGCGATAGCCGCCGCCGTCGATCCGTATCCGCGAGCGCGCGGTCATGGCGAACTTGCGGATCATCTGCGGTGTGATCGCCTGCTGGCTTGAGTTTTCCATCATGGCCTGCGCCCGCTCGGCGTCCGTCCGAGCCTGATCGCGGATCGCCTTGAGGCTCGTGATTCGCTCCTTCAGCGCCGGGTCCTCGAGATCGGCGACCCCCGACTCGATGGCGTCATAGAGTTGCTTGAGCCGCAAATCGGTTTCGGCCGCCCGCTTGCTAAGTTCCGCGATATGCTCGCGGCGCCGGCCGCCGCGCTCCTGCCGACGGTCGAGCACAGAGGCGAGCACTTCTTCGAGCCGTTCCGCCTGCAGCAAGCGGTCCTCGATATGACCGGCGACAAGGTTGTCCAGCTTGTCCATCGGGATGACGATATCGAGGCGCGGGATTGGTGGTGCCCGCTTCGATCATCCGCTGAAACTCGGGCCTGCGATCATTCGTGGCCGACGCGCCAGGTTCCACGTAGGTTTCGACGAGCTGATAGCCGCGCGACTGACAATAGGCTTCGCCCTGCCGCTTCTGATCGGGAATGGAGACATCATGCTCGGCCTGACGCACCGTCGAGACGCGCAGATAGAGGGCGGTGCGCAACGGCACGGTCATAACGATTGTCTCCTCAGATCATCGGCACGACCCGAACAACTCATCAAACAGATCGCCGAACCACGCTTCGAACACGTCGAGTTCGGCGTCCGTAACCGGCACACGCTCGGACCAATCGTCGGTGACGGTCCAGGTCTCAACATCATGTTTGATCGGTCGGCCAAGGCGCGGCCACGGGCCGGGGACGACGAAAAGATCGTCGGGAAGCACACTGCATTCGGCGCGGCTGCGGCGCAATGAGCGAGAGCAGGACATTGCGCCAGAGTTCGCGCGAAACGCGCGCAAGCGGAACGACCGATTTCTACGCCAGGGCACTGACAGCGGCGACGCTTTCGCAATGGGAGCGACTCCGCTCACTTTGAGCCATGATCGCTTTCCTTGCCGGGCCGACGACAGGCGGTCAAGGCCGCAGCCGTGAAGCGGATCATGGCTCACCCGGCTTTCCGCGACAAGGTGAGCGGCAGGTCCAACTCCACCCGGTCATGCATCACCTTGGGCGTGATGCGCCCGCGCTCGCCACGTTCAAGGCGGACAAGCCCGTAGCCTTCCATTGTCCTCAACGTGCGCGATAGATTGGACTTGGCCTTGCCGGTAATGCGCGCCAACTCATCGAGCGAGCCCGGCGCCTTCTCGGCAATGACACGGAGCAACTCGCGATTACCGGCCGACAGGACCTTGGCGAACGACTTCGTCGAGGTGAACCAGACCTTCGGCTCGCCAGACGCGATACGCCGCTCGCCCCGTGCCACCGCCATGGTGCGGGCCTTCATCTCCTCGTAGCTGGCGATGCCCACTTTCAAGGTCGTCATGGGATCACTCCTCTTTCGCGCAACACCGCATCCACCGTGCCCCAGAATTCGGCGAGCAAGGTCGCCGCGTCCCGGTAGTCGTAAGCCCTGATCGTCCGCAGTCGGTGGCGATGGTCCTGCGGCCCACCCCGCTTCTGCCCCTCCACCGGATGGGCGTTGTCGAACCCGACCAGGCGCTCGCCGTCCGGCCCGTGCAGCGTCAGCGAGTAATCCAAGCCATGCGGCTTCTCCGGCGATACCGCGACCCGCGTCACCACGAACCGGGCCCAATGGCCGCCCTCCGGGTCCACCACGAGAACCTGCCCGTCGAGGTCGAGAAGCACATCGAGGGTCGGGTCGCGTGGCTCCGTCACCGCCATATAGTTATCATACTGAAGCAACTCTATCAAGCATGGTCGCTCGACGGCGGCAAGCCGGCGGATGGCGCTCGGATCGTTGATATCGTTGATGTTTCGGCAGAAACGTATGGCAGAGGGTATTTGGCAGTTCGTGCAAAAACTCAATCAATCCGACCACATGCGCCGAACGGACGGCGACGCTTTTATCTTGCCGTCCGTCGCTGATCTAAAAATCCCGTGCTGCACTTACGCTACCGTACGAGCGAATGAAGGCGTCAATGTCGATCTCGCCGTAGCTTCCCGTGTAAAACGAGGCAGGAATTCGGGGGCAGTCTGTGCGTGATCAATATGTCGGCGACGTCAGCGACGTCCTGAAATTTGCATTCCTGCGAGGGCTCGCGGGCAGCGATCGGACGCTCGGCGTTGCGTGGTACTACGTGCCAGGGGCCTATGGACGCGTTGATGGACGACATCTTGAGTGGCGAGACGAACCAGCTTGGCGCCAGCTCGACGCGCAACCTCACGCCGGCCTTTCCACCTTATCCGAGCCCAGTATCGCGGCACTAAATTAGAGCGGGCGTCCATATGGCCAAGGGCGACTCTGTTTCATCGCGAGCCGGTGCCGTCGCGTCTTCTGCGGAGTGCGTGGGGGATGCAGATGCGCGCTACGTTGGACAGCGCAGACCTCGTGTTCCTGGACCCTGACAACGGACTCGGCGTGGAGAGCGAAAAGCACGCGACGTACTCAGAGATCGGGCTTCTTCGGCGGCCGGGACGCACGATCGTCTTCATCACCTTTCCCGGACGGAGCATGCGCCATGATGCGCTCGCACAGCGACTGCACGAGCAATTGAGCGTCGAGATTGGTGCCAAGAAAGTTGTCACTCTGCGAACTAATGTCTCCGTGCCAGCGCTGAGCGGCCGCGCTCCTATGTGCAGCGCCAGTGTTGGTTCACGGTCGTCGATCCCGATGCCGAACTGATCGCCAGAGCACGCGGGTTCGCTGAAGACTGCGCTTGACCGTGGCTTGGCGTCCGGGGAACTGATGACGGCCACGCAGATCGAGCAGCAAACCAACCTGTTCCGCGATCGCTTTGGACCGGCCGCACTGCAGGGCCTGACCGCTGCCAATAGGCCAGCTCTGACGATTATTGGGTTACTGCAAGACACGCTCGCAGTGGCATTCGGTTCTGCGCAAGAGCTCAGTCGGATGCCCGGGTTCCTATTCGACATGAATGTCTTTTTTCAGCGCCTGGGGCGCCATCATCGGGGTCAAAATTGTGGGTAATTGAAAGCTTTACCGGACGGCTACCGTAATCATGCGTGTATGGTTGAACAACCCGATGGACAAGCGACGGCTTGGAAGCATAGCAGACTTCCGGTTCAGTATTAGGCATTATCAAGTCTTGTCTGGGTATCTTGGCAGCATTCAATTACTTCTGCAATATATAGTCCGCATAATTTTTCCGAATGTCACAGCTATCGTTATTAGCGTTACCGCGTATATCATCTTTGATGAGAAACGGCAAGGTTTAACTGAACTGATTGTGCAACCTAACACTGTGAAGCAGTGCAAATGACGCACTGCTCTCGAAGCGACGAAAGCGGCGTTCAATGAAACATGTTGGACAAGATCGAGCGGGTAACCTGGGGTGATTATTTCGAGCATCTATATAGCGCAAGGGTTTTTGATTTTCCTACCATAACAGGGAATGTCACACTCAGCTTGTTCGGATCCATGAATTCAACTAAAACTTGACCACGTGAGCGCTTTTCCGAACCCCCTTCGCACAGCGCTCGAAATCGCACCTTGTTACCAATGGCGACTCTGGGTTCTGAAAGTTTGCACCCAAACTCGTATCGCGTAATCGCAAGGTCTCCGATTCCATCAATGATATTACCTTCCGGTTGGGGTGTCCTTATGAAGCTTCCAATGGACCACGGGTCTCCTTTGACTGAGCTACAGTTTTCATCCTCGTGCCAGAGTCCTCGAAAAAACAAGTACTCGACACCGTGCGCTGCTGCCGCCGAACCCAGCAGAACAAAGAGCAGTGAAATCAATTTGGCGGTCATTTGCTTCTCCTCCTATTACTTTGATTGATGATAAGCGTATTCCTTCGCTATCAATCTGCAAATGGTCGCGGGATCGAGCCAAGCACAAGAGTTAGAACGCACCTGATGCCGAGCGTCAACTAATTGCGTGTGACACCTGAAGTCGTTTGGGAGGAAATCCCCGACATGGTATGATGACCAGCGATCCGAGTTCGAGACACAAGATGACCCCGGTGACAGTGTTAAGTATTATCACGAGTGTTTTGGGTATCGTAGCAGCAACCAATTTCTTCTACTTCTTCAACATACCAGTTGGAATAATCTTCACGATCATCACCGGGATCGCTCTGAGTATCAGTGATACTCAGAGCGATCCCGGTGATGATCGTGAAGATCTTTCCAAATACGGTATGTTGAAGAAGTAGAAGAAATTGGTTGCTGCTACGAGACCCAAAACACTCGTGATAATACTTAACACTGTGAGAGGAGTAAGTGTTGCTGTTCTCGAACGTGGATCGCTGGTCATCGTCCCGTGTCCCAGACTCCTCCCAACGACTTCAGGTGTCACACGCAATTAGTTGACGCTCAGCACAGGTGCGTTCTAACTCTTGTGCTTGCACTCTATCCCGCCGAACCATTTAGAAACACGGATCACGCAAGGACATCTCGCTGACCATCAATCAAAGACTGGGGAGAAGCAAATGACCGCCAAATTGATTTCACTGCTCTTTGTTCTGCTGGGTTCGGCGGCAGCAGCGCACAGTATCATCTGTTTTTTCGAGGAAGCTCTGGCACGAGGATAAAACTGTAGCTTCAGTCAAAGAAGTTTGGTCGTCATTGGAAGCTTCATAAGGACACCCCAACCGGAAGGTAACATCATTGATCGAAATCGGAGACCTTTGCGATTACGCGATACGAGTTTGGGTGCAAACTTTCAGAACCCAAAGTCGCCGAATTGGCTAAACGAGGTGCCATTTCGAGCGCTGTGCGAAGGGGGTTCGGAAAAGCGCTCACGTGGTAAGTTTTAGTTGAATTCATGAATACGAACAAGCTGAGTGTAACATTTCCTGTTATGGTAGGAAAATCAAAAACCCTTGCGCTATATAGATGCTGCGAATAATCACCTAGTTCTCCCGCTCGATCTTGTCCAACATGTTTCATTGAATTTTGCAGTCTTCACTTCGAGAGCAGTGCGTCATTTGCACTGCTTCACAGTGTTAGGTTGCACAATCAGTTCAGTTAAACCTTGCCACCTTCTCCATACAAAGATGATATACGCGGTAACGCTAATAACGATAGCTGTGACATTCGGAAAAATTATCCAGACTATGTGTGTTCAGAAGTAATTGAATGCTGCCAAGATACCCAGACAAGACTTGATAATGCCTAATACTGAACCAGAAGAAGTCATGCTATGCTTCCAAGCCGTCGCTTGTCCATCGGGTTGTTCAACCGTACACGCATGATTCGGTAGTCGTCCGTGAAGCTTCAATTACCCACATTTCGAGCCCGATGATGGCGCCCCAGGCGCTGAAAATAACATTCATGTCAAATAGGAACCCGGGCATCCGACTGAGCTCTTGCGCAGAAACCGAATGCCGGCTCCGAGCGTGTCTTGCAGTAACCCAATAATCGTCAGAGCTCGCCCTATTGGCAGCGGTGAGGCCTTGCAGTGCGGCC
>CAWHPT010000070.1:0-84260 GCA_963831225.1 uncultured Alphaproteobacteria bacterium
ATGGACATTCGCGCCGCCGAAATCTCGGCAATCCTGAAAGAGCAGATCAAGAATTTCGGCCAGGAGGCGGAAGTCTCCGAAGTCGGCCAGGTGCTCTCGGTCGGCGACGGCATTGCCCGCGTCTACGGCCTCGACAATATCCAGGCCGGCGAGATGGTCGAATTCGAGAATGGCGTGCGCGGAATGGCGCTCAACCTCGAAAGCGACAATGTGGGCATCGTCATCTTCGGCGATGACCGCGAGATCAAGGAAGGCCAGACCGTCAAGCGCACGCGCGCCATCGTGGACGTGCCGGTCGGCAAGGGGCTGCTCGGCCGCGTGGTCGACAGCCTCGGCAATCCGCTCGACGGCAAAGGTCCGATCACGGCGAGCGAACGGCGCCAGGTCGACGTCAAGGCGCCCGGGATCATCCCGCGCCAATCCGTGCACGAGCCGATGGCGACCGGCTTGAAGGCGATCGACGCGCTGATTCCGATCGGCCGCGGCCAGCGCGAGCTCATCATCGGTGACCGTCAGACCGGCAAGACCGCAATCGCCCTCGATACCATCCTCAATCAGAAGGCGCTCAATGCTTCCGGCGACGAGAAGACAAAGCTTTACTGCGTTTATGTGGCGATCGGGCAGAAACGCTCGACGGTCGTCCAGTTCAGCAAGGTATTGGAGGAGAACGGCGCGCTCGAATATTCGATCATCGTAGCCGCCACCGCCTCCGACCCCGCACCGATGCAGTACCTGGCGCCGTTTGCCGGCTGCACCATGGGCGAATATTTCCGCGACAACGGCATGCATGCGGTGATCATCTACGACGACCTTTCCAAGCAGGCCGTTGCCTACCGCCAGATGTCGCTGCTGCTGCGCCGCCCGCCCGGACGCGAAGCCTATCCCGGCGACGTGTTCTATCTGCACTCGCGGCTGCTCGAGCGCGCCGCCAAGATGAACGAGGACAACAAGGCCGGCTCGCTGACCGCGCTGCCGGTGATCGAGACGCAGGCCAACGACGTGTCGGCCTATATTCCGACCAACGTCATCTCGATCACCGACGGTCAGATCTTCCTGGAGACCGATCTGTTCTACCAGGGCATCCGCCCCGCGGTGAATGTCGGCCTCTCGGTGTCGCGGGTGGGCTCCGCGGCGCAAACCAAGGCGATGAAGAAGGTCGCCGGGCGGATCAAGGGGGAGCTCGCGCAATATCGTGAGATGGCGGCGTTCGCGCAGTTCGGCTCCGACCTCGACGCCACCACGCAGCGCCTGCTCAACCGGGGTGCGCGGCTCACCGAGCTGCTCAAGCAGCCGCAGTTCTCGCCGCTCAAGATGGAGGAGCAGGTCGCCGTCATCTATGCCGGCGTCAACGGTTATCTCGACAGGTTCCCGGTCGACCGGGTGCGCGGCTTCGAGGAAGGTCTGCTGGGCGCCATGCGCAGCCGGCATTCCGGCATCCTCGATGCCATCCGCGACAGCAAGGATCTCGACGACGCCACCGCCGGCAAGCTCAAGGCCGCGGTCGACGAATACGCCGCGACGTTTGCGTGAAGCCATGGCCAGCCTCAAGGACATGCGGGTGCGCATCGCCGCCACCAAGGCGACGCAGAAGATCACCAAGGCGATGCAGATGGTGGCGGCCTCGAAGCTGCGGCGCGCGCAGGCGGCGGCCGAGGCGGCGCGTCCTTACGCCGAGCGCATGGAGAAGGTGCTCGGCAACATCGCCGTCGGCGTCGGCGATCTCGGCTCGGCGCCGCGGCTGCTCACCGGCACCGGCAGCGACCGCGTGCATCTGCTGCTGGTGTGCACCGCCGAGCGCGGGCTGTGCGGTCCGTTCAACTCGGCGATCGTGCGGCTCGCGCGCGAGCGCGCCAATGCGCTTGCGGGCGAAGGCAAGCAGGTCAAGTTCTTCTGCGTCGGCCGCAAGGGCTACGAGCAGCTGCGCCGCACCTTCGAGAAGCAGATCATCGAGCACGTCGAGCTGCGCGGCGTACGCGCGCTCGCCTTCGAGCATGCCGATAAAATCGGCGACCGGATCGTGCGGCTCTACGAAGAGGGCGGGTTCGATGTCGCAACCCTGTTCTTCTCGCGCTTCAAGTCGGTGATCGCGCAGCTGCCGACCGCGCAGCAGATCATCCCGCCGGTATTCGCCGGCGAGGCCGGCAACGACAGCGGTGCGGTCTACGAGTACGAGCCGGACGAGGACGAAATCCTGGCCGAGCTTCTGCCGCGCAATATATCGGTGCAGATATTCCGGGCGCTGCTCGAGAATGCCGCCTCGTTCTACGGCGCGCAGATGTCCGCGATGGACAACGCGACGCGCAATGCCGGCGACATGATCCGCAAGCAGACACTGCACCTACAACCGCACCCGCCAGGCGATGATCACCAAGGAGCTGATCGAGATCATCTCCGGCGCCGAGGCACTGTGAGGCGGGGCGCGGTCGCCCGAATGTCGTCGAAGTAACAGGGACCATCCATGGCCATTCAAGTCGGACGTATCACGCAGGTCATCGGCGCCGTCGTCGACGTGCAGTTCGAGGGCGAGCTGCCGGCGATCCTCAACGCGCTCGAGACCGAGAACCAGGGCAACCGCCTGGTGCTCGAAGTCGCGCAGCATCTCGGCGAATCGACCGTGCGAACGATCGCCATGGACACCAGCGAGGGCCTGGTGCGCGGCCAGGAGGTCACCGACACCGGCCAGCCGATCGCTGTTCCGGTGGGCGACGGCACGCTCGGCCGCATCATGAACGTGATCGGGGAGCCCGCCGACGAGGCCGGCCAGGTGCCGCACCAGGAGCGGCGCCCGATCCACCAGCCGGCGCCTTTGTTTACCGACCAGTCCACCGAGTCGGAAATCCTGGTCACCGGGATCAAGGTCGTCGACCTGCTCGCCCCTTACGCCAAGGGCGGCAAGGTCGGTCTGTTCGGCGGCGCCGGCGTCGGCAAGACCGTCATCATCCAGGAGCTGATCAACAACATCGCCAAGGCGCACGGCGGCTATTCCGTGTTCGCCGGCGTGGGCGAGCGCACGCGCGAGGGCAACGACCTCTACCACGAGTTCATCGAGTCCGGCGTCAACAAGGATCCCAAGAAGAACAACGGCTCGACTGCCGGCTCGAAATGCGCGCTGGTGTTCGGCCAGATGAACGAGCCGCCCGGCGCGCGAGCCCGCGTCGGGCTCACCGGCCTCACCGTCGCGGAGTATTTCCGCGACCAGGGCCAGGATGTGCTGTTCTTCGTCGATAACATTTTCCGCTTCACCCAGGCCGGCTCGGAAGTCTCGGCGCTGCTCGGCCGCATTCCCTCGGCGGTGGGTTATCAGCCGACGCTGGCGACTGACATGGGCGCGCTGCAGGAGCGCATCACCACCACCACCAAGGGCTCCGTCACGTCGGTGCAAGCGATCTATGTGCCCGCCGACGACCTCACCGATCCCGCGCCGGCGACCTCGTTCGCGCATCTCGATGCCACCACCGTGCTGTCGCGCTCGATCGCGGAGAAGGGCATCTATCCCGCCGTCGATCCGCTCGATTCGACCTCGCGCATGCTGTCACCCATGGTGGTTGGCGAGGAGCACTACGGCGTGGCGCGCCAGGTGCAGGCGATCCTGCAACGATACAAGGCACTGCAAGATATCATCGCCATCCTCGGCATGGACGAGCTCTCGGAAGAGGACAAGCTCACGGTCGGACGCGCCCGCAAGATCGAGCGCTATCTGTCGCAGCCGTTCCACGTCGCCGAGGTGTTCACCGGCTCGCCCGGCGTGTTCGTCGAGCTCGCCGACACCATCCGCGGATTCAAAGGGCTGTGCGAGGGAAAATACGATCACCTGCCGGAAGCGGCCTTCTACATGGTCGGCACCATCGAGCAGGTGGTGGACAAGGGCAAGCGGCTGGCGGCGGAAGCGGCGTAAGCGGACGACCGCCAAGAATGACTCACTCTCGCCGTCACCCTGAGGTGCTCGCCCTCTTGGCGAGCCTCGAAGGGCGACGGCCCTGAGCGCGGGGGCCGTTCATCCTTCGAGGCCCGCGAAGACGCGGGCACCTCAGGATGACGGTCACTGATTAGTGCCGTGAGGCCGGACGACAGCAAACGGACGACAACGCCAATGGCCAACATTCACTTCGATCTGGTCTCGCCGGAGAAGCTGTTGTTCGCGGGCGAGGCGAAACAAGTCGACGTGCCGGGCTCCGAAGGCGATTTCGGCGTGCTCGCCGGGCACGCGCCGCTCGTCACCACGCTGCGGCCGGGCATTCTCGTGATTCATGGCGAAGACGGCAATGCGCTCCGGGTAGTGGTCAATGGCGGCTTCGCCGAGGTGAGCGCTACCGGGCTGACCGTGCTCGCGGACCTGGCGGTGCCGGAGGAGGACTTCGACGTCGCCGTGCTCGCCGGCGTGATCAAGGATACCGAGGAGGATGCCGCCGACACCACGGACGACTGGCAGCGCGACAAGCTCGCCCACAAGCTCGATCAGTTGCGAGCGCTGCAGGCAGCGTTGGCGCGGTAACGCGCCCGTTTATCGAGAAGCGGCCGGCGAAATTTCAGCATCGATAATGCTCTCTGCCGGTCGGCGCTCGCCTCTTGCATTGCCGGCTTTCGCTCGACTTTCCGTAGCCCGGATGAAGCGAAGCGAAATCCGGGGGACCATTGCCGCGCGGCACGATCGTCCCGCATTGCGCTGTCGCTCCATGCGGGCTACGCGCTTGGCCGTCGTCCAGATCAGTCATGCGAAGCAACGAGGGTCCGGCCCTTCCAAGGTTTTTGCCCGCCACAAAGGCGAGGGGGGAGCATCCGCGCGTGCCGCAAATCCGGTAAGCGCCATCGCGTCACCGCGGCAATTCCTCGCGGCCTCGGACTGCGCGGCAATTTCCCGGTGAGCATCCGGTATGGCTCGAGGGTTTTCCCGTTGGCTTCGTTCGGCCAAAATGTCCACTGCCAACCGGCTTGCCCGCGCCAGATCGGAGGACGAGACAGGCGGAAGCTGCCCCGCGACCATCGGTGACGCAACGGGCGAAGCGGGCGGCTCGCTGATTGGAAGCGGGGAGGCAATGCCGTTGCCGGTCTCGCACGGTGGTGGCATATCCACCGATGGCGTGCATTGCTCATCCGATCCGGCAGCGGCCGGCGGCGGAAAATCCCATGCCGTCAATCGCCGCAGTTGTTCTTTCAATGCAATGCCGGCTTGCGCTTGCGTCGGTTGCTCGCGCGCGACCACGGCCGGCCTTGCTTTGCCGTCGATGCGATCGAAGACTTCCTTGATCGCCCGCATGTCGCCGACGAGCGCCATCGCGACCAGCTGGCGCGCGATGGCCTGCATCTTGCTCATGATGCATCCATCGACTGCGAGCTCCTGCTGCAAGGCGTGCAACAGCGCATCGCGCATCATGGTATCGCAGGTGCGAGCGCCGGATCCGTTGGCTTTGCTGTTCATGTCGATTTCTCCGTGTTCGAGGGCTATGGGCGATCCGCAACAGCTTCCCTGCCGGCGGCCGCCCTGCGCGATGCGACGCGCAAGCCACGACCGCCGGCTTCGATGCAGCGGGAGAGCCGGCTGCAGCGAACCGTCGTCAGGTCAGAACGCAATTGTGGATAATGAGCAATTATGCCCCAGCTCTGTAACAAATGCAAGCGCAAAATCGAGCCGGTCGGACATCCCGGTGTCGGCTGGTCGGTCCATACCGAAGAAGGTGCTGAACCCGCTCGAGAAATTTCCGCTGTCGAAATGTAAGCGCGCGTTGCTCATGGCCCCGACCGAAGCGAGAAAACGCGATCATTCTGGTCGAAAGATCGCCCGAGCTGACAGGAAAAACCTTTTCTCCTCAGGCGATTACGGCATAAGCCGACCCATTCGGCACTGTTGCGCGACCGACAACCTTGCCGCACTACAAAGCGCCAGCGGTCGAGGGGTATGTGCGAGAGTGCGGCTCTCAGGTGGCTCGTTCGATTTCAGCTGCTGCGCGCGAAGCGCGCAAACTCCTGCGCTACCCGCTGATAGACCGGCTGCTTGAATGGCACGATCAGGGCGGGAGTGTTTGCGAGCGGCTCCCAGCGCCATTCCACGAATTCCGGCTCATGGCCGCCGGCGGGATGGGCGATGTCGATCTCGCGCTCGTCGCCGGCAAAGCGCAGCGCGTACCATTTCTGCGTCTGCCCGCGATACTTGCCATTCCAAGCTTGCCCGACGATCTCGCGCGGGATGTCGTATGTGAGCCATTCGTCCATTTCCCCGAGCTTCTCGACCGAGCGGATATTGGTCTCCTCGTAGAGCTCGCGCAGCGCCGCCGGCCAGGGGTCCTCGCCGGCATCGATGCCGCCCTGCGGCATCTGCCAGACATGGACCTCGTCGACATGCTCGGGTCCATCGATGCGCCGTCCGATGAAGACCCGGCCCTGCCGGTTGAACACCGCAAGGGCGGCGCAAGGGCGATAGGGGAGGGAACTCGAAGGCGGCCATGCTATCGGACGAACGTAGGGTGGGCAAAATCGCCTGCTGCACCATCGACGCGCGTGGGCACGGCGCGCATGCGATTTTTGCCCACGCGTCACGACCCGTCTTGCGCCTTTGCCCAACCCTACACAACGAGGCAACAGTGCACAATGAACACAGGCACGGCACGATTCTCGCTGACCCACCCTGGCAGTTCAAGAACACGACCGGAAAAGTGGCCCCGGAGCACCCAGCCCAACTTCCGCAAACCGCGGAAGTTGGCTCAGTTCGGCATCGCCGTCTTCGGATTCGGCGGATAGGCCGAGTTCTTCTGGATGCCGCGGATGAGGTCGAGCGCGGTGTGCAGCGCCTTGTCGTCCTTCGGATCCGGCGGAATGTAGGACTGCGAGCCGGTCTGCTCGTCGCCATCGGCCTTGAGATGGCCGCGCAGCGAAGCCTCGCCGCGGGTGTCGGTGCGCGCCTTGAGCTCGTCCGGCACCTCCTGCAGCACCTCGATGTCGGGCGAAATGCCCTTGGCCTGGATGGAGCGCCCGGACGGTGTGAAGTAGCGCGCCGTGGTCAGCCGTAGCGCGCCATTGCCGGAGCCGAGCGGGATGATGGTCTGCACCGAGCCCTTGCCGAACGAGCGCGTGCCGATCACGGTCGCACGCCGATGATCCTGCAGGGCGCCGGCAACGATCTCGGAAGCCGAGGCCGAGCCGCCATTGATCAGCACGATGACCGGCTTGCTCTTCGTGAGATCGCCGGCGCGTGCATTGAATCGCTGGGTCTCCTCGGCGTTGCGGCCGCGGGTCGAGACGATCTCGCCCTTCTCCAGGAACGCATCCGAGACCGAGATCGCCTGGTCGAGCAGGCCGCCGGGATTGTTGCGCAGATCGACGACGAAGCCCTTGAGCTTGTCGCCGGACTGCGCAGCGAGATCGGCCGACCGCCTTCTTGAGCGCCTCGGTGGTCTGCTCGTTGAACTGGGTGACGCGGACGAAACCGACGTCGTCGCCTTCCATGCGCGAGCGCACCGAGCGCACCCGGATGATGTCGCGGGTGATCGAAACCTCGAGCGGCTTGTCCCCGCCCTTGCGCATGATCTTGAGCTTGATCTTGGTGTTGACGGGGCCGCGCATCTTCTCGACCGCCTGGTTGAGGGTGAGCCCCTGCACCGGCTCTTCGTCGAGATGGGTGATGATGTCATTGGCCATGATGCCGGCCTTCGCCGCCGGCGTCTCGTCGATCGGAGCCACGACCTTGATCAGGCCGTCCTCCATCGTGACCTCGATGCCGAGGCCGCCGAATTCGCCGCGGGTCTGCACCTGCATGTCGCGGAAGCTCTTGATATCCATGTAGCTCGAGTGCGGATCGAGCCCGGCCAGCATGCCGTTGATCGCCGACTCGACCAGCTTGCCGTCATCCGGCTTCTCGACATAGTCGGCGCGCACCCGCTCGAAGACATCGCCGAACAGGCTGAGCTGGCGATAGGTGTCGGCGGCGGCGGCTTGCGCACGGGCGTCGAACACGATGCGGGGCTGGGTTGTGATCAGCGTCAGGGCTGCGCCTGCCGCCGCACCGAGGAGAATCAAGGAAGTTTTGCGCATCATCCGCGAACCTTCTGGCCTTCAGTTGCGGCCCACCATGGGCCTGGATCGACGGGGACTCCGTCCTTTCGGAATTCCACATATAGTACAGCTTGGCTCGTGCTGCCCGTCTTGACGGCGGCGGACGGAGCTCCGCCCCCCATCACCGCTACAGGCTCGCCCGTCACCACGAACTGTCCCAAATCGACGGATATCCGTTCCATCCCGGCGAGCAGGACATGATACCCGCCGCCGGCATTAAGGATCAAGAGTTGGCCGTAATTGCGGAAAGGCCCGGCGTAGACGACCCAACCATCACACGGGGCTGTGATCTGGCCGCCCGAGCGGGTGGCGATGGAAAGGCCCTTCTCGGTGCCTCCGAGCCCGTCGGGGGCGCCGTACTCCCTGATTCGGGGCCCGTTCACGGGCAGCGGCAGCATCCCCTTGGCTGAGCCGAAGGCGATCGCCGGGCTCAACCGGCCGGGGTCGTTGAGCGCGACCAGGTTCGGCCTGCCGTCGCTCGCCTTGCGGTCCTCGGTCGAGCGCGTGCCCGGCCGCACCGCTCCGGTTACGTGGTCGAGACCCTGCTCCAGCTTTGCGATCAACTGATTGAGATTCTCGGCCTCGCGGGCCAGCTGTGCCGCCCGCTGGCGCTCCTCGGTGAGCGCCTGTTCCACTTCCGCCTGGCGCTTCTGGCGCTGCTCGATGAAGAGCGACAGGCGCAGCCGGTCGGTGGCGAGCGCACGAAGGTCGCGGTCGAGCGTTTCACGCTCCGCGGCGATCTGCTTGCGCAGGCGCACGAGCTCGGCGAGATCGCCGGCGAGCGTCTCGGCCTGCTGTCGCATCTCGGGCAGCACCGCCCCCAGCATCATGGCCGAGCGCACCGACTGCAACGCGTCCTCGGCTCGGATCATGAGGCTGGGCGGGGCTTGCCGGCCCATTCGCTGCAGCGCCGCCAGCACCTCGGCGATGAGGCTGCGCCGATGCTCCAGGGATCGGCGCAGCGCTTGCTCGTTGTCGTCGAGCGGCGCCAGACGTTCCTGTGCCTTGGCGATCCGCTCCTCCACGTTCACGACCCGGGCGGCGGATTCAATGATCTGCTGAGTGAACTTGCGACGGTCATCGCCGATCGATTCGATCTCGCGCTTGAGCCTGGCCTCGTTCTCGAGCGCCTTGCGCTGCTCCGCTCGCAACGTCTCGAGCTCCTTGTCGCGCTGCTTGATCCCTTCGAGGCTCGCGGGTGGCGCATTGGAGCGTGGATTTTCGGCCGGGGTCTGCGTGCTGGCGCGCGGCGGCGTCTGCGCCGGTGCGCTCATCGACCCGAGCGACATCATGCCGAGCATGACCACGGCCGCCGGACGGAAAATGGCGGGAGGGAGTGGCACTTCCGGGATTGATCCGTTCCAGGCCAAAAAGCGGCAGTCCCGATAGTAGCCGCGATTGGTACCGGATTAAGACAAAGCCTCAGAGGGAGACGATGATCTTCAGCAAAGCCAGGCTGCAAGCAAGGGCCACAGTCCCGCAAAAGGAAGCATTCGCGAGGAGCAGCGCGAACTTGAAATTGTCATCGTGGACATAGTCGATGATTATTTCGCGCATGCCGAGCCACATGTGGTGCAGGCTGACTCCCAGAAACGCCAGGATAGTGAATGTCACGAACGGATTCGCCAGGACCTGTATGGCGGCGGAGTGACTGCGGCCCAGCAACGACAGGACAATGAAAACAAAAGCTATCGTGAGCGGGACGAGCAGAACCGAGGTCACCCTCATCTGCCAGAAATGCGAAGTCCCCGATCGAGCCGACCCGAGACCATGAACCCGGCGCAGAGGTGTTTGAAAGCGGACGTCAGGCATGGGAATGGATGCTGCCCCCTGAGAGCTGTCGTTCAAGGTAGGCTACCATACCTCTCTGCGAGTACCTCACCGCCTCGAGACTTTCTCTTTGTCCGAGCCCTTGCGGCCTCTCGCGCGAATTCTCTCGCGACTCGGGCGCCATCAGGCGCGGTGGTAAGGATGCCCGGACCAGATGGTGACGGTGCGATAGATCTGCTCCAGCAGCATGATGCGGACCAGCTGGTGCGGCCAGGTGGCGGCTCCGAAGCCGATCGCGAGGCTCGCTTTATCCCGCAGCGTTGGCGCGAGCCCCTCATGCCCGCCGATGATGAACACGACCGCGGGCTTGTCCTGCGCCCGCCAGCCCTGAAGCCGGCCGGCGAAGGAGGCACTGCTCATGCTTTCGCCACGCTGGTCGAGGATCACTGTGGCGGCGCGGTCGGGAACGACATTGGCAATGGCGATAGATTCCTCGAGCATGCGCCGTGCCGAATCGCCTGCGCGGCTTTCTCTGATCTCGACGACATCCACGGCTTGCAGGCCGGCGCTCCGGCCGGCATCGGCCGCGCGCTTGCGGTAGCGTTCCGCAAGCTCGCGCTCCGGGCCTTGCTTCAACCGGCCGACGGCTGCAACCACGACGCGCATGCGTCACGATAGGCATGGACCGTGGACCGGCTCAAGATCCTCGGCGCAGGTATTTAGCTCGGGTAACTAGCTCGCTTGGCGTCCATGTGGCGGCGCCGGGGCCCACATCTTCTCCAGATTGTAGAAGGCACGGACTTCCGGCCGGAACACATGGATGATGACGTCGCCGGCGTCGATCAGCACCCAGTCGCAATGCGGCTGGCCCTCGACCCGCGCACGAACGCCGGCCTCGGCCAGATCCTCCAGCACGCGATCGGCAACCGCGCCGACATGACGGTTGGACCTGCCGGAGGCCACAACGATCAGATCGGCGATGGAGGATTTGCCGGCGAGGTCGATTGTTACGGTGTCCTCGGCCTTCATGTCGTCGAGACTGATGAGGACCAAGCGGAGCATTTCCTCGGCGTCAGGGCGCACTTTGGAGATGCGTTCGGAGGCGCGGCGCGCGCCAGCCCGAGAGTATGCAGGTGTTGCCAGGGTTCCTTTCCTTTCGCTGCGTCCCGCGCAACGCAGGACGACCCCAACATAGGCATGGCGGGATAACTGTTTCAACCGGTCGGCGTTCCGCCATCCCCATCGTGTGTCGATTTTGCATCAGCCTCGAGACCGGCGCGGGCTGCGCGCAAAGCGGTGGACGACAGCGGCGACTTCAGACCGTGCAGATAGACCCAGGCGGGCGGCGTACGGTCCGGCAGCGACTTCGCGGCCGCCTCGGGAATTCGGGCACGCGCCAGTGCCTGTCCGGCTGCGCTGGCGCTCGCGTAAAGGCTCGGTCCCAGACGGTCGACCACCGCGATCGGCACCATGGCGGCGATCCCGCGCCACTTCTGCCAGCGGTGGAAGCTGCGCAGGTTGTCGGCACCCATGATCCAGACGAAGCGCACACCGGGAGCGTGCCGGCGCAGATAGGCAATGGTCTCGTAGGTGTACGGCGTCCCGATCTGGGCCTCGATGTCGGTCACGTCGATACGGGGGTGGCGCGCCAGCGCGCGTGCCGCAGCGACGCGCTTCGGCAGAGGTGCCAGACCGCGCGTATTCTTCAGCGGATTGCCGGGGGTCACGAGCCACCAGACCCGATCGAGGTCGAGCCGCTTCAGCGCAATCAGGCAGGCACCGAGGTGGGCATCGTGCGGAGGATCGAAGGTGCCGCCGAAAAGCCCGACCCGCATCCCGGGTGCATGCAAGGGAAGCCGCACTTGGCCGCTGACAAGGTCAGCTCGCTTGTTTCCCGCCGCGAGCGAGGGCTGGCGCGCAGGATCCCCGGAGGGGGCGCGCATCGCGCGCGTCATGTGTCCGCCGTTCCAGCGCCAGTGCCAACCGGTCGCCGCCGTTCAGCTCGCGTGCCGCTCGGCCCGGACGAGGCAGGGGCTTTCACGGCCGCACTTGCCCCGTGCCGTGCACGCGATATTTGAAGCTGGTGAGCTGCTCGACGCCGACGGGGCCACGCGCATGGAAGCGTCCGGTGGCGATGCCGATCTCGGCACCGAAGCCGAACTCGCCGCCATCGGCGAACTGGGTCGAGGCGTTGTGCAGGACGATCGCGGAATCCACCTCGTTGAGGAATTTCTCCGCCGCCGCCTTGTCCTCGGTGACGATCGCGTCGGTATGCTGGGATCCGTAGCGCCCGATATGCCGGATCGCAGCATCGAGACCGTCGACCACCTTCGCCGAGATGACGGCGTCGAGATATTCCGTCGACCAGTCCGCCTCGCCCGCCGGCTTCACCCGGGCATCGACGGCGCACGCCGCCTCGTCGCCGCGGATTTCGCAACCGGCATCGAGCAAGGCGACGATGAGCGGCTCGAGATGGGTTTGTGCAATGCCGCGGTCGACGAGCAGCGTCTCGGCGGCGCCGCATACGCCGGTGCGGCGCATCTTGGCGTTGAGCACGATGCTTCTGGCCATGTCGAGCTCGGCGGCCTTGTCCACATAAACGTGGCAGATACCTTCGAGATGGGCGAATACGGGCACGCGCGCTTCCGCCTGCACCCGCCCAACGAGGCTTTTGCCGCCGCGCGGAACGATCACGTCGATCGTGCCGTCGAGGCCGGATAGCATCATCCCGACCGCTTCCCGGTCGCGAGTTGGCGCCAGCTCGATGGACCCGGAGGGCAGACCGGCGGCCCGGATGCCCTCGACCAAGGCGCCGTGAATGGCATGGTTCGAGTGGTAGCTCTCCGAGCCGCCGCGCAGGATTGCGGCATTGCCGGCCTTGAGGCAGAGCGCGGCCGCATCGGCGGTCACGTTCGGGCGGCTTTCATAGATGATGCCGATCACGCCGAGCGGCACGCGCACGCGCTCGATTGTCATGCCGTTCGGCCGCGTCCAGCGCTCGGTGACGGCGCCGATCGGATCGGGCAGGGCGCGCACCACGTCGAGACCTGTGGCCATCGCGGCTATTCGCTGGCGGTCGAGGAGAAGCCGATCGAGAAAGGCGGACGTTGCGCCGGATGCCTCGGCGTCGGCCACATCGCGCGCATTGGCCTCGAGGATGCCGGTCTCGCGCCGGCGGATCGCCTCCGCCATGGCGGCAAGCGCCTGATTCTTCTGGGCCGCCGAGGCGAGCGCCAGGAGGCGCGCGGCATCCCTCGCGCGGCGGCCGGCGTCGCGCATCATGCCGGCGATATCGCGCGCGCTGTCGAGGCTTTTCAGGGACGCGGCCATGGCAGGTCCGATTTCGAGCCGTTTCCTAGCATGTCAGCGGCGGTGCCGCGAGGCCGCGTGTGTTGCGGCGCCCGCTGGGCGAATGTAATGACGGACGAAATACCGAGAGGGCGGCGAAGGGCAGTGACGTCGGGCCGGCGCCGGCTGCACGCGGCTGGTCGGCCAGCTTCGCCGCCATGGCGTCGACAACCGTTCGTCATGGCGGCGCTCCGCGAGTCTCAGGCGACGATCGGGGATATTCGTCGCCGACGTCGCGAAGGGCAGTGAGTCGCCGCCCTGGTGCACCGTGGTCGGCCGCTCGGCGGCGTCGATATCTTCGACAATTCGCACGCCGACAAGTTCGCCCCATAATATCCGGGTGAACGCGATCGTGCCGAACAAGATCGGGTCGCCGGTCGGCAAGGATGAATTCGATCGGCCGTCCGGTGCCGAACATGCCCAAGCGCCCGGGACAGCCCGCGGAGGCAGCAAAAGCCGTTCTGTTCCTGGTGAGCGAGGATTCGTCGTTCGTCTATGGCGCCAACCTGTTCGTCGACGGCGGCGTCTCCGCGATGGATTTGTCGTAGGCTGGACGATCGGGAGATTTGCGTCGCCACGTGACGACGTGCTGACCATCCGGCGCATTTGCGCGCAGACCATTCGTGTGAGCCGACCGCATTCGCATGAACGCAACGCGCCACCCTCTGCCGCAAAAGGCCCGCAACGGGAGATGAGCGGCAGGGATGTTTCGGCGCAAAATCTTCTCGCGCGTCGGTGCCCGGCCGATCGACTGCATCAGACGATCGAAGAACTCGAACGTTCAGCGCTGCACGCTGCTACGTTGCTCTTGCCACTTGAGAAATTCACGGTACAGCGCCTCGCGCTGCTCCTGGGTAAGGTCCTTAACCGCGGGACCTTGATGCTTCAGGAACGACCAAAATTCGCCGATCCTCGGATCCTTTTGCTGCATGCGTCTCAGCATCTCCTCGGCGACGCTCCAGCGGGTCCAGCCGGGAACGGTCGCCGCAAGATTGATGTCGCGCCATTTTGGATGGCGGTGAGGTTCGCTGAACTTGTCCCACTTGGTGAAAAGGGCCTCGGTAAACCTTTGCACACGCCGGTAGCGATCGGTATCTTTCGGCCAGTTGAAAACCGCGAGCACCGCCGGCACCGCGAGAGTGTCGATCTTCTCCCCCTGCGGAACCAGCGTCGGATATTCCTGACTGGTGAACTCACCGAGCGTGTAGTGGTCGGTAAAGATCTTGGAAAAGGGAATGGGCAGCAAGTGAAGACCCGAATTTGCGGGAATCTGTGCGAAGAAGTCGACCGGCTTGCCGATCACCCGCACCAGCGCGGCAAGTTCGCCCGACTTGAGCTTTTCCAGCGCCGTGGCGATTGTCGATCAGCGACTGCTCGACCTGCACACCCAGACGCTGAAAGACGATCGTCCCGGTCAGGCTTGAAGCGCTTCCTGCCGGCCCGAAATTGACCTTCTTGCCGCGCAGATCCTCGATGCTTTTGGTCTCGGTGCGCAGCAAGGACGTGCATCTCCGAAACCGGCAAGCGAATGATGTAGTGAATTCTGTTCGCGAGGTTGGGGGTCTTCCTCTGAGTGCGGAAATACTCGAAGACGTCCGACTGCGTCGTCACGACATCGACGCCGCGTAGATAGAGAAGATCGTCAAGATTGGAAGCAGCCCCATACGTGACGATCGGAAGGATGCGAAGATTGTCGCCGTCGTCGAGAACCTGTGCCAGCTCATCGGCGAAGGTCATGTAGGTGCCCGACAGGATCCCACCGGCAACGCCGACGGTCCAAGTATTTTTTCGCTGTTTCAGTGCGGCGTCGGTGCCGCCTTGCTCAAGTGACTTTGGCACTACTTGCGCGTGAGCCGGTGCAACAAGCCCGGTACCAAGCGTCATGGCGACAAGCATATTGGCCAGAATTCCAATGGCCAGGCATGCCGCGCCCGGTTGCGCACTCCCGTGCGTCCTTTCCAGCGCATTTCGCAGGTGGCCTTCACCAGCGTTCTCGACAAAGTGCCGCTCAGAGGCAGAATGCTCCCGCGCGCTTTTTGGCAGGTAAGCAGAAACGTCGAATGGACTGCTCGATGGGTTACTCATGGACACACACTCCTGCTGAGCCCCCTTCCCTGCGCTTCTCGTTTTTCTGTTTTTCAACTCCTCGAATTCGATATCCAAGCCGTCGAACTCACGCATTGGTTGAACGGGGGACATGGGTAAAATGTTCCGCGAGCAGGTCGGAACAAATGTAGAACTCGCGGCTTTGCGCAGTGACCGAACAAGGTTGGTTGCTTGCTATTCGAGGAGAATGAGCTCATTCGACCGTCAAATCGGTGCGGCGAGCCAAGCGCCGGAGGCGATCGCCGCGAAGACGGTGACTCCATAGGGCTGCGCTGCCGGAATCAGCGCTCATGATCGTGCCGGCCGCCGCGTTGGTTCCGCACCTCTCTTTCGCCCGGCGCGCTTGTCTTTCGACGGCGCTGGAGTGGGCGCTCTGATGCGTACCTTCGCCGCGTGCGCTCGCCGGCGGCTGGGCCGGGGGCGAATCCGTATTCGGGCTCGGTGATCGGCCGCCCGGTCACCCGGTCTACAAGTAGCGGGTCCACTGCTGCGCCGGTCCTGCTATCGACCAGCAGGACACTTGCGCCCTCAGGCGCGAAGTATTTGTTGCCCCATGCGAGAAGCGCGATCAGGATCGGCCGGAAATCGCGCGCAGTATCATCGGCGCGTGCAAACGGCATCATCACTAACCCGAGCGCACTGCACTTTTGGGCGCTCCGCGCTCCAGTCAGCGCATGCAAAGGAGCAAAGGTGATCCATGGCCGCACGCGATGCGCCCGGCGCAGATGAGCGCCTTTATCTCGACGATCTTCACGTCGGAGCTCTTTTCACCAGCGGAACCCATCTCATCGACGAGGCGCAGATCAAGTCGTTCGCCGGACAGTTCGACCCGCAACTCTTCCACCTCGATCACGAGGCGGCCAAGGGAACTCTCTTTGACGGCTTGGCGGCGAGCGGGTGGCACACGGCGGCAATCACCATGCGGCTGCTGGTCGACAACGGTTTGCCGATTGCCGGCGGGATCATCGGGTCCGGAGGAGACGTCAGTTGGCCGAAGCCGACGCGGCCCGGGGACGTCCTGCAAGTCGTGAGCCAAATCGAGGAGGTGACTCCATCCCGATCGCGACCGGATCGCGGGACCGTGAGGGTCCGCAGTGAAACCCGCAACCAGCGCAACGAGGTCGTGCAGGTCCTGATGGCGAGGCTTGTCGTGCCGCGCCGTGCGTCGCAAGCTCTTGCAGGGGGAAGGCAAGATGCGCTGGAGGGAAATGTATGATTCGGGCGACCGTCTTGGGCTCTCTGCTTCTTCTTGCCAACGGGCTGATCGGCTGCGACAGCAATCCGGCTACCCGCTCGGTTTCGCGAGCGGCTTCGCGGCATCGGCGAGGTCGTTGGCCTCGACCGGACAAGTTGACCCGCGTGCCGAGCTTGAGCAGCACGGAACGGCCAGCTTCAGCGCTCGGCCGCGTTTCCTGTCCTTCGCTGAGGCATGGAGCAAATTGCTATAGCTCAACAGTTCAAATATTGTGAGTTATAGAAGGATGTCTATAACTCATGGCCTGGAACTGGCAGCAATCCGATTGGCCGGAATTTGCGTTCGACCCCACCGCTCTCGAGCCTCTGGAGCGCCAGTTCCTGCTGGGCTCCGGCGAGTTCATCGGAGCTTTCAAGCACATAGGCGAGCATGACCAGGACATGCTCGAGATAGAGCTGATCACCGACGAGGCTCTAAAGACTTCGGAAATCGAAGGAGAAATCCTCAACCGCGATAGCGTGCAATCTTCGCTCCGCGAACAATTCGGTCTCGGCACTGACAAACGGCGGGTGCCGCCAGCAGAACGCGGCATCGCCGAGATGATGGTGGATTTGTACAAGAGCTTTGCCGATCCGCTGAGGCATGAAACGATGTTCGCTTGGCATGACATGATCATGAGCGGACAACGGGGCATCCAGGTCCTCGGCGGCTACCGCAAGCACCTGAGCCCGATGCAAGTGGTCTCCGGCAGCATCGACAATCCGAAGGTTCATTTTGAAGCTCCGCCGTCTGCACGGATGCCGGAAGAAATGGATGCATTTGTCGCTTGGTTCAATGAAACCGCGCCGGGCGGAAAGCGTCCATTGCCGACATTGACGCGGGCCGGCATCGCGCACCTGTACTTCGTGAGCATTCATCCGTTCGAAGACGGCAACGGCCGTATCGGCCGTGCACTCGCTGAAAAATCGATGGCACAGTCTCTTGGCCGGCCAACCCTGATTGCGCTGGCCTATACGATCGAGCGCGGACGCAAGGCTTACTACGCGGCGCTCGAGCGCAATAACAAGGAAAACAACATCACCGACTGGCTCACCTATTTCGCCGAGTACAGTCCTTGACGCCCAGCGCAATACGATGAGGCGCGTCGATTTTTGTATTGCGAAGGCGGAACTGTACGAACGGCTGCGCGGGCAGTTGAACTCGCGCCAGGACAAATTAATTGCCCGGATGTTCCGCGAGGGA
Organism: uncultured Alphaproteobacteria bacterium; assembly: GCA_963831225.1. Classification (GTDB taxonomy): domain Bacteria; phylum Pseudomonadota; class Alphaproteobacteria; order Rhizobiales; family Xanthobacteraceae; genus VAZQ01. The sequence goes on from CAWHPT010000070.1 coordinate 17,705, forward strand.
ATTGACGGGTTCAAGGGCGGCTTGAGTGCCGAGAACTACATCAGCATCACCCGCGCTTCACGCGCGACCGCCACAAGAGACTTGCAGGATTTGGTCGCGATGGAAGCTCTCACAAAAACCGGAGAGCTCCGCCATACCCGCTACCGTCTGAATATTCCCGATCAACGGAAGTGAACTGTCCACTTTCGCAGTCGGGATGATGGCGTGCGTCGAGGTCACCGCAGTCCAACCTTCATTTTCAGCATGGCAGCGAGCGGCTTCGCGGCATCGGCGAGGTCATCGGCCTCGACCGGAACGCGGCGCTCGATCAGCCGGCGCGCCATGGCGATGTCACGCTGCGCATTGATGCCGGTGGCGTAGCTCAGGTGCTGGCCATCGAGCTCGAAGACCAGCACCGCCCCCGCGCCGAGCGGGCGGCGCACGCGCGTGCTCGGCGCCGCCAGCGGCCAGCCCACGCCCTGGATATACATGTCGAATTGCTCCGACCAGAACGAAGGCGCGACATTGTACGCGACGTCGCCGCCGGCGGCATTGCGGCCGGCGATTGCGCCATGCTCCAGGGCGTGGCGCCAGTTCTCCAGGCGCACCGGCCCGTGCGGTCCCGGAAAACGCGTGCAATCTCCCGCGGCGAAGACCACCGGGTCCGACGTGCGTCCATGCCTGTCGACGATGATGCCGTCGCTGGTCGCGAGCCCTGCTGCCTGCGCCAGCCGGTCATCGGCTGCGGCTCCGATCCCGACCACAATGCCATCGGCTGCGATCCGGTCGCCGTTCCCGAGCGCAACCTCGAAGCGGCCACCCGGCAATTGGCGCAGCGAAGCGGCGACGGCACCGGTGCGAAAGTCGACGCCGCGCGCGCGGTGGCGTTCGTGCACGAACTCGGATATGCCCTGGTCGCAAACCCGCATGAGGATACGCGTGGCGATCTCGATCACGATGGTCGTGATCCCGAGCTCGGCGGCGGACGCCGCAACTTCCAGCCCGATCAGTCCACCGCCGATGACGATCAGCGACTTGCTTCGATGCAGATGGGCCTTGAGCGCCTCGGCTTCGCCTTCCGTCCGCAGGTAATGAATGCCGGCGAGCTGCGGCGGGAACATCGGCAGAATGCGGTTGACCGAGCCGGTGGCGAGCACCAGCGCGTCGTAACCGATGCGCTCGCCGGTTTCGGTCACCACCACCTGCGCGCCGCGATCGATCTGCTTCACCTGCGTGCCGAGCTCGAGCAGCACGCCGGTCGCGGAGACCCCCTTGGGGCCGGCAATCGGCGCCTGGTGCGGCGTCGCCCTGCCGGTGAGCACCGCCTTCGACAGCGGCGGCTTCTCGTAGGGTTCGCAGTGCTCGTCGTGGAGCAGCGCTACTTCCGCCGCGCCATCCTGCTGCCTGGCCGCGAGCGCCGCCGCGACGCCCGCCGGCCCGCCCCCGACGACGATGATTTTTCGGGTGGCATTCATGCTCGGGTTCGCGCCCTTCATCGTCATCTTCGGGAAATTCGAGCATTCATGCTAAGACCGCCAGCCGACGCGCGAAAGGAGCTCGCGATGAAAGTTCTCTGCACCAACGGCGTGAAGTCGCTGATGCTCGATCTCGTTTCCGCGTTCGAGCGCGCGAACGGCACGTCAGTCGCAATCACCTGGGGGTCCGCCGGTAATCTCGTCAAAGACCTCGATGCCGGCGCCGGCGGCGATCTCATCGTCGTAACCGACGAGGCGATCGAGGGCCTCATCACGCGCGGCAAGGTTGTCGGAAGCCGCGTCGATCTCGCCCGGTCCGGGATCGGAGTTGCCGTGCGCAAGGGCGAGAATATGCCCGACATCGGATCGCCCGAGGCGCTCAAGCGCGTGCTGCTGGCGGCGAAGTCGGTCGCGCATTCCAGGAGCGGCATGAGCGGCATCTACTTTCCAACCGTGCTGGCACGGCTCGGCATCGCCGACGAGATGAAGCCGAAGATCGTCATGCCGGAGGCCGGCACGCCGGTTGGCGAGATCGTCGCCAGAGGCGAGGCCGAAATCGGCATTCAGCAGCTCAGCGAGCTGGTGCCGGTCGCCGGCGTCGAGATCGTCGGCCCGCTGCCGCCGACGCTGCAGAAGATCACGACCTTCTCGGCCGGAGTGCTCGCCGTAGCCGAGGAGCCGGAGGTCGCCAAAGCGCTGCTGCAATTCGTGGCGACGCAATCGAAGCCGCTGCTCCAGGCCAAGGGCCTGGAGCCGGCGTGACTTCCGCTCGCAAGAGCTCGCTGCACTCGCCCGGGACACAATGGCGGTGCGACCGGAGGAGGCTCGCCTTCACCGGTGCTGCGTGATCGTATCCACCAGGGCGAGCCGCCCCTTCTTGACTTCGGCAATCGCGCGCTCGAGTGCGGGGCGGACCTCCTTCGGCTGATCGATCGGGCCGTCGCCGTAACAGCCCATCGCGCGTGCGAGCGCGGCGAAGTCGGGCTCCGGGCCGAACAGATCCATGCCGATATGCGCCTTGCTCTCGTCGGTGCCGCGCAGCTTCGCCATCCGGATCTGGTGCTCCCAGTCATTGTAATAGGCCCGATTGTTGTGCATCACGACCAGCATCGGGATTTGGTATTTGGCGGCGATCCAGAGTGCGCCGGCGTCGAACATCAGGTCGCCGTCGGGCTGGATGTCCACCACGATGCGGCCCGTGCCCTTGTGGGCGAGCGCCACGCCGAGCGAGATGCCGATCTGAGTCGATGTCCCGAGCTCCATACCGGGATGCCGATAGGGCCTGTCGAAATCCCACAGCTTGCGCACCTGCTGCTTGAGATCGTTGGCGGTGAGAACCCAATCCTCGTCCTTGATTGCGTCCCATACCTCGAGCGCCAGCCGTCCGAAGGTGATCGGCGAGGCGTCCCAATCGTTGCGCGCTTCCTCCTGCCACTTGGCCCAGACCTCGTCGTGGCGCCTGCCGACCGCAGCCTTGCGTTCTGCAATGCGCGCTCCGAGCTGGCGGTTGCCGGCAATGCGTTCCTTGCAGATCCGGGTGAGGGCAGGAATTCCGAGCGCGGTGTCGCCGAGCGCGCGGACCGAGCATGGCTGCATGCGGCAATAGTTCATCGCCCATTTGCTGATATTGATCTCGCCGAAACCGATCTCGACGAAATCGCAAGCGGGCGGCGTGATCGGCTCGCGCGTGCGCCGGGCATTGTCGAGCTCGGTGATCTGCTTCTCCCAGTCGTTGACGTCGAGGCCAATGACGAGATCGGTGTGCCGAAGCGTCTCCTTGTCCATGCTCAGGCACAGCGGGTGCCTGTTGGGAAAATTGAGCGCATTGTTGACGTCCCAGACCGCCGCGCCGGTGGTTTCGGCAAGCTCGACGATACTCTCGAAGCCGCCGGCGCGCCGGCCGGCATATTCCGCGAGCAGCATCGGACGTTCCGCTTCGAGCAGCTTCCCAGCGATCGTCGCGAGGGCATTCGGGTCCGGCATCATCGGCGCCGGCGTCGCCGCGGCTCCGGCGGGCGGCAACGCCACCTCGCGCGCGAGCGGCGCCTCCTGCAACGCGGCGTCGTAGCACATATAGACCGGACCTTGCGGCTCAGTGGTCATCACCGAATAGGCGCGCGCGAAGCTCTCCGGCACGCCCTCGATCGAGCTCGGCTGGTAATCCCACTTGGTGTAATCGCGGATCGCATTGCCCTGCACCAGCGCCGAATGCGTCCAGTCGATGTGCGGCCTGCGTTTCGCCTCATCCATCGGGCCGGTCGCTCCGATGATGAAGATCGGCACCCGATCGACATAGGCGTAGTAGATCGCCATGCAGGCGTGCAGGAGCCCGACCAGGTCATGCAGGATCACCGCCATCGGCTTGCCCGTGACCTTGGCGTAGCCGTGGGCGATCTGGACCGCGATCTCCTCGTGCTGGCACAGCATCATCGGCGGTTCGTTGCCGCCGTAATTGACCAGCGAATCGTGCAGGCCGCGAAAGCTCGCGCCCGGATTGAGCGTGATGTGAGGGAACCCATAGCGCTTGATCAGGTCGACGATGACGTCGGACTGCCAGCCGCGGTAGTTCTGGTTGGTGTGCCGCCCTCGGCCGGCTTGTTCCCGCATCGGATTTACTGCCGGATGAACGCGGCCGCCCGATCTGCGACCGCCTTTGGGGTGCGGTAGATTTCCTTCACCAGGCGATCGACTTCCTCGCCCGCGACCGGGGTGATCTCGAGCTGCGACTTGACTGCGTCGGCGAGGAATTCCGGGTCCTTCATGGTCTCGGCAAAGGCCTTGCGCAAAGCCTCGACCCGGTCCTTCGGGATGTTGGGAGGGCCGAGAAACGGGCGGCCGATCACCTGCCGTGCGAAGATGAGCTTGAAGATCTGTTGCTGCTCGTCGCTCCTGCCGAGATCGACGATAAGCGGCACATGCGGCAGATCGGGATGCTTGTTGAGCGAGAGTTGCACCAGGATGTTGATCGACTTGTCATCGATCCACCGCCTGTGGGTGGCCATGACGCTCGACCACGACCAGCCGCAGCGTCCGCTGACCTCGCCGCGCTCCATCGCCAGCGTGATGTCGTTTCCACCGGGATAGCCGGCGACGATCTTGAACCTGGTCCCGAGCACGCCATTGAGGATCTTCGGAAACTGGTCGGTGTCGGCTGCCGCGCCGGTGCCGCCGATCACCAGTTCCTTGGTCAGGAGATCCTCGAAGCGGGTGATGCCGCTCGTCTTCCAGGAGACGCAGATGCTGACCTCGTTGTTGGCGCTGCCGATCCAGGTATATCTGGTGCCATCGAATTGCGCGGCCTTGGAGCCGAGGATCGGATCGAAGGCGGTGCCGCGGCCGATGGTGCCGATCGCGGTGCCGTCCTTGGGGGCGACATTGAACAGCCAGTTCGCCAGCCGCAGGCTCCCGGCGCCTTCCATGTTCTTCGGCACGATGGCGGGATTGCCGGGAATGTGCTTGCCGAGATGGCGAGCCAGCACGCGCGCATAGAGATCATAGGCGCCGCCGACGCTGTAGCCGATGTAGAGATCGACGTTCCTGCCCTTGTAGAACTCGGCCGGGGTCTGCGCGCGAGCGAGCGGAAGTGGCGCAAGCGCGATGATGGCGGCCGCACCGGTGCAGGCGATGGTGCCGAAACGCATCGAGGTGCTCCCTGGACTCCGCATCAAAATCCCGGCGCGTTCTCCAGCTGATCGAACCAGTCGAATCCCATCTCCTTGACGATGCGGTTGCTCATCATGATGAGCCGCGTCTCTTCGGCCGCGAAGTGCTGGTGGGTGGTGAAGGGCGGGATGTAGATGTAGTCGCCCCGCTTCCACTCGAACTTGCGCGGCTCATCGGCCCATTCCCATTTGAAGGCGTCGAGGCAGTCGAATTTCATGTCCCAATGCAGGTCGTGGCCGCTGCCTTCCACCACGAAGATGATCTCCTCCCACATATGCCGGTGCTTGCCCGATCGTGAGCCCGGCTCGAGGAACTGCATGTAGGCCTCGACGCAGCACTCGCGCGTGTTCAGGCGGTGATGCACGAGATGCTTGATCAAGCCGTCGGGCGATCGCTCCCACGGCATGTCCTTGGCTGTGACCACATTGAATCGCGTCTCATAGCTTTCGCGGAATGCCTGCGACGCGGCGATGTCGTCGGCATGGAAGCTGCAAGTGCTGGTGCCCGAGAGCGCCGGTTGCTTGTCCTCGAACGGCATGTGCTCTCCTTGCGCTCCTCAGATGTCGTCCGGCGGCTGGTAGTTCTCCTGGCCAGGTGGCAGCTGGTCCGGCGGCCACTCCACGATCTTCTGGAACAGCAGATGCATGAACAGGAACAGCGGCTTGGCCTTGAACACCAGGAGGATCGTCTCCTCGTCGGGATCATCGTTGAAATGCTGATGCACGCAGCCGTTCTCGACGATCATCACGTCGCCGGCTTGCCACTCGATGCGCCGGCCATCGTGCACATCGTGACCGCGTCCCTTGAGCACGTAGAACACCGCGCTGTTGAGGTGGCCATGCTTCTGGCCATGCGCGCCCGGAGCGTAGGCTTCGATATGGGATTCGAGCGACTGGATGATGGACGTCGCCTGCGGGCTGATCACGCTCTTGCCGAATTGGCCGGGACCGCCCTTCCACGGCACCTCCTGCGAGGGATAGACGCGCCGTTCCTCGAGCAGCGCCTTGTAGAGGTGACTGTAAGTGCCTTCGAGCGCGCGCACGAAGGTTCGCTTTTTGGCCCAGCGCTCCCATTTCTGGTGCTTCTGCTCTTCGGCGTATTCGTCAGGCTGGTTATGGCCGATCCCCGGCCGGGCCTGCTCGTACATGCCCGTCATCGCCTTGCCTCCCGATGATTTTCTGCGCTTGGGCGAGCTGCGCCCGCCGCCCCTTGCGGGCACGCTGGTTGGAGCCCTGTGCGCTGTCTCTACGGGATCGCGCTGGCGCGCGCAACGCCGCCCCGGCGAGGCAGCGGTTGCTTCGCTGGGACCTGCTCGTATCGGCGGGCAGCGGCTTGCGAGCCGGATCAGCGTCAGCGAAATCCGGAGCCTTGGTGCCATGCGCGCGGAAGCGTCCCGCATTGCGCTGCGCTCCATGCGCGCTACGACCGTGAGCTCGGCTACTCGACCGCATAAAACTGCGTTGCGCTGCGCTGCTTGCGATCGCCGTATGTAAGCACGCGCGCGCGCAGCTGCGCGAGCCGGCCGGCTTCGCTGAGCGCACGGCCGCACACCTTCTCCGCCGCCTCCCTCTCGGTCGCGGCCTCGACCTTGAGCCAATTGTTCTCCCGGTCCCATTGGCCGTCGGGCCAATGTTGCACCTGATAGATCCGCCTGGTTTGCATGTGTCCCACCCCGTGCGATGCGTTCGGGGTAGCGCATCGTTCTTGGCGAGAATCGGGCGTATGATTGTACCGATCGTGGATTTTAGCGCCACGCTGTGGACAGATTTCGCCGTGGATCACCATCTCGCTGTAGAGCCGCAGGCTCGTCGGTGCCACCGGCTCCGAATCGAGCGTACATCTCGAGGATGTCGGACGGCTCGACCAGCTCCGAGGCGCGATGCCGGGAGATGAAATAGCGGCTCGGATCATTGGGATTGCGCGCACTGATATGCCCGAAGGCGTCGATGATGCCTTCATTGGCGAGAATGCGGTTGGCGACCGCAAGCTCATGGCGCAGCTCGGCGAATGGATCCGGCATGGATGCTCCCTCCCGTCGATGAAAAATTGTGACCGCCGCGTACGGATCGGGGCGAGCGCGCGCAGAACCGCATAGCGCAATGCGGGCATGCGGCAGCGACGTGATGCCCGGATTTCGCACACGCTTCATCCTGCCTACTCGAACTGTCGCGGAAGGTGCGCCGTCAGGCGCAGCCGATCCTGCCGAGAAGGTCGGCGAATTTTTCCTCCACCTTGCTGCCGCAGCTCGGGGCTCGGCGCGCGCCACCATCGGGAAGTCCTCGAGCCGCTCGAACGGCCGGCAGGCGTCGATGATGGCGCGCGAATTGGTCGAGCTCGCCTTGTCGAGCAGCGGATCGAGCGGGCCGCTCCAGGCGCGGCGGAAGAAGTCGATGTCGTTCGCCGGGATCGCAGCGCGTGCACATCGCCCACATCACGTCGAACAGGTCGGTAGGGATCGACGTCCTCGTCCACCACCACCACGAAGCGGCCGAGATAGGACGCCGACTGGCAGCTGGCCGCGAGCAGGCCGGCCTGGCGGGCGTGGCCGGGATAGGCCTGCTTGATGGCGATGACGTTGAACATGCGCGCGCCGCCGAACTCGTGCACCCACACGCCGGCGACGCCGGAAAGTCCCGCGCGCTCGACCTCGTCCCAGATCATGCCGGCCTTCATCACGCACTTGGAGAACGAGAAGTCCGACGGCGGCCGCATCGGCGAGGCGATGCCGAGGATCGGATCGTTGCGGTGATAGACGCGCCTGACGTGCACCACCGGCTGCTCGCTCGGGCTCGACGCGTAATAGCCGGTGAACTCGCCGAACGGTCCTTCCTTCGCCTTCGTCGCCCTCGACCATCTCGCCTTCGAGCACGATCTCGGCATGCGCCGGCATCGGCAGGCCGTGGATCTCGCTCTGCACGACCTCGTAGGGCTCGCCGCGGTGGCCGCCGGCATAGTCGTATTCGGAGAGGCCGAGCTTGAGCTCGTTGCCGCCGGCGAGGAACAGCAGCGGATCGTGCCCGCAGGAGATCAGCACCGGGCAGGGCTTGCCGGCGCGGAAATATTTCTCGCGGATCTGGCGGCCGTGCTTGCCGGGCGAGATCCAGAGCGAGACGTGGTTCTTGTCCTGCACCATCGCGCGATAGGTCGCGCAGTTGACCCAGTTCTCCTCGGGGTCGCGCATGATCACGAGGTCGTCGGTGCCGATGTAGCGGCCGCCGTCGTGCTCGTGCAGGAACGGCACCGGGAATTTCAGCACGTCGACCTCGTCGTCGCGATCGACGTTCTCGAGCACCGGCCCGTCGCCACCGTCCTCGGCGGGATCGGCCGGTGCGTCTTCATGCGGTCGCGATAGGCGCGCACCACGTCGAGCGGATTGCCCGGCACCGGCAGCCCGAGCGTGATCGCCAGCCGCTTGGAGGAATTGGTCGCGCCGGAAAGAAGCCGCATGCCCGCTCGGATAGCCGGGCACGTCCTCGAACAGGATCGCCGGCGGCTCCGGCCGGGCGTGGTTCACGATCTCGGCCAGCGTGCCCATTTCGAGCTTCCAGTCGGCGCCCCTGATGCGCACGATCTCGCCGGCGCGCTCGGCGCGCGCGATGAATTCGCGCAGATCGTCGTGCGGCCGGTCATAGGCGTTGAAGCTCTGGCGTTGCTGCGATCGGGCTTTTTCCAGCACGGCTCTTCCTTTCGAAATATTGCGCTGTTGTGCCACGGCCGAGCCTGCTTGTCATGCTCGCGCGGCCGGGCCGGGCGCGCTTCCCCGCCTCCGGAGAGACGAGTAAGCTTCCGCGCCGAGCAAACAAAAGGGAGGATCGAAATGCCGTTCGTGCCAGCCGCCGTCATCGGGTTTTGCGCCGCGATCGCAGCTCACGAGTGCCGTATCGACGGCGAAGGCCGCCGACCCCTTCTACAAGGGCAAGCGTCTCAACCTGGTGATCAACTTCGCGGCCGGCGGACCGAGCGACATCGAGGGGCGCCTCCTTGCCAAGCACATCGTCAAGCACATCGATGGTGCGCCGAGCATCATCGTGCAGAACAAGGACGGTGCCGGCGGCCTGGTGGGCGCCGGCTATATCGGCGAGATCGGGCCGAAGGACGGCACCATGTTCGGCTATGTCACCGCGATGGCCTGGCCCTATGTGATCGATCCCTCGACCTTCCGCGTCGACTTCAAGACCTACGAGTTCCTCGGCTCGCAGCCCGGCAATGCCGTCTATTTCGTCCGCACCGACGCCGAGCCCGGCATGAAGGAAGCAACCGACATCATGAAGGCGAAGAGCCTGATCGCCGGCGGACTCTCGGCCGAACTCGGCAAAGGACATCTTGATCCGTCTGCAGCTCGACATGCTCGGCCTGCCCTACAAATACGTCACCGGCTACCGCAGCAACACGGCGGCGCGGCTCGCCATCCAGCGCAACGAGGTGAACTACTTCTCGGAAACGACGCCGGCTTATTTCAGCGTGGTGGAGCCGAGCATGGTCAAGACCGGGCAGGTCACTCCGGTCTATTACGATCCCAACTACAACGGCGAGACCTTCAGCGCGCCGAAAGTGATGGAAGGCTCGCCGATATTGCCGTTCCAGGAATTCTACCGGAAGATCAACGGCAGCTTGCCGTCGGGCCAGTTGTGGGACGTCTATCGCACCAACCTCGCGGTCGATTCCGCGATGCTGCGCCTGATCGTCATGCCGCCGGGCTCGCCGAAGGCCGCAGTCGACGCGCTGCGCACCGCCATAGCCGGCCTCAACAACGACAAGGAATACGCCGAGGAGGCGATGAGGACGATCCAGTTCGTGCCGCAATACGAGACCGGCCCGAACATCAATGATCAGGTACGCAAGCGGCTCGAGGTCAAGCCGGAGATCAGGCAGTTCGTCGTCGACTACATCAAGAACCCGAAGAAGTAAGGACGTATCCTATCCATCGACGAAGTGATTTGCTGGCGAAGGGCGCCGCGCGATTGGTGTGCTCCCTCCCCCGCTCGCGGGGGAGGGTTGGGGAGGGGGAACACCCGCACGAAATCTCTCTGCATGCCCCCACCCTGTCCCTCCCCCGCAAGCGGGGGAGGGCACGCAGGAGCCGATCGACCTTACGCGCGTGCCGAGACTACCTTCGCGCCTGCGTCAGCACATTGAGGGTCGTCGGCGTGCCGGAGCGCACCGCGTCCAGGCCGCGCCGCAGCGCCGGCACGAGCTGTTGTGGTCCCTCGACCTTCTCGCCGCGTCCGCCGCAGGTCTCGATCACCTTCTCGTAGTCGGGCGACGGCTTGAGCTCGGTGAGCGCCATCACATTGGCTTTGGCGGCATGTCCGTCGGGAAATACGTCGAGCGTCGACTGCCGCACCGCCAGCCAGGACTGATTGTTGGCGACCACGGTCAGCGTCGGCAGTTGCTCCGCGCGCGCGACATAGTGATAGGGCACCGGGTTGCCGAACATGTAGGAGCCGTCGCCCACCGTCACGATCACCTCGCGCTCGGGTGCCGCCAGCTTGGCACCGAGACCGGCGCCGAGCCCGAAGCCGAGCCCGCCGGAGAGCAGTCCGCCCATGAACGATGACGGCTTGGTCAGGTTGAGCAGCGCAAGCGGCGCGCCCAGCTCGCTCACGACGATGGCGTCCTCCGACTTGACCTGGTTGATGCAGGCGGCGAGCCAGGCCGGATGGATCGGTGTCTGGTCCTTGACGGTCTCGACCAGCTTGCGGCGCTTGGCGTCGAGCTCCTCGCGCATCGCCGCCAGCGCCTTGCGCCGGCTTTCGATCGCGGTCTTGCGGCCTTTCATCGCCTCGGCAAGGGTCTCGCGCAACATGGTCATGGCGGCGAGCGAGGAGCCGGTGACCAGGAGATCCGCTTCGAGCTCGCGGAACGGGTAACGCGTCTCCAGCGGATCGGCGGATATGTGGATGACCTTGGCATCCTTGCGCGGCGCATGGTTGCGCGGCATCCACGGCACCACGCTGTCGATCACGATCACCACGTCGGCCTTCGGCAGCAAGGCGCCGGGATCGTGGCCGAGATGCATGGGATGGTCGGTCGGCAGGTTCATGTCGCGCGCCTCGGCCTGCACCACCGGGAGCGCGAACTGCTCGGCCAGCGCGGCGAGCGCAGCAACCGCCGCCGGCACGCGCCCGCTGCTCGAGGTCACGATCAGCGGGAGCTCGGCCGCGGCGATCAGGCCTGCGGCCTCCTCGATCGCCGCGCGCGCCGGCTCCGGCGCGATCGAGCCGAGCGGACGCACCGTGCCGCGGCGGGTCTCGACCGCGGGAGCGGTGAGGACTTCGCGCGGCAAGGTCAGGTAGACCGGCCCGCGCGGCTCGCTCATCGCGATGTCGAGGGCGCGATCGACCACCGCTGCGACCGGCTGGCCGGCGCGCAGCTCGTAGTCCCATTTCACGTATTCGCGCAGCATGCCGCCCTGGTCGAAGGCTTCCTGCCCCCAATGGATCGGCCGGTTGCGCGAGGCGATGCTGCCGGTCTCGGTGATCGGCGTGCGGCCGGCGGCGAGCAGGATCGGGATGTTGTCGCGGGCGGCGTTGATGATGCCGTTGATCGCGTTGGCGGTTCCCACGGTGACGTGCACCATGACGGCGGCCGGCTTGCCGGCGATGCGGTAATAGCCGTGCGCCATCGCCATGGCGACGTTCTCGTGCGGCACGACCATGAACCGCGGAGCCTTGGCGTCCTTCGCCTGCGAGAGCGCCTCCACGATCGGGGCGAAATCGGTTCCGGCATTGGCGAACACATACTCGATGCCGCGCTCTCCGAGCCGCGCAATGTAGGCTTCCGCCGACATGCCGTTGGGGGTCTTGGTGTCAGTCACGGTCACATCCATTCGATGGGGAGGGGAAGGGCGATGCAGGGTGACGGCCCGCCCGATGTCTGTCAATGAAGCTTGCGGCAGGCCCTTCGATGCCGGCACAATCGCGCATGCGCGTCCCATCCGATGGAGCGAGCCGCAATGGCCGATGACAAGAAGTCCGGCCACACGCTCGCCGATCACGTCCTCGGCCAGGATTTCGTGCACGAGCACGACGGCGATGCCGATCACGACCACGACCATTTCGAGCGCGACGCCGACGCTCCGCTGGAAGAAAATCCGATCTGGATCCAGGACCACGTCACGCTGGTGACGGTGGGGATCGACATCGGCTCGTCCGGAACGCAGGTCATCTTCTCCCGCATCAATCTGCGCCGCTACGGCGAGGACCTCACCAGCCGCTACTACGTGGTCTCGCGCGAGACCCTGTTCCAATCGCCGGTCACGCTGACCCCCTATAGCGACGAGACGCGCATCGACGATGCCGCGCTCGGCGCCATCATCGATCGTGCCTACGAGGCGGCGGGCGTTCGGCCCGGCGACATCGACACCGGCGTGGTCATCCTCACCGGCGAGGCGCTGCGGCGCGAGAACGCCGAGGCCATCGCCGGACTGCTGGCCGAGCAGCGCGGCGATTTCGTCACCGCCACCGCCGGTCACCACATGGAAGCGATGCTCGCGGCTTATGGCTCCGGCGCCTCCAAGCTGTCCCACGACGAGGCCAAGCGCATCCTCAACGTCGACATCGGAGGCGGCACCACCAAGCTCGGCATCGTCGAGAATGGCGATGTGGTGGCGACCGCCGCCGTGCATATCGGCGGCCGCCTGCAGGTGGTCGACGAGATCGGCCGCATCATCCGGCTCGATCCTGCCGGCCGCTACCATGCGCGCCGGGCCGGATTTTATTGGAACCGCGGTGACGTGCTCTCGCCGCTCGCAACTCGACCGGGTGGCCGAGGCGATGGCCGATGCCCTGGTGGCGGCGATCCGCGAGCGGCCGCTGCCGCCTGCGGTCGCGCACCTCTATCTCACCGATCCGATCGCCGAGCTTGGACGCGTCGACGGCATCATGTTTTCCGGCGGCGTCGGCGAATATGTCTACGGCCGCGAGGAGCGCGACTTCGGCGATCTTGGCCGCAGACTCGGCCGCGCCATCCGCCGCCGGGTCGACGCCGGCGCGCTGCCATGGCCGCTGCTCCCCGCCGGCGAGTGCATCCGCGCCACCGCGCTCGGCGCCTCCGAATACAGCGTCCAGCTCAGCGGCAACACCAGCTACATCTCCAGGCCCGGCGCACTGTTGCCGCGGCGCAATCTGCAGGTCTTGCAGCCGTCCTTCGCCTGCGAGGAGGTCATCGATGCAGCAGCCCTCGCCAAGGTGATCCGTGAGCATTTCACCGCCTTCGATCTGGTCGAGGGCGAAGGCGAGGTGGCGCTGGCATTGCGCTGGCGCGGCGCGCCGTCGTACGAGCGCGTCGCCGCCTTCGCGCAGGGCATCCGCGGCGGGCTCGCCGTCACGATCGGGCGCAGGAAGCCGCTCTACATCATGCTGGACGGCGACATCGCGCAGACGCTCGGCGCGATCCTGCGCGAGGAGCTTCTGGTCGAGAGCGACATCCTGGCGATCGACGGCGTGGTGCTGCGCGATTTCGACTACATCGATCTCGGGCGCATCCGGATGCCGTCATGCACGGTGCCGGTGACGATCAAGTCGCTGCTGTTCAGCGAGGATCCCCGCCGCGGACGCCCGCCGCAGCGCATCCATCACCACGATGATGCCCATGCGCACGCGCATGGGCATGGGCATCACCACCACGATCACGATCATGGTCTCGATCATCCGCATCATCATCACGGTCATGATCGCCGTGACCAGGGTGATTAATCTCGTGTCCCGGCCGGGCGAGCGATTTGCGAGCGAAGAGCCGGGGCCCAGAGGCTGCACCGTGAGCTCGGCAATGGGCGCGCTCGACGCGCTGGCGAGCGACGGCGTCACCGAGAGCTCCGCGGTGATCGTGTCGGTGCGGCCAGAGGACGTGGAGCTTTCGCAAGCCGCGCCCGCGGCCCGCGACGGCGTCAATGTCTGCCGCGGCAAAGTCTCGGCCGCCGATTTTCTCGGCGACTATCTGGATTTTCGCCTCGAGGTCGGCAATGTTGTGCTCGTCGCCAAGGCCCATCCTTCGATGCGCACGTCGATCGGCGAATACGTTTACCTGCGCATGAGGGCCGATAGATGCGTCGCGATCCCGGGCGAGCCGGGAGCTTCGCGGCGAGCGCGTTAGTGTGATGGGGAGCAAGAGCATGGCGAAGGATGCCGTTGTCTCGGAGGAGCTGGCGAAGAAATTCTCGACCGAGAAGGATACGCCTTATCTGCGCTGGGTTCGCGGCGAAGGTCTCGACATCATCAGCGCGCACTACGTGCGCAATCTGCGCACCGTCGAGCTCAAGCCCTGGGCGCGGCGCGGCGGCGCCGGCGTCTACATCAATCACGAGGCCTCGCGCACCTCCAATGATTGCTACGTCTGCGAGATCGCGCCCGGCAAGAAGCTCGAGCCGCAGCGGCAGCTGTTCGAGGAGATGATCCTGGTGCTCGACGGCCGCGGCTCCACCACGGTGTGGAACGACGGTGGCCGCCGCATCACCTTCGAGTGGAAGGCCGGCGCCATGTTCGCCATTCCGCTCAACTGCTGGCACCAGCACTTCAACGGCTCGGGCCAAGGGCCGGCCCGCTACGTCGCGGTGACCAACGCCCCGCCGGTGATCAACCTCTACGAGGACGTCGATTTCGTCTTCAACACCCGTCACGATTTCAACGGCCGTTTCAACGGCGAGCCCGATTACTTCAGCGCCAAAGGCGAGCAGAAGGGCTTGCTGCTGGTGACCAACTTCGTGGCCGATGCCGTCAACCTGCCGCTGATCAGCGCCAAGGAACGTGGCGCCGGCGGCGGACACATCCGCTTCAACATGGCGAAGGGCTCGATGAACAGCCACATCTCGCAGTTTCCCATCGGCACCTACAAGAAGGGCCATGCGCATGGTCCCGGCGCCCATGTCATCATTCTTTCGGGCCAGGGCTATTCGCTGATGTGGCCGGAGGGCGACGAGCCGCGCCGCTACGATTGGGAGGTGGGCACGCTGATCGTGCCGCCCAACATGTGGTTCCATCAGCACTTCAACAGCGGCGCCGCGCCGGCGCGCTATCTCGCCTTCAAGCACGAGGGGGTCGCGGTGCGCAATGTCCAGGGCGTGCCGAAGGCCTGGATCAGCCGGCGGTTGGGCGGCGACCAGATCGACTACGCCGACGAGATCCCGCTGGTGCGCAAGATTTTCGCCGACGAGTGCGCCAAGAACGGCCTCATGCCGCGCATGGATCAAGCCTACGCCCAGGAGCTCGCCGACCTGCCGCCGCTGGCGAAGACGGCGTAGCACGATTTCGAGGGCGAGCAGAGCCCACTCACCATGTTATTGTGTCGGGAGTGCCGGTAGTGGACCCACACCGAGAGGAAACATCAAATGAGCGCGAGGAGAGCGTTGTACTTCGGCGTAGCGGCGATCGCAGTCGCGTTGATCGCCTCTCCGGCTCGGCTGTGCGCCCAACAAGGCGCGGGCGCAGCAGTGAGCATCGACGCCGACGACATCGGCGGCGTGGTTGGCGGCTCTAACGGTCCGGAGGCCGGGGTCTGGGTGATTGCGGAGACGACAGATCTACCGACCGGCTATATCAAGAGCGTGGTGACGGACGATCAGGGTCGCTACCTCATCCCCGATCTGCCGCCGGCGAACTACGATGTCTGGGTGCGCGGTTACGGCCTGGTCGATTCCGCCAAGGTGCGCAGCGCGCCGGGCCGGAGCCTCAACCTGACTGCCACGCCGGCGCCGACGCCCAACGCCGCGGCCGACATTTATCCCTCGATCTATTGGTACTCGATGCTGAAAGTGCCGCCAAAGCACGAATTTCCGCTCGGCAATGCCAAGAGTCAGACCGAATGGCTGAACGTGGTCAAGACCAACGGCTGTTACGGCTGCCACGCGCTCGGCAACAAGGCGACGCGCACCATCCCGCCGCAGTTCGCCGACATGAGATCGGAAGACGCCTGGGCGCGGCGCATTCTCTCCGGCCAGGCCATGAACAACATGGCGACCTCGATCGGCCGCGTCGACGCGCAACGCGCGCTCGAGCTCTACGCGGACTGGACCGACCGCGTAGCGGCCGGCGAATTGCCCGCGTCGAAGCCGCCGCGCCCGCAGGGCCGGGAGCGCAACGTCGTCATCACGCAATGGGACTTCTCCGATCCGAAGCACTATCTGCACGACATCACGGCGACCGACAAACGCAAGCCGACGCTGAACGCCAACGGCTTGATCTACGGCGCGGTCGAGAACAGCACCGACCTGGTTCCGGTCCTCGATCCGATCAAACACATGGCCGCGACAATCAGGATGCCGGTGCGCGATCCCAAGACGCAGTCGTCCAAGAACGATCCGATGTCGCCGTCGCCCTATTGGGGCGACGAGGTGATCTGGGACAGCCAGACCAGCACGCACAATCCGATGTACGACGAGAAGGGCCGCGTCTGGTTCACCTCGCGCGTCGGACCGCCGCCCAACCCCGCTTTCTGCCAGAAGGGCTCGGACCATCCATCGGCGAAGGTGTTCCCGCTGGAAACCTCGACGCGCCACCTGTCGATGATCGATCCCCAGACCGGCAAGATCACGCTGATCCGCACCTGTTTCCAGACTCACCATCTCGTGTTCGCAGAGGACGCCAACAACACGTTGTGGCTGAGCCAGGGCGGGCCGGGCAGCGGCGTGGTCGGCTGGCTCGACCGAAAAATGTTCGAGGAGACCGGCGACGAGGCCAAGGCGCAGGGTTGGACGCCGATCATCATCGACACCAACGGGAACGGCAAACGCGACGAATGGGTCGAGCCGAACCAGCCCGTCGATCCGACCAAGGACAAGCGGGTGGTCGGCGCGCTCTACGGCATCGGGCGTCAACCCGAACGACGGCACGATCTGGGGCACGGTGCTGACCTATCCTGGCTACGTGATCCGCGTCGATCCGGGCGCCAATCCGTCGGAGACCGCGCTAGCCGAAATCTACGAGCCGCCGATGCCCGGATACGGTCCGCGCGGAATTCGACATCGACCGCAACGGCATCGCCTGGGTGCCGCTCTCCAGCGGACACATGGGCAAGTTCGACAGGAGCAAGTGCAAGGTGCTGCGCGGCCCCGAGACCGCGACCGGCCGGCATTGTCCGGAAGGCTGGACGCTTTATCCGTTCCCCGGGCCGCAGATGCAAACCGTTACCGAAACGGGCAGCGCGGAGGCAAGCTACTACACCTGGGTCGATCAGTTCGACACGTTCGGGCTCGGCCGCAACGTGCCCTGGGCCACCGGCAACGCCAACAAGTCGCTGATGGCGCTGGTCGACGGCACGTGGCTCAACTTCGTCGTCCCCTATCCGCTCGGCTTCTATGCAAAATGGATGGACGGGCGCATCGACGACCAAAACGGCGGCTGGAAGGGCAAAGGGGTGTGGGCAACCTACGGCACGCGCACGCCGTTCCATCTCGAGACCGGCAAGGGCACGCGGCCGAAGGTGGTGAAGTTTCAGCTCCGACCCGATCCGCTGGCGCGATAAGGGGCGTGCAACGATGCGGGCCCAGCCAAGGGGTGGATGAGGCTCCGGGCGCGACCTGCCACGGCTGAGGGAGTAGGCCCATGGATTTCGTCTACGACTACATCTCGGTCAACACGTTCTGGACCATCCTATTCATCACTCATGCGTTGCTCGCGGTCGCGTTGCTCGGCGCGCTCACGCATCAGGCAATGTCGGTCTTGATGCCGGTTCGCCAAGTGGCAGGCTCCGCCAGCTTCGTCACCCGCTTCCGCGCCGTCCAAGGCGCGGGCTATGCCACGGCGATCTGCGTGCTGTGGATCGTAACCTTCATCTTCGGCGCTTGGATCTACACCAAGTACCGCATCTACATCCGCATCCCGCTCGAGCAGGACGAGTTCTGGAAGACGCAAGGGGCGTTCGAGATGAAGGAGCACCTTGCGACCATCGGGCTCGGGCTGCTGCCGATTTACTGGTACTTCTGGAAAAACACGCGGAACCCGGCATACGACAGCCCGCGCAGATGGCTGACCGTGACCCTTGCTGCCATGTGCTGGTTCATGTTCCTCACCGGCCACGTCGTCAACAACGTCCGGGGGTTCGGATCATGAGCACGACCGCGACGACGACCCCGTCGGTCACTGCGACGAAATCGCTCGCGACCTCAGCGGCATTCCGCGCTTTCGCGACCGTCTTCGCCATCGCCACCCCGGTGATCTACCTGATCTGCGAGATGCGGAACTGGCCGCTATTCACCTACCATCCGGGAACCAACCGGATCGATTTCGGCTGGGCGCCGGCGGTGCGGGACGAGGGGCCGGCGATGTACTGGTACGGCTGGACGGCCACGACGCTGATCGGTGCGGCCCTCCTCGGCATGATTGCCGCGATGCTGCCGGAAAGCACCACCAGGAAAATACCGCTTTCGCTGGTATGGATCCTGCCGCTTGTGGCCGTGCCGATCTTGATCTACGCGCTGCGGTTCTTCTGGCGGTGGTAGCAGCGCTGCGTTTTGCGGCTGGCTTGCTTGGCGCCGATTGTACTAGGATCGAGGCGATGACTTGGAGGCAGATCATGACAGTCCCGATCGGAAAGGTCGCGCTGTTGGTGGGGCTCGCGATGGCGGTCGCAGCCGGAGTGCCCGCGTGGGCCGGCGGCGACGACTACGACGCGGCCAACGACAAAGAGGGCAAGGGCCCGGTCTACTTCGGCTTCGTGCGAGACGTGCGGGGCGCGCCGGTATCCGACGCGCGCGTCGTGCTGCAGCCCAAGAGTGGCGATGCGCTGGTGCTCAAGTCGAATGTGCTCGGCATCTACCGCAGCCACGTCAGCAAGGAGTTTCGTCCCGACGATATCGACGTGTCCTGCGACAAGAACGGCTACAAGCAGGTTCGCGTCGCCCGCCGGAATCCCTCGGGATCCGCTGACATGAACATCGAGACCAACTGCACGCTGCAGCGGTTGTAGGAGGTCATGCTTCGCCGGCTTGCCTGCTGGGCCGGCCTGCTGGCCGCACTGGCTGGGGTCTCGCATGCACAGACCGCCGACACAATTCTGATCAACGGCAAGATCGTTCGCTACGATACCGCCCCGGCGGAAGCGTTGGCGGTGCGCGATGGCCGTATCGCGGCCATCGGCGGCTCGGCGGACATCCGTGCGCTCGCGGGACCGGCAACCCGGACCATCGATCTCGATGGCCGCACCGTTATTCCCGGCCTGATCAATTCGCACATCCACGCCATCCGCGCGGGCCTTACCTATACGACCGAGGTGCACTGGATCGGCGCCCGATCCCTTGCCGAGGCGATCGATCGCGTCCGCACGGCGGCGCAGACCGCGCCCAAGGGAAGCTGGCTGGTCGTCGCCGGCGGCTGGACCGAGCGGCAGTTCGCGGAAGGCCGCCGCCCGACCCAGGCTGAGGTCGCAGCCGCCGCCCCCGACCATCACGTCTATGTGCAGCTTTTCTACACCGCTGTGCTGCTTACCGCCGGCGGGATCGAGGCGCTTGGAGTTGCGAGCGATGCCGAGCTTGCCTCGCGTCTCACGATCGAAACCGGGCCTGACGGCCTTCCCAACGGCTGGCTCGGCGGCGACAACCGGACCATCAGCGACCTGTTCAACACGCTGCCGCAACCGAGCTTCGAGCAGCAGGTCGCCGGTACGCGCGCCTTCTTCCGCACTCTCAATAGTCTCGGTATTACCGGCGTCCTCGATCCCGGCGGCTACAATCTCCCGATCGAGGCGTACCGGGCGCTGTTCCAGGTGTGGCGCCATCGCGCTCTCACCATCCGCGTTGCTTACAGCCTGTGCGCACCACGACCCGGTCATGAACTGGAGGATTTCCAGACGCTGACCGCGATGCTGCCGATGGGCTTCGGCGACGACTGGCTGCGATTCAACGGCATCGGCGAGAACGTCACCTGGGGCATGTACAACAACGACACACCTTCCGAGGCGCAAAAGGAACAGCTCCACCACGCGCTCAGGTGGGCGGCGCAGCGGGGCCTGACAGCGACCTTCCACTGGCACAACAATCGCTCGGTCCACCACCTGCTCGACGTGCTGGAGCGGGTGAACAAGGAAACGCCCATCGCGCCGCTGCGCTGGTCGGTTGCGCATCTCACCGACGGCTCGACGGAAAGTCTCGCCCGCATGAAGGCAATGGGAGTCGGTTGGCTGATGCAGAACGCGCTGTATTTCCGCGGCGAGGCCTTCGTCGGGCAGCGAGGGACGGAGGCGATGCGGCTTGCACCGCCGATCGGGACCGCGCTCAGGATGGGACTACCGGTCGGCGGCGGCACCGACGCGCACCGGGTGATGTCCTACAACCCGTTCGTATCGCTGCAATGGATGCTGGACGGCACGACCGTCGGGCTGCCTGCCGATGCGCGCGCCCGAAGAGACGCCGACGCGAATCGATGCTCTGCGCATTTATACACAAGGCAGCGCGTGGTTCGCGCATGACGACGCCCGCCGTGGCTCGCTTGCGGTCGGCAAGTTTGCCGACCTTGCGGTGCTGACCAACGACTATCTCACCGTTCCGATCGACCAGATCGGCAGCATCCGTTCGCTGCTCACGATGGTCGGCGGCCGCGTAGTCTATGCCACGGAGCCCTACACTGAATTCGAGGCCACTACTTCGCCGGCGCCATGATACTTCTACGATAGCATGACCGTTGGCCGAAAAGGTCACAGCCGAAAGGTCACGAGTACTCGCCGGCGACTCCGCCGCGCTCAGCTGACCTCCAAGTCAAAAATCTGAATGGAGCATGCAGACGATGTGGATGCTGCAAAAAATTTCAACGAACGCGCAATGACTTTCCTATTTCGGTGAAGTTCACGGGAGCGTGAAGATGCTCGCGGGTTTGTGTCTGGCCGATGCGTCTGAACCGCGTGACCCTCTCGCTGGCGATTGGGAGAATAACCATGCCGACATTTAGTCCGGAACTTATCCAAACCATGAGGTCCGCGCTCGAAGAGGCAATGACCCGGGTGCCTTTGGAACAAGCAACTCCTGGAATAAAGGCGCATTTGGCTGAGTGTATTTTGAAGGCGGCTGCCAAAGGCGAGGCAAGCTACGAGGGTTTGATAGCCGCGGCAACAGACCAGTTACCGGCCATCCTCTCGATGTTTATTTGATGCAAATATCCATGCGTAATTTTTGACCGAGGTGGCCGCAGGGCGGATGCAGGTTCGGGTCCGGCTTATTGCGTCGCGCAGACATTTGTGCGTAGCTTCTCAATCGGCATCCGCCCGATGATAATTAGCGGTCCACGGCCAATGCTTCGTCGTGCCTGTTTCAGCTTATTTGCAGCGTTGCTGCCGCTGGCGCTCCTGTTTGCAACGCCGGGGAACACCGCGAGCGGAGCGCAACCGACAGCCATGGAGCGCGCCGCCAAGGTAGGCGCAACCTCCCTCGCAACCAGCCCACTCCCGCAAGAGAAGGCCTGGAGTGGCTGGTGTGAGTGGGCAGACGAGGAAGACGAGCCCGATCGCGTCTGCTGGACGAGCTCGGCCGTCGCTTGGCCTCAGGTACCGACTTCTAGTCGAGCCTGTCGCTCCTCCGATGCTGTTCTCAGCACGCATCCGGCCTGTGCCGGCCGTCCTCGCGGTCCCCCGACGATCTGAGTGAGCTCCGCGCCGGGTTCGTCAAGAGCCCCCCGCATTCGTGCGCCTGAAATGGCGCCTCGCGGTCAATTTCAGGCATCGCTCGTTTTGGTGACGCTGATTGGCCTGATCGGGTTCCCCACTGCACTGCTGCTGGGCCCTTCAATCGCGCTCGGTCGCGATCAGCCTAAAACGGGGGCCATTCCGAGCGGTGCATCTGCTTCCAAGGAGAGAATTGATGATCCTCTTAACTTACTATCTTGTCCTGGTGCTCTTGGCTGACTTCGTTGCCGTTGTGCTGTGCCTTTTAATCGAACGAGCTTGGCCGGTCGCAAGTCTTCCTATTTTCCTCGCGTTGTATTTCGCCATCCTTTGGATGGCTTGGCTCCTGGCTGTACGCCTGTCCGAGCCGAAGATAACAACCGCGAGTCTTGGAGCGTCACCGCATGATCAACCACGCCACTGACGGGTTGTGATTTGGCTCCTCGTACCCTCCGAGCACGACGGCGTGGTACTCCAGGGGGAAATTTTCCTTCGCCAGTCGCTCTTTGACCTCGCTCCTGGGAAACCGACGCATGCTCGGCATCAGCATCAGGCTCCGTATCTTGCCACGCGCCACCCCGAGCCACTCGTCAGGCATCAGCGCCAGCGCAATAGCCGCAAGGCATTTGCGGTGACAAGAACGGTGGCGCCCGTGTCGGCCAAGATTGCCATCCAGAGCGAAGTGACGCCGAACACCGTGGTGGCGAGAAAGACGGCCTTGAGACCGAGCGCGATGGTGATGTTCTGCCAGATGTTGGAGAGCGTCGCCCGCGAGAGCGCGACCAACTCAGCCACACCGAGCACGCGGTTCTTGAGCAGCGCCGCGTCCGCGGTCTCCAGGGCTACATCCGTACCGCTGCCCATGGCTATTCCGACATCCGCCGTCGCAAGCGCCGGGGCATCGTTGATGCCGTCGCCGACCATGGCGACTGGACCGGCCTTCTTCAGGTCGATTGATGGCCGCGAGCTTGGCATCGGGCAGGAGCTCGGATTGCACTTCGAGGCCGAGCGCGCCGTCCGATGGCGTCGCCGGTGCGCCGGTTGTCGCCCGTCAGCATGACGCGCCCGGATGCCAAGGTCTTCAGCCGGGCGATGCCCTCGATGGCATCCTCGCGCGGCTCGTCGCGCAGCGCGATGACGCCGATGAGGCGCTTGGCGAGCGAGAACGACGACGACCGTCTTGCCTTCGGCCTCGAGCTTCTCGATGCGGGCTGTCACCTCGTCCGGCACCGGCCCCAGTTCGCGCGCATAGCGGGGCGAACCGACCGACACGAAACCCTCGCGCAGACGCGCGGTTACTGCCTTGCCCGGGACAGCGCTGGAGCCGCCGAAGGCTTGCGGGATTGCGAGATCGCGCGCCTCTGCCGCCGCAATAATCGACAGGCCAAGCGGGTGGCTTGAGCCGCGCTCGACTGCCGCAGCTTTCGTCAGAACATCGTCTCGGTTCCTTCGATCGCAACGATGTCGGTCACCTTGCGGCTTGCCGATCGTGAGGGTGCCGGTCTTGTCGAAGGCGATGGTCCTGACCTTGCCGAGGGTTTCCAGGGCTGCTCCGCCTTTGATGAGAAGCCCGCGCCGCGCGCCTGACGCGAGCCCAGAGGCGATTGCCGCCGGCGTCGAGATCACGAGCGCGCAGGGGCAGGCGATGAGCAGCGTCGCCAGTCCGCGATAAATCCAGGTGTACCAATCGGCTCCGCAGACGAGCGGCGGTCCGACGATGATGAGCGCTGCCACCGCCATGGCGGCCGGCGTGTAGTAGGCCGAGAAGCGATCGATGAAGCGCGCGGTGGGCGCCTTCGATCCTTGCGCTTCCTCGACCAGATGAATGATGCGTGCAATGGTGTTGTCGGCGGCGGTGTGCGTGAGCCGAACGCGCAGCATGCCGTTCGCATTGATGCTGCCGGCGTAGACTTGATCGCCGACGCCCTTCGCGACCGGGACGGACTCGCCGGTAACGGGCGCCTCGTCGACCTCGGACTGGCCCTCGATCACGTCACCGTCGGAAGGCACCCGGTCGCCTGGGCGAACGACCGCGATGTCGCCCACGCGCAAGCTGCTCGACGGGCACCTCCCGAACCTGGCCGGCCTCTTCGATCCGAGCGACGCGGGGCACGAGATCGATCAGCGCCTTGATGCCTGCCCTGGCGCGTCCTGCCGCGACCGTCTCCAGAAGCTCGCCGACCGCGAACAGGAAGATGACCACCGTTGCCTCTTCGGCGGCGCCGATCGCGATGGCCCCGGCGGCCGCCACGGTCATGAGCGTCTCGATGCTGAACGGCGTGCCGGACAGAGCGCCAGCGAACGCGCGCCGCGCGAAGGGCACGAGACCGACGAGTGCCGCCGCGCCGTAAGCCCAAAGCGAGAGTCGGGTCGTGACGATCGAAATCGCGAACGCAAGCGCGAGGAGGCGCTCCGAGGCCGAGGACCATTCGGCCCTTGCGCGTCTTCCACCAGGGCTGATCGCCGGCGCCTGCTCGTCCTCCGCGTGGTCTCGGGCGCGCGGCGACGCTCCGCTCAACGACTTCGGTGTGTAGCCGAGCGCCCGGATTTTGCTCTCGACGACTTCTCGCGAGGTCCGGTTCTCGTCGAGCCGCACGGACAGCGTCTCGGTCGCGTAGTTCATGTTGATGTCGCTGACGCCGGGCAGCCGCTTGAGCGCGTTTTCGACTTTGATCGCGCAGGCGCTGCAGTCCATGCCCTCGACGCGCATCTTGAGCGCGTTTCTGGCGGCGCTGGCGGCTTCCCTCGGCGCGGAGAATGCCATGGGTCACCTCGAATTTCTCGACGTGACGCCTTATATGGACCCTGTAGCAACTACAGGGTCAATCCCATGCCGGACGAGCGTTTGACCATCGGCGATCTGGCCAAGGCAACCGATACGAAGGTGGAGACGATCCGCTATTACGAGCGCATTGGTCTTCTTCCTTCGCCCGCGCGCACCCGCGGCAATTACCGCGTCCTACAGCCCCGAGCACTTGAGCCGGCTGAGTTTCATCCGCCGCGCGCGCGATCTCGGTTTCTCGCTTGCGCAGGTCCGCGAGTTGCTCAGCCTGTCCGATCAGCGGGACCGCTCATGCGAAGCCGTCGATGTCATTGCTCGCGAGCACCTCGCGGAGGTCGACCGCAAGATTGCGGATCTCGCCGCCCTGCGCCGTGAGCTCGACAGCATCATCAGCCAGTGCAGCCACGGCACCGTCGCCGAATGCCGCATCATCGAGGCGCTTTCGCCAATTCTGACGGTCGTGTTTTCGGAACCATGCGCTACGGCTGCGATTGCCACCCCCAACGGGTGCGGCCTGCTTCCCGCACTGCCACCAGCTCCGAGTTCAACGCAGGTTCCGGACTGGGGCCCATGCGCAAGTAGAGGACGGGAACGAGCAACAGGTTGAGCAATGTCGACGTGACCAGGCCGCCCAGAATGACGACCGCCATCGGGTGCTCGATCTCGTGACCCGGAATGTCGCCGGTGATCGCCAGCGGCACCAGGGCCAATCCGGTCGCCAACGTCGTCATCAGGATCGGCGACAGCCGTTCCCGCGCGCCGCGCAGGATCAGCCCCGGGCCGAAGGCTTCGCCTTCGTGCCGCTCGAGGTGCTGGTAGTGATTGATCAGCAGGATGCCGTTGCGCGCCGCGATCCCCAGCACCGTGAGGAATCCGACGAGCGAGCCGAGCGAGATGATGCGGTCGCCGAGCATAGGCCGCGAGCACGCCGCCCACCAGCGCCGCCGGCAAGGCCAGGAAGGCCAGGGCAGCCAGGCGCCAGCTGCCGAAGGCGGCCTGCAGGAGCAAAAAAATCCCGATCGCGGTGACCACTCGCGGCGAGCAGCAGGCCCCGTTGGGCGGCCTGCCGCTCCGCGGCCTCGCCCAGCAGTTGCGCGTGGTAGCCAAGCGGAAAGCTGAACTTGCTTCAGACGTTCCTCGACGTCCTGCACGACGGAGCCGAGGTCCCGCCCGCGCACATTGGCATGAACGTCGATGCGCCGGGATGCGTTTTCCCGCTTGATGATGTTGGGAGTCGGCCCGATGCGGACGTCGGCAACGTCGCCCAGACGCACGTGGCCGCCGTCGGGCGTGTCGAGCAGCAGCTCGTGGACGCTGTTCAGGCTGTGGCGCGTCTCCGGCGTCGACCACACCATCACGTCGTACACCTTGTCGTCGCGGTGAATGTCGCTGACTTCCTGGCCGGCAAAGATGATGGCGGCGGCGCGACGCACATCGCCCGGCTTGAGCCCGTAGCGTCCGGCCTTGGCGAGATCCACCGTGATCTGCACTTGCGGGATGTCCTTCTGCGGTTCCTCGTGCAGGTCGACGAGACCCTCGATCCCGGTAAGCGCCTGCTTCACCTCTGCCGCGGCCTGGCGCAAGCCCTCCAGCTCCGGGCCGAAGATGCGCACCACGATCGATTCGCTGGCGCCTGTCAGCACCTCCTTGATTCGTCTCTCTCAGATAGGTCTGCACGTCGCGGTAGATGCCGGGATAACCGTCGACCGTCTCCTGGATCGCGGCCAAGGTCTTGTCGTAATCGACCTTGGGATCGACGCTGACCCAGTTCTCGGTGAAATCGATGCCGACCGGCTCGTCGGCCACCAGGGCGCGCCCGATATGGGCGCCGAAGTTGCGCACGCCGGGAATGGATCTGCAGCTCCTTGCTCGCGAGCACCGTCACCCGGTACATCTCCGGATGCGACGTGCCGGGCGGCGTCAGCCAGTGCATCAGGAAGTCGCGCTCCTTGAACGAAGGAAGCAGCGACTGCCCGAGCAGCGGCCAGACGGCGATGCCGGCCAGCGCACGATCACGCCGGTGGCGACGTAGGCCGCACGCGGCGCCCGGATGATCCGCGAAAGCAGCGCCTGATAATGGCGCTGCAGCCATCCGACGAGCGGGGACTCGCGCTCGACCGCGCATCGGTGTCGAGGAGCATCAGGCACAGCGCCGGCGTGACGGTCAAGGCGACCACCATGGACGCCAGCAGCGACAGCGTATAGGAGAGCGCCAGCGGCTCGAAGAAG
Source organism: uncultured Alphaproteobacteria bacterium (assembly GCA_963831225.1). Taxonomy (GTDB): domain Bacteria; phylum Pseudomonadota; class Alphaproteobacteria; order Rhizobiales; family Xanthobacteraceae; genus VAZQ01. The sequence continues at coordinate 44,414 of CAWHPT010000070.1, forward strand.
GCGCCGGAAAGTCCGCCCATGAAGAAGACCGGCACCACGGCCAGGATGATGATCAGCGTGGCGTAAACGATCGGGCTGCGGATCTCGAGCGAGGCATCGAGAATGATGGAGGCCGTCGACTGCGTGCCGCCCTGCCTGCGATGCTCGCGCAGCCGCCGCACGATGTTCTCGACGTCGATGATGGCGTCGTCGACGATGGATCCGAGAGCGACCACGAAGCCCGCCAGGACCATCGTATTGATCGTCGTCCCGCGCAGATAGAGCACCAGCAGTGCCGCGCCGAGCGACAGCGGGATCGCCACGAGGCTGATCAGCGCCACCCGCCACTCGTAGAGGAAGGCGCCGAGTGACCAGCACGACGAGCACGGCGCCGATCAGGAGCGCCATCGTGAGGTTGTGGACCGAGAGCTCGATGAACGTCGCCGGCCGGAAGATCTGATGATCGATCTCGATGTTGGCGAGGCCGGGCCGCAGCTCGGCGAGCGCCGCTTCCACCCCGCGGGTGACCTCGAGCGTATTGGCCCAGGGAAGCTTTTCGACGATCAGCATCAGGCCCGGGCCGTCGTTGATGACGGCGTCGCCGATCAGCAACGGCTCGTCCCACTGCACCTTCGCCACGTCGCCCAGGCGCACCGTGCGTGCCGTCCTCCGTCTCGACCGGCACCTTGGCCAGATCTTCCGGATTGACGAGCGGCGAGACCGGATTGATCTCGAGCCTTTGATTGGGCGTCTCGATGAACCCGACGATCTGCGTCTTCGCCGAGTTCGTTTTCCTGCAGCAACCCGAAATCCAACGCTCCCGAAGCGGCCTCCATGACATCATTGAGCGTCACCTCGCTGCAATCGCATCCGCTCCGGATCGACCTGGATCTGCAGCTGCTTCAACCGCTCGCCCCAGATCGCCACATTCGCCACGCCCGGCACGCGCAGCAGACGGAACCTGATCTTCCAATAGGTGGTCATCGACAGGTCGAGCAGGGACATCTCCTTCGAGGAAATGCCGATCTTCATGACCCGGCTGGTCGCCGAGAGCGGCTGCAGCATGACCGGCGGGCCTATCCCCACCATCAACCGGGTTCCCGCCAGCGCGAGCCGCTCCTGCACCAGCTGCCGCGCATGCAGGATGTCGGTCCCGCGCTTGAAGATGAGCACGATCTGGGACAGCGACATCACCGACCTGGACCGCATGACGTCGACCCCGGGCGTGCCCTTGAGCAATTCCTCCATCGGAATGGTGATCAGCTCCTCCACCTCGGCGGTGTTCATTCCGATGCCTTCGGTCTGAATCTCCACCAGCGGCGGCGCGAACTCGGGAAACACGTCCACCGGCATGTCGCGCAGACGGCTCAACCCCACCGCCACCATCGCCGCGGCGGCGGCAATCACCAGGAAGCGAAATTTCAGGCTCGACCCGATGATCCAGCGAAACATGTGCGGAGACGCCTTTCAGAGCATTTTCCGGAAAAGCGCAGACCTGTTTCCGCAGAAAATGCGACCAACTACAGAAGAGAAGCGAGAGCGCGTTCAGATCCAACTGTCGAAACGCGCTCCAGTGGTTCACTGGCCGAACTTCTGCTCGATGCCCAGCAACACGGCCGCTCCGGCGGTCACGATCGCGATGCCGGCGGCGGGCCCTTCCTTCAGAACCGCGCGACGGCCCTCCACGAAGTCGACGTCGATGCGGTGGCGAACGAAGACCAGCGGCTCGGGATTCGTGTAGGTCCAGGTGGCGCCGTTGCGGTCATAGATCACCGCAGAATAAGGGATGACCTTTTGCGGCTTGCCGTTGTCGGGGAGCGGAATCGTGCCTGCACCCGTTGGCCCGGCCGCAGTCCGTGGTCAGCTTTGGTCACCTCGTAGTTCTGCTCCGCCACCGCACCAGCTATTGCTTTGGCATCGCTGGCAGCTGCTGCCACCGGAATGGGCCTTGCCGGCAATCGTGTCGCTTGAACGATGCCTACGGGGATGACCGTTGCAGGGGCGGCGTCCGTAACGTCGACTTTGGCTTTAACTTTTGGAGCCTTTGTTTTGCGCAGATCATCGTCGTCGTCATCGTCGTCGTCGGCGTCGTCACCCTTCAGCGTCACGATCTTTCGGGAGTGCTGCTTGCGTCGGATTGGGGTCGGCCAGGATACGATTGGGATCGTCCAGGAGGTGCACACGCACGCGCTGGTCAGCCGCAAGCTGAGGCGCTGCCGCTGCTGTCACCGGAGCTTCTCCCGGCATGGCCTCGACCGTGCCATCGACCATCAACCAGCGCTGCACCGGCTCCTCACGAACCTTGGCCGTCTTGATGGCGAGCCGCTGGGCCGCCTTCGGGCGTCAAGACCACGCGTTTGAGGTCGGATCCCGGGATCTGCTCCAGCCTGGAAGGCTTTGCGGGCTCGCAGCCAGGGCGGCGCCGCCGCCCAGGCTCGCCGTCGTCAGACCAAAGGTGATCAGGGCCGAAATCTTCCAACGATTGTTACGCATGCTGCTCACTCCCATATGCCGTCACCCTCTGTTTCGGTTGTGGACTTGCAAAGCTCAGGTATAGGGCCGGGATCACGAACAGGCTCATGATCGCGGATACGACTAGACCGCCCAGGATGACCACTGCCATCGGATGCAGGATCTCGAGTCCGGCAATGTTGCCGAAGACGACCATCGGCAAGAGCGCGACGCCGATTGCCGTAGCGCTCGTCAGGATCGGCCCGAGCCGCTCGCGCGTTCCGCGCAGGACAAGACCTGGACCGAAGGCTTCGCCCTCCTCGCGCTCGAGACTGCTGGTAGCGATCAATCAACAGGATGCCGTTGCGCGCCGCTATGCCCAGCACCGCGAGGCATCCGGCGAGCGAGCCGAGGAGCACGGTGGCGCCGCCCGCGAGCATCGCCAGCACGCCGCCCAGGAGGCGTCACCAACAGGCTCGCAGAACAGCAGAGCCGCCAACGCGCCAGCTCTGGAACCACGCCTGCAGGAGCAGGTAGATTCCGATCGCAGCGGCCAGTGCGGCGAAGAGCGGCTGCCATAGGGCGGCCTGCCGCTCCTCGTACGCTCCGAGCACCACGGCGTGGTACTCCAGGGGAAATTTTTCCTTCGCCAGCCGCTCCTTGACCTCGCTCAGGATCGAGCTCACGCTGCGTCCCGCGGCGTCGGCGGTGGACGTCGATGCGGCGCGACACGCCGTCGCGCTCGATGACTGCCGGCGTCGGCACGACGCGCACGTCGGCCACGTCCGCCGAGACGGACGTAGCCGTCGTTGGGCGTGTCGATCAGAAGATCGCGAACATTGGTGAGGCTGCCGGCGCGATTCGGGTGCACCCCAAACCACGACATCGAACACTTTCTGCTGCTCGTAGAGATTGCCGACCTCGAGACCGGCGAAGACGGTGGCCGCCGCCCGGCGGACGTCGCCTGGCTTGAGCCCGACCTGTCCGGCCGCCGCGAGGTCGACCTTGATCTCGATCTGAGGCGCCTCGGCCCGGCCCTCCACGCGCGCATTGGCGAGGCCGGCAATCCCCGACAGCATCTTCGCAACCTTCTCCGCCTCGCGACGCAGCACCTCCCGCTCGGGTCCCTGAACGCGCACCACGATGGGCTCGCCTTTGCCCGTCAGCACTCCCGTCACCCGGTCGCTGAGATAGGTCTGCACGTCGGCATTGAAGCCGGGGTAGGCCCGGACCGTGTCGCGAATGGCGGCCAGCGTCGCGCCGTAGTCGGCCTTGGGATCGATGCTGACCCAAAGCTGCGCCGACTCGACGCCGACCACCTGGTCTCCGGTCACGGCGCGGCCGATATGGGCAGCGACATTGCGGATCCCCGGAAGCAGCCGCAGCTCCTCCGTGGCCTGCGTCATGATCCGGCGCATTTCCGGAAGCGACGTGCCGGGCGCCGCCTTCCCAGGCTGATGCGCACGTCCCTTTCCTTGAACGAGGGCAGCGGCGACCAGCTCATCAGCGGCAGGGCCGCCAGACCGGCCAGCACGATGGCGCCGGCGACGACCCACGCCGCGCGTGGCGCGCCGACGGTGCGCGACAGGACGGCATCGTAGCGAGGCTGGAGCCGCCGCACGAGGGGCGGCTCCCGGTCATCGATCGACGCGCCGCGCAGCAGCACCATGGCGAGCGCCGGGGTGACGATCATGGCTACCGCCATGGAGACCAGGAGCGCCAGCACATAGGAGACCGCAAGCGGACTCACGAATGCCCCCAGCGGCCCGCTCAACAGGAACAGCGGCGACACGGCGAGGATGAGGATCAGCGTCGCATAGACCATGGCGCTGCGGGTCTCGATGCAGGCTTCGAAAATGATCGTCGCCGTGGACCTGCCACTCGCCTCGGCTGCGCTGCCGGCGCAGCCGCCGCATGATGTTCTCGACGTCGACGACGGCGTCGTCGATGATGGCAGCCAGCGCGATCGCGAAGCCGGCCAGAACCATCGCATTGATGGTGATCCCGCGCAGATAGAGCACGAACGCCGGCCGTTACCAGCGACAGCGGGATCGCCACGATGCTGATCAGCGCGGCACGCCACTGAGAAAAACCAGGCGGCGAGAACCAGAATCAGGAGGCCGCCGCCGATGAGCAGCGCCCTGCCGAGATTTTCGATCGACAGGTCGATGAAGCTGGTCGCCCGATAGATCGATGTGTCGATCGTCGATGCCGGGCAGGCCCTTGGCGCAACTCGTCGAGTGCGGCATTGACGCCGCGAACAACCTCCACGGCATTGGCATCCGGGAACTTCTCGATGACGAGCAGCAGGCCCGGGTTGTTGTTGATGATGGCGTCGCCGATGAGCGGCGGATGCTCCTCGACCACCTTGGCCACGTCGCCCAGGCGCAGCGACTTGTCCGCGGCGTCCGCCACGGCCACCTTGGCCAGCTCGTCGGACGAGGTGATGGGCTGGACGTGCTGGATCCCGAGCCTTTGATTGGGCGTGTCGATCCACCCGCCGGCACCCGGCGTCGATGCCTCCAGGAAGCTCAACGGCGACAACCACATGGCGTCGCCGGCGGTCTTGACGACCTGCTTGAGGGTCACGCCCTTGATCCCGCAGACGCTTGCGGATCGACCTGCACCTGCAGCTGCCGCGAACGCATGCCCCACACCGCGACATTGGCCACGCCCGGCACGCCCAGCAGCTTGGGCACGATCGTCCAGCGGGCGAGCACCGACGCGTCGATCAGCGACACGTCCTTTGGAGGACAGCCCGATGATCATCGCCCGGCTGGTCGTCGACAGCGGCTGCATCATGAGCGGCGGTTTCGACACGTTGGGCAGCGCGTGCGCCAAATTGAGCCGCTCCTGCACCAGCTGCCGCGCCCGCATGACGTCGGTGCCGGGCTCGAAGACCAGGACGATCGACGAAAGCCCGGTCATCGAGCTCGATCGAATCGCCTTGAGCCAGGAGACGCTGGTGAGGATTTCCTCGAGGTTGAGGGTGACCAGGTCTTCCACCTCGGCCGCGGAAAGTCCGAGGGCCTCGGTCTGGATCTGAATGACGGGGGCCGAGAACTCCGGAAGCACGTCCACCGGGGCATCGCGAAGCCGGTAAACCCCGAGACACATCAGCGCCGCGGCGCCAGCCAGCACCATTGCCCGGTACTGTAAGCTAAACCCGAGTAGCCACCGCAACATATCGAACCCCTATTTTGGAGTGGATACACACATTAGACGCGAACCAGCCCTAAAACAAACAAAAAAGTAGCAGGGTACTCTTTTCAGGTTAACGGCTATTTGTGATAGTCTGGTGACGCGCGCGTGCCTCTTGGTCGTTTCAGACACGGCGCAACCGATTAACTATCCCGCCAATGGGCGCGGGAACGGCGATATCGATCAGCGCAGATCACTTGCCCGGCGGGCGACCGTCTTCCCCTTCGATGATGAATTGCTTCGCCACTCAGTGTCGGCATTCGCACCGACATGACTCTCGAACGAAAATGCCTGCGGTGTTGTGCAAACGGCACACCCATCATGGCCGGATCGCGGCGTCCGTAACGAATTGATTGTTGCTGGCTTTTTTGGATTTGCGCAGTCGAAAGGACTTGATGCTCCAGGCATCGGTCTCCACGCACCACACTTGCGCGAAGGCCTGTTAATGCGGTGTTATGACGTCGGTGGCAAGTCCTGTGCAGCGTAAAAGCGTTAAAGCGTAACAAGAAAAACTGGGGCCTATCTGTTCGGGGCGGGGATCATGATCGCAACCAACGGCATCTTAGTCCGAAGCTTGGCGCTGGCCGTCATGGCGGCGGTGGGCGTGGTTCTCTGCGACACAAGCGCAATGGCTCAGAGGGGCGCTGGAAAAGCCAAGAGTGAAGAGAACGGGGATGACAACGGCAAGAAGAACGGCAAGAAAAACGGCAAAAAGAACGGCGGCGAGGACGGGGAAGAGGACGGGAAGGACGACGGCAAAGAGGACGGCGAGAAGGAAGATTTCGGGTGGACCTACAAGGTGAGGGTCAACCGCGCCGGGCTGTTCTGGAAGGACGGCGGGCGCGGCTCGAGCGTCGGCTTCGGGAATAACCGCAGCCGCGGTGCTTATTTCGTCGACAACGATGGGGACAGCAGCGGCGGCGAGATAGAAGGCAAGTTCGATCTTGGTCACGGCTGGGTGGCTGGGGTCAAGTTCGGCCTCGACACCAAGGTGGCATCCTCGAATTTCGTCAGTCAGTTCGACAACGCCTGGATGAAGATGAACGAGCTCCAGGTCAAAGAGTATTCCGGTGAGATCGGCCACGAGAAATTCGGCAAGATCAGAGTTGGCCTTTCCGATTCCGCCAGCGACGGCACCAGCGACATCAACCTGGCGGGATCGAACGTGCTCGCGGATGCCGAGGTCAACAACTGGAACGATTCGTTCTTTCTTCGTGTTGCCGGGGTCGGCTTGACCCCCTTCCGGTGGGGAGATTTTTTCGCCGGTCCCAATGTCGGCGAGACCGGGAGATTTCTGACCTACATCTCGCCGAAGTGGAATGGGTTCGAGGTCGCGGTATCCGTGGGCCAGCCCATGGATATCTTCTTGGTTCTAAACCCTCCGAAGCCATTCCCGGGCACCGAGACACCTGAATTCGGGCTCAATACGCCGACGGTGATCACGAAACAGGGTGGAGTTCAAACGGACATCGGCATCAAGTACACGGGGATCTGGGCCAACCAGTTCCTCGTCAAGGCCGGGTTCGGGGCGTTCCGAGACAACACGGAGGCGCCAGACGACCGCGGGGTGCTGCCGCCCGGCGATCCCATAGAGCAGACGGAGGATACCGGCGTGGGCGGCAGCTTCGCCATCCGGCACATTGCGACCGGGCTCAACATCGCCGTCAACAGCGCCGCACTGTTTCACACGAAGAAGTGCCTCGAGCCCGGTGTGGTGACCGGCCGATGCCGTGGTCCGGACAAGTTCGTCTATGTGAAGGGCGGGGTGGTCCGAAAATTCAACTCCTGGGGGCCCACTGCCTTCTACGGCGAGTATTATCGGGGATGGATGAGGCAGAATTCGAGCGACGACGACCTGCTGCGAGCTCTCGAGGTCAACCTCGATGAAGGCTTGGAATTGCAGAAGAGCGTCCAAAACGTGTGGGGTTTCGGCGTGGTCCAGACCATCGAGCCCTTCAGCGCCAGGACCCATACCACCGACGTGTATGTGGGCTATCGCAACTATTCGCTCGACCTCAGCCTGATCGGGGCGGCCGGAGCCGCCGTTGCCACCAGGGCGGTCAACAATTGGAGTGCCGTGATGGCGGGGGTGAGGATGCGTTGGGGCAAGATCGAAAAGGACGAAGATGATTGATCCTCGTCGACACGTCAGGCAGCGCGCAGCCTGAGACAAGCACTCAAGCCCGGCGTGGCATTTTCAAGCGAGAAAGTTGCGCCCCACGCCTCGGCAATTTCAGTGACGATTGCGAGCCCAAGGCCGGCGCCAGAACCGCTCGTGTCGAGCCGGCCGCCGCGAGCAAGTGCCTGTCCGATCTGTTCTGCCGCGATCCCCGGACCGTCATCGGTTATTCGGACCAGGACGCGATCATCGAGCTTGGCGCCCCACACGCCGACCTGCGTTTGGGCGTGATGCGCGGCATTCTCCAACAGATTTCCGAGCGCTTCCGCGAGGTCGTCGGGATCGAACCGGGCGAGCAACGCGTCTGGCACGTCAACGGACCAGGTCAGCTTGCGGCCAGCCGGCGTCCGGCGGACGACATTGACAATGCGATTAGCCACCTCACGAACATCAGCAGTCGTTTGCAGCGTTCCGGCGCCGAGCCGGGCCCGCATCAGCTCGCGCTCGACGTGGCGATGCATGGCGGTCACCAGGGTCGTGATCTCGGCGGCGATTTCAGGTTCGCCCAATTTCTCCAGGCGCTCTGCGTCGCCTGCCAGCACTTGAAGCGGCGTCTTCAATCCGTGCGCGAGATCGGCGACGCGCGCCTTGGCCCGGTTCACCTGGAGATCGCGAGCGTCGAGCAAACCATCGATCTCAAGCGCGAGCGGCTTGACCTCTTCGGGAAACCCCGAGCCGAGCCTCTGCTCTACACCGGAGCGTATTGCAGTCAGCCGCTCACGGATCAACGCGAGCGGGCGCAATCCAAGCGTGACCTGCGCCCAAGCTGCGGCAATCAACAATGCCCCGATGACGACGAGAAATGGCGCCAGGTCGGCGGCGAACGAGCGCACCGCCTGGCTGATCTCCGAAGTATCCAATCCGACGGCCGCGCGGACGGCGATGCCTTGAAGGCGCTCCGGGAGCTCGAAACGGCGTTCGAGCACGTGCAGCGTCGCTCCGCCCGGTCCCGGCAAGCGATGCCGACGAATCTCGGACTGCGTCGGCGAGCCGGGAGGGAGCGCAAGCTCGGTGTCCCAAAGAGATCGCGACCTCAACATGACGCCAGTGCTCTCGATCAGCACCTGCCAATAGAGGCCCGACAAAGGTCGCAGGAATCTCGGCTCCGCCGGCGGATTGGCGAGCACGATGGTTCCCGACTGGTCTCGCTCGAGCCCCGCTACAAGCTGATGCAGATGGACGTTCAGCTCGGCGTCGACCCTGCGCTCCACATGGCGATCGAAAAGGAAAATCATGCCCGAGCGCGGACAACACCAGGGCCAGCGCAATCGAGATCACTCCGAAAAGCAACAGGCGAAGCCGCAGCGAGCGGACACCCATCGCAATCAGCCCGGTATGCTGTAACCAAAGCCCTTACGGGTCTGAATGAGCGACAGCTCCGAGCTTCTTTCTCAGTCTCGTGACGATCGCTTCGACAGCGTTTGCATCGCGCGCGTCGTCGTCCACCATAAAGATGCTCGACGATCTCGCCACCCGAAACCACCCGGCCTTTGTGGTGAATGAGATAGGCCAGGAGGCGATACTCGAGCGGCGATACGGAGACTGGCAAGCCGTCGACGCTGACCCGCATGGTCCGGGTGTCGAGGCTCAACGACCCGCTTCGAACACCGCGGCGCCGTGCCGCGCCGACCGCCGGATGAGCGCGCGTACCCGCGCAATCAATTCCTCCATTCGGAACGGCTTGACGAGATAGTCGTCCGCGCCGGCATCGATGCCCTCGACCCGTTCAGCCCACAGGCCGCGCGCCGTCAGCACGAGGACCGGCATCTGGCGCCCGTTGGCGCGCCAGCGTTTCAGCACGGCCAGCCCTTCGAGGCGCGGCAATCCCAGATCCAGCACCACCAGGTCGTAGTCGTTGGTGTCGCCGCGAAACCAGGCATCCTCACCGTCGGCGACGACATCCGGCACGTAGCCGACTGCCGACAGCGAGGCTGAGACGTCGGCGGCTATTCGAGGCTCGTCCTCCACCACCAGAATGCGCATCAGTCGTCTTCACGCTTGAGGATCTTCGCGGTGGCTGCATCAACGAGGACCTCGCTCATTCGTCCATTGGGCATCACCACCTTGAACTCATAAGCGTAGTTGCGGCCCCTTCGCTTGGTCTTGAACGATACCTCGATAACCTCGCCTCCGAGCTGCGACCGTAACTCCTCCATGATCTGGCTGAGCGGCCGAATCTCCCCGCGACGCAGCGCGAGCCGGGCTTGCTCGTGATCGTTGTCGTCGGCGGTCGCAAGGCAGCTGAACGACAGGGTCAGCCCCGCCAACAGGCAGGCGCGGCGGTCAAGCATCGGAAGCTCCAACTTCGAACGGCGCTCTCATCCTGATACCACCGTCCTGACATTTGGCTGACAGCGGGCGTCAGGGCGCCTTCAGCGTACCTTCGCCATAATAAGCCCGCACTATAAGCTTGTTCGACATCGCATTCAGCAGATTTCGATTGAATCGGCGCCTTGGAACAAGATTACGGTAAGCCTGTTTTCGATTGAGAGGAACTCTCGAATGAACAAGTCCCTCGTTTTTGCCGCGGGCCTTGCGCTGCTGCCAGCGCCCGCTTTCGCCCAAGAATCGCCGCGCCTGGCAGCTGCCCTCGCCCACGCCAGCGCTCCCTACGAGCCAGCCATCGACCCCGCCGATTTCACGCACGTGATCACCAACAAATACTACACGCTCAAGTCCGGCATGAAAGCGACCTACAAGAAAAGGACCCCCAAAGGCACCACCCGGATCGAGATCGAGGTTGCCGGCGAAACGAAGAAAGTGCTGGGTGTCACCACAATTGTCGTGCGGGGTCGGCAGTGGCTCAACGGCGAGTTGACCGAGGAAACGAGGGAGTGGGTCGCTCAGGACAGGGACGGGAACGTCTGGCATTTCGGCGAAGCAGTCGACAACTACCAGAACGGCCGGCTCGTTAACCACGAGGGATCGTGGGAAGCGGGGGGTGACGGCGCGAAGCCGGGCATCGTGATGCTCAACAATCCCAGGGCAGGCGATACCTATCGTCAGGAGTATTACCCCGGCACGGCCGAGGACATGGGCACTGTTGTCTCTGTCGGCAAGCGCGTCACAGTTCCTCGAGGTGCTTCGTTTGAAGATTGCGTGAAAATTCGGGATTGGAGCCGCATCACGGGTGAGGCCGAGCACAAATACTACTGCGTCGGGGCCGGCCTGATGGTTCTCGAGGAAAAGGGCGCAGAGCGGCTCGAGCTTGTGGGCTTCCGGAAGGAGTTCTCCCGACGGCCCGACGCCAATGGTGGGTGCGCGGTTTGCACGCAACGCCGCGCCCACTCGATAATCGGTGCCGTCCCAAATACTGGTGCGTTACGGCATGCCCGTCTCGGGATGGAAGACGCCACGGCGGCACCAGCATGCTGCGCAGGCTTTCTGTCGTGCTCGCAAATCAAAAGATCATGCGCTTACGTTTCTCGAGCTCAGTCAAACAAGGAGATCTTACCGATGTGTGCGTGGAAGGCAGCCATTTTGGCCATCGCCGCTCTGATCGGAACCGCGGGCTTGGCGTCCGCAGACAAAAAGGATGCGGCGCAGCGCGAGGCGGTGAGGCAAGCCAAAGTCTCGCTCGCTGACGCGATAGCCATTGCTCAGAAGGCAGTGCCCGATGGTAAGGTCGTCGATACGGATGTGGAGACCGTGAAGGGAGTTGTGCAGTATGCCATCGAGATCGACAAGGATGGCGTGAAAACGGTGTTCGTCGATCTCCAGACCGGAAATGTCATCCGGACGGTTTCCAAGAAGGACGATGACGACGATGATGATGATGACGACTGAGGTGCGCTGGCTGCCGGGTAGTTGGCGTCCCATGGTAGTTGTATGAGCAAGCATCTCCATGATATGAGAAGGCTATGAAAATCCTTCGTCTGGCGCCGAGCACACTCGTGGTTTTCTTATCCGGGACCTCTAGCCTTTGGGCACAGGGGCAGCCGATTCCGTGCGACACGGTTCCCGCGCCAGTGCGCGCGGCTTTTGAAAAGGGATTTGCCAAAGCAACCATCAACGGTTGCTCCAAGGAAGTCGACAAGGGCAAGACGATCTATGAATTCGAAAGCACGGAAGGCGAGACGCGCCGTGACGTGCTGTTCAATGCCAACGGCAGCTTCATCGGCGTCGATGAGACCATCGCGGTCGGCGCCGCGCCGGAGCCGGTGCAGCAAGCGGTACGCAAGAAGTTTCCAGACGGCGAGATCACGATCAGCAAGAAGCGCGTGCGCGGTGCCACGGTCCAATACGAGTTTCGTATAAAGCGCCGGAATAGATTCGTGGAAATCGTCTTTGATGGCCGCGGCAACGAAGTAAAGGATTGACCGGCGCGCTGTCGAGCAGTGCGGACTACGCACTCGCCGTTTGTCTGATACTTGCCATGCACCAATAGCCGGCACGACCAATTCTGACGTGCGGGGCATCTGTGATCGGATCACAAACGCCCAATATGAGCCCGGATTTCGGAAACAAGGCGTCCTCGGCACAAGCCACCACGCGGCCTTCCATAACGGCGCGCGAACTACTCGCGTTCGGTGGTTACTGGGTCGCCCGCCTACGCGGGCGACGACGCCGAACAGATTTCGATGGCACTACGGCCGCAGCGTGCGCGCCGGGGAGCGCAGCACATGGCCGGGCTCGCGGTGGACGCGAGCGCCCCAGAGCCGCCGGTGCAGCCGGTCGAGCAGGAGATAGATCACCGGCGTGGTGTAGAGCGTGAGCATCTGCGACACCAGCAGCCCGCCGACGATGGTGATGCCGAGCGGACGGCGCAGCTCCGACCCCGGTCCGGTCGCGAGCATCAGCGGCATGGCGCCGAGCAGCGCCGCCAGCGTCGTCATCATGATCGGCCGGAAGCGCTCGAGGCAGGCTTCGAAGATCGCCCGCTCCGGCGGGAGCCCGCGCTTGCGCTCGCCTTCGAGCGCGAAGTCCACCATCATGATCCCGTTCTTCTTGACGATGCCGATCAACAGGATGATGCCGATGAACGCGATCAACGAAAGCTCGGTCTTGAAGATCTGCAGCGCCAGCAGCGCACCGAGCCCCGCCGAGGGCAGGGTGGAGATGATGGTCAGGGGATGCGCCAGGCTCTCGTACAGCACGCCGAGCACGAGGTAGACCGCCAGCAGCGCCGCCAGGATCAACAGCGGCTGCGCGCCGGTCGAATGCCGGTAGGCGCGGGCGTCGCCGGCATATTCGGCGTGCAGGGTGTCGGGGAGGTGCAGCTCCGCCACCGCGCGATCGACCATGCGCGTCGCTTCCTCGATGGTGACGTTCTCGCCCAGCCCGAAGCTGATGGTGACCGCGGGAAACTGCCCCTGGTGATTGACCACCAGCGGCGAAAGCCCGCGCTCGATCCTGGTCACCGCGGCGAGCGGCACCTGCGTCTTGTTGGCGCCGCTCACATAGATGCGCGCAAGATCGGTCGGATCGCGCTGGTACTGCGGATCGATCTCGAGGATGACGCGATACTGGTTGCGCTGGGTATAGAGCGTCGAGACCTGGCGCTGGGCATAGGCATTGTTGAGGGCGTTGGCGATGTCCTGCACGCGCACGCCGAGGCGGGAGGCCGCGACCCGGTCGATCGACACGTTCACCTGCAGCCCGCCCTGCTCGCGGTCGTTGGAGACATCGACCAGGCCCGGCAATGACTGGATCTTGGCGAGCACCCGCGGTGCCCACAGCAGAAGCTCCTGATAGTCGGCATCCCAGAGCGTGTACTGATAGGTGGAATCGCTGGAGCGGCCGCCGACCCGGACATCCTGCATCGGATAGAAGAAGACGCGCAGCCCCGCAATATTGGCGGCGCTCTGCCGCAGGCGATTGGCCACCGCCTGCGCGCTGAGCCCGCCGCGCTCGGAGAGCGGCTTGAGGCTGATGAACAGCGAACCCCGATTGGCCGAGGCGCTGTAGCCCGAGCTGCCGATCGAGGAGCCGACATTGGCGATGGCAGGATCGGCACGCACGATGGCTTCGGCTTTCTGCTGCAAGTCGTACATGGCCTGGAACGACACCTCGGTCGAGGCTTGCGTGCCGCCCCAGATGAGCCCGGTATCGTCCTGCGGAAAGTATCCTTTCGGCGTCCGGACATAGAGCATCGCGCTCACCGCGAGCGTGGCGGCCATGACCAGGAGCGTGAGCGCGCGATGGTTGAGCACCACGGCAAGGCTGCGCGCATAGAAGCGAACCATGAGGGCGAGGACGCGCTCCACCGCGCGGTCGAGCCAGGTGCGGTCCCGCGACGGCGGGGTGCGCACGAAATGCGCGCAGATCATCGGGGTCAGGGTGAGCGACACCACGGTCGACACGGCGATGGCGAAGGCGAGCGTCAGCGAGAATTCCCGGAATATGCGGCCGACCACCCCGCTCATGAACAGGAGCGGGATGAAGGCGGCGACCAGCGAGACGCTGATCGCCATCACCGTGAACCCGATCTGCTGCGCGCCTTCGATGGCGGCGCGCAACGGCGACATGCCCCTCTCGAGGTTGCGGAAGCAATTCTCGATCATGACGATGGCGTCGTCGACCACGAAGCCGACCGAGACCGCGAGCGCCATCAGCGACAGATTGTCGATGGAGAAGCCGGCGACCCACATCATCGCGCAGGTGCCGGCGAGCGACAACGGGACCGTGACGCCGGCGGCGATGGTGGCGGCGGCCCGCCGCAGGAACACGAACACCACCAGCATCACCAGGACGATGGTCGCGAGCAGCGTGAGCTGCATGTCCAGCACGCTGGCGCGAATGGTCTTGGTGCGATCCGAAAGCACCGTGATCTCGACGCCGGCCGGGATCCAGCGCTCGAGCTCCGGCAGCAGCTCGTAGATGCGGTCGACGGTCTCGATCACATTGGCGTCGGTCTGCTTGGTGATCACGAGCAGGACCGAGGGCTGACCATTGAACCAGCCGGCCGATCGGCTGTTGCGCACCCCTGCCTCGATCGAGGCGACCGCCGCGAGCTGCACAACCGTGCCATTGGCGCTGCGCACGACGATATGGTCGTAGTCCGGCGCGGCACGAAGCTGATCGTTGGTGGCAATGGTGATGGCGCGCTCGTTGCCGTCGAATGCCCCGATCGGCCCCAGCGCATTGCTGTCGGCGATCGCGATGCGCACGTCCTCCATCGACAGCCCCATCGACGCCAGCGCGATCGGGTCGACGCGAATGCGGATGGCGGGTTGCTCGGCGCCGTTGACGCTGACCTCGGCGACCCCTTCGATCTGGGAAAGCCGCTGCACGATCACCGTGTCGGCGGCGTCGTAGAGCGCGCTCGCCGGCACGGTTTGCGAGGTGAGCGCCAGGATCATGATCGGCGTCGCCGCCGGGTTGGACTTGCGGAACGACGGCCGCGACGGCAGGTCGCTGGGCAGGTCGGTGAGCGCGGCGTTGATGGCGGCCTGCACGTCGCGCGCGGCACTGTCGATGTTGCGGTTGAGATCGAACTGGACGGAGATGCGGGTGGAGCCGAGCGAGCTGCGCGAGGTGAGCTCGGTGACGCCGGCAATCTCGCCGAGCCGGCGCTCGAGCGGGGCCGCGACGGTTGCCGCCATGATCTCGGGGTCGGCGCCCGGCCGGCTCGCCGACACCCTGATGGTGGGATAATCCACCGAGGGCATGCTGGCGACCGGCAGAAAGCGGTAGGCGACGATCCCGACCAGCAGCAGCCCGAGCGCGAGCAAGGTGGTGCCGACCGGCCGCCGGATGAACGGTTCGGAAAAGCCGGCGAAGGTCATGGTCTCACTCCGCCGCCCGCTGTGACGGCTCCGGCGCGGCCGGCAGGTCGAGCTCGGGCTCCAGCGACTCCGGCCGGCTCCACCGCGCTTTCACGCGCTCCATCGCGAGATAGATCACCGGGGTGGTATAGAGCGTGAGCAGCTGGCTGAGCAGCAGCCCGCCGATGATGGTGATGCCGAGCGGGTTGCGCAGCTCCGAGCCGGTGCCCTGCTCGAACGCCAGCGGGATCGCCCCGAACAGGGCCGCCAGCGTCGTCATCATGATCGGACGGAAGCGCAGCAGCGCGGCCTGCACGATCGCCTCGCGCGGCGAGAAGCCTTGCTTGCGCTCGGCCTCGAGCGCGAAGTCGATCATCATGATGGCGTTCTTCTTCACGATGCCCATCAGCAGCACGATGCCGATGAGAGCGATCACGGAGAGATCGTAGCCGTAGAGCATCAACGCCAATAGCGCCCCGACGCCCGCCGACGGCAAGGTGGACAGGATGGTGAGCGGATGGATGAAGCTTTCATAGAGCACGCCGAGCACGATGTAGATCGCGATGACGGCGGCGAGGATCAGCCAGGGCTCGCTGGCGAGCGATTTCGCGAATTCGGCCGCATCGCCGGAATAGCTGCCGATCACCGAAGACGGCATGCCGATGCTGCGCTCCGTCTCCGAGATCGCCTGCACCGCCTCGCCGAGCGCCGCGTCCGGCGCCAGATTGAAGCTGATGGTGACGGCCGGGAACTGCTCCTGATGGGTGATGACCAGCGGAGCGGTGGTGTGCTCGAAGCGGGCGATCGCGCTCAGCGGCACCATCGAGCTGCCGGAGATCGAGGGAATGATCGGAGCCGAGCTCGAGGTCAGCGAGCCCGACTGGGCCTGTGCCGCGATGCCGGAGGCCGGCACGTAAATCTTCGACAGCGAGGTCGGATCGTTCTGGTACTGCGGCATCGCCTCGAGGATCACGCGGTACTGGTTGGCCTGGCCGTAGATCGTCGAGATCTGGCGCTGGCCGAACGCATCGCTCAAGGTATCGACCACGGTCTGCATGGAGATGCCGAGCCGGCCGGCCCGCTCGCGATCGACCTCGACCTTCATCCGGAAGCCGTCCTCCTGCGCCTCCGAGGCGACGTCGCGAAATTGCGGCGCCGTGCGCAATTGGCCGGCCAGGCGCTGCGCCCAGTCGCCGACCTCCTTCGCGTCGGTGCCGGTGAGCGTGTACTGGTACTGGGCACGGCTGACCCGGCTCGAAATCTGGATATCCTGAACCGGCTGGAAGTAGATGACGACGCCCGGGATCGCCGCCACTGCGTCCTGCAACCGCTCGATGACCGATGTCACCGGCGTCTTGCGCTGATCGCGCGAACGCAGCGTGATGGCGAGCCGTCCGGCATTGGGCGTCGCGTTGATCGGTGTCACCCCGATCACCGAGACCACCCCGGTCACCTCGGGCTCCTTGCGAATGGCGGCCTCGACCGCCGCCTGCAATCGTTTCATCTCGTTGAACGAGACCTCCTGGCCGCCTTCCATGACCGCGAATATCAAGCCGGTGTCCTGCAGCGGCAGAAAGCCTTTGGGAATGACGACGTAGAGCCATACGGTCGCCGCCAGCGTTGCCCCGGTCACCGCGAGCGTGAGCGTCTCGTGGCGCAGCACCCATTCGAGGCTGCGCCGATAAACCTCGACGGTCCAATCGATCGCCCCGTGGAACGCGCGAGCAATGCCGCTGCGGCGCGCCGGCACCTGCGAATCGTGCCGCAGCAACCGGCTGCAGATCATGGGCGTCAAGGTGAGCGAGACCACCGCCGACGTCACCACCGCGATGGTCAGCGTGAGCGCAAACTCACGGAACATGCGCCCGACGAGACCGGTCATGAACAGGAGCGGGATGAACACCGCGATCAGCGAGACCGTGAGCGAGATCACGGTGAACCCGATCTCGCTGGCGCCTCGCAGCGCCGCCTCGAACGGCTTCTCTCCGTTCTCCATGTGGCGCACGATGTTCTCGATCATGACGATGGCATCGTCGACCACGAATCCGGTGCCGATCGTCAGCGCCATCAGCGACAGGTTGTCGAGCGAAAAGCCGCAGAGCCACATGATCCCGAAGGTCGCGATCAGCGACAGCGGCAGCGTGATCCCCGCGATGATGGTGGCGCGGATGGTGCGAAGGAAAATGAGCACGACGGTGATGACGAGCGCAATCGAAAGCACCAGCGTGAACTGCACGTCGCGCACCGAAGCCCGGATGCTGGCAGTGGCATCGTGGACCACCGTGAGCGTGGCGCCGACCGGCATCGACCGCTGCAGCTTCGGCAGCTCGTTCTTGATGCGCGCCACGGTCTCGATCACGTTGGCGCCGGGCTGGCGCTGGATGTCCACGACCACGGCCGGCATGCCCTGGTAGAAGCCGCTGACCTTGTTGTTCTCGAGCCCGTCGACGATGTCGGCGACATCCTTGAGCAGGACCGGCGCGCCGCTGCGGTAGGCGAGGATGATGGTGCGATAGGCCTCGGCCGCGGTGATCTGGTCATTGGCGGTGATGGTGTAGGCTTGGTGCGCCCCATCGAGTGCGCCTTTGGGACCGGCGACGTTGGCGGCGACGATGACGTTGCGCAGCTCTTCCAGCGAGATGCCGTAATTGGCGAGCCGCGCCAGGTCCGCCTGGATGCGGACTCGCCGGCTTGATGTTGCCCTGCACCGTGACGCGTCCGACCCCGGTCAGCTCGCTCAGCCGCTGCGCCAGCAAAGTGTCGGCGATGTCGCTCAGCGCGCGCAGCGAGATGGTTTCCGAGGTGATCGCCAGCGTGACGATAGGCGCGTCCGCCGGATTGACCTTCGAATAGACCGGCGGATACGGCAGGTTTCTCGGCAGCGTCGAGCCGGAGGCATTGATCGCCGCCTGCACGTCCTGCGCGGCGGCATCGATGTCGCGGCCGAGCTCGAACTGCAGCGTGATCTGGCTCACTCCGAACGAGCTCGACGAGGTCATCTGGGCGAGCGAGGGGATCTGCCCGAAATTGCGCTCGAGCGGCGCCGTCACCAGCGAGGCCATGACGTCGGGGCTGGCGCCCGGGAGCTGGGTGGTGACCTGGATGGTGGGGAAATCCACCTGCGGCAGCGAGGAGACCGGCAGCCACAGATAGCCGAGCAGGCCGCCGAGCATGACCGCTACCCCGAGCAGCGAGGTCGCGATCGGGCGTCGGATGAAGGGAGCAGATACGCTCATGGCCTGGCGGCCGGCGGCCCACCCGGGCTCGGGTTGCGCTTGCCCGCTTCTCCCCTCGCTTGCCGCGCGTTCCATCCGGGCGCGGCCGAGTCGTCCGGCGTGACCTGGCCGGCATCCTCCGCGCTCGATGCCGTCACCTCCGTTCCCTCGGTCAGGCGGGAAAACCCGGTGGTGACCACGCGCTCGCCCGCCTGCAAGCCGGTTGCCACCACGGCCTGCACGTCGTTCTGCTGAGCAAGCGTCACGCGCCGCACGGCGACCGTGCCGTCGTCCTTGAGCGCATAGACGAACGTGCCGTTCGGCCCGCGCTGGACGGCGGCGGTCGGCACCACCACCACTTGGCGCAACGTGTCGATCAGCACCCGCACATTGACGAACTGGCCGGGCCAGAGCTGGAGATTGGCGTTGGGAAACTCGGCCTTGAGCTTCACCGTGCCGGTGGTCTGATCGACCTGGTTGTCGATCACCAGCACCTTGCCCTTGTCGAGCGGATTGCGGGTATCGGCGCCGAATGCGTCGACCGGCAGCGGACCTTCGGTGAGCCCCTTGGTGAGCTCCGGCAGCTCCTGCTGCGGCAGGTTGAAGAACACCGCGATCGGCCGAATCTGGGTTATCACGACGAGGCCGACCGAATCCGATGCCCGCACCAGGTTGCCTTCGTCGACCATCCGGATGCCGGTGCGGCCGCCGATCGGCGCGACGATGTCGGTGTAGGACAGGATGGCGCGGGCATTGTCGATCGCCGCCTTGTCGGCATTGACCTGCGCTTCGAGCTGCTTGACCAGCGCCCTCTGCGTGTCCAGCTGCTGCTTGTTGATTGCGTTGGTCTGGGCCAGCCGCGTGTAGCGCTCGAGATCGAGCCTGGCATTGGCGAGTTGCGCCTCGTCCTGCGCCTTCTTCGCAACCGTCTGGTCGTACTGCGCCTGATAGGTGGTGGGATCGATCTTTGCGAGCACGAAGCCCTTGGGGACGTCCTGGCCTTCGGTGAAGGAAATGTTGATGAGCTTGCCGTCGACCTGCGGACGGACGGTCACGGTGTTGAGCGCCCGCGCGGTGCCGACTCCGTCGAGATAGACCGGGACGTCGGCGGCACGCGCGACGATCGCCAGCACCGGCACCGGCTCGGTCGACGGTCCGCCGCCGCCGCGGCGGCCGCCTTTGGTCGCGGCCTGCGTCTGCTGCCACTGCGGCATGTAGTAGACGCCGACCACTGCCGCGACGACGAGACCGGCAATGAGGAAGGCGATGAGGCGCCGCATGAGCATCATTGCGTCACGTTCGCACCGGCCCCCACGCCGAGTGGCAGCCAGCTGCCGCCGAGCGCCTGAAACAGACTCAACACCGCTTGCAACCTTGCAAGACGCGCGATCACGAGATTGTCTTCGGCCACGAACAGGGTCTGCTGCGTCTGCAGCACCGTGACCAGATCGATGACGCCCTCGCGCAGCCTCGTTTCGGCGAGCTCGAAGGCGCGGCGCGAGCTCATGACCACGACGCGCTGCAGGCGTTCACGCTCGGTGCTATCGGCGATGGCGATGAGCGCGATCTCGACGTCGCGAAAGCCGGCGAGGATGGTCTGGCAATAGAGCTTGAGCAGCTCGAATTGCCGGCCCTTGGTAAATTCCAGCTGGCCTTCGAGCCGGAATCCGTCGAGCAGCGGTTGCGCGATGTTGACCGCGAGATTGTAGAATGCGGTCTGTGGCGTGAACAGCAGCTTGAGCACCGAGCTCTCGTAGCCGCCTTGGCCGGTCAGCGAGATGCTGGGAAAGAAGGCGGCGCGGGCGGATTCCACGCTGGCATCGGCGGACGCGAGATTGGCCTCGGCGGCGCGGATGTCGGGACGCTGGAACAAGAGCTCCGAGGGCAGGCCGGGCGTCACCCGTGGGATCGTCAAGCCGTAGAGGCTGCCGCCCTTCACCTTCAGATCCGCCGGCGCGCGGCCGATCAGCACCGCGAGCACCGCGATGCTCTGGCGCAGGATCTGATCGAGCGGCGGGATGGCGGCGCGCAGCGTCGCGACCAGGCTTTCCTGCTGTGCGACGTCGAGCGCGGAGGCCGTGCCGGCATCGGCACGCTGCTTGATCAGGGTGAGAACGCGGTTGGCGGCAGCGATGTTCTGGCGGGCGATGCGCAGCCGATCCTGCGAGGACAGCACCAGGAAATAGGCGGTGCCGACGCTCGCGATCGTGGAGAGAACGACGACTTCCTTGTCGAAGCGGGTGACGACCGCGATTTCCTGCGCAGCACGCGATGCCGCGCGGTTCTTGCCCCAGAAATCGATCTCATAGGCGGCATCGAGCGCGACCCGGAAATTGTCCCGCTCGACGCCGCCGGGCGGTTTCGAGCGCGTTGCTCGGCCGGCGAAATCCAGCGTCGGGAGCAGCGGCGCGCCGACGATCTTGCTTTGCGCGTCGGCCTGCATGATGCGCCCGATGGCGGCGCCGATATCGAGATTGGCGGTTTGCGCCTCCTCGATCAGGTTGGTGAGCTCGCGCGAGCGAAAGCCGCGCCACCAGTCGAGCGCCGGACGGGCCGCCTCGGCATTTCCGCGCGCAGCCCGATAGGCCGGCGGCACGTCGAGGACGAGGTCCGGCCGCTCGGAGCTGAAAATGCACCCGGAGAGCATCTGCACGAGAGATAATCCCGAAAACACGACAAAGAAGGGGCGCAGGCTCCCGGCTCGGCTCGCCAGAGCATGCGTGCGCAACCCGTCGAGCATGGGACCGACTTTCAACGCCTGCCACACCCGTGAAACGGGGCATGAGCGTCAACCCGACGCATGCTTTCCCCAGCCGCCCGTCTGCATTGACCGCATGCTATCAGCCCGGCGGGAAGCGACCCCATTAAATTCCGGACAGCTTCGGCCCGCTCGGCCTCCGGTCGAGCTTGCTGGCCGCCTTTTGCGGCGAAGTGGAGACCGCACGGCGTGGAAAAACGCCGCAAACGCGAGGATATGCGCCTCGCGATTTAACGATAGAGTGTATCAGCTGGCCGCAATGCCGCTCTTTCCCTGCTTCGCGAGCGACAGATACCAGTCGAGGATCTCGGCGCCGTTCCAATGCAGCACGCCCTCGAAGCGGCTGACATGGTCGTAGATCGCTTCGAGATATTTGATGCGGTGCGGCTGGCCGCTGATATAGGGATGGATCGCCAGCGCCATGATCTTGGCGCGCTTCTTTCCCTCGGCATGGAGGCGCTCGAACTGGTCGATCGCGCGCCGGGCGAGATAGCCGCTTTCGTGGTGCTGCACGATCATCATCCCGATGTCGTTGATCTCGACCGTATAGGGCAGGGTCACGAGCGGCCCTTTGCCGGTGCGGATCGTGGTGGGCTCGTCATCGTAGACCCAATCGCCGATATATTTCACGCCGGCATCCACGAGGAGCTCCGGCGTGTCCAAAGTCTGCGTGAGGCCGGGGCCGAGCCAGCCGACCGGGCGCTTGCCGCTGAAGCGCTCGAGGATGTCCATCGAACGGCCGATCATGCCGGCCTGATCCTCGACCTTGTGAATCGGGATCTGGTCGTAGGCATGCCCCATGAACTCCCAGCCGAGGCGCTTTGCTTCCTCGGCGACGCGCGCGTAGTCCTCGCAGGTGCGGGCATTGATCGCGAGCGTCGGTCTGATCCCGAGCTTCTCGTAGAGCTCGAAGAAACGCCACGCGCCGACCCGCATGCCGTATTCGTGCCAGCTCCAATGCGGCACGTCTGGAAGCAGCGGGACGCCGGTCGGGGCAGGCAGCACCTGGCGCGGCATCGGCCGGCCGATGTCCCATACCTCGTAATTGACGATGGTCCAGAACACGAGCCGGGCATCACCCGGCAGCTCGAGCGGGGGTCGATCGACGATCGCGGAGAAGTCACAGCGTTCGCGTGGCAGCATGGGTGTCGTCATGGGTTCGCTCCGGTCCGGTCATCACATGATAGGGCGCGGCAGCGTGGCGATCCACCGATGACGCCGCGCTGCGAGATCGGTTACGCTCGGCGGGACGGATGGCGTGGAACAAGGCGATGGGGCTGAGCATGGAGCTGCCGGCAACGGCCGTGAACGAGGTCGTGCGCGGCCCGGGACAATCGAAGGCGCCGGTCCGGAGCGCCTGCAATCATGGATCGGCGCGGCTCGGCAGCGGCCCGGCTCCGCCGACGGATCCCCGCGCGTTACGCCGTTGACCACGGTCGCGATCTTTGCACTGGCCTTTCTGCTGCCGGCATGGCCATGGCTCTCCGGCGCAGTGACCATCCCCTGGGACGCGAAGTCGCAGTTCTTTCCCCCGGTGCAGTTCCTTGCGAGCTCGCTCGCGCGCGGCGAATGGCCGTGGTGGTCGCCGAATGTTTTCGCCGGCTGGCCTGAAATTTCCGATCCGCAATCGCTTCTGTTCTCACCGCTGCATGTCGTGCTCGCCGCCCTCGATCCGGCAATCAGCCTGCGCGCCTTCGATGTCGTGACATTCATCTACCTGTTCCTCGGCGGGCTCGGCATCATCCTGTTCTTTCACGACCGCGGCTGGCATGCCGGCGGGGCGCTGGTGGCGGCGCTGGCCTTCGCGTTCGGCGGCGCCGCCAGTGCGCGCATCCAGCACACCGTCCAGGTGATCAGCCTCGCTTACCTGCCGCTGGTCCTCTGGCTGGTGGCGCGAGCCGTCGAGCGGTCGTCGTGGCGAGCGGGGCTGGCGGCGGGTGCGCTCGCGGGGCTGATGGCGATCGGCCGCGACCAGGTCGCCTTGCTGTCGCTTTACGTGCTCGCCGGCTTCGTGCTCGCGCACTGGCTCGCCGGCATGGATCCGCTTGCACGCATGCGCGCGAGCCTCGCGCCGCTCGCCGCGGCCGGCGTGAGCGCCACGCTGGTTGCCGCCGTTCCGATCATCATGACCACGCTGCTCGCGGCCCGCTCCAACCGGCCCGAGATCGGCTACGCATCGGCGGCGGCCGGCTCGCTGCATCCGGTCCATCTCCTGCAGCTCGCCTTCGCCGATCTCTACGGCGCCATGGACCCGCACATCGAATATTGGGTGCCGCAGAGCTCGATCTGGGATGCGGCCTGGGGATGGCCCGGCCTTTACCTCTCGCAGAACATGGGCCTGCTTTATGCCGGTGCGCTGACCTTTGCCGTCGTCGTGTCATTCGGGCTCATTCGCGGCCTCGCCTGGGTGAGCGAAATACGCTTCTTCACCATCGCGGCCGCGCTCATGCTGCTTTACGCGCTCGGCGACTACACCCCGGCTTTCCACCTGATGTACGATCTGTTGCCGGGGGTGGCGCGCTATCGCCGGGCGGCCGATGCGAGCTTCGTGCTGGTCGCCCTCTTCGCCTTTATCGCCGGCTACCTCGTGCATCGCTGGCTCAGCGGCAGCGTGCCGCGGGCAACCCGGCAGCACGCGTGCGCTCGAGATCGCTTGCCCGATAGTGCTGATCGCCGCCGCCATGGCGCTCGCTCACTCGGTGGTCGGCATCCGGGCGGTGCTCGTTCCCATCATGACTGCGATCGTCTTCACCGTTGCCGCCATCGTCGTGCTCATCCTGGCGCGCCGATTGGACGCACGGCGGCCGCTCGCGGCGGCCGGGTTGATCGCGGCGTTCATGGCGACGGACCTCGCCTGGAACAATGCTCCGCACAACTCGACGGCCCTGCCGCCGGTGCAGTTCGAGGCGCTTTCCCCGGACAGCAGCAACGAGACCGTGCGGCTCATCAAGTCCGGGCTCGCCCGCGCCGCGACACCCGACCGGCGCGACCGCGTCGAGCTGATCGGCATCGGCTACCACTGGCCGAACCTTGCATTGGTGCAGGGGTTCGACCACGTATTCGGGCACAATCCGCTGCGGCTGCGCTGGTTCAAGCAGGCGACCCATGCCGGGGACACCGTTGCGCTCCCGTCGCAGCGTCAATTTTCACCGCTCTATCCGTCCTACCGTTCGGCATTCGCGGATCTGCTCGGCGTGCGCTTCATCGCCAGCGGCGTTCCAGCCGAGCAGATCGATTCATCGCTCCAGCCCGGCGATCTCAATCTCGTCGCACGCACGCCAGAGGCTTATATCTATGAGAATCCGCGTGCGCTGCCGCGCGTGATGCTGCTTCGCGACTGGCGGCTCGCCGATTTCGACGAGCTCTTGCGCAGCGGCTGGCCAGGCATCGATCCGCGCCGGACCGTGCTGCTCAAGAAGCCGCCAACCGGCTTCTCGCCCAGCGCCGCGCTCGGCATGGGCGGCAGCGCCCGCCTGCTGCGCTACGCCAACACCGAGGTCGACGTCGAGGTCGAGGCGCCGGGCGGCGGCATCCTGCTGCTCAACGATGTCTGGCATCCCTGGTGGCGGGTGAGCGTCGATGGCAACGAGGCGGAGATGCTCGAGGCCAATGTCATCTTCCGCGCCGTCACCGTGCCGCGCGGGCGCCACGTCGTGCGCTTTCGCTTCGAGCCCTTCGCCGGCGCCTGGGCGGAGCTGTCCAGCCTGGCTTGGAATCGCCTGTTTGCCCTTTTGACAAAAAACATGTAAAAAGACTTGACTCGCGGCCTCTTTCGACATATTGTTTGTCGAAAGAGCCCGCGCCATGAACATTCGCAAGCTTACTGCTCTCACCGGCATCCCCGAGCGACAGGTTCGTTATCTGGTCGCGGAGGGCTTCATGCCGGCCCCTCATGGCGGCCGCTCCAACGCCGAATACGGTGACGATCACATCGCGGCTATCCGCCGCTACACGCGGCTTCGTCAACTCGGCTTTCCGCCAGCGGCCATCAAGCTGCTCCTCGAAGGCGGCCAGGGCGTCCCGTTTCCGGTGGCGCCCGGCATCACACTCGTCATCGATCCCGATCTCTTGGGCAGCGGGGCGGACACTGGCCTTCTGATCGATCGCATCAAGACTCTCCTTGCCGACCAACTCCTAAAGGACACCAGCCATGAGCATGACTGCGCCGCAAATCGTCGTTGATCCCCTTCACGCCCTCGTGGCCGGTGGATTCGTCTCGGGCACGAAGCGTCCGATCCCGCTTGTTGCGACCCGCTTCCACGTGGATCTAAGTCACGGGTTGGCGACGGTTTCGGCAACCCGGCTCTTCAAGAACGCCGAAGAGACCAGCATCGAGGCGACGATCACGTTTCCCGTGCCTGTCCATGCCGTACTTTTCGACCTGGAAGCGCGGATTGCGGGACGTGTTCTCAAAGCTCGCGCTCAACGCAAGAGCCAAGCCCGCGAGGCCTATGAGGACGCTGTCGAGCGCGGAAAGACTGCTGTCCTGCATGAGGAAGTGTTGCGCGGCGTGCATATGCTGTCGGTCGGGCAGGTACCGCCTGGTGTCGAGATCGAGGTGTCGGCGACCTGGGCAATGACGCTGACAAATTTGAATGGCCGTGGTCAGATCAGAATTCCTCTCACTGTCGGGGATATCTACGGCCGCTCCGGCCTGCCGGACTCCGACGATCTCACTTACGGGGGCCCCGCACCGACAGCCGAGCTCACGGTTCAATGCCGCAACGGTAAAGTAAATCTGCTCGGTGGGCACCTCGACGACGGCCGAGCCCAGGTCCCGCTCGACGCGCCGATCGATTTGGAGGTCAACGGCTGGACCAGCGAAGATTTGCGTGGTCGAGCAGCAGACGGTCGACAGGTCGTCCTTCGCATCGAACCGAGCTCCGTCGGGGATGCCGACGTCGATGTAGCAGTGGTGATCGACCACTCGGGATCAATGGGAGAAATCTGCTCGGCGGATCATCGGGCCCTGACCAAGCATCAAGCCGTCTTGGCCGGCCTGCAGACGATTGCGGCCCGTCTCACCCCGTCGGACATGATCGATCTGTGGGAGTTCGACAATGCGCACCGCCGCGTCGGAGTGGCGCGGGGCGGCAACGGCCTCCAATCAATCATTGGAAGGCTCGAGCGGTCCCGCGGGCGGGACCGAGATCGGGGCTGCGCTCGCCGGCGTCACGGCTCAATCCAAAGCACGTGACGTGCTTCTCGTCACCGATGGGAAGAGCCACGCCTTGGAGGTACAAGCCTTGGCGCGGACCGGTCGGCGCTTTTCCGTCGTGCTCGTCGGCGAGGACAGCCTCGAGGCCAATGTCGGGCATCTTGCGGCCTTGACCGGAGGTGAGATTTTCGTATCGGCCGGAGCCGATCTGACGGAGGTTCTCGCAGCCGCGCTGCGGTCACTCCGTACCAGGCATCATGCGGTCAGCCCAATTTCCGGCGAGCCGCAGCACGTCTCGGTTCGCCGCGCCGGAATGACGCTCACGGCGACGTGGCAGGAAGCTGACGGATCGACTGAACAATCGGCCGAGATGCGGGCTGTGGCGGCTCTGGCGGCAAGCTTTGCCCTTCCCGCCCTCGAAATCGAGAACGCGGCACAGCTGGCCGAGGCCGAGGGCTTGGTCACCCATCTCACCAGCCTCGTGCTCGTCGATGAGGCCGCGGACGTTCAGGAGGGCATTCCCGCCACCCGAAAGGTTGCGCTTCCCGCTCCCCGGCTGAGTGCTGGGATATCGGTGGCTTCGATGGCACTGAGCCAAGAAGCGAATGATTTGATATTTTTCGCGGAGCGCCGTGCGCTTGAACCCTCGCCGCCCATCGATCGAGCTCTCAGCGCGTTGATCTATCCCGCGTTGATCTATCCCGCCTAGGTGCAAAGATCGATTGGGATGCTGCGCCTCAGCGGTTGCAGGCTGGGGATCTTTCAGTGCTCGACCGAGAAGTCGAGCGCGCAATCCGCTCAGCGGCAACCCTCCCCGAGGTGGTCGCGTTTGCCCGAGAGTTCACCGTTGACTCGATCATTTTGGTCGTTGGGCTGATTGCCCGGTTCCAATCCTCGAGGAGCCGATCGGCGGCGCGGCTCGCGAAAGCGATTCTCGGTGACATTTCACGCGCAGAATTGGACGACATTGCACAAGTGCTGTGCTTAGGTTGAGAGAGGGTCCGATGTTGCAGTGCGCGTGGGGCGGAAACGAGCGCAATGACCACCGACGTCGTGAGGGCCACGCTGCATCCTCCGCTTGCGCGGGCGCCGCTGCGCGCGCGGCTCCGGCTCGAGCACGTCGTGATGGGCGGCGCCATCGTCGCGCTCATCGTGCTGGTCGTGCTGCCGCTGCTGTCGCTGCTGTTCGGCAGCGTGCGCGGCGAGCAGGGGCTGAGCCTCGACCATTTCGCCGAGGTGCTCACCGGCCGGCTCTATCGTCACCGCGCTGAAGAACTCGCTCATCCTCGGCGCCTGGACCGGGCTGTTCAGCCTGCTGATCGGCGCTGCCGCTGGCCTGGGCGGTGAGCCGCACCAACGTGCCGGGCAAGCCGCTGATCCAGATCACCGCGACGCTGTCCTATCTCTCGCCGCCGTTCCTCACCGCCATCGCCTTCGTCTACCTGTTCAGCCCCAATGCCGGGCTGATCAACGTGCTCATGCGCGACGTCGCCGGGCTGCCGTGGCTCACCTTCAACGTCTTCTCCATGAGCGGGCCTGGTGCTGGTCACGGTGCTGCACACCTTCCCGTTCGTCTATCTGCTGGCCTCGAGCGCGCTGCAATCGGTCGACGCCTCCTACGAGGAGGCGGCGCAGATCCTCGGCGCCAGCAAGCTGCGCACCGCGCTGTCGATCACCGCGCCGCTGGTCGCGCCGGCGATCCTGTCGGGCACGCTGCTCGCCTTCGTCAACGCCATCGCGCTGTTCGGCTCGCAGGCGATCATCGGCCTGCCCGGCCGCATCGTCACGCTGCCGACGCGCATCTACGCGCTGTTCGACTATCCGCCGGAATACGGGCTCGCCTCGGCGCTGTCGCTGGTGTTCGTCGCTCATCACCGTGGTCGCGCTCTACCTGCAGCGCGCGTTCCTGGCGCGGCGCTCCTACGTGACGCTCGGCGGCAAGGGCGCGCGGCCGCAGCTGATCGACGCTCGGCCCGGTGCGCTGGGTGCTGTTCGGCTTCTGCGTGCTGGTGTTCATCGTCGCGATCGTGCTGCCCTATGCGACGCTGATCGCGGTGTCGTTCTCGAAGTCCTGGGGCCTCGACTTCTGGAAGGGCCTGACGCTCGCCAACTACAAGTTCATCCTGTTCGAATACAACGTCACCCAGCGCGCGATCCTCAACAGCCTGCTGCTCGCGACGGTCGCCGCCACCATCGCGGTGCTGCTCGGCGCCGTGATCGGCTGGATCGACCTGCGCACCACGCATCCCGGGCCGCAAGCTGCTCGACTACGCCGCGCTGATCCCGCTCGGCCTGCCCGGCATCGTCATGGCGGTGGCGCTGATCCAGTTCTGGCTCGCCATGCCGCTCGCGCTCTACGGCACGCTGGCGATCCTGCTGCTCGCCTATGTCGGCCGCTACATTCCGCTCGGCGTGCGCGCGGCCAACGCCTCGCTGCGCCAGATCGATCCGTCGCTGGAGGAGAGCGCGCAGATCCTCGGCGCCTCGTGGGCGCACGACCATGCGCGAGATCACGCTGCCGCTGATCCGGCCCGGCCTGTTCGCCGGCTGGCTGCTGGTGTTCGTGCCGGTGATCCAGGAGCTGTCGCGCCTCGATCCTGCTGTTCTCGCTCGAGCTCGATCACGCTCGCGGTCGCGGTCTACAACCTCTACGAGACCGGCTACATCGAGCCGGTGGCGGCGCTCGCCATGGTCAACATGGTCATCATCGGCGCCGCGATCTGGCTCGCCAACAGGCTCGGCGGCGGCGGCATCGCGCGGCCGCGCCGGCGCGCAGCGGGCAGGAGCGTCGGCCTGATGGCTGGGATCACGCATCACGCGGCCTGTCCAAGAGCTTCACGCGCGGCGACGACGCGCCTCGCGGCGGTCGCCGACCTCGACCTCGACATCAAGGACAACCAGTTCGTCACGCTGCTCGGGCCGAGCGGCTGCGGCAAGACCACGACGCTGCGGCTGATCGCCGGCTACATCGCGCCCGACGCCGGCACCATCCACGTCGACGGCCGGCTGCTCTCGTCGCCCGGCAGCGTGGTGCCGCCGGAGGAGCGCGGCATGGGCATGGTGTTCCAGAACTACGCGGTGTGGCCGCACAAGACCGTGTTCGAGAACGTCGTGTTCGGCCTGAAGCTGCGCAAGGTGCCGGCGGCCGAGGCGCGCGAGCAAGGTCGAGGAGACGCTGGCGCTGGTCAATCTCACCGGCCTCGAGGACCGCTATCCGAACGAGCTGTCGCGGCGGCCAGCAGCAGCGCGTCGCGCTCGCGCGCAGCCTCGTGGTCGAGCCGGAGATCCTGCTGCTCGACGAGCCGCTGTCGCAACCTCGACGCCAAGCTGCGCGAGCGCATGCGCGGCGAGCTGAAGCAGCTGCAGCGCCGCACCGGCATCACCTTCGTCTATGTCACCCACGACCAGGCCGAGGCGCTGGCGCTGTCCGACCAGATCGCCGTGATGCACGGCGGCCGGCTGCAGCAATTCGGCACGCCGCACGAGGTCTATGCGCGGCCGGCCAACCGCATGGTCGCCGACTTCATGGGGCTGGTGAACCTGCGTGCCCGGCAAGGTGCGCGACGCCAGCAACGGCAGGCGGCACGGTCGAGGTCGGCCGCGGGCTCGCGGCTCGATGTCGCCGCTGCCGACGGGCATCGGCCGGGCGACAGCGTCGAGGTCGCGATCCGGCCGGAGAACATCCGCCTGCGCGGCACGGCCGGCGCCGGCCAGCGGCAGCCGCGCGCGACGATCACGCGAGCGCACCTTCCTCGGCAACATCAGCGAGTATTATGCGACGCTCGACGTCGGGCCAGGTGCTGCGCGTGCAGACCCATCCGCCGCAGCAGTTCGCGGTCGGCGAGCGGTCGCGGTCGAGATCGACGCCGAGCCAGTGCAGCGTGTTCCGCAGCGCGGCACGCCGATGACAGCGTCGCATGAACGTCAAGGAGTAGACGCATGAACAAGCCGATGCCGACGTCGCAGTCACGGGGCGAGGAGCACTGGACCAACAAGGGCGACGTGCAGCTGTTCCTGTGGGAGAAGCGCGCGCCGGTCGCGCCGAGCAAGCCGGCACCGATGCTGTTCGTGCACGGCTCGTCGATGGCCTCGCAGCCGACCTTCGACCTGCAGGTGCCGGGCCGGCCGGACTCCTCGGTGATGGACTGGTTCGCCGAGCGCGGCTTCGACACCTGGTGCGTCGACATGGAGGGCTACGGCCGCTCCGACAAGAAGCGCGACATCAACTCCGACATCGCCAACGGCGCCGACGACCTGCGCCGCCGCCTCGCAGCTACATCCTGAAGACGCGCGAGCGCCGGGCCGCTGCTGGTCTACGGCATCTCCTCGGGCGCGCTGCGCGCCGCGCTGTTCGCCGCAGCGCCATCCCGAGCGGGTGAAGCGGCTCGCGCTCGACGCCTTCGTCTGGACCGGCGAGGGCAGCCCGACGCTGGCCGAGCGCAGCAAGAGGCTGCCGGAGTTCCAGGCCAAGAACCGCCGGCCGATCGACCGCGCCTTCGTGCACTCGCATCTTCAAGCGCGACCATCCCGGCACCGCCGACGACAACGTCATCGAGGCCTTCGCCGACGCGATCCTGGCGCTCGACGATTCGGTGCCGACCGGCACCTACGTCGACATGTGCTCGAAGCTGCCGGTGGTCGACCCGGCGAAGATCACGGTGCCGACCATCATCATGCGCGGCCAGTGGGACGGCATCGCGAGCTTCGACGACCTGATCGAGTTCTTCGAGCGGCTGCCCAATCCCGGACAAGCAGTTCGCCGTGATGCCCGGCATCTCGCACGCCTCGTTCCAGCAGAAGAACTACGCGATCTGTCTATCACATCCTGCAGCTTCTTCACGCAGCCGGAGCCGGTCTATCGCGGGCGAGCCATTGAGCGGCAGAACCGCTGGCGCGACGGCACCGCCAATGAACAACGAACGGACGGAAACATCGCGCACGACATCGGCATGTTGCACTGCGCGGCATCGCTCGGCCGTCTGCACGACGCTTGCTCGGCTCCCGCCGCACGCGCAGGATGCCGTCGACGTCGCCAAGGCCAAGGCCGAAGGCAAGGTCGTCTGGTACACCTCGACGCCGATCGAGCAGGGCGCAGAAGATCGTCGAAGCTGTTCGAGAAGGAGACCGGCATCAAGGTCGAGATGTTCCGCTCCGGCGGCTCGGCGATCCTGCGCCGGTTTCAGCAGGAGATGGATGCCGGCCGGGTCGCCGCCGACGTGCTGACCACCTCCGATCCGGCCGCCGCCAACGGCGCTCGGCAAGAAGGGCGTGTTCGTCGCCTTCAAGCCGAAGAACTTCGACAAGGTGCCGGACGCGGCCAAGGATCCGGACGGGCTGTTCGTCGCCCAGCGGCTCAACATGATGACGCATCTACGTGCGCACCGACAAGGTCGCGGCCGCCGACGAGCCCAAGACCTGGGACGACCTCCCCGACGCGAAATACAAGGGCAAGCTGGTGATGACCGACCCGTCGTTCACCTCGCTGCAGGTCTCGGTGGTCGGCATGATGTCGAAGGAGCGCGGCTGGGGCTTCTACGAGAAGCTGCGCGCGAACGACATCATGATCGTGCAGGGCAATCAGCAGGTCTCCGACATGCTCAAGCGCGGCGAGCGGCTGATCGCGGTCGGCGCGCTCGATTCCTACGCCGCCGACGACCGCAAGGAGGGCCACCCGATCAAGACGCTCTATCCGACCGACGGCGTGTTCGTCATTCCCTCGCCGACCGCGGTGGTGAAGGGCTCGCCCAACCCGAACGCCGCCAAGCTGTTCGCCGAGTTCATGATCGGCGATAGCGTGCAGAAGATCTTCCCCGCGGACGGCGGCTATGCCGCGCGCACCGACATCGCCGCGCCGCAAGGCTCGCCCGCTCTCGACAGCCTCAAGATCATCGCGGTCGACTACGACTACATCGAGAAGGAAACGCCGCGCATCAAGCGGCGGTTCAACGAGATTTTCCAGTAGGCCCATTGTGGCGCGGGCTTTGATCAGCCGGACCTTCCCACCTGCCGCCTGATCAATGACCGCATGCATCAGGCGGAACGGGACTATCCCGGCCGCTTCATCGGCCTCGCGCATGTCCCGGCGCTCGATCCACGGTGTGCGGTTTCCGAGCTCAAGCGCTGCGCCATCGAGCTCGGCTTTCCCGGCGTGGTCATCGCTTCCGAATTCCAGACGCAGACACTTGATGCTGAAGGCTTGCGCCCATTCTGGAAGGCTGCGGCCGACCTCGGCCTCTATGTGTTCATCCATCCCCAGCCGCGGGTCATCGGCTGGTCACGAGCCGTGAATCTCGGAAACGTGACCTGCTGCCCAATAGTAGGACCACAGCCGCCTAGATGACGGCGGGTTCCAAGCACATGACGTATTTTCACACGGAACGGCTAACAAGAGGATGCGTTAGCCAATATGCAAACGTTACAAACCTCAACGGATTACCGGCGGTTTGCGGAGCTGTGCGACCGTTTGATCCAACAGGCGGAAACGGAGCGTGACCGTAGAGTTCTCGAACGAATGGCCGAAGCTTGGAGGAAGCTTGCCGAGGAGGAAAGTCCTCAGCGCCCGAAATAGCCATCGTCTCCGGCGGGGACCGACGGAGCCTCTTCTCGGTCTCCTAAGCGAGACCAGACTTGCGCCATGAGCAGCAAGGCAGCCCGGGCCTCTGGGGTGCGGAAAGTTTCGCAACCTCCAAGCACTCGGCAGCGTAGCGCCGATACTCGTCTGATTTCCCCATCAGAGGAGCCCCCAATGCGTCAATCGATCACAATGCGGGAACCTACACCTGGGCTTCCCGGCCGTCGCGTTATAAATGAGGCCGCGCCACCAAATTTGATCCCGCGAAATGCAAAGGACTGTTCCGTGATTGCCATCAAGGTCGGGTCGTCGTGGCATTCGTGAAGGATAATCCAAAGAACAGACGTCGTTGCGCTTGCCGGAAGGGAAAACTGGCTAGTTGGCCACCGCGCCGCGTCGAAGGTCGGCATCGATGGTGAGCGGCGCGTCGTTGCCGAAGCGCGTGCGATAGACCTGCAGGTTCTCCATCACGCGCTGCACGTAGTTGCGGGTTTCCATGAACGGGATGCGCTCGACCCAGTCGATGGGATCGACCTTCGGATCGCGCGGATCGCCGAAGCGCGCGATCCAATCGCGCACGCGCCCGCGCCCGGCATTGTAGGCCGCGAACGCCAGGATGTGGTTGCCGCGATAGTCCTGCATCAAGCCGCCGAGCTCGGCGGCGCCGACTTGAAGGTTGTAGGGGATGTCGTTCTTGAGGCGTTTGACGTCGTAGGTACAGCTGAAGCGCTTGCAGGTATCCCGTCCGGCGTCCGGCGTCACCTGCATCAGACCCATCGCCTGGGCGTGCGACCAATCGGCCGGATTGAACGCGCTCTCCTGGCGAATGATGGCAAACAGCATCGCGTTGTCGATACCGGGGCCGATCGGCGAATAGCGCGGCACGCCGACGGTCGGAAACGCGTAGTAGTCGAGCGGCAAGCCGCGCGCCAGGGCGGCCTTGCCGAGGTGCAGCATCCCGCGTGCGTCCTGATGCTGCTCCGCCAATTCGCCGAGCGCGGAGAGCGTACCGACGTCGTCGAGCGTGTCGCCGATGCCGGCCATCAGCGCGATGACCAGGGCGCGCTCGTTGAGCGCGTAGAGGATCTCCAGCGCGCGAACGAGCTCCAGCCGCTCCGCCTCGGCGCGCTTGTCGGGCGTCGCCGGCGGCGCTGCCAGCGCGAGCGCTCCAAGCCCGAGACGCGCGCGTGCAAGCTGCCCGTAATAGGCGGCCGAAGCGCCCGCCGCCGCCTGGTACTCGGCGCGCGCCTGATCCGGCCGGTGCGAAGCTTCCGCCACGCGCCCGAGCCAGTAATGGGACCGCGCCTGCGACGTCGGATGGCTGCTCACGTCCTGGATGCGGGCGAAGTGAGTCGCGGCCGTGGCCGGATCATCGAGAAAACGCAGCGCGATCCAGCCCGCCATGAAATGGCGCTCGACCCGGGAGTTTTCCTTGGTCGGCTCGGCCGCGTCCGCCACCACCAGATAGGCAGAGCGGGCATCGCCGAGATCGAGAAGCTTGCGCGACATGATCCGCCTCTCGACCCACCACTCCTCCGGATCGTGGATCTGGGCAAGGTCGCGGGGCGCGGACAGCATCACCCGCGCGGCTTCGGCGAACTTGTCGGCGTGGCGCAGAACGTGCACGTGCGCGAAGATATAGCCGGGGTCGTGGCGTGCTTCCGCCGGCACGGCGTCGAGCAGCTTCTTGGCATTGGCATGGCGTTTCTTGCCATTGCCGCCCTTGCGGTTGAGCGCGATGCGCGCCTGCGCGATCGCAACGTCGGCGCCCCCCAGCCGGCGCGCCGCCCGCATCGCGGCTTCGTTGTCGGCGGCGAAAAGTCTCTTCTCCATGCGCGCCTTGTGATCGGCGCGGACTCAGGAACTCGGAATAGCGCTCGAGCACCTGCTTCTCGACATCGGCGGACAACGGATCGTTGCGCCAGGCCTCGCGCACCTGCGCGCTCGCGCCTTCGCTGTCGCCCTGCGCGAGGAGCGCGCGCGCCAGCACCAGGCGGCCCATGCCCGACTGCGGCGGCGAGCCGTTGAAGAAGCTCAGGGCTTGCGTCGGCTTGACATTCTCGACCCAAAGCATCGCCTCGGCGCGGCGGCGAAACATTGCGAGGCTCGGCCAGCTCGGATTGGCGGCGATAAAGGCGAGGTAGCGCGTGCTGTTGGCGCCGTTGTGGTCGCTGCGCAGGATGATCCATTCGACGAGCTTGCGCGCCGCCGGGTCCGAGATGGTGGCCTGGACGCTGGTCGCCTTGCCGGCGCCGCCGCTGCGCAGGCCGTCGATTGCGCTCCTGACCAGCGCGATCTCGGCGTCGGAAGTCTGGGGCGGCGGCCCCTGCGCCAGCGGTATCTGCGGCACCACGGTTTTGTGAGAGGTCGATTTGTTGTTCTTGGACTTGTTGCTTCTTGGATTTGCCCTTTGCCACCTTCTTTCCGGTGGGCTTCGCGGCCTTGCCCGCGGCTTTGGCCGTCGCGGCGGGCGAGCTTTTGGCTGCCGGCGCGCGTTGCCGCGGCCTGGCGCCGCGTGCGGCCGCCACGAACAGGCTCGCGCAAGCGAGCGCAGCAACAAGTGCTGACCGGTGTCGTCGCGTCAAATCGGCTTGTCCCCAAACCCCGGCGAATCGCTTCGCCCCCAGCGCATCATTCACGCGCCCGCCTTGACAGACCCCTACTTCTACCCAAGACTTGGGCGGAAAAGCGATATCGAGACGGCATTCATGCCGGTCGTTTAATGGGCCAGTCGGTGCACCCCTCGTCTCCCGAGGTCGTTCACCGGCAGCCGACGCGAACAGCATACCGCTGACTGACCCCTGCCAATGCGATATCCTGTATTTCCGTCCTGGCTGGCAGGGACCGAATGCAATTCGATCAATTGGAACGGCGCGAGTTCATATCGCTCCTCGGCGGCGCGGCGGCGGTGTGGCCGCTCGCGGCGCGGGCGCAGCAGCCAGCGATGCCGGTGATCGGGTTCCTCGCCTCCTCTTCCGCCGACGCGCCGTCCGGCCCGGTCGCCGCCATCCACCTGGGATTGAAGCAGGCCGGATACGAGCTCGGCCAAACGGTCCGGATGGAATATCGCTATGCGAACGACCAGCTCGAGCGGCTGCCGGCGCTGGCCGCCGAGCTGGTCGGGATCCCCGCCGCCGTCATCGTGACCTCCGGCGGTCCCAGGCCTACGCTGGTGGCGAAGGCGGCGACCACGACAATCCCGATCGTGTTCGCGCCGGTACCCGACCCGGTCCGCAGCGGCCTGGTCGCGAGTTTCAACCGGCCCGGCGGCAACATCACCGGGGTCGCCGCCCTCACCATCGAGCTCGATCCGAAGCGACTGGAACTGTTGCATGAACTGACGCCATCCGGCGGGCCGCTCGGCGTGCTGCTGAACTCGAGCCGGCCCGATATTCAAATTCAAGTCGAGGGCATCGAAACCGCGGCGCGGTCGGTCGGGCGCCAACTGGTGCCGGCCTATGCGAGCACCGTGCCGCAGATCGACGCGGCATTCGCGACCTTGGCAGAGCAATCCGTCGCTGGATTGCTGGTCGCTGCCGACGCCTTCTTTAGCAGCCAGCGAATACCGATTGTCGTGCTGGCCACCCGCCACGGCTGGCCGGCGATCTATCAATGGCGCGAATTCGCCGATGCCGGAGGCCTGGCAAGCTTCGGACCGAGCCTTTTCGATTCCTACCGGCAAGTCGGCCTGTTTGCCGCGCGCATCCTCAAGGGCGAAAAGCCCGCCGACCTGCCGGTGCAGCAACCGACGAAGTTCGAGTTCGTCATCAACCTCAAGACCGCCAAGGCGCTTGGCTTGACGGTCCCGCTGGCGTTGCTCGGCCGCGCCGACGAGGTGGTCGAATAGCTGCCCGATGTCTCCTCCGGTTGGTTCGACAACACTTGGCACGACGTCGCAGGGCCGGTGGCGCACAGAGGTCGACATGGCCAGCTCCTCAACTCGAGACCGACCGCGGAAATCCCATGCTGAGCTGGAAAAGCAGGTAGCGACCCTCACGCGCCAGCTGAGCGAGGCGCTGGAACAGCAGGCCACCACCGCCGATGTGCTCAAGATCATCAGCCGCTCGACCTTTGAGCTCCAGACCGTGCTTGATACGCTCGTCGAGTTGGCGGCGCGGCTTTGCCAGGCGGACAAAGCTCAGATTCTCCGTCCGAAAGACGCGGGCTACTATTGCGCCGCGAGCTACGGCTTTCCGCCCGAATACATTGAATACGTAAAAACCCTTACGTTTCCGCCGGGGAGACAGAGTGTCGTTGGGCGAATCCAACTAGAAGGCAAGCCCGTTCAAATCCCCGATGTTCTTGCCGACCCGGAATACACCTTGCGTGAAGCACAGAGATTGGGCGGTTTTCGCACGCATCTTGGCGTGCCCCTTCTGCGCGAGGGCAATCTGATCGGTGTGATCCTGGTGAGCAGGACCACTGTGCGCCCGTTTGACGACAAGCAGATCGAGCTGGTCGCGACCTTTGCCGACCAGGCGGTGATCGCAATCGAGAATGCCCGATTGTTCGACGAGCTTCAGGAGAAGAGCCGGCAGCTCGAGATCGCAAACCTTGCCAAATCGCGTTTTCTGGCCGCGGCGAGCCACGATCTGCGGCAGCCGCTGCATGCGTTGAATTTGTTCGTTGCCCAATTGCGCGACGAATCAGATCCGGCGGAACGGAGCCGGCTCATCGCGCGGATCGACGCCGCCGTGAGCGCGATGAACGAGTTGTTCGAGGCGCTCCTGGATATGTCCCGGCTCGACGCAGGCGTGCTCGAGCCGAATCTGACCGAGTTTCCCGTCGAGCGTCTGCTCAAGCGGATAGAAACGACGTTTACCGAGGCCGCGCGTGAGAAGGGGCTGCGCCTGGGGGTGGTATCGAGCAGCGCCTGGGTGCGCAGCGATTTCATTCTGCTCGAACGAATCGTGCTGAACCTGGTATCCAACGCGGTGCGGTACACGCCGCACGGCGGTGTTGTGATCGGCTGCCGCCACCGCGGCAATCGGTTGCGCATCGACGTATGGGATAGCGGACCCGGCATTCCGCAGGATCAGCAGCGGCACATTTTCGGCGAGTTCTACCAGCTCGGGGGCCGGCAGCCGGATCGCCGCGCCGGGCTCGGCCTCGGACTCTCGATCGTCGACCGCTTGGGCCAGCTCCTCGGACATCCGGTCGAATTGGCCTCACGCCCGGGCAAGGGTTCGCGCTTTTCCATATCGGTGCCTTTGGTCGCAGCTCGGCGCGCGACAGCGGAGGCTGTAGAGCCACCGGCGACGGTCACCGATCCGGCAAGGGGCAAGACTGATCGTGGTGATCGACGACGACGCGCTTGTTCTCGACGGCATGCGAGGAATCCTGCAAAGCTGGGGCTGTCGTGTCGTGACCGGCGCATCGGGCACTGCCGCGCTCGCGCAGCTGGCCCAAGAGGGCGGGCAGCCCGATCTGATCATTTCCGATTACCGACTGGCAGACGGGAGGACCGGCATCGAGGCCATCGAGCGCCTGCGCGGCGCGCTGGGCGCTGCAATTCCGGCTTTCCTCATCAGCGGCGACACCGGGCCTGAGCGGCTGCGCGAGGCGAGCGCGGGCGGTTACCAGCTGGTGCACAAGCCGGTGCCGCCGATGGCGCTGCGGACTACGCTGAACAGGCTCCTGAAGAGCCCACGATGCTCGCCCGCCAAACCTCGCAGACGCCGAGAGCCCTGAATCTATTCGAGGTCCTGCTGCGGGGCCGAAACCCAGTGCCCCGGCCGCGATGACCGCCTCGGTGCGGTTGGCTACCTTCAGGGCCTTGAGGATCGCAGAAACATGAATTTTCACCGTCGGCTCGGCGAGGTCGAGCACACGGCAGATTGCCTTGTTGCTCTTGCCCTGCATCATCAGGGCGAGCACTTCGATCTGCCGTTCGGTCAGACCAAGATCGGGGCCCATGACGCGCCGGTTCGGCGGCGCGGGCGCCGCTTGTCCCGGCCCTGCTGCCGGCTCGTGGCGACCGAGAATTTCGGGCGGAACGTAGATGCCGCCCGCGAAAATGAGATTGAAGGCGCTGAGCATGACTTCACGCTGCGCCGATTTCGGAATGAAGCCGAGCGCACCGAGATCGAGGGCTTTCATCACCCTGTCGCGATCGTGGTAGGCGGAAAGCACGACAACCGAAATGGTCGGGTAGCGCACGCCCAGCTCGCCTAGCATTTCGAAACCGTCCCGATCCGGCAAGCCTAGATCGAGCAGGACCAGCTCCACGTCGCGATTCTGCTCGATCTGCCGCATCGCCTGGCGCGAATCCGGCGCCTCGATGATGACGGTCGCCTCGCCCTTCAGCTCTCTGAGGACGCCGCGCAACGCCTCGCGGATCAAGACATGATCGTCGACGACGAGAATTTTCATGCGACGCGGTCTCGTCTGTTCTGGCCGATGCAAGAATACTTCAGAACTAGATCCAAAGCACTCCTCTCGCCAACCATTGCGCCGTGCCCGAAATGCCTGGCGCGCAACGAGTTTCTGTGGGCGGCTGGCATTGGCGCAACCTCGGTACTAAGGCGCCTGGCTGATTGTCGCGCCCGCGTCCCCTGACAAGCTCCCCCGCCAAACGGTCCAATTCCTCGAGACAATACGCAACCGAACCAGTAGAATACATAACAGCA